>JBGAJW010000126.1:0-2010 GCA_044224725.1 Flavobacteriales bacterium
GACTACAGCTGGGTGCAGGACGTAGGGGGGCGCTACTATGGCATCCCGGAATTCCTGACGCCCCGCCGCTTCAATTTGAAGCTGATCACCTGGTTCTGACGGTCGATCGGAAGCGCGGTGTATTTTCGACCGCGATGCGCGCTCCACTTTATCGGTCCTCTTTGCTACCTGCTGCCGTTGCAGGCTGCCTGCTGCTCGCTTCCTGTTCCACCCACAAGCACGTCGCCAGCAGCCACCCCAACGGCAAGCCGGAAGTGGTCATTTACATGAAAGGCAAGGGGGAAGAGGCCGAGAAGGTGATGGAGAAGGTCTACTACCCGAACGGCCAGATGGAATACGTGGGCCACTTTGAAAAGGGCGTGGAAAGCGGCGAGTGGACCTACTACTACGAGAACGGCACCAAGAAATTCGTGGAGCATTGGGAGAACGGACTGGAGCATGGCATCCAGTACGACTATGCCCCGGACGGCCAGATCTACCGCGAGCTGCACTATGATCACGGCAAGCTGATCAACACGGTGGACCGGACGAAGCAGCCCTAGTCCGTATCCGGATCAGCGGTGACCAAGGGACCGCGCGGAGCGCTCTGCGCCAGCGACGCGCTCAGGCGAATTGGGAAACACTGAGCGCGATGATGTTCGCGCACTCCATGATCTGTTCCTCGGTGATCACCAACGGCGGTGCGAAACGGATGATGTCGCCGTGCGTGGGCTTCGCGAGCAGGCCATTGTCGCGAAGCAGCAGGCAGAGTTCCCAAGCGGTCTTCGGTGAACCATCTGCCGCAGTGCGCGCTTCGATCACGAGTGCGTTCAGCAGCCCACGGCCACGCACGAGTTTCACGAAGTCGTAGCGGTCCACCAACTTCTGCATCTCTGCGCGGAAGATCCTCCCCAAACGGTCCGCGCTCTCCACCAGCTTTTCATCCTTCACGATGGCCAGCGCCTCGATGGCCAACTTCGCTCCCATCGGATTGCCTCCGTATGTGCTGCCGTGCGTACCCGGTGTGAAAACGTCCATGATGTCGTGGTCCGCGAGCACAGCGCTCACCGGGTACATGCCGCCGCTCAGCGCTTTCGCCAGGATCACCGCATCGGGTCGGTTGGACTTGTCCGTTTCATCATCCGGAACGCTGCACAACAGGCGGCCCGTGCGCGCGATGCCCGTCTGTATCTCATCCGCGATGAAGAGCACATTGCGGGCCTTGCACAGGGCGATGGCCTTGGGGATGTAGTCTTCCGCCGGAGTGAACACACCCTTCTCCCCTTGTATGGGTTCAACCAGGAAGGCGCATACGTTCGGATCGGCAAGCGCCTTCTCCAATGCAGCGAGGTCATCGTAGGCGATCACTTCGAAGCCGGGTGTGAACGGCCCGAAGCCGCCCTGGCTATCGGGATCGGTGCTCATGCTCACGATGCTGATGGTGCGGCCGTGGAAATTGCCTTCACACACGATGATCTTGGCCTTGTCCTTCGCGATGCCCTTCTTCTCGTAGCCCCATTTGCGCGCCATCTTCAACGCGGTCTCCACGGCTTCGGCTCCCGTGTTCATAGGCAGCATCTTCTCGTAGCCGAAGGATTCGCAGACCGTCTGCGCGTACTCGCCAAGCACGCTGTTGTAAAAGGCCCGGCTGGTGAGCGTCATCCGCGTGGCCTGTTCCTGCATCACCTTCACCAACCGGGGATGACAGTGGCCTTGGTTCACGGCGCTGTAGGCACTGAGGAAATCAAAGTAGCGCTTGCCCTCCACGTCCCACACGAACACGCCCTTGCCGCTGTCCAGCACCACCGGCAGCGGGTGGTAGTTGTGCGCACCGAATTGCTCTTCGAGCGCGATGGCGCGTTGGGTCTTGGTGCGTTGGTCGGTGCGGCTTTCCTGCATGGCTGGGCGAATGGGTTCTCCTTCGCCCGCCCATCGCGAGCTCCGGCGAACGAGGCGCGAAGATATCGGGGCGTACAACCACCATTCTCCCCTTCTTTGCTGACAGAATGAGGAACAAGAAGACCTTGCCGG
>JBGAJW010000009.1:0-99271 GCA_044224725.1 Flavobacteriales bacterium
TTTCCAACCCCTTCCCCACAGGGTGTTGAAAAGTAGGCCATGCCCACGGGGCACCCCTGTGGGGCGCTTCTACCTTCGTTGCCGAACCAAACGCCTAGCGCGGATCATGTTATCGTACACCCCCATGAAATGGACCGCGTCCGCCGCGTTCGCGCTCGCACTGCTCAGTTGCGGTGGTGGCGCGGACGGCACCAAGGACCCGTCCATGCAAGCCGACACGCTGGACACGACGGCCCAACAGTCCGAGACCAGCTTGATGAAGGTCGGTGGAAAGCTCTTCAGCATCCCGTCGCCCGTTCAAACGGCTCTACTGATCCGCAAAGCGGGTCTGCCCTATGAGAAGGGTCTCCCGATGCCCGCTGATGGCGCTGATAAAATGGCCACCAAGCTCCAACGTGCCCTCGCCCTGGGCGCGTTCGGCGCGGACCTCGCTTACGTCACCGTTCACAAGGACGGGCAGCGTGCGCTGAGCACCTTGCAGACCGTACAGAAATTGAGCGCCCAGCTCGAGCTTTCCAATGCGTTCGACCAGCAGATGCTCGATGGTTTCAAGAAGAGCCTGAACAACGAGGACAGCCTACTGCGCTTCACGGGCAGCGCCTTCCGCATGGCCGACAAGTATCTGAAGAACAATAACCGCGATGATGTGAGCGCTCTGGTACTCACCGGGGGATGGATCGAAGGCATGTACCTCACGCTGAGCGGGACCAACGAGAAGAGCGATGTTTCGCTCATCAACCGATTGGGTGAACAGCGCAAGACACTCGAGAATCTCGTCGCATTGCTCGAAAGCACTGACACCGAGAAGACCCATGGCCCCCTTGTCTCCGGGTTGAAAGACGTGCTCAGCGCTTACGCTGGGGTGGGAGCCACCTACGAGTTCCGCCCGCCCAGCACCGATGCGGCAAAGAAGACCACTTACGTGAACAGCGTTTCCACCGTGACGATGACCCCAGAACAGTTCAAGGCCATCGCCGACAAGGTGAAAGCCCTGCGCGCAACGCTCAACGCCTGAACCATGCGCATGACGACGAAACACATCCTGCTCGCCAGCGGCCTCCTGCTCGGCACGCTCGCCAGCGCGCAATGCGACACCATCGCCAGCATCTGCGAAAAGCACATCGCGGCCACCTACATCCCTGACGGCCAGTTCTATCGCGCACTCCTGCGCGAGGATGAGATGGCGGAGTTCGGCCTGACGCTCTTCGGCGGCACTACCTACCGCGTTGCCGCGTGCAGCGGCCTCAGCGATGGCAATCTCATCTTCACCGTGCTCGACAAGGATCGCAACGTGCTCTACACGAACAAGGAGCAGAACAACGATCCGTATTGGGACCTGGTGATCGCCAACACGATGGATGTGACCATCGAGGCCCAGCTTGATCAGACCAAGGCCGCCAGCGGTTGCGCGGTGATGTTGATCGGCTTCAAGAAGTAGTAGTGCGTAGTGAGCGACGAGTGGTGCTGGTCGGAGCCAGCACTCGCGACTCGCCGCTCATCACTTCCGGTCCAAGGGAACTTTGGTCATCGTCTTCCGTTGTAAGGGCTGCTCATTTCCGGCTTATGCCGGTGCGGAGCGTGCCCTGAGATGAGCGAGAAGATCCTCAAAGCCCTGTTGCAACTGTTCGCGATCATCGCGAAGGTGGACGGGTCAAGCGCTGCTGGAAAGAGCGGCTTCGAGGCCGTTTCCCGATTCCTGCGGCAGCAGTTCACACCAGAACAGGCTGCGGCCCACATGGCCGTGTTCGAAGCCTTCGTAGCGGCCTTCCACAGCAGCGGTGGCGCCAGCCAGAAGGGTCGCAAGCGCACCAGCTTGAACAGCGTGAAGGTGCTGAAGATCTGCGCGCAAGTGAACGAGGAGCTCACGCAGCGCCAGAAGTTCGTGGTGCTCGTGCACCTGTTGGAATTGATCCATGCCGGCGGTGAGGTAGGGGAGCAGGAGCAGGAGTTCGTGAGTACGGTGGCCGAGTCGTTCAACATCGCCCAAAGCGAGTTCCAGCGTTGCCAGCATTTCGTGGAAGCGGAGCAGGACCGGCAGGATGCGTCGGACATGCTCTACATCGACGCGGCGGAGAAGTCCTCTACAGCAAAGGCGCACCACCTGCACGCCCATGGTCTGGAAGGCGAGATGCGCGTGCTGCACGTGCCCAGCGTGGGGTTGTACCTCATGCGCTACAAGGGCGGCGACCGGGTACTGCTCAATGGCCAGCCCATCCACCGCGACCAGGCCTATGTACTGAACAACGGCGCATCGGTGCGGCCACCGCATGGGCAGCCCATCTACTACAGCGATATCCTCGCGAGTTTCCTCAACGGCGAAGGCCGTGAGCGGCTCGTGTTCAAGGCGGACAGCATCGAGTACGCGTTCCCCAACGGACGTGTGGGGCTGCATGAATTGCACATGGCCGAAACGAGCGGCAAGCTCATCGGTATCATGGGCGGCAGCGGCAGCGGCAAGAGCACATTGCTCAACGTGCTCAATGGTAACCTCAAGCCGAGCAAAGGCAAGATCACCATCAATGGTATCGATGTACACCACGAAAGTGACCGTATCCGTGGTGTGATCGGCCACGTGAGCCAGGATGATCTGCTCATCGAGGAGCTCACCGTTTTCCAGAACCTCTTCTTCAACGCCAAGCTCTGCTTCGGCGATCAGACGGACGAGAAGATCGGCGAGCGCGTGATGCGTTTGCTCCAGACGCTCGGCCTCTATGAAACGAAGGACCTGAAAGTCGGCAGCCCGCTGGAGAAGACCATCAGCGGTGGCCAACGCAAACGCCTGAACATCGCGCTGGAACTGATCCGCGAGCCGAGCGTGCTCTTCGTGGACGAGCCTACCAGCGGCCTCAGCAGCCGGGACAGTGAGCACATCATGGACCTGCTGAAGGAGCTCGCGCTCAAGGGCCGCATCGTGTTCGTCGTCATCCACCAACCGAGTTCGGAGATCTTCAAACTCTTCGATCGTCTGCTGTTGATGGATCAAGAGGGCCATCCCGTGTACTACGGAGATCCCGTGGACGCCGTGGTGTACTTCAAGAAGGTGACCGGTCAGGTGAACAGCGATGTCGGCCAGTGTGCGGCCTGCGGCAACGTGAACCCCGAACAGATCTTCGACATCCTCGAAGCGCGCATCGTCGACGAGTACGGCAACGAGACCGACCAGCGGCGCATCAGCCCGGAGGCTTGGAACGAAGTGTTCCGCGCCCAGATGGAGGTGCGCGTCGGTCGTGTGGCCGATGGGACCGCCGTGCCGAAGAGCACGTTCAAGGCACCGGACAAGATCAAGCAGATGTTCGTGTACTTCAAGCGCGACCTGCTGAGCAAACTGGCAAACCGACAGTACGTGCTCATCAACATGCTCGAAGCACCGGCCCTGGCCTTCGTCATGGCCTTCTTCCTTCGGTACTATCGAACGGGTACGGGTGCCGGCGAATACGTCTTCCGCCGGAACGACAACGTGCCGCAGTTCCTGTTCATCGCCGTGATCGTGGCGCTTTTCCTCGGGCTCACCGTGGCGGCCGAGGAGATCATCCGGGACAAGAAGATCATCCAGCGCGAGAAGTTCCTTTCGCTCAGCCGTAGCAGCTACCTGCTCAGCAAGATCGGGCTGCTTTTCATCATCAGCGCCATCCAGACGCTGCTCTTCTCGCTGGTTGGCGACCTCGTGCTCGACTTCCACGGGATGACCCTGGCGCATTGGGCGGTATTCTTCAGCACCGCGTGTTTCGCCAATGTGCTCGGCCTGAACGTCAGCGCCAGCTTCAACAGCGCCAAGGTCATTTATATCGTGATCCCAGTGCTGATCATACCGCAACTCCTGTTCAGCGGCATCATCGTGCGCTTCGACAAGCTGCATCCATGGTTCTCCAGCGAGAAGAGCGTGCCGTGGATCGGTAACATCATGGCCAGCCGGTGGGCCTACGAAGGTCTCGCCGTGTCACAATACAAGGACAACGAGTACGAGAAGGTCTTCTACGGTTTCGATCAGCGTATGAAGACGGCCAACTGGCGCAAGGACCTTTGGGTACGCGACCTGCAGGACCGCAGTTCCGAACTGCGCCGGGCCCTGCGTGACGGTGTGCCCATGGCCGATATGGCGAAGGACCTGACGCTCGTGCGCAATGAGCTCGCCAAGGAGATGCGGTCCCTGAAAGGCTTCACCTTCGTGCAGATCGACAAGTTGACGCCCGAAGGGCTGGACGGCGCTACACTCGATGCGCTCGATGCTTCATTGAACACATTGACCGGTCACTACCGCAATGCGTACCGTGAAGCCGAACGAGAGAAGGAGGCGCTCATCGCGAAGATGACCGCCACCCCCGAGCTGCGTACCACGTACTTCCAGCTGCTCGACAATTTCCGGAACGAGAGCCTCGCGGACCATGTGACGAACAAGAACGACGTGAACGTCATCGTTGAATCCGACGGCGAACTGGTGCAGAAGAGCGATCCCATCTACCTCGAACCCCGCGAGGGTGGCTTCTTCGCCGCGCACTTCTACGCGCCGGTGAAGAGCGTTTTCGGGGCACGCGTGCAAACGCTCTGGGCCAACATCCTCCTCCTGTGGACGATGACCGTGATCCTCGCGCTCACGCTCAAGTTCAATGTGTTCCCGCTGCTGATGGAGCGGCTGAGCACGAAGCCGTGGGAGCGCATGAAAGGGTGACCATCCTCCGCAAGAACAGAAAACCCCGGCTCTACGCCGGGGTTTCTTCTTGCAGTTCGCGCAGCTCACTTTCCTCCGTCCACCTCCTCGATCTGGATCATCTTGAAGGGAAGGTTGATGATGGCCTGATAGTCCTCTCCGGCCTCCAGCATGTCCTCATCATCCTGCTCGTAGTGCCAGAGCACGGTGACCTCATTACCAGTGGTGCGCACCAGCTCCAGCTTCTTGAACACGTCGAGGATGCACTTGCTACTGCTGGTGTTGAAGTACTCCAACTGCACGTGCAGGGTGGTCTTGGGCTTGGGGTCGCGCGCGTAGCGGTCGATCCAATCGATCAGCGGCTTGTAGAACTCGATGCTGTTCTCGGGGATGCTGCGGCCCTTCAGTTCGAGCAGGCCCGTGGTGTCGTCGAAGGAGACCGTGGGTGTCTTGGGTGATCCTTCCAGAAGAATGGCTGCCATTGTTTTTCAGTTCAAGCGGTCACGTTCACGTTCAGGCTGAAGAAGGCGTTGGCCTCATCCAGCGGCACGAAACCGTATTCAAGTTTACGCCCGCTTTTGCGTGCGATGTCGATGATGCCCAATCCGCCGCCACCCGCCTTGCCGTAGCGTCCGTCGTTCAGCGTCTCCTTGTACAGGTCCCGCAGTTGGTCCGGCTCGCAGTCGTTGATACGGTCCAAGTGGTTCTTCAGGCCATGTACCTCTTCGCTGGCCATGAAGTTGCCGGTGAGCACGGAATAGCCTTTCTCGCCGTGGGCGATCATGATCACGCCCTGGGCTTCCTCCGCTGCACCGTTGCCGTCCTTCACCGGAGTCTTGGCGTTGTGGTGGTAGAGGTTCTGGAGGCATTCCATCACCACGTTGAACACGCGTTTGCGCGTGCGCGCATCGCTTTCGATCACTTCCATTTTCCGTTCGACAAGCCCCAGCAGCGCGGTTACCAGGTCAGGCGAAAGGTTGCCTTTGAAGGACAGCATGATGCGCTGCTTCTCCAATTCATCGTACAGATCGAAAACACGTTCCAGCATGAATGTCCAGCTGGGCGGATATGCCCCCCCATCGCAAAGGAACCCCCGTTCGTCGAAGCAAGGGATGGTCAGTAGTGGAGTTTTCCACTGATCCATGAACACCGGAGTACCGAGCCGCGGGCGCCGCATCGCTTC
Organism: Flavobacteriales bacterium; assembly: GCA_044224725.1. Taxonomy (GTDB): domain Bacteria; phylum Bacteroidota; class Bacteroidia; order Flavobacteriales_F; family PHOS-HE28; genus PHOS-HE28. Next base: position 5,829 of record JBGAJW010000009.1, read on the forward strand.
AGCTGACCCAGCGCGACAGCGAAGGCAGTTCGACCCGCACTGATCCCCGGATGGTACTTTCGGCGGCCTCTTTCCTCATGGCCTGGTATACCGAGTGGTTCGGCACGCGCTATTACAAGCTGCTCTACGGGCATCGCGATGAGGAAGACGCGCGTGCTTGGGTACATGCCATCCTTCGGCGTTCGGGGCTCGCAAATGGGGAGGAGCTGCTCGATATGGGCTGCGGCCGGGGAAGGCATGCCAAGTGGTTCGCTGAGCATGGGTTGAAGGTCACCGGTATAGACCTGTCCGCCGAGAGCATCAACGACGCCCGGACCTATTGCCCTCAAGCGACGTTCGCCGTGCACGATATGCGGACCACCTTCGCGAAGGACCGTTTTGACGCGGTCGTGTGCCTCTTCACGAGCATCGGCTATTCGACCGACCGCGCGGACGATCAACGCGCTGTGGACGCCGCCGCCGCTGCGCTGAAGTCCGGCGGGCTCTTCGTGCTCGACCTGCTGAACGGGGCGATCGTCCGGTCAGAACTCGTTCAGGAGGATTGCCAGATCGAGAGCGACGTACGGTTCACCATGCAACGCCGTGTTGAAGGGGATACCATCGTGAAGGATATCCATGTGGATGATCAAGGCTGCTCGCACCGCTTCACCGAACGTGTTCATGCATGGACGGTAGAAGAGGTGACTGACATGGTGGCGAAGGCCGGTCTCCGGTTGGAGTCCATAACGAACGGTCCGGAGCCTGATCCGTTCGATCCCGTGACATCGGACCGTATCGTCGTATGGGCGAGAAAACCGTGATGGATATCGCCGTCCTCATAGCCTCGTTCGTCGCCTTGCCCTTGCTGGCCGGGGCTTGGTTGCAACGGCGCGAGGCCGACTCCGACCTGGTGAAGCTGTTGCTCGCCTTCAGCGGGGCGTTCTTGCTGAGCGTGACCGTTGTGCACATGCTGCCGGAACTCTATGAACAAGGCGGTCATGGCATCGGGCCATGGGTGCTCGCGGGGTTCATGCTGCAGGTCGTGTTGGAATTCTTCAGCCGCGGCATAGAGCATGGGCACGTGCATGTGCACAAGGGGCATGCGCACACGCTGCCGCTGACCACCTTGCTCAGTTTATGCCTGCATTCCTTCACCGAGGGCTTGCCCTTCGCTGATGCCACCGTGCGCGCCAACCTGCCCTTCGTTGCAGGAGTGCTCATGCACAAAGCACCCATGGCCATCGCATTGGCCACTGTGCTGCGCCGAAGTGAGGTCCCGGCCGTTCGCTCCTGGACGATGATCGCCGTGTTCGCGATCGCCTTGCCGCTCGGCATGGCCACCGGTCTTATCGGAGGTGAACGTCTGGGCGGAGGCTTCCTGCATGCCGCGCTGGCCGTGGCCATCGGGATGTTGCTGCACATCAGCACCACCATCATCTTCGAAAGCACGCCGGACCACCGCTTCAATGCGAAGCGCTTCATCACGGTGCTGGCCGGGGCCGGGCTCGCGTTCCTGAGCATGCACTGAGGAGGGCTGACAACCGTCCGAAAGTGGCGATGCTGGCCAACGCAATCAGCACTCGCCACTCACCAATCATGGAATTCCTCACGGACATACTTGGAGCGGATCGATGCCGTTCTTTACTTTGCAACTCAAAGTACTTTGCAATGGATCAGAACGACCCCCGCTCGGACCTCGCCCACATCCGTTCGCTCATGGAGCGAAGCACGCGATTCATCTCGTTGAGCGGATTGAGCGGCGTGTTCGCCGGGGTTGTAGCGATTGGTGGGGCTTGGGTGGCACAGCACCATGTGGCAGGCCATCTCGGGTCGCCTTCTGACGACCTGACTTATGGTGCCGCGCGCCACACGCTGATGGAGGGCGACAGCCTGATGGTCAACCTGCTTTCCGATGCGGTGGTCGTGCTCGCTGTCGCACTGCTGGGAGCGTTCTGGTTCACCTGGCGACGGAGCAAGCGCATGGGGCAAGGCCTTTGGGATGGCAGCGCGCAACGGTTGATGTGGAACCTGTCGATCCCGCTCGTGGCAGGGGGTATCGTATGCCTCGCGCTCATGTATCACGGACTGCCGGGACTCGTGGCGCCCGCAACACTCGTTTTTTATGGTCTCGCCCTGTTGAACGCCAGCAAATACACGCTGGATGAGATCCGTTGGTTGGCGTTGAGCGAACTGGCGCTCGGCGTGGTGGCCACCTTCTGGATAGGTGCGGGACTGATGTTCTGGGCGCTCGGTTTCGGCGTTCTGCACATCGTGTACGGTGGCCTCATGTGGGTGCGTCACGAGCGCGACCAGAACAACGCATGATCGAAGGGCTCCATAAGGCGTTCGAAAGCCGGGTGCGCTTGGGCATCATGGCCGTTCTTACCGTGAACGACCAGGTGGAGCACAACGCGCTGAAGGATCTTCTCAGTGTGACGGACGGCAACCTCGCCAGCCACATGGCCGCGCTGACCGCGCTGAAATACGTGCAGGTGCGTAAGCGCTTTGTCGGCAATCGACCGAACACGGCCTACAAGGCCACCGTAGCGGGAACAAAGGCGTTCAAGGACCATCTGGATGCCATGGACCGGCTGCTCAAAAAAGACCTTCGACAATGACGAGCCATCGCTGTTCCCCCGGGCAACGCAAGGTTCTGTCGCCAGCTCCGTTAGCGCTGTCGGTCACCAACATCGGAAAACATGAATACCACCCGTAGCGCACTCCTTACCGTTCTTCTCGTGGCCGTCGTCTTCGACCGCTTGTTCTGGCACCAGGAACTTGGTATCAATCTCACGCTCTTCGCCCTGCTCGTACTCGCCATCCTGCTTACCGATCATGGCTGGAAGCACTGGAGCGCGACGGCGAAATGGAGCGCCGCTGGTGCGCTCATCAGCGCGGTGATGGTCACGGTGCACGGTTCCATCATCGCCATCATCGCGGCCTTCGCGACCTTGTTCACCTGTGCGGCCTTCGTGCTTTCACCGCGTGTGAGAACCACAGCGACAGCACTGATCTCTTGGGCGGTGAACCTGTTCATTTCGCCCATCGGGCTGGTTTCGGCAGTCGGGGAGACGCTGCCGAGCACCCCGTCTATCCGCAAGGGTTGGCGCTGGAGCCGTATCGCCATCATTCCGCTGATCGTCCTGTTCGCGTTCTTCCAGCTCTATCGCGGGGGTAACAGCAGGTTCGATGCGATGACCGCGGGGTTCATGGACGGCTTTGGTGAGCTGCTGTCCGACTTCTTCGAGGAGGTGTTCACGCCGCACACGCTCTTCTTCCTGTTCGCCATCGCTTTCGCGGCGTCCTTGTTGATGCGTTCCATCGGAGGTTGGCTCGCCGATCATGAATCCGGGTTGAATGAAGTATTGCTGCGTGTCCGGTCGAAGCGGCCGCATTGGAAGATGCCGCTGGGCATGGCGGCGCTGGATCGCGAGCGCCGGATGGCCGTTGTGTTATTGGTGCTGGTGAACGCCCTGTTGCTCGTCGTGAATGCCATCGATGTCCATTGGATCTGGTTCGGCTTCAAGGTGGAACCGGGAATGAGCTTGAAGGAGTTCGTGCATGAGGGCACCTGGTTGTTGATCGTGAGCATCCTGCTGAGCATGGGCATCCTTCTGCACCAGTTCCGCGGCAACCTGAATTTCCATCCGGGGAACAGGACACTTCTGCTGCTGGCCTCGGCTTGGCTCGTGCAGAATTTCGTCCTCGGTATCTCCGTCTTCCTGCGCAACTACCACTACATCAGCTTCCACGGACTGGCCTACAAGCGCATCGGCGTCATCGTCTTCCTGATCCTCATGCTCGTGGGACTGGTCACGCTCTATGTGAAGATCCGGCAGCGCAAGACCTTTTTCTACCTGCTGCGTGTGAACGCTTGGGCGGCCTTTGCCATGCTGGTGGGCTTGGGTACCATGGACTGGGACAGCACCATCGTCCGGTACAATCTGGCCCATTGGAACCAAGGCGAGATCGACGTGGACAATTACCTCGCGATGAGCGACAAGGTGCTTCCGTTGCTCTATGCGGATGTGGAGAAGGTCCGCCAACAGATGAGCAAGCATCAGGAGAATGAGGTGCGTTGGGTCACGCAGTTGGATCCCGAGGTGTTCGGCATTGAACTGGACCGACGCAGGGAACTATTCATACAGCGCTACGAGGATCAGGACTGGCAAAGCTGGACCTGGGCCGATGAACGCACACACCGCGCACTGCTGGCGCTCAACGAGAAGACGCACTGATGGACACCGCCCGCATCCGCCGCCGCATCCGGAACTGGACGTTGTTCTTCATCGCCGCGTTATGGTTCAGCGGGCTCACGGCTGTGCCGTTGGAATGGGGTACCCGGTGGTTGAGCAACCTGACCTCGAACTGGTCCGGACCGTGGCACGCTTGGGCTGACAACGCGGCAGTGGCCATCGCTGACGTGGGCGGGAAGTACCCCTTCCTGTTCTACGGTACCGATTGGCTGGCTTTCGCGCACATCGTGATCGGCGTCGCCTTCTTCGGCGTACTGCGCGATCCGGTACGGAACAAATGGATCATCGAGTGGGGCTTGTGGTGCTGTGCACTCGTGCTGGTGCTCGCCTTCGGTTGGGGCCCCGTGCGCGGCATCCCGTTCTTCTGGCGTTGTGTCGACGCCACTTTCGGGGGGATCGGCGCGATCCCGCTCTGGCTGGTGCTCCGCGATATCCGCACGCTTGAACAGAATATGAACACATGATCCGTAGACTTCTTTCCCGCTGGACCGATGGGCCGATCACCGCCGGTGTGTTGCTGGCCTTGGGCTGCGCGCTCGCCTTCGCACCGGACCCTTTCCTCTTGATGATCGCGCGGTCCTTTCTCTGGCAATGGTCGCTCTGCGCGATGGTGATCGCCGCTTTCGCCTTCCTCACCCGGCGTTGGTGGAGCGGTACGGCCGCGGTGCTGGTCGCGTTGCTACTGGCTTCCCCGCCGCAGCGTACCGTGCAGTCGGACAGCGCTGATAGGGGTGAGGCACTGGTCCGTGTGGCGCAGATGAACGTGTTCCAGCCGAACGATGACCATGATGAGGTGATCGCGGCTGCCATGGCAACGGACGCGGATGTGATCTCCTTCCAGGAAGTGAGCCCGACCTGGGCTGCGGTGCTTCAACGAGGTCTTGCCGATCGGTACCCCTACCATCGTCTTGTTGCGCGGAACAACTGCTACGGCATCGCGCTCTTCAGCCGCCTGCCCTTCCTCCGGGTGGATGTTCTGCCATTGCAACGCCGCTCGATGCTCTGCGCGGAGGTCGCCACGTCGGCCGGACCCGTGCGCTTGTTGAGTGTGCACGCAACGTCCCCTGGAAGCTATGGCCACTACCGAGAGCGAAACGCGCAGCTCAAGGAACTCGCTTCCGTGGTGAACGACAGTCCGATGCCCGTCGTGCTTTTCGGCGACCTGAACACGGTGAGTTGGGACCACGCCCTGGTGGATCTCTGCTCGCGGACCGGCTTGCGGGAACATGCGGACAATACGGATGCCACATGGCCTTCCTTCGCAGGGTTGGCCCTGATCCCACTGGATCATATCCTGGTGACCAAGGAACTGGCCGTGGATGGTCTGGACATCTTCCGTATCTCCGGCTCGGACCACTGCGGAATTTCAGCGGTGATCCGCTCCCGATCATGAGGACGAGCGCATCATGGCTGCGGCTGTTGCCGTGGATGACGGCCTATGCGATCGCCATGGCCTTCCTAGAAAGCGCGGTAGTGATCTACCTGCGTGAACTCTACTACCCCGTGGAGTTCAAATTCCCCATGGCCCCGATCGCCCGGCACGTGGCCATTACTGAACTTTTCCGCGAGCTCGCTACCATGGTCATGCTATTGGCACCGGCGGCATTGGTCACTACCAAGCGGTTGGAGCGCTTCGCATGGTTCAGCTTCTGTTTCGGCGTGTGGGACATCTTCTACTACGTGTTCCTGAAGGCCGTGCTTGACTGGCCTGCGACATTGCTGGATTGGGACATCCTCTTCCTGCTACCTGTGGTGTGGGTCGGGCCGGTGCTGGCCCCGTGCATCGTGTCGGTCGGGATGATCGCATTGGGTTGCATCCTCCTCTGGAAACGTTGTAGCCATCCACGCTTCACGCCGATGCGCGTGCATTGGATCGGCTTGGCCGTGAGCGGCGGACTTGTCCTGTACACCTTCATCGAGGAGCCGTGCCGATATATCCTGAAGGCTGGTGGCCGTACGTCTACCGTGCCTTCGGCCGGCCATCTGGCGCTGGACCAGCTCAGGGCTTACCTGCCGGAACACTATTCATGGGGGATCTTCCTGGTGGCCTGTGCCCTGGCCACAGGCACCCTGCTGCACCTCGCGCGACGCAAGGGTTGAGTGTTGGTTGCCCTCCAATTTCCCGCGTCCTTGTTGATAAAACCGTAACCATGCGGACGCAACCCCGTTAGAGCCGTGCGTCTACCCTATGGAACCCCGAAACAAGATGGTCGCTGAAGCCAGACTCTTCCTTCGACTGGGCTTGCTGTCCTTCACTGGACTCGCGTTCTACTATGCCCACCTCTTCCTCGGTCTTTTCGAGAGCGTATTCCTCTTCCGCGCGCTGGCTATCGTCTTCCTGTTGGTCACCTTGCCCCTGCCGATCATCGCCTTCAACAACAAGAAGCTGTTCCCGGAGATCAAAGGGAACAGCAAGGTCATGCTGAACTGGGCGACCATGTTGCTCTTCATGCACCACTTCCTCATGACCTTCATCTTCGTGATGATCCTGCAGGGAGGCCGCGTTTTCTGAGGGACCAACGGTTCCCTCTTCCTGCTACTTTCGGGCTGCGTTCCAACACCGCAACCAACGCCTTCGCCGGGCTACGGCGCTCAAAGCATGAAGCAATTTTCCGCCACACTACTTGTAGTGGCGCTGGGCACTCCGGCTGTGGCCCAGTTGTCCGTTATGGACAGCCTTTCCGCCTCATTCATCACCGACCTGCTGGAAGGCCAGAACCTCACCATCAGCAACCTCACGGTGAATTGTCCTCCGAGCGCCATGGGGCACTTTTCGGGCGCATCAGAGGTGCCCATCTCGCAAGGATTGGTACTCACCAGCGGTGCCGCCGATGCCATCGTGGGCCCGGTCTCCAACTTCGCCAGTGGCGGGGCCATGGGACCCGGCGATCTCGACCTGAACGCCGAACTGGGTGGCATGTACCCGACCTATGATGCCTGCGTGCTGGAGTTCGATTGCGTTCCCATCGGCGATACACTGCTCTTCAATTTCGCATTCGGCAGCGAGGAGTATCCGGAGTTCGTGGGTTCCGCCTTCAATGATGTCTTCGCGATCTATCTGAGCGGCCCCGGCTACCAACCACAGCAGAATGTGGCCGCATTGCCGGATGCCACGCCCGTGGCCATCAACAACGTGAACGCCGACTTGAACCAGCAGTACTTCGTGGACAACGAGGCGCAAGCTGGCCAGTTCGTGGCGTATGACGGGTTCACCACGAATCTGACCGCATTCGCAGTGGTCGTACCAGGGGAGTCCTATCATTTCAAGACCGCCATCGCTGACGCCGGGGACGGCGTGTTCGATAGTGGTGTGATGCTCGAGGCCTTCAGTTTCCGCAGCATGGGCGGTCTTTCCACCGGTCTGAACAGTGCGAATGGTCAACCGGCCCCAAGAGCCCGTGTGCGTAACGGTCAGTTGGAGCTGACCTTCTTTGACCATCTTCAAGGTGCAAACGCACTGATCCTTGATGCCATGGGGCGCGTGGTGAGCAGCTTCCGCATCGCTGGCAGTTCGATGAACGTGGAGATCGGGTCCTTTAGCACCGGTAGCTATTCGTTGCGTGTCGGAACGACCGATGTACCGATCGTCCGCCGTTTCACCAAGGATTGACGGTCCTGATCCTTTCCTTCCAAGGAGCCTCGCCGTGTGCGGGGCTCTTTTTTTTGACGCCGCATGCAACCTTGGCGGAAGCCGATCGTTATACCTCCACGAACCGGACATGACCAAACACCGGTTCAACGGAATCCCTGGTCACAGGAGGTAAAAAGCCCAAGTGCAGAAAAAGCCTCTGTCCAAGCCCGTAAGCTCGGAGACCAGGATACTCGAAGCGCGCCCCGTAAGGCGCGCTTCGCAATTTCCAGTTATCCCGCGCGCTTCCGTCCCAGTTCGGGAATTCAGTGGATGAGCCTCACGGATCCCAGCCGTTCGCTCCGGAACACATAGGACCCCGTTGCCAGTCCGGCCAGATCGATCCCACCACGGTCGGTACTGATTATGCCGGTGCGCACGATCCGGCCGTGGATATCGAGCAACTGGAACAAGCCGATCGGTGACTTGTCCAATGCGCCGACGATCCATCGATCGCCGTCCATGCTCAAGCTCAGGCCGGATCCACTGGCATGCGAAGCGATCCCATTGCTCGCATCAATGCACGGCCCGAACACCGCGAAATCCTTGTCATTCACCGCGGTGCCTTGCACATAGGATTCCTGCACCAGCTCGCTGTTCGCCATGGACGTGGTCATCCCATAATAGAGCTGGCCACCCACGAAGCCGACCTGGTCCAGGTGCAACGTGTAGTTCCCCGGAGGAAGACAGACCTCTTGTCCGTAGACGCTCTGGCTGTTTATGTTGAGATAGAAGGTGCCTGCTGAGAGCTCCAAGCCGTCCTCGTTCTCCAACGTGTAAGGAACGGATACAGTGATCAGGGCATCGCCCAGATTCCACAGATAGGGCATGACCGTAGTGCATTCCTGCGCGGGACAGAGGTCCCAGTTCACCGCCCATTGGCACTCCTGCTCCGTGTAGAAGCCGGACCAGAGATACAGGTCCCCGTTTACCGTGTTGCCATCGATGACCACGCCGGGCAGGATGTTCAAGAAGTGTTCTTGCGGCCCTTGGCTGATGCCGAAATAGTTCACGGTCTCCTTCGCGAGCGTGTCCCCTTCACCGTCCAGTAGCACGAAACCCGGATAGTCGAAGAGGTCGGAACTGCCATTGGCCACGGTGAGCACGATCTGTTCGTTGGAGAAAACGCCCCATCGTGCACTGATGATGTCCAAGCTGTCGCAGTCCGTGGGCGTTCCACCGCTTACCACGAACTGGTGCTGGGGTGAAGGTGCCAGGTCCGCAACGGCTGTACCGCTGATCAGGATGGTGTAGGTCCCTGCCGCCAAGTTGCCGATGGGGATGCTCTCTGAATGGGGAACGAGCACATCCAAGCCGATGCCCTGCGCAGCGGCGTTCACCGTGAGCTGCACCGTGTTGCCATTGATGCCGAAGCTGGTGCCAACGATGAACGCGACCGTGCTCGACAGGTTGCCGTTCACCGTGAGGGTGATCGCATCAGCCGTCGTGGGCGATGCGGGTGCGACGGTAATCTGGTCGAGATAGAAGTAGGTCTGTGCGTGCGCTCCAAGAGAGGTGAGGGCGATGAACACGGCCGTGGAAAACCGGCGTAAGTACAAGGTGGCCATTGGCGTAGGGTTCCGCATGCTTCCGTTGTTTGTGATTGACGCGCGAAGATCGCCCGGCGCTGCCCGATCAAGGGAAATACGCGTTCATCAGTGTGAAGTCGATGTTGTTCTCCTGACCATGGCATCCACGGCAGGCGGATCCCTTGTTGCGCGAAGGTTCTCGCACTTCACCGTCCCGCCGAACGTAGCCCCAGACCCAGCCGTCCGCATCCGCGTAGGGGTGGCTCGGCTTCTTGAAGAGAATGGCATACTGCGCCAAGGTGCTGGCATCATCGAACAGCTCTTTCACGATGGCGCTGCCCGCAGGAAAGGTGGTGTCCGGCAGCACCTTCCCGTTCGTGTCGAGCACCGTGGCGGCGATGCTGTTGTACCGCGTGCGCAACAGGGCTTGGGCGTGCCCTGACCCCGGGCTCTTCGGCAGTAGCGCGTCGCTTTCCCTGTACCAAGTGAAGCCCGCATCATCCATGGCGAGTTCCAGCAGTTCAGTGTCTGATGGATCCTCGGTGTCCTTGTGCTCGCATCCGATCACCGCCAGCAGCGCGGGGATGACCAAAGCGGTAGAGAGGTGGGTAGCGCGCATGGCAGGTTGCCTCAAAGGTGGATGCTCGGGTCGAAGCGGCAGTGTCCGCTAGCCAACATTCGGGTCGGGGACCGGAGGTCTCAACTCTTCATGTTCTCGAACTGCAGGGGCACCTCGAAGTCCGTAACGCGGCACATCGCCATCACCGCCTGCAGGTCGTCGAATTTCTTGCCGTTCACGCGGATCTGGTCCTCCTGTATCTGGGCTTCCACCTTCACCTTCATCTCCTTTATGGCCTTGATGATCTTCTTGGCCTTCTCCCGTTCGATGCCGTTCTGGATCTTGATCGTCTTGAACAGCAATTTGCCGCTGGGTTGGGGCTCTTCCTTCAGGTCGTAGCTCTTCACATCGATCTTCTGCTTCGTACTGCGCTCGAGCAGGATGTTCACGATGGAATCCAATTTCAAATGGTCCTCCGTGCCCACCTTGATGGTCAGCGCTTTCTTGTCGAATTCGATGGTGCTGTTGCTGCCGCGCAGGTCGTAGCGTGTCTCCACCTCCCGCTTCGCGGTGTTGATCGCGTTGTCCAGCGTTTGCGTGTCCACTTTGGAAACGATGTCGAAGGATGCCATGGTCGCTATCGGGTTCTTCGCAAGTGTACTGCTTCAGCGGTTGCCTGTGGATGCCTTCCGGCCGGCCATCATCCGCACCCGATGGTCGTATGTACTTTCACGGACATATCCACCGAGCATGGGCCACTTCCGGAACCTCTTCGCTTTCGCGAGTATCGCTTTCGGTCTCACCACGACCGCCCAAGATGCCGCGCGTATCTGGAACATCAAGGCCATCCTGCCGAACGGTACCACGCTCGATGTGAAGGCCTTCGGACCCGATGGCAGGCCCAATGACGTGAAGGCGCTCCAGCATGGAGATGCGCACATGCTCGACGTCAAAGCGCTGGTCGGCGGAACCGAACTGCCCATCAAGGTCCTCGTCAGTGATGATGCCTTCCTTCCGGTAAAGGCTATCACAGCGGATGGCAAGCTGATGGACGTGAAAGCGATCGCAGCGGATGGAACAAAGCTGGACGTCAAGGGCATCGCATGGTCCGGTCACATCATGCACATCAAGGCCATTGGGCCCGACCGTGAGCTCTACGGCGTGAAGGCCATCTCCCCCGAAGGACGCATGCACGATGTGAAGGGCGTGAAGATGATCGATGGCATTGAGGAAGGAGAGGTCAACGGCGTGCGCTTCGCTGCGCACATGAAGGCTTTGCCGCAGGCATTGGCTACGGATGAGGACTTCATTTGGAACGTGAAGGCCATCGGGACCAATGGGCATTCCATCCCGGTGAAGGCGCTCGACAATAACGGCGGAGTGCATGATGTGAAGGCGTACATGGAGAACGGAGACCGCTGGATCATGGACATCAAGGCGCTCATCGATGGGAAGAAGGCTTCGGTGAAAATGCTCGTGAGCGATGATGCGCTCATACCGGTGAAAGCGGTAGGTGCGGACGGCACGGTATACGACATCAAGGCGCTCACGGCCGATGGACGGAAGCTGGACGTGAAGGGCACCAAACAGGAAGGCAACATCATCCAGCTGAAGGCCATCGACGGTGACGAACAGCTCGGCGTGAAGGCCATCTCGCACAAAGGCGCACAATATGATGTGAAGGGGATCGAGTTCTCCTCCGGGAAGAGCGAGGGCCAGGTGAACGGCGTGGCCTTCCGCGCGCATGTGAAAGCACTCCCGCCCGTGGAATAGCCTGGCTCAGATCCGGGCCTGGTAGGTGTACAGTTCGTGGTAGCGCCCTTCGAGCGCGATCAGTTCAGCGTGTGTGCCCCGCTCCACGATGCGGCCGTCCTCTATCACCAGGATGCGGTCCGCCTGGCGGATGGTGCTCAGCCGGTGGGCGATAACGAAGGTGGTGCGTTCCTTCATCAGCTCGTTCAAGCTGCGTTGGATCAGTGCTTCACTCTCGGTGTCCAAGCTGCTCGTGGCCTCATCGAGGATGATCACCTTCGGATCGGCGAGGATCGCACGGGCGATCGCGACGCGTTGGCGCTGGCCTCCACTGAGCTTCACCCCGCGTTCGCCGATCACCGTTTCCAGTCCGTCGTCGAAGCGGTCGGTGAATTCGTTCACGTAGGCGGCCTTCACGGCGCGTTGTAACTGCTCTTCGGTCGCGTCCGGCCGCGGGAAGAGGATGTTCTCGCGGATCGTGCCTTGGAAGAGGAAGTCATCCTGCAGAACGACACCCAGGTTCCGGCGGTAGCTCGCCAGGTTCACCTTGCTCAGATCCCGGCCGTCCAATGTGATACGCCCTTGCTGCGGTGTGATGAAGCTCGCGGCCATGCTCGCGATGGTCGTCTTACCGGATCCGCTAGTGCCCACCAACGCGGTCACCGTTCCAGCGGGCGCGTCAAAGCTCACCTCATGCACCACGGGCTTGCCTTCCTCATAGGCGAAGGACACGTTCTCGAATTTGAAATCGCCACGAACGCGATCGAGCACGATCGGCCGCTCTTCCGGATGATCCTCCGGTTCCATGTTCATGATCTCCTCCGTACGGTCCAGGCCCGCGAAGGCCTCGGTGAACTGGCTTCCGATATTGCTCATCTGCACGATCGGCGCGATCATGAAACCCAGCAGTACAGTGAATTGCACGAATTCGCCGGGCGTGAGCTCCTTGTCGATCATCAACGAAGCGCCGATGCCCATGATGCCAGCGCTCGCCAGGCCGAGCAGGAAGGTGCTCATGCTGCTGATGAAGGAGGTGGCCGTCAGGCTCGACTTCACATTGTCGAACAAGCGTTGCACGCCTTTCTCGAACGCGCGGTTCTCCTGCTCTTCCGCACCGAAGCCCTTGATCACGCGTACGCCGTTCAGCGTTTCCGTCAAGCGGCCGGTAACCTCGGCGTTGATCACTCCGCGCGTCCGGAAGATGGGGCGTATACGCGCGAAGGCCTTCATGGCGATGAACGCGAAAATGCTCACCGGCAGAAGCGTGTAGAGCGTCATCAATGGGCTGATGTGGATCAGCCAGGCCAAGGACGCGATCGCCGTGATCGTTCCGCCGACGAGCTGCACGAGACCTGTGCCGACCAGGTTCCGTACGCCTTCCACATCGCTCATGATGCGGCTCACGAGGGCCCCGCTCTTCGTGTTGTCGAAGAAGCCGACGGGCAGCGAGAGGATCTTGCGCTGCACCTGCGTGCGCAATTGACTGATGAGCAATTGGGCTTCGACGCTCAACAATTGGGTAAGCAAGTAGCTCGTAACGCTCTGGATGAGCAACGCGCCGATCACCGCCACCAGCAGGATCTTCAGCATGCCCAGGTCGCCGTTCGCCACGACATCATCGAGCAGGTACTTCGTTGAACCCGGCAGCACCATGCCAGCGGCGCGGCTGACCACGATCAGTACGAGGCCGATGAGCACGTTCTTCCGGCGTGGCCAGATGAACTTCCGGAACGCTTGGCCCCAGGTCACCTTGGTCTTCGCTTCGGGCATGGGTCCGGCGTTGGCGCGAATGGTGGCGCGCGGACCGTTGGAAGAGCGTTCGGCGCGCGCTTTGCGGCCGGGTTTCAAGATGGATGCGGACATGCGTGAGCCGGGCGAAGTGGCCTTTCAGTGCCGCAAGGAAGACGAACAGAACATCCGATCACTTCGATCGGGGTTGGCCGGGAGGCCGATCACTCGATGACCTCCGCGTTCGGATAGCGGCCTTTCCAGAAGGGGAAAGCCTTCATGCTCTTCAAATGCACGATGGTGCGGCCATCGAGGCGCACCTTTACGAACTTGGTTCCCGCTTTCGGTTCCGGCGCGGTGAGGATCAACGTCTTCTTACGGCTGCTCATGGTCTGCTTGCTCTTCGTTCGGCATCGCGTAGCAGGGAGAACCGTGCTGCTTTCCGGATAAAAGGCCTGCGAAGGTAACCCGAAAGGCCCTATCATCCACCCCCATGACAGGCGTGACTTTCCAATGATCGTTAAGGGCTGCTGGACGGCAGTGGACACCTGTCGGTCAGGCCGTCGGAGGGAGCCCTAGAGGTTCGTTATCAACTCCGACTCACGGTCCGTGCGCGGGATCTCGCAGGCCCGCATCATCATGTCACATGCGGCCAACAATTCCGGCGAAGGCCACCAAGTGACCATCCTTGCCCCGGTGCATCCGGCTTCGAAGGCTCCCGCACGAGCGGATGGGATCGCGGGTGATGAAGGCCCAAGCCTCCAGGATCTCCTCTTTCCGCTCGCGCTTCACTTCGAAGGAGTAGACTGCGCTGAGCATGGCTGTGCTTGGGATGTTTCGTGTTCGCAGGACAGAATACCATGCGGATCACATCACGAACGCTACGCGGGACACCCTCCATGTTGCTCGGCGCAGGTTCGGTGTCGGCTAGCCTTCCGGCTCGAAGTCGAGCACAAACGAATTCATGCAGTAGCGCTTGTGAGTCGGTGGTGGGCCATCTTCGAACACATGTCCGAGATGGCTCGCGCATCGGCCGCAGCGCACTTCGGTCCGCTCCATGCCATGGGTCGTATCGCGCAGATACATCACGCCGTTCTTCCGCAACGGTTCGAAGAAGCTCGGCCACCCACACGAGCTGCCGAACTTGCTGTCCGACCGGAAAAGCGCATTGCCGCACACCGCACAGTAATACATGCCCAACCCCTCGAAGTCCCAGAATTTTCCGGTGAATGGACGTTCCGTGGCCGCCTCCCGGGCGATGGCGTAGACATCTTCCGGGAGCACCCGCCGCCACTCGGCATCGGTCACGTTCAGAGGAGAACCATCCGTGCGCGAGTAGTAGGGGTTCCTGGTTCCTGTCATGGTTCATGCGGAGCTGGCACAAAGATGAGGCGTTGCACCAGCTACTCACCCAAGCGACCTTGGAGGCACTGCGCTGGCCGTGCGGTTCATTTTCCGTCATTCCAAAGTAATCGCGGGTGGATCCCGTCAATAGCCGGGAGTACATTGTCCGCTCGATACATCATCAGTCCCATGATCATCCCCAAGCTCCCGCTGCACAGCCCGAAGGCCACTGTTGAACAGACCATTGGCGTCACCGACGTGAAGGTCAGCTATGCCCGACCCAGTGCCAAAGGGCGCAAGGTGTTCGGCGAACTGGTTCCCTACGGCCAAGTGTGGCGCACGGCTGCCAACGCGGGCAGCTACATCACCTTTGAAGCACCTGTGATCATCGAGAGCACCACGGTGCCCGCTGGCCAATATGCGTTGCTCTCGTTCCCCGGACCGAAGGAGTGGCGTGTGCTGCTGAACAAGACGACCAAGACCATCCTGGCGGCACCCTATGACGAGAGCTTGAACGTGCTGTCCCTTTCACTCCCGGTGGAGCAGGTCCCCTTCGTGGAGACCTTCACCATCGGTTTCGATCATCTGGTAACGGATGCGGCCACGCTGGCCATGACCTGGGAGAATACGCGCGTGGCGTTCACGATCGAAGCGCCCGCCACCGAACAGTCGTTGAAGAACATCGATGAAGCGCTCGCCGAACCGGATGCCACACCGGGCAATTACCACAACGCTGCAGCCCTCTGCTTGGACCGCGGCGTGCGCTTGCCGCAGGCGTTGGAATGGGCGAAGAGGAGCGTGGCGGTGGAACCGAAGTTCTTCACCGTGCGCACGCTGTCCCTGCTCTATGCGGCCAACGGCTTCAGGACGGAGGCCATCGAAGCGGCAAAAAGATCCCTGGAAATGAGCAAGGCCGGAGGTTTCGACGCCTTCGTCAAGCTCAACGAGGCGAAGATCCGGGAGTGGGAGACGGAGCCGGTGGCCTGATCGCGCCAGCCGTATTCTCCTGACCTTGCACCCCGCCCGCGCATTCACGCAACGGCTGGCCAAGCATGCGGATGCGGATAAACAAGTTGTTGGATACGGCCCAAATACCCGGGAATGGCGGGGAATTGCGGTTCTACCAACGCGGGGATGAGTTCAGCATCGAGGTGGTCGGCATCGGCGGCGACCTGATGACCACGGCCGTACACGGCTCCGAGGACGCGCTCGCTGAACTCGCCATCAAGCGGATCGCTGACAAGTCGAAGGCCCGTGTGCTGGTGGGCGGATTGGGCATGGGCTTCACGCTGGCCGCCGCACTGAAGCGCATAGGTGCCCGTGGGCAGGTGGTCGTGGCCGAACTCGTTCCCGAAGTGGTGAAGTGGAACCAAGGCCCTTTGGGCGAACGCGCCGGCAACCCGATGCTGGATCCGCGCGCTGTGGTGCGTGTGGAGGATGTTGCCGCGATCATCCGCGAGAAACGTGATGCCTACGATGCCATCCTTCTGGATACCGACAACGGCCCCGTCGGTCTCACACAAGCCGCCAACAGCCGCATCTATTCACTCACCGGTCTGTTCGCCGCTTATGCCGCGTTGCGTCCGAAGGGAGTGCTCGCCGTTTGGTCCACCGATCCGGACCGGCCCTTCACCAAGCGATTGGAGAAGGTAGGCTTCAAGGTGGATGAGGTGAAGGTGTTCGCGCACCGCGACAAGGGCACCAAGCACCACCTGTGGTTCGCCACAAGAGGTTAATAGATCCTCTATGTAATTCCCTTGGGCTGTACCAAGGCCATATTCAGCGGTTCTCCGCTCCAGCACGCGGTACCACTCTGCGTATAGGAAGGTTTGGTTGACCGGATTCAAGCTTGTCAGTCATAACCTCCACATCCTTCGGTGCCGGCTGCGGGTCGAAGAGCCCATAACCGCTCTCGAGTTTCGCCCAACCCTTGAGCGCGAGAAATTCTGCCAAGGCATCACGCGCCACCAGGATCTTACCGCCACCGAATTCGTGCCGGTTGCTCCCACGTTTCTTTACGCCCGTGATCCAGCCGATCTCTCCTGTGTTGATATCGTGGGCCCAGCCTCGGCCTTTAGAGAAGCATCGTCCGTTGAAATAGGCCGTTCTTCCGGTGCGTGAAAACTCCACATACCCTATCCATGCCGGGCCTTTGAGACCGCCGACCTGGACGTACATCAGCCTCGCTTTCATGTGTGCAAGTTATTGACTGACCTCAGTCCGGCTCAATTGCCTCTTGTTCAGTGCCTGAAGTGCACGAACAGCCTTCCGAAGTTGTCCCGATCCTTGTCGATGCGGTGGTATGTTTTCTTGATGTGGGGCTGCTGAAGGAAGTGGATCACCTTCTTCTTCAACTGCCCGCTGCCCTTGCCGGGAATGATCTCCACCAGCGGGATGCGCTTGTCAACCGCCTCTTGCATGATGTCTTCAAGCGCGCGGTCGATGTCCTTCCCCTTGTTGAAGATGTCATGCAGGTCGAGCTTGAGCTTGGCCATTCCGGCTGCTCACTTCGTCACCACGAATCGCTTCGTTACGGAAGTCTCCGGGCTGCGCAGCACCAATACATACGCTCCCGCAGCCGCTGGGGTCGGCAGGCGCCAAGTGCTGCCCGCGTTCAAGGTCCGCGTGCTCAGCACATGGCCGTCCATGTCCACCACTTGGGCGGTCAGCGTGGGCAGCGGCGCGGAACTGGTCACCTCCAGGACCGCATCGTAAACGTTCACGTTCAGTTCGGCGGTCGAGTGTTCTTCCATGCCGATGGGTGCGTCCGATGTGGAGCCGGAGCAGGTTACGCCGTCACCAGTGGTCACGGTCAGCGAACAAGGCATGGCGCACAGCGGGATGAGGAAGTTGCCCTGCTGCTCAACCCAGTTGGTGAGTTGGATGCAGCCACTGGGCTCCTCCACGAAGGCGTAGGGTGACACGGGTGTGCAGTAGAGGCTCGTGATCTGCACGGCCCACACCCCGTTGCAGCCGTCCGTGGGCGGCGTTACGTAGACCGTGGCGAAGTCCTGCGCCATAGTGCCGAACGAAAGCGGACCGAGGAACAGAGAGAGTAGCGTGTTGCGCATGGGTGTATTTGCTTCAAAGATGGACACGAAAGGTGAAATAGCCTTGGTACCACTCCTTTTCCCAGTGGTCGCGTTCGTTGGTAAGCGTGTGCGTGCCATCGAGCAGGTCGCGCAACATGCGAAGCGATCGGTCATCCCGCTGGGAGATCACCGGGATACCCGCCCGTATCAATGCCGCAGCGGCAACGCCGGGACCTTGTTGGTACCGCTTGTTCTCCGAGAAGCGGGATCCGAGGTAGGTCACGGTACTTCCACAGGCACCACTGATGTCCATCAGGATGGCGAGTTCCACCTTCTCCCTCAACGCCAGATCGCGCATCGCATATGCAGCGCGCACCATGCCTTCCGTCCAGTCAGTGCCGTCCTCAGCCAGCGACCGCGCCTTGCCATCCAGCACATCGAAGCCGTTGCCACCATGGCTGTCGGGGGTCATGCGCGGTGTCCCGAAGGAGAAGTCCTCCGGGCAGAACTTCAACAAGCGTACTTCCGGTCGAACAAGCCACGAACGCAGTGAAGCATGGTCTCCATTGGTGCTGCCGTCCACCCCGCAACCAACGCCTCCCAAGCAAGCACTGAGCAACACCACGAGCGGCTGCTCTGGTGACGGTCGTGCACGATCGATGAAGAAGGACGCAGTAGGAAGATGCGCTGGACGGTCCATGGCTAGGACAATATAGCGGCACGCGGATCTACTTTGCGGGTGCTCCGATCCCGCCCGACCGCATATGCCCCCTCAGACCATGAAACATCTTTTCTCCGCAGCGCTCCTCGCCGTACTTGTCGGTCCTGTTCGCGCGCAGGTCGTCTTCACATCTTCCGGTCCGTTCACGGTTCCTGCGGGTGTCACTTCCATCACGGTGGAGCTTGTCGGTGCGGGTGGGAACGGGGCATCCAATGGTGGTGGCGGTGGAGGAGGTGGTGGCTATGCGCGAGGTACCTATACCGTGAACCCGGGTGCCACCTTGTCCATCGTGGTGGGTGATGGAGGTAGCGAGTTGGCCACCATCGTCGGTGGGCTCGGCATCCTCGCGGGTGCGGGTGGGAACGCGACAACGGTTTCCAATCCCAGCATCGGTGGTGGAGGTGCGGGCGGTGTGGGCATGGGCGGTCAAGTGACCAGGACCGGAGGTGCGGGTGGTGGTGGTTATTATACCTATTTCGGCGGTGGAGGGGGCGGTGCTGCAGGGCCTGCGGCGAACGGTACCGCCGGTGGGAATACCATTGTTTGGAACGGGAGCAACTGCCTGACCCCAGGAGGCTCTGCTGGCCTGGCCGGGGGTGCTCCAGGAGGGGATGGAGGCAAGGGCGCGGGTTTCACGGACAACAATTGCTCCGTGACCAACCCTGCCGGTAGCGGTGTGGCGTACGGTGGAGGAGGTGGTGGCGGAAACGGCATCGGGTCTCCGGTCGGTACCGGAGGTGGTGGCATCTGCATCATCTCGTGGAGCGGGTCCACCGCTATCGTGGATCACCCCATGGATGCCGTGCAGTTGATGGACGTGACCTTCACCGACCGGATCATCCTGCGCAACACGATCGGGACAGAGGACTACGCGCTCCTGGATGCCACAGGCCGCACCATCTGGTCCGGTATGCACGTGGAGCAACAGGATCTTTCCTTCCTTGGCACCGGTGCCTATTTCCTGCGCGTATCGGACGGTAAGACGGTGCGGACCTTCAAGTTGGTGAAGTAGCGCGAGGGTCGGTCGATGACGTGTTGTCCGATCAGGGAGCTATGCCCTTGGCCTTCATCTCAACGAGCAGCTTTGCTGGAATCGGCCGACAAGCGCAGTGCTTCGCGTGGGCCACGTGCCACTTGGCGCGCTGCTCGAAGGTGGCCTTCGTAGGCATCGGGTGTTTCGCGTGCCAGGCGGCGTTCAACTTCGCGGCCATGGGGAATGCGTGCGGCTACTTGATGAAGATGTTCACGTTCGCTGCGCCGAGCGATCGCAGGTAGAGGGTGTTTTTGGCCAGCGGAGTTGTGGCCGTGATCAAACGCTTAGTAGCGAAGGTAGGATTGTTTTGAAGGTGCGTTGGGCGTGCTCCGGCTCAAGAGCAGCCGGGTCGGGCCAACGCTTCAAGTCCTCGCTCGTTCCTCGCTTGCGGGCTTTCCGCTCATGTCCCTCACGCGCTCGCGCACAGGGCCGCACCTCATTGTGGACCGGATCTTTTCAACAACCGGGCGATCCGGCTTCGCGTATTCGTATCATGTGAAGCGGACAACGACGGAAAAGCCGTCAGCCCGCTTTCCTATGAAGAAGGCACTCATCAATGAACTTTGCCAGCGCTTCGAAGCGGCCAGCGGTACGCTGGAGGATGTAGAGTGCTGGAGCGCCCGTGACCTGCAGGTCATCTTCGGCTATGCCAACTGGCAGAACTTCCAACAAGTGGTGGAGCGCGCGCGGGAAGCCTGCACCAACGCCGGGGAAAGTCCGGAGCACCATTTTACTGGCGTCAGTAAAATGGTCGAGGTCGGCAGCGGAGCCCAGCGCTCCATCGACGATTTCGCCCTTACCCGCTACACCTGCTACCTCATCGCCCAGAACGGCGACCCTGCCAAGTCCGAGATCGCCGTTGCACAAACCTATTTCGCGGTGCAAACGCCCAGCCAGGAGATGATCGAGCTGCGGCTCCAAGAGGCCGACTGCGTAATGGCCCGCGAAAAGCTCAAGCAGACGAACGCAAACTCAGCGGGCTCATCTTCGAACGTGGCGTAGACGAGCCCAGATTCGGCAACATCCGGCACGAAGGTGACCGCGCCTTGTTCGGTGGTCACGGCACCCAAGCGATGAAACAGCGGCTCGGCGTTCCCGAGAACCGGCCCCTTTCCGACTTCCTGCCCACACTCACCATCAAAGCCAAGGACTTCGCAGCGGAACTCACCAGCCACAACGTGCAGGAGAAGGACCTCAAAGGCGACCGCGCCATCACGCGTGAACACGTGGACAACAACTGGGAGGTGCGCAGCATGCTCCTGAAGCGCGGCGTGAAGCCCGAAGACCTGCCAGCCGCCGAGGATGTGGAGAAGGTGAAACGCCGGATAGCCTCCGAGCAGAAGCAGGTGCTGAGGACAACGAAGAAGTTGAAGGGGAGGAAGTAGAGAGTGGGTGCGTTGGGCGTTCCGGCTTGAAGACTCGCCGTTGGGCCATGCGCTAAGACTCGCCGAAGATGGCTCCGGGCTTTTCGCTGCTGTCACTAACGCGAAATGCCGGGCCTGCTCCGAAAGTTGGATGGTTGCTCCACGGACCCTTATTCAATAAGCGAGCCTGTGGGTTGATCGGTCGGCGAATCCATCTCAGCGTCGAATCCAGCCCTAATGCGTTCGACTATCTCCTGGCGTTCGGTAGGATTTTGACGGTCGAACGAATTGGCAATGTGCCCCGCGAGATCAGCTAACATGATCCCCCAAGTGAAAGGATCTTCCCAAACTCCTGATTTCAGGCTTACATGCTGACCACGGTTGGCTACCCAGATTCGAAGAAGCTCAAAAGAGCCTTCATCCATTGTTGCGGCAGCGGGGATGGTCAGGGCGTCTGATGTGGCCATGCTATTCTGTTGGGTTAGGATATCAGGCGAGGTCAGGTTGTGGATGGGGTCATCGCCAGCACCGCCGGATTTTCCGCAGTGTATTTCGGCGGGTATTCCATTTCGTTGCGGTGGGCAGCGCGGGTCGATCAATTGGGTCGATGCTACGGCGACGTTGATCAGGATCCACCTTTCATCAATCGCGCGATGATCGTTTTCGCCGCATGCGGAATTTTCGTCCCCGGCCCGTACACATCGAAGCAGCCGGCCTGTTTCAGGAACTCGAAGTCGTTCGGCGGTATCACGCCGCCAGCCACCACCAGGATGTCTGGGCGTTTGTACGTTTCGCGCAGTTCCTTGATCACCTCGGGCACCAAGGTCTTGTGGCCACCGGCGAGGCTGCTGATGCCCAGCACATGCACGTCGTTCTCGATGGCCTGCTTCGCCACTTCCTGAGGCGTCTGGAACAGCGGGCCGATGTCCACGTCGAAGCCGATGTCGGCGAAGCTGGTGGCGATCACCTTGGCGCCGCGGTCGTGCCCGTCCTGGCCCATCTTGGCCACCAGGATGCGCGGGCGGCGTCCTTCCGCTTTCGCGAATTCATCGGCGAGGCGCATGGCCTCCTTCATCTCGGGATCCTGCATGCTTTCCGCTGAGTAAACACCGCTGATGCTGCGGATGGTGGCGCTGTAACGACCGAAGGCTTTTTCGAGGGCGTCGGAGATCTCTCCCAAAGTGGCGCGGGCGCGGGCAGCGGTAACCGCTAGCTCCAGCAAGTTGGCTTCGAGCTTTGAGCCACGAGCCTCGAGCTTGCTTGCGTCGTCGCCAGCGCTCGTGGCTCGTGGCTCATGGCTCGCGGCTGCACTCGCCAACGCTTGCAAAGCCGCTTGCACCGCACCCTCATCCCGGCTCGCACGGATGTGCTTCAGTCTGGTGACCTGCGATTCGCGAACTGAAGTATTGTCCACCTCCAGCAAGTCCATCTTCGTTTCGTCCTCCGTTACGAAGGCGTTCACGCCGATGATCTTGTCCTTGCCGGTGTCGATGCGGGCCTGGCGTTTCGCGGCGGCTTCCTCGATGCGCATCTTCGGCAATCCGGTCTCGATCGCCTTGCTCATGCCGCCGAGCTCTTCCACCTCCTTGATCCGCGCCCAAGCCTTGTGCACCAGCTCGTGCGTGAGGCTTTCCACGTAGTAGCTGCCGCCGAGCGGATCGATCCACTTGGTGATGCCGCTGTTCTTCTGCAGATAAAGCTGCGTGTCGCGGGCGATCTTGGCGCTGAAGTCGGTGGGCAGTGCGATGGCCTCGTCGAGCGAGTTGGTGTGCAACGATTGCGTTCCGCCGAGCACGGCTGCGAGCGCTTCCACCGTGGTGCGTGCCACGTTGTTGAAGGGATCCTGTGCGGTCAAACTCCAGCCGCTGGTCTGGCAATGCGTGCGCAACGCGAGGCTCTTCGGGTTGGTGGCGCCGACCTCCTTCAGCATTTTGGCCCAGAGCAGACGGCCCGCGCGCAACTTGGCCACTTCCATGAAGAGGTCCATGCCGATGCCCCAGAAGAAGCTGAGGCGGTTGGCGAACTCGTCCACCTGCATGCCGGCCGCAATGCCCGTGCGCACGTACTCGATGCCGTCGGCGAGCGTGTAGGCCAGCTCCAGGTCCGCTGGCGCGCCGGCCTCGTGCATGTGGTATCCGCTGATGCTGATGCTGTTGAACTTGGGCATCTTCTTCGCGCAATAGCTGAAGATGTCGCCCACGATGTGCATGCTCGGCCCCGGCGGATAGATGTAGGTATTGCGCACCATGAACTCCTTGAGGATGTCGTTCTGGATGGTGCCCTGCAGGTCCTCGGGCTTCACGCCCTGCTCTTCCGCGGCCACGATGAAGAAGGCCATGATGGGCAGCACGGCGCCGTTCATGGTCATGCTCACGCTCATCTTGTCCAGCGGAATGCTGTCGAAGAGGATCTTCATGTCCTCCACGCTGCTGATGGCCACGCCGGCCTTGCCCACGTCGCCTTTCACGCGCGGATGATCGCTGTCATAGCCTCGGTGCGTGGCGAGATCGAAGGCGACACTCAATCCCATCTGCCCTGCCGCGAGGTTGCGGCGGTAAAAGGCATTGCTCGCTTCGGCCGTGCTGAAGCCCGCGTACTGGCGGATCGTCCACGGACGGATAGCGTACATGCTGCCGTAGGGTCCGCGCAGGTAGGGTGGGATGCCGGCGGCGTAATTCAAGTGCTCCATCCCTTCGAGGTCCACACGGGTGTAGAAGGGCTTGAGGGGGAGTTCTTCGCGGTTGGGGATGCCGGCTTCGAGCCTTGAGCCATGAGCCTCGAGCTTGCTGCCGTCTCCGCCAGCG
The DNA here is from genome assembly GCA_044224725.1 of Flavobacteriales bacterium. GTDB lineage: Bacteria > Bacteroidota > Bacteroidia > Flavobacteriales_F > PHOS-HE28 > PHOS-HE28. The sequence continues at coordinate 29,558 of JBGAJW010000009.1, forward strand.
CTCGCGGCTGGTGGCTCAAGGCTCGCGGCTATTGAGCTCGTGAGCTGCTCAACGGTGTAAGAACCGCCCAACGGGTCGGCCACGCGAGCGAGGAACGATTCATCGCGCAACAGGTTGTGGATGTTGCGAACGATTCGGCGCGCGAGGACATCGCCTTCAGGCAGAGCAGGTGCGGGAATGGTGAGACCATCACAGCCGCTGGTGATCGCACTGATCGATTGTAGCGTGGCGCGGATGACATTATCGTAAGGCGACTTCGCGTCGTTCGGATAGGTGACGACCGCCTGCACCCAGGTGTTGTGCGAGCACTCGTGCTGGGGTTTGTATTCATCGACAACCGCAGCCCACGCCTCGCGGAAAGCGCGCAGTCGTGCGATTTCCAGGAACAGGTCATCGCCCAGATGGATGCGGAATTGGAGGCGGGCACACGCATCATCGATGGAAAGACCTTGGGACAGCATCGCTTCGATGCGCTCGCGTCCGCGTAGTATGGCCTCTTTCGTCGACGTCGCACCGTGCTGCCGGTCATCCACTTCGAACAGCCGGACCTTCGGATATGCCTGCAACAGGGCATTCACCTCAATGAGGTCCGCTGTATCATGCGGCAGACCCACGAAAAGACTGAGATCGGAGGGGGCAGATCCTTGCCGTGCGGCTTCCTTCAACAGCCAACTCAGAATGCCGCGTGTTCCGGAGCTCACCTGCACATCGAGGGCGCCGAGCAGGATGTCTTTCAGCACCTCGGCAAGGTCGGAAGCATCATCGCCTGTAACGCGGACGGCATCCGCCCCGCCCATGAGTGCTTCGAGAAGAAGGTCATTGGCGTTCGGATCTCCAGCGTTGACTTCGATCGTTGCGCGCCACTCGTTGCCGGACCGTTTCACTCCCCGACGTCTCAGTGCGGACGATTCGCCATCAGTGGCCATGTGGAACGGAGGAAGCTCTGTTCCCTGCACGTTCACGTTGAGCGTACCAGGATCCTTGTCCTTGAGCTCTTTCTTGATGACCGCCTCCCATTGGGAACGTGTGGCGGGGGGGAATGCACTGAACAGCTTTTCCATCGCGCCGAAGATCGGCCATCGCGGAACAGGTGCAGCCGCATTCCTCCGTACATGATGCGCGCAGGCTTGGCGGACAGCTGAACGGTCGTAGGGGAGGAGACCTTGGCACAGGCCGGATGGAAGCCTGTTGGGTCGTGAGCAAACCGTAACACGCCGCCCATTATTTTGGCGGCCCGTCATCGCACAAGGGCTTCGGCGGCAACCCATGAACATCACTTGGAATTCCGTCGTCACCTTCCACTACACCCTGCGCGATGATGAGGGCACTACCCTCGATTCTTCCGTTGGCAAGGACGCCTTCGCCTTCATTCAAGGCAGCCACCAGATCGTACCCGGACTGGAGCAGCAGATGGAAGGCAAAAAGGCCGGGGACAAGTTCGTTGCCGTGGTGCAGCCCGACATGGGCTATGGCGAGTTCGACAAGAACCTGTTGCAACGCGTTCCCTTGGACCGCTTCGGTGGCAACACGGTGGAGCCTGGAATGCAGTTCCAAGCCGGTGAGCACGGCATCTTCACCGTAAGAGAAGTGGCTGACGGACACGCCTTGCTGGATGGCAACCATCCGCTCGCGGGCGTCACGCTCAACTTCGAGGTGGAGATCACCGATGTGCGCGAAGCCACGGCTGATGAGATCAGCCACGGGCATGTGCACGGGCCCGGTGGCCATCATCACTAGTACATGACGCCCGAAGTGTCGTGGGCACATTCGCTCGCGGAGATCCGGATGCTCATGCGCTGGGCCGCCCTTCTTCTCGCATCATTTCCGGGGGGCGCGGTCGCTCTTTCCCCGGATTCGTTGGCACTGCGATCGGTCTCGCTGAAGGACTCGTTGAAGATCTCGGGCTTCATCGATGTCTACTACGCCTATGATTTCGGCCATTCGCGTGATGATGACCGACCGGCCTTCCTCTACCAGTACGATCGGCATAGTGAGGTGGATCTGAACCTCGGTCTGGTGAAGCTCGACTATATGAAGGACAAGGTTCGCGCGGCATTCGGCCTGATGACCGGCACGTACGCGCAAGCGAACCTGATCGCGGAGCCGGAACTCCTGCGGAATGTGTACGAAGCGCATGTCGGAATGAAGGTGAGCCGTACGCGGGATCTCTGGTTGGACGCCGGCATATTCTCCTCGCATATCGGCATGGAGAGCGCTATCGGTATTGACGATTGGACGCTGACCAGGAGCATCATCGCGGAGAACTCGCCGTATTACCTCAGCGGTGCGAAGCTCACTTGGAAGCCGAACGGACGACTTGAACTCGCCGGACTCTTCCTCAATGGTTGGCAGCGGATCCGAAGGGTACAGAATGACATCCCCTGTTTCGGTACACAGGTGGTGTGGATGATGAAGAAGGACATGAAGCTCAACTGGAGCACTTTTCTCGGCAGCGACACACCGGACAGTACGGGCTTGTACCGTGTGTTCAACAACCTCTGGTGGAGTTATGAAGGCTCCGAATGGGGCGTGCAATTGGGCGCTGACGCCGGGGTGCAGGAGTCAGCGTTGAGCGATGAATGGGACAGCTGGGCCGGGGCGCTCGGTATCGTTCGCCGCAAATGGAACGACCGGTGGGCCACCGTGTTCAGAGCCGAGTATTATACCGATCCAAGACAGGTGATCGTGCCGACCGGCACTCCGCACGGCCTCACCACCATCGGCTATTCCCTCGGTTTCGATCTGAACGTGATGGAGGACGCCTTCATCCGTTTCGAAGGGCGCACCTTCCACGGCGTGGATGACCTCTACGAAAGCGTCCACGGACCGGTGCAGGACAATACGAGCATCACTGTGAGCATGGCCGCGCGGTTCTGAGCGCGCAATACCGTCGCTCACTGCTTCGCTACGAGTACGAACACGTCCTCGTTGTCGCGCTTCATCAGGTACTTCTCGCGGGCGAATTTCTCCAGCAAAGCCAGGTCGCCGTTCAGCTCCTGCAACTCCGCGCGCACCTGCTTGATGTCCCGCTCGTAACGCTCATGTTCGCTGCGTTTCTGGCTCAGCTCTGCGCGCAGCTTCAATGTGGTGTACAGGTCGAAGTCGCTCAAAAAGCACACGTACAACAGGAATACGCCGATGCCCAGACCGTAGCGGTTGCGCAGGCGGGCGGGGATGAACTTGAGCAGCTTGGACTTCACCGAACGAAGGTGCGGCAGGCCAGACGTGTGCGGGTGTGAGGATGATCCCGGGTAATGAACGATCGATCGTTCGTGGCCGATGCCTGAGCAACGTTCATGGCGTGCGGGTCTGCCGGTGTGCGCCCTTCATCCACAGCACCAGGCCTATCTCAAGGTCACTGAAAAGGATCGCGCTGAAACCGGGTTCGAACACGGTCGAGAGATCCGAGAAATCACTTGATCCGTAGTCCGAGACGGGGGATCCTCCATACGGTTCGCTGCTGTAGGCGTGAACCGTCTTTCCGACAGAGTACGCCGCCAGGTTCAAGTGGGGTGTGACCGTGAAGCCGCCCCACTTGCCCGTCATGAAGATCCGGGGTGCGACCCCCACGAGTATGCCATGGCACTCACTGGTGTTGGTGATGACGGTAGTGGGGTCGTTCCATCCATGGCGGAGTTGCACCTTTCGATCGAAGAACTGGACGTAGGCTCCAGGCAGGAAGTTGAACCAATGCCGACTCACCGGGCGTAAGCTGCGGAAGTAGCGATAGCGAGCGAAGAGCATTTCGTTGGACCAGCTGGTCCAGTTCTGTGAGGGACCTTGTTCGGCGCCCTGGTCGCGCAAGGAGAATTGCGCTTCATGGAAATGGGTGTCTTGGATCTTCAGTGTGAGACCGATACTGAACATACCGCGGCCGGAGCTCGTCGGAAAAGCATATCCGTTCAAGTAGGAGGGGGCACGTGCGAACTCGTCACGCCCGTATCCCCATGGCCATGCGAACGTGGACAGGGAGACGGAGATGCCGAGAACCGCACGGGAAGAACTGTCCTGTTCGGCCATGTCCGAATCATGGATCCCTTTGTCGTTCCACTCCCTTTGTCTCGGGACTTTAGGCCGACTGCTCGGGCCGAGTTCCATGCCGAAGAGCATGGCCACCATATCCACTGGCTCATGGTCAATTCGGAACACATGCTGATACACAGGCTCAACTCTCCCGCGAATGCCGCGACTCTTTCCGAAAGTCAAGTACATGCCGCTGGACACCAGCGATGCGTACGGATCGCCAAGGCTTCGGGACGTGTAGTGCCTTATCCCAGCTCCGATATTCAGCCCGATATCCAGCGAGGCTGTACGCTTGAAGATCCAGTCGGCTTCGAGTCCGGGCCCGATCACGAGTTGGCCTTGAATTCCTTGAGCCGTATAGGTCGCGCCGAGCGCCAACTTCTTCCAACCCACCATCAACCGTGCGGACAAAGGTGTTATCCTGGGTTCGCTGTGACCCTGGTAGTATGTGGTTGAATACAAGTTGTACCCAAGGCTGAGGCCCCCGAACACGCGCACCTTGGTCCCTACGGTGTCGATGTTCTGCGCCAGACCGGTCGCGCTGACAAGCAGGCACACGAAGTGAAAGCAAAGCGATCGAAGAGGTCCCGCCTTCGCCACAATTGCTGGTGGTATCCGTTTCGGCATTTCGATAAGTCGCATACCTAACGGTCACAGCACGTCCCTATTTCACCCCAAGAACGGGTACCGATGATCGGTCGGCGGGACGAAGGTCTCCTTGATCGTGCGCGGGCTCACCCAGCGGATGAGGTTCAGGTAGCTGCCGGCCTTGTCGTTGGTGCCGCTGCCGCGCGCACCGCCGAAGGGCTGCTGGCCGACCACTGCGCCCGTGGGCTTGTCGTTGATGTAGAAGTTGCCCGCGCTGTGGCGAAGCACTTCGGTGGCCTGTACGATGCTCTCGCGATCGTTGCTGATCACGGCACCGGTGAGCGCGTACTCCCCGGTGGAGTCCACGAGCTTCAGCGTGTCCATCCAGCGGTTCTCGCCGTAGACGTAGATGGTGAGCACCGGCCCGAAGATCTCCTCGCACATGGTAGTGCTCTTCGGGTCCTTGGTCACCGCCACGGTGGGTTGCACGAAGTAGCCGGTGGACTTGTCGCACTTGCCGCCCGCGATGATCTGGATGTTCTTCTTGTCCTGTTTCAGCCCGGTGATGTAGCCGTTGATCTTGTCGAAGCTCTTCTCATCGATCACAGCACCGATGAAATTCTTGAAGTCGCGCGGGTCGCCCATCTTCATATCGGCCAGGTCGGCGAGCAGTTCCTTCTTCACATCAGGCCAGAGGTTGGCGGGGATATATGCACGGCTCGCAGCGCTGCATTTCTGCCCTTGGTATTCGAAGGCACCGCGGCTCAATGCCGTGGCCACCACTTTCGCGTCAGCACTCGGATGTGCTAGCACGAAGTCCTTCCCGCCGGTCTCGCCGACAATGCGCGGATAGCTGCGGTACAGCGGCAGGTTGTTGCCGATCGTTTGCCAGATGTGACGGAACACTTTCGTGCTGCCGGTGAAGTGGATGCCCGCGAAATCCTTGTGCTTGAAGATCACATCGCCCGCAACGGCGCCATCGACATGGATCAGGTTGATCACGCCCGCGGGTAGCCCGGCGGCCATGAACACTTCCATCAGCACATGTGCACTGTAGCACTGTGTGTCCGCACATTTCCACACGACGGTATTGCCCATGAGCGCACAGCTGCTCGGCAGGTTTCCCGCGATGGCCGTGAAGTTGAACGGCGTGAGCGCGAAGACGAATCCTTCGAGCGCGCGGTATTCCAAGCGGTTCCAAACGCCCGGCGAACTCACCGGTTGGTCCCGATAGATCTGCTGCGCGTAGGCCACATTGAAGCGCAGGAAGTCGATGAGCTCGCAGGCGCTGTCGATCTCCGCCTGGAAGCAATTCTTCCCCTGGCCGAGCATCGTGGCCGCATTGATCTGTTGGCGGTAAGGGCCGGCGAGCAGGTCGGCCGCTTTCAGGAAGATCGCGGCGCGCTCCTCGAAAGGCATGTTCTCCCAATCCTTCTTCGCCTTCAATGCGGCATCGATGGCGGCGCGCACATGCTTGGCTTCGCCGAAGTGCGCGGAACCGAGGTTGTGCGCGTGCTTGTGCGGCGGGCTCATCTTCCGCAGGTCCTTCGTGGTGATCGCGTGCCCGGCGATCCACATCGGAGCCTCGATGCGCGTGCGCAAGCGACGGTCCAATTCAGCCTGTAACGCCGCGCGCTCCGGCGTCTCTGGGGCGTAAGTGAGGACGGGTTCGTTCTTCGGGACGGGTACCGTGAAAGTGGCGTTGCTCATGCTTATGGTTGGGTGCGCGAAGTTACCCGCCGAGCGCGTCGGACAATGGTTTCACCCGTACCCGAAGAGCGGTGCCGCGGCCTAGTCCACTTCCACGCCGCGGTCCTCGGCCTCATAGCTGGTGCGGGTCACCTTCAGGTCCTTGATCAGGCCGTCGCTCAGGCTGTACACCCAGCCATGTACCTGGATCTTGCGGTCTTTGTCCCACGCTTCCCGCAGCACAGCAGTGCGGCTCAGGTCGTACACCTGTTCACCCACGTTCAGCTCCACGAGCCGGTCGAAGCGCTGCTCTTCATCCTTGATCGCGGACAGTTCCTCATGGTGCCAACGTGCCACGTCACGGATATGCCGCACCCAGCTGGATGCCGGCCCGCCGAACTCGGGACCCATCGCCGCTTTCACGCCGCCGCAGCCGTAGTGGCCGCAGACGATCACGTGGTCGATGCCCAGCACGTTCACGCCGTAGTCCAGCACGCTCATCAGGTTCATGTCCGTATGCACCACCATGTTGGCGATGTTGCGGTGGATGAACATGTCGCCCGGCATGGTGCCGGTGATCTGGTTCGGCGGTACCCGGCTGTCACTGCAGCCGATCCACAGGAAGAAGGGGCTCTGGTGCTTTGCCAGTTCCTCGAAAAGCTCGGGATTCTCCACACGCATACGCGCACTCCAAGCGCGGTTGCGTTCCAGCAGTTCCTGGTGGAGGTGGGGGCGTTCGATGTTGTGGGCCATGACGGTGAGCGATCCTTGATCGCCCGAAGTAAGGGATATGTTCCGGTTCTTCATGGAAGTAAGCGTTGTGGTCCTCACGCGGCGCATGCGGCCTGCGGAGGACCGGTGATGTTCAGTTCTTGCTTGATGCGAAAGAGCGCGCGGCGGTGAGGATCACCTGCCGGAACAGCACCTTCGTGTTCTGTTGCCGATGCGTGCCGAAGCCGGTGCATTCGACCTGGATGTCGCGGGCCGGGGCATCCGCCCGGAACTCCGCGATGATCTCCTCGACGTCCGGGTCGAGGTCCACGGTACGGCTGGCGTCGATCACTACGCGGGAACCCCGGGGCAGTTCTTCCAGCGTGCGCTTGATGCCCGCCTTGTTCAGGAAGGTCACGTCCTCGCTGAGTTCGATACGGATCGGTTCGCCCCTGCGATGCGCATCACGATCGAAATGGAAGGGTACGCGGTAGTTTTTCCAAAGGATGTGGATGACGGCCACCGCCATGCCGAGCCCGACGCCCGTGAGCAGATCGATGAATGCCACACCAACGGCGGTGATCGTGAAGGGCAGGAAGCGCATGAAGCCCTGGTGCCACATTTCCTTGAACTGCGAAGGCTTGATCAGCTTGTAGCCGACGATCAAGAGCACGGCGGCGAGGCTCGCCAACGGCACTTCGCGCAGCAGACCGGGAAAGGCCAGCACCGCCACCAGGATGAACAGGCCATGCAGGATAGCGGAGAGCTTGCTGCGACCACCCGATTGGATGTTCGCCGAGCTGCGCACGATCACCTGCGTTACCGGCAGGCCACCGAGGAAACCGCTCACCAGGTTGCCCAGCCCCTGCGCATGCAGTTCGCGATTGGCCGGGGTAGAACGCTTTAGCGGGTCCATCTTGTCCGTCGCCTCCACACAGAGCAGTGTTTCCAAGCTCGCGACAAGTGCGATAACGGCAGCGATCTTCCACACGTGGGGATCGGTGATGGCACTCCACTGCGGGCGCGGCAGATCGCTGAGGCCGCCCACGTCCGGGAGGTCCACGAAATGCTCCGCTCCCAAGGCCAATGAGGGTATGCCTTCGAACACACCGCCCAGCACCATGCCCAGCAGTACCGCGAGCATGGAACCGGGGAGGAAGGTGAGCGTTCTGATCCGTTGGATGAAAGGCCGCTGCCATACCAAAAGCAGTGCGAGACACGAGACGGTGATCACCACCGCACCGGGCGTGATGGCCGCCATCATCCTCGAGATCGCCGTGTAGTGGAAGGTCTCATCGCTTTCCGGTTCCGCATCGAATCCCACCGCATGGGTGAGCTGTGTGAGGATGATGAGCATCCCGATGCCGGCCAGCATGCCGTGGATCACGGAATTAGGGAAGTAATACGCGATCACCCCCGCCTTCATGTAGCCGAGAAGGATCTGCAGCACGCCGGCGAGCATGACCGCCATGAGCAAGGGCCCGAAGCCGCCCAGGTCCGAGGCTGCCGCCAGCACGATGGCCGTGAGCCCGGCGGCCGGTCCACTGACGCCGACCTGGGAGCCGCTCGCCAACCCGACGACGAGCCCGCCGACCGTTCCGGCGATGACGCCGGAGATCAGGGGTGCGCCCGAAGCGAGCGCGATGCCCAAGCACAGTGGCAAAGCGACGAGGAAAACAACGATGGAGGATGGCAGGTCGTTCCGCCAGGTAGAAATGAGGGATCGGGGATCCATGGAATTCCGGTATGAGATGGATGTGTGCGGACACGGACAGTGTACCGTCGGACGACGATCACTGTTGGCTACCGTGCGTGTTGCGGGGGCCCATAGCCCCATCATCTATCTCAGGAACGGGGCGGCTGATGCGGGACATCCAGCAAGGGATGATCGCGCATGGCTTCTTCGTATTGATGGAATTGCGCCGTAAGCACGGCACCGACGTCCATCAGGCACACTTCCCCGCGGATCGCGCAGGCGTGCTTCAGTACTTCTTCCTCGAGCAGGGGTGGTGGCTGGGAGCCGCTATCCTCGTAGATGGCCACCACCGATTGGGCGGTGAGCATCTGTGGCAACGCGAACAATTGGAACGCCATGACCAGCGAGACGGTCCGCATCAAGCTGGACCATCGCACGCGCGTCGGGCGTGTCGTTCTGTGTTGGGCCATTCTTCTATCGGGGCCGAAAAGTAGCCCCACTTCGACCGAGCGCGGAGTGCTTGGCATTCGTTAACGCTTCAAACCGCCGTTCAGTTCGCAGCTACCGGATAGCACAAGTCGAAGGACGGGATCGTCACATCGAACGCGCTGTCATCGTCCGTGTGCCGCATGCGGTAGGTGCCGCTCATGCGCCCGAAGCCGCTGCGCAGGTCGCAGAAACTGCCGTAAGTGAAATGTTCGCCGGGCGCGAGCGTCGGGGTTTCCCCCACAACGCCGGGCCCCTTCACTTCGCGGGGCTCGAACAGGCTATCGACGATGTGCCAATGACGGCGCAACAATTGTACGGTACGCGCGCTCCGGTTCTCGATGCGGATGCGGTAGCTGAAGAGGAAACGCCCCACCTTCGGGTCGCTCTGTTCTTCCGAATACTTCGCCTTCACACTGATCCGGATATCATGGGTTACCTGCGTTGCCATGCGTTTCGGGTGTTGGTAAGGACCGCCGTTGCCGCAAGTCTAACGCATGGCGGATCCCTTCGCATCTTTCGGCCACCGACTTTCAACAGCCCGATGTTCCGTTCCAGCCTTCCGATCATCGCCGTCATCCTGTCCTGCACGGCCGCCCATGCCCAGCGGCCCACGGCCACGCTCATCAACAACAACCTCGTTCGGCTGGACCTCGACGGCTTCAAGCTCTACGCCGACGCGCCGGATGAAGCTTCGGCCAGGGCGATCGGCGTGGACGATATCGTGCTCTACGCGACGGAACCGGCTTCTCCCGTGCCCGGTGGGCGAACCTTCATGCCGTCCATGGAAGGTGAATTGCTGGAGCGCCGCACCGAACGCCTTGGGGAGAAGACGGCGATCTATGTTCATACCACGACCACACCGTACATGGATGCACCGCATTCTTCCTATCTGGTGCAATGGAATGACCGACGCATCTGGTTCTCGGGACTGACGGAGGATCCGACCGCATTGCTCGCAGCGACCGACCTGGATCTCGCCTTCGTGAATCCGGCCTTGATCAAAGCGGTCGAGAAGGCGGGCCGCACCATTTCCGCGCGGACCGTCATCGTCTATCACCTCCCGGAAGGGGAAGGCGGAGGGGAGATGTCCGTTCCCTGTGATCGATGCAAGGTGCTGCTACCAGTGCCGGGCGAGGTGATCCAACTGTTCCGCTTGTGATGGTGATCGGCGTCGCTGGTCCGTACTCCGCATCCACTGAAGAGCTGCGGAAGTCGAACCTCGATGCGATGAACGCCGCGGCCGCGCGCCTTCTGGAAATGGGCCATGTCCCGGTCATCGGCATGAACGCCGCACTTCCGGTACTTGAGCAGGCCAACATCGGTGATCGCTATGAGGGCGTCATGCGCATTTCGTTGGCTGTCATCAGTGGGTGTGATGCCCTTCTGCTGATCGGTGAAAGTCCTGGTGCGAACATGGAACGTGACCTCATTTTGGCACAGGGCAAACCCGTATTCACCCGGATACAGGACGTACCGCTCCCATGATCGTCGCTTCCACCGAACGGTTGCTGTTGCGCCACCTGGTGGAAGGGGATGCGGAGAACATCCTTTTGCTCAACAGCGATTCGGACGTACTGAAGCATGTGCATGATGTCCCCTTCGTCGATCAGGATGCCGCGCGAAAGTGGATCGCGGATATCGGGAACATGTTGCCGCTTGGCATCGGCCGTTGGGCGATCGAGTCGACCGAAGGCCACTGGATCGGCCGTTGCAGTTTGCGGCGCTACGCTGATGGCGAGGTGCTCATGGGCTATCGCCTGATGCGCGAGCATTGGGGGAAGGGTTATGCCACCGAAGCCGTCCGCGCCATGCTCGATCTGGCGTTCAATACACACCATCTGCCATACGTCGCCTCCAAGGTGGCACGCGACAACATCGCCAGCCAGCGCGTGATCGAGAAGAACGGCGGGCGCTTCTGGAAGGAAGGGGCTGCGGAGAACTTCGCCGAGGCGTGGGTGTACCGCTTCGATCCTTGATCCGTAAGCCTCAAGCGCGGTCTACGAAATTCTCCTGCCCGGCTTCACCGCTTCGGCGAACGAAGAACATCTCCATCTCCCCCTTGCCTTTCGCCTGCACTTTGCCGCGTGGCGTGAAGGCCAGTCCCGGTATGTCCTTCACCAGTGCGTAGGTGTTCCCGCTGATGTTCACCTGCCCTACCTCCCCGGAGGATTCCATGCGGGATGCCGTGTTGACGGTATCGCCCCAGATGTCGTACTGGAACTTCTTCACGCCGACGATGCCAGCCACCACCGGACCCGTGTGGATGCCCACGCGCATGGCGAAGGCCAGCTTGCCTTGCGCCTCCCGCTCCACGCGGCGCTTTTCCATGAAGGCCTGCATTTCCAATGCGGCGAACACCACATCGGCGGGGGAGGAGGTCTTCGGGTCAGGGAGCCCGCCGGCGCACATATAGGCGTCGCCGATCGTCTTGATCTTCTCCACGCCGTGCGCGCCGATGATGTCGTCGAATGCCTTGAAGCAGGTATTGAGCTCCTCCAGCAATTCCGCCGCGCCCACTTGCTCGCTCATCGTGGTGAAGCCCTTGAAGTCCGTGAAGAGCACCGAGGCCTGGTCGAAGTGCTTGGCGGCCGCGGCCCCGGTCCGCTTCAGCTCTTCGGCCACTTCGTGCGGCAGGATGTTCAGCAGCAGCTCATCCGACCGGTCGCGTTCCTGGCGCAGTTCCGCCGTGCGTTCGTGCACTTCTCGGTCAAGGTCATCGCGCTGACGGGCAACGGCCCTGTTCTGATGCGCCGAACGGATCGCCATGAACACGGCGGCGGAGACGGTCAACCCCACGTAGTTGAAGTAGTCCGAAACGGTGGCCAACCAGGATGACTTCGGCAAGTGCGCCAAGCCGATGAGGATGGAGAAGAACCAGGTGGAAAGGCTGCTGAACAGGGCTCCGGCACCGATCCAGCGGACGTAGCCATGCGAGCGCAGCAATTTGGTGCCCAAGCGTACTACTTGGACAAAGAGCCCGACCAGCGCTATCCCCACGATGACCGCACCGATCGTGATGGCCACGAAAAGGGACACCATGAGGGCCGATGCCTTCACTTCGTTCTCGTCGAATTCGATGCCACCCAGGATGCCCCCCGCGATCATCCCCATGGTGACCAGTACCATGGCTACGGCGTAGAACTTCGCGCGCTTCCACCGCTCCATGCCGAGCAGGCGGCGGAGCAGCAGCAGCAGCAGGTAGGAGGGCCAGAAGCGGAGCGCCTCCGACGCGATCTCCATAACGGAATGCGTGGACCGGTCCAGGCCGATATCCCAGTTGCCCGAGGCGAACGTGAACGACCGGCAGGCGGTGATGAGCGTGATGCATGCCAGCAACAACCAATTGTGGTCCGTGCGATCGAAGGACCAGAGAATGATGGCGAGCAGGAAAATGATGAGGTTGATGCCTATGAAGGTTCCCGCGTGCAGGTTGCCTTGTTGAACGATGCCATCGATGCGCCGGTCATGAAGGGTCATGCGCAGTTCCGGACGTGGTCCGCTGTGGCCTTCGCCAAGGTCCATGCGCACGGCGATGGTCTCCAGGCCATCGCCGGAGAAGGCGATCGGAACAACCAAGCGCGGATGTTCGCCATCGGGGGTGTCGGACGCGCACGGTTCGGCGGAGGGACTTCCCGCTCGCAGGACCTCCTCTCCGTTCACGTAGACGGATACATGCCCGTTGCATGACACGTCCAGGAAAAGGGGCTGCTCCTTCAGTTCGGCCGCCACTTCCACATGCACACGCATCCAGTGGATCCTGCCCGGTGGCATCGCACTGTCTTCCACCGTTCCGGGCTCCGGCCATGATGAATCATCGAATGCGCGCGAGGCGAACAAGCTGTCATCCCCGGCCATGCAGCGCGGTGTGCCCTTTTTGACCAGGTCGATGCCCGGTACTTCATGCCCGACACCCGGTACTTCGGTGGTGCGGTCCAGCAGGTCGTACCGGTCGAGCTCGAACGAACTTTCCACCGCGTCACTGTCCGATTGGGGGCGGCACACCAGGGCTGCCGCCATGAGCAGCGCGACGGAGAACGCACGAAGGGCCCAGCGCATGTGGGAAAAGTAGTCTTCGCCGCGGATCAGCGCGGTTCTTCCGTGGACAGCCGAACATCGGCGGTCGATCTCCTTCGCAGGTGCGCCTCACTCGTTCACTCGTGCCGTAGCGCACGCACGGGATCGGTCTGCGCGGCACGTATCGCCCGGAAGCTGACCGTGAGCGTGGCGATCATGAGCACAACCAAGGCGGCGAGCACGAAGACCAAGGGTTCTATGGCCGTGCGGAAAGCGAAGTTCTCCAGCCAGCGGCCCACGCCGAACCATGCTAGCGGCATGGCCACCAGCGCACCCAGCAGCACGAGCAACAAGAAGTCGCGCGTCACCAGGTACGTGATGCGCATCGTGTCCGCACCCATGACTTTCCGGATGCCGATCTCCCTTGTGCGCTTCTCGGCCGTCCATGAGGCGAGCGCGAAGAGGCCGAGGCACGCGATGAAGACAGCCAGCAAGGAGAAGATGCCCACGAGCTTCGCCAAGCGGCCTTGTTGCTCATACTGGCCGTCGAGCTGCTCATCCAGGAACTGGTATTCGAAGGGGAACTGCGTGGTGCGCGCATTCCACTTTTGGCGCGCGGCGGCGATAACCGTGCTGGGATCACCCGGTTCGAGACGCAAGTAGAGGTAGCGGATCCATTGCTCGCGGTCGTAAGGCTGGCACATGTCGAAGACGAAGGGCTGTACGGCCTTGAACAACGGATCGAAGGAGAAATCCTCGGTCACCCCGATGATACGCTCGTCGCCGTGCGGTGTGTCCATGCGGTCGCCGATCGCTTTGGTCGGGTCGTCCGGATGCGTCTGTTTCGCGAAGGTCTCGTTCACGACCACGCTGAGTGAATCATCCCCCGGGAATTCACGGGAGAACCAGCGGCCCGCGAGCAGCTTGATGTCCATCACCTGCTGGAAGTCGGGGTTGCAGTAGAGCGCAGGCAGGTAGGTCCACTTGCCTTGCGCCATATCGCCCCAGTTGAACTCGTGCGTGTTGTGCTTCTTGCCGATGATGTCGTTCGCCCAAGACACCGCCTTCACGCCGGGGATGTTCTTCAGCTCCGGGAATACGGCGGTGTAGACATCGGCCATCGGTCCGCGCACAGGAATGAGCAGGACCTGCTCCTTGTTGAAGCCGAGGTCCACGGTGCGCAGATGGTCGTGCTGCTTCTTCACGAACACGGTACCGATGATGAGGACGAGCGCGATGGCGAACTGCACCACCACCAACGCCTTGCGCAGCGCTTGCCCGCGCGAGGTGCCCGCCGCGTTCGCTTTCAGCACCACGGCCGGTTGGAAGGAGGAAAGGAAGAAGGCCGGATAGATGCCGCTGAGCAGACCGACGATCACCGCGATGCCCAGTACGCCCGGCACCAGCGCTGAGGGCAGCGGTATGGCCTCGCCCGCCAGCTCGTTGAACGCGGGCATCAGGAGCTTGATCAGCCCCAAGGCGATGAGCGCCGAGAGCAGGCTCATCACCACGCTCTCCATCAGGAATTGGCCGATCAGTTGTCCGCGCGTGGCACCGCTCGATTTGCGCACGCCGACTTCCCGCGCGCGGTATGCGCTGCGTGCCGTGGCGAGGTTCATGAAGTTCACGCCCGCCAGCACGATGATGAAGAAGCCGATCGCCCACAGGATGTTCACGCTGCCCTTGTCGCCGTTCTGGTGCATCTCGAAGTCGAGCTTCGAGGTGAGGTGGATGTCCGTGAGCGGCTGCAGTTCGTGGCCGATCTGGTCACGCAGGAAATCCGGGTAGTATTTCTGGATGAAGTCCGGGAAGACCCTGTCCACCTCCGCCTTGCTGATCCCTTCCTTCAGGCGCACATAGGTCCAACACGGGTTCCACACCCAGTTGCGGGTCTCGATGTTCTTCCAGAATTGCAGGATGGTGCCCATGCTCACGAGTCCTTCGAAGGAGATGTGCGAGTTGCGCGGGATCTCCCCGAGGATGCCCGTCACCTGCACGTCCATCGCGTTGTCCCACTTCATCATCTGCCCCATCGGGTCCTCATCGCCGAAGTATTTCTTCGCCAGCGCTTGGGAGAGTACGATGCTGCCAGGCTTGGCCAGCGCCGTTCTCGGATCGCCCACCTTCAACGGATAGTCGAACAGGTCGAAGACAGTGCTGTCCACCAGGTACAGACCGGTCTCGGTGAAGAGCTTGTTCGTGCTCAGGCTGTCGCCCACTTTCAGCGAGTGCTGAGGGTCCTGGAAGTCGAACCAGCGGCATTGGCGCTCGATCAGTTCCGGATGATCGTGCAGCAGGGTGGGGCCCAGACCGAAGACCATGCTGCTGCTATGCTCGCCCTGGCCTTCCATCTCGATCTCTCCCACCACGCGGTACACGCGTTCGGCGCTCGGCACGAAGCGATCGAAGTCACGCTGATACCGCACATAGAGACCGATGAGCACGAAGCACGCGATGCCGGTGGCCAGCCCGAGCAGGTTGATCAGCGTGTAGAGCTTGTTGCGCGCCAGATTGCGCAAGCTCGTGAGGAGGACGTTCTTCAGCATAGGGGCGACAAGGGGCCGCAAGGTGCTTTCCTCTTCGCCGGGGTAGAAGCCTTTCGTGCGCTGGCGTTGTGCGCGTGATGAACGGTTGTATCGATGCCATCAACGACGAAGCCCCGGCTTTCGCCAGGGCTTCGCTGTTTCGCTTGAGGAGGTCCTCAGGCCTTCTCCACGTTCACCGCGTTGAGGCCTTTTGGGCTCTGCTCCACTTCGAACGTGACCTTGTCACCTTCGTAGAGCGCCGCCCGGGTCCCGGACTTGTGCACGAAGACGTCTTTTCCACCCTCATCCGGGGTGATGAAACCAAAACCTTTCTCCGTGTTGAAGAACTTCACTGTACCGCTTGACATCGTACTGCTTGTATTGCGTCCCGGCCGGAACCGGGGCTTGTTGATCCCGGCAAAAGCACCGGGGAATGGGCGCAAGGTAGGCCCCAACGCACCTGTGGCCGACGATGGAGGCATAATAAAGTCCGCGCCCCGCAAGGCGTGCCTTTATTTCCGTGTTGTCGCACCGATCCTTCCCCTGAGGGCCTACCTTGACCCGATGCCAGACATTTCCTCCCTCAACGCCTGATGATCGACCCGCAGCGGTGCACCGTTGAATCCGTCCAAGTGGAGCCCGAGGCCGTTCCAGCCTTGCTCGGCACGGCGCACACCAGCACTGTTGAATATGCCAAGGAGCATTGCCTCGTCATGGACGATGGCGAGCACGAGACCGAGCATCCCGCCCGCTTCCGGTTCATGGGAAAGACGATGGACCGGCCATTCTTCGGGCCCGTGCTCGTGTTCGGTTCGGAACATGGGAACTGGGCGTCCGCCACCCTCACCCCGGCTGAGGTGAAGGACCGGATCATCTGGGAGCATTGGGACCGTGCCGTCCAGACCTACGGCGCGCCTCGGCTGCAGGAACCCTAGCGGCTCACGTTCCTTCTGCGGAGTGATGGGCATCCCTTGGCGTGAAGCGTCCGCACCGGGTTATCCGAATGACCCCGCCGCAAGACCTGCCATCCTCACTCGCCTGTGCACAAATCGGCCGCCGGATCGTTGCTATTCCATGCCGATCGGTCATCCCTTTGACCCCTGAACAGCGGACCGATGTTCCAACGGTTGAAGGATACGTACCGACGGCAGTGGCCTCCCAGGCCGGTGTCCGACCCGATGAGCCGCAACTATCGGGTGAAGGACCGCCGCCCGCTATGGGTGTTGTTGGTGGTCCTCCTCGCTGTGCTGATCACCTCGGTCGTTAGGGCACTGCACTAGCTGATCGTCGCGACCGTCGGACCAGGAGGCGGGCGGGATACTCGGGAAGGCGTATGTCGGCTACTCGTATCTCAACGCTTTCACAGGGTCCGCCACCGCTGCGCGATAAGCCTGTACGCTCACGGTTAGCACGGTCACCACGAGCGTGAGCAGCAACGCCGCCGCATAGAGCACCGGCGAGATGCTGGTGTGGTAAGCGAAAGTTTCCAGCCAGCGGCCGATCGCGTAGAACGCCAGCGGGAACGCTACGACCAGCGACAGCCCGAGCAGCACCACGAACTCGCGGTTCATGCGGCGTACGATGTCGAAGAGGGGTGCGCCCATCACGCGGCGGATGCCGATCTCGCGGGTGCGCTGCTTGGCGGTGAAGTACGCGAGACCATAAAGGCCCATGACGGTGAGCACGATGGTGAGCACGGCGAATGCGGTGAAGACACGGAAGAGCTTGTCCTCCGCTTGGTAGAGCTCGGCGATGCGCGTGTCGAGAAAGGTCGCGTCCCACTGTGCGTTCGGCTGCATGGCCTTGAAGCGGCCTTCCAACGCTTTGAGTTGGTCCTGCACATCACCCGGTGCCAGACGCAGCAGAAGGTTGTTCACACCGTAGCGCGGGTTGCCTTGGAAGATGGCGATGGGCTCGATGGGCGTGTGCAAGCTCGCGTAGTGGAAGTCCTTCACCACGCCGATGATCCTCAGCTCCTGGTCCACGCTGTCGCCCGGGATGTACAGTTTCTCGTTCAGTGGGTCGCTCCAACCGAACGCTTTCACCAGCGACTCGTTCACGATGATGCTGCCATCCTGGTCCGTAGGGATCTTCGGGTCGAAGGTGCGGCCCATGGTGAACTCCATACCGATCAGCGCCGGGTAATCGGCATCGCAGCTCATGGCGGGAAGCGGCTTGTCCACCGCGCCTTGGGGCGTCTTCGCGCGAAGGACCCACCGCTGCGTTCCCCCGCCCGGTGTATTGTCCGCGAAGGCGGAGCCTTGCACGAAACTCTCGCGCGCCAGTTCGGTTTTCAAGGGGCGGAGCGCATCCCATTTCAAGGTGTCCTCAGGATGCGGCGACGGCATCTTGATCAGCAGCACATTCTCCTTGCGCAGCCCCATATCGTTGTTGCGCAACCAGTGCAGTTGCGCGAATACGGCGAGGGTGCCGACCACCATGAACAACGCGATCCCGAACTGGGCGCCCATGAGCACCTTCCGCACGCGTTGCTTGCCCGATCCGGCAATTCCTTCCTTCAGCAGCAGTTGTGGCGGGAAGCGCGACAGGAAGAACGCCGGGTAGCTGCCGGCCAGCACGCCGATCACGAGCACGATCAGGGCGATCACCATGAGGAAGCCGCCGTTGAGCACGTGAGCGATGCCGATCGATTTCCCGCTCAGGTCGTTGAACACCGGCAGGGCGAGCTTCAACAGCACCAGCGCTACGGCGATGGCGATGAGCGCGATGAGCACGCTGCTACCGATGAACTGCGCCACGAGCTGCCCGCGTTGCGCACCGCTGACTTTCCGCAGCGCCACCTCCTTCGCGCGGCGCGTTGCGTCCGCTGTACTCATATTGATGTAGTTGATGCACGCGATGGCCAGGATGAGCACCGCTACGATGCTGAACAGCGTGACGTACGCGCGGTTGCCCTTCTTGGGCGTGTCGTAGATGAGTTCGTTGTTGAAGTGGACGTCGCGCAGCGGCTCCAGGTTGAAACGCATCGTCCCCGTGAAACCCGCGTCCTGCTGCCAGTAGGGGAGGATGTACTTCTTCATGAGGGAGTCCATCTTCGGCTGGAAGCCCTCGGCCGTGCTGCCCGGTGCGAGCACGAGGTAGCCATAGCTGCTCACCTGTCCCCAGCCGCCCATCAGCTGCTCCTTCGCTTGCGGGGGCATGCCGAGCAGGCTCAGGAAACAACCGGGTACGATGTGCGTGTTGTACGCGTTCTCGTCGATGACGCCCGCCACTTTCAAGGTGCGGCCGTTGCGTTCGACCAGCTTCCCCATCGGCTCTTCGCTGCCGAACATCTCGTTGGCCAGCCGTCGTGTGATCACCAGGTTGTCCGGTTCATCGAGCGCGTGCGGTCCACCGCGCAGCCAGCGATAGTCGAAGGTACGGAAGAATGAGGTGTCCGCGTAGTAGCCTTCATCTTCGATGAAGTTCTGCCCCTGGTAGGTGAAGGTGCACTTGTTCAGCTGGTACAGCCAGCTGCCGCTCTCGATGTCCGGATATTCATTGAGCAGCGTGGGCACCATGGCGAACTGCGTCAGCCCGAAGTCGTCGCTCTGGTCGCCGAAGTTGAAGTGGGACTGGATGCGGTAGATCCGGTCCGCTTTCGCGTGGTGCGCGTCGAAGCTCAACTCATCCTGCACGTAGATGTAGATGAGCATGCACGCCACGATGCCGATGGCCAGCCCGATGATGTTCAGCGTGGCGAAGAGCTTGTCGCGCTTCAGGGTGCGCCAGGCGATGAGCAGGTAATTCTTCCACATGCGGGCAAGGTCCGCAGTGCGATGTGGCGAAGAAAGGAGAAGGTGCGATGAGGTTACGGGCGTGATGAATGGTTAAGCCCTGCCGCGCGGGGCCGGACTTTTCCGCCCCCACTGGCCGGTCTACTTGCGGCAGTCGCAACCTTCGCCGGGGCAGGTGATGCCGCGGGTGCAGGTGCAGCTCGTGTTGCTGCAGTTGGCTTGGGCCTGTTCGGCCGACTTCATTTGGGTTTTCATGGCGTCGTTTGTGTTTGTTGTTCGACGACGCAAAAGTTCCTGCACCCCCTGCCTGGCGCGTTACATCCTCTTCGGAACGGTTCACATCGATCGCCCACGCGGTCGAGCGGCGTGCGCCCGAAGCCCATCGCCTTGAAGGTCGAGGGCGTCATGCCGGTGAGCTTCTTGAATTGCGCGCTCAGGTGCGCCAGGCTGCTGAAGCCGGTGCGGACCGCGATCCCGCTCAGGGTGAGCTCGCCATACTTGACCAGCTCCTTCACACGCTCCATGCGTTGCAGCAGGAAGTACAACTCATTGGTGATCCCTTCCACTTGGGTGAAGAGCGAGGACATGCCCGAGTACTCCTTGTGCAGCGCATCGCTCAAGTGCTCGCTGAGTTCCACGCGGCCTGCTGTCCCGTCATGGTGGACCAGCTTCACAATGGCCGCCTTGATGCGTGCGATGGTGGTGGCGTCGCGGTCGTCCACCAGTTCGAAACCCTCGGACCGGAGCCCCGCGCGCAGGGCATCAAGCTCTTCCCGGCGGGGCCCGCATTCCTGCACCACCACGCCGAGCTCGATGTGTACCACAGGCAGGCTTAGTGAATCGAACACTCACTTCACCGCCGCTTTGCAGCGGTCGCAGACCATGTTGCGGATCGTGGGTTTCACCTCCGGGTGGCCGAAAAGTCCCCGACGGGAGCCTTGATACGCGCATCCACGGATCTTCTGGCCCTATCCGCACGAAACATCCGAAGCTTCCGAGGCTATCGGTATCTTTCGGTTCCGTCTCTCCAACCCCCCATCCCATGAACCTCCAGACCGAACCCATCGGCAGCATCCCGCGGCCGGACGCACTGATCAAGGCCATCACCACGGAAGCGCCCGCCAGCGAGGTGCAGCGCTTGCAGAACGATGCATTGGCAGAGACCATCACGAAGTTCGAAGCCACCGGATCGCCGGTGATCACAGACGGCGAGCAGCGCAAGTCCAGCTTCGCCACCTATCCGCTCGATGGCTCCGACCAGATCGCTGCCGGCGGCATGCGCATCGATTTCGCTGATGGCCACCACCGCCAGTTGCCGCTGCTCACCAAGGGGCCGTTCCGCTTCGCCACCTATGCGGACAGCTACTTGGCCGAAGCACAACAACGCACCAAGCTCCCCGTGAAGCAGGCGGTCATCTCCGCCTCGGCCTTGAGCCTGATCTATCCTGCCGAAGGCATTCCAGGCTACTCGCGCGACGCCTTCATCGCGGACCTGGTGAGCGAGTGCGAGAAGGATATCCGCCGTTGCCTCGATCGCGGTGCGCACAAGGTGCAGATCGATTTCACGGAAGGTCGCCTTTCATTGAAGCTCGATCCTTCAGGCGGCGTATTGCAACAATTCGTTGACCTGATCAACAGGGTCTGTGACCGCTTCAGCGCCGAAGAGAAGAAGAAGCTCGGTGTGCATGTGTGCCCCGGCGGGGACCATGACTCCACGCACAGCGCGGACATCCCGTACGAAGGCTTGCTGTCGAAGCTCTTCCAGCTGCATGTCGGCAATTTCTACCTGCAGCTCGCGAGCGAGAAGGATCGCAAAGGCGTGCTGGCCACCATCAAGAAATACCTCAAGCCCGATCAGATGGTCTTCGTTGGTGTAACGGACGTTCTTTCCAGGAACGTGGAAACCGCCGAGCAGGTGCGCGACCGTGTACTGGAGGCCGCCGAATTCATCCCGCTCGCGCAGCTGGGCACCACGGATGATTGCGGTTTTTCTCCGTTCTGCGACGATGTGTCCACCACGCGCGAAATCGCTTTCGCGAAGATCAAGGCGCGGGTGGAGGGTACGCGGATGGCTTCCGAGAAACTCTTCTCCGGCGCAGCGGCTGGCCGGGGCTGATCCGGCTACAGCAGTGTGGTCGCCGGCACGGCGGCATCCACCACTTTCCCGTCCAACAGCTTGATCGTGCGTTGCGCGTAGCCCGCATCGCGCAGGCTGTGCGTAACGATGATGATCGTGGTTCCCGCCTTGTTCAGTTCGGTGAGCAAGTTCATCACCTCTTCGCCCATGGCGCTGTCGAGGTTCCCCGTGGGTTCGTCGGCGAGGATGAGTTTGGGCGAGTTCACCACGGCGCGCGCAATGGCCACGCGTTGCTGCTGACCGCCACTGAGCTGCTGCGGGAAGTGCTTGGCGCGGTGCGCGATGCTCATGCGGTCCATGGCCGCTTGGGTGCGCTGTTTGCGTTCCGCTTTGCCGAGGCCCGTGTAGATCAGCGGCAGCTCGATGTTCTCCGCCACCGTCAGCTCATCGATCAGGTTGAAGCTCTGGAATACGAAGCCGATCGTGCTCTTGCGCACCTCCGCGCGCTTGCGCTCGTTGTAGCCGCTCACGTCCTCGCCGTTCACGAAGTACTGCCCACTGCTGGGCGAATCGAGCAGGCCGATGATGTTCAGCAGCGTCGACTTGCCGCAGCCGCTCGGGCCCATGATGGCCACGAACTCGCCTTGTGCGATGGAGATGTCCACAGCGTTCAATGCGGTGGTCTCTACGGTGTCCGTGCGATAGACTTTGGAGAGGGATGTGGTTTTCAGGAGGCTCATGTGGTATGGGTTGGGGCGATGCGTGCAACACCCTTGCGTTACTGGATCAAAAGTTCATCGGCGTTGTTGAAGGAGACGTAGCGGCTCGTCACCACACGGTCGCCGGGTGCGAGGCCTTCGAGCACTTCATACATGTCCGGATTCTGGCGGCCGAGTTTCACCTCACGTTTGGTGGCGGTGCCTTCGGCATCCAACACGTAGACCCATTGTCCGCCGGTGTCCTGGAAGAAGGGGCCTCGCGGGAGCATCACGGCTTGCATGTCCTCGCTCAGTTGCAGGCGCACTTGGAAGGTCTGGCCACGCCGCACAGCGGGCTTTTCTCCGGTGAAGCGCAGGTCCACGTCGAATTCGCCGTTGCTCACCTCGGGGTATATTTTGAAGACCTCGATCGCGTGTTCCTTTCCGGCATGCGTGAAGGTGCCTTGCAACCCGGCGCTCACACGGCTCACGTAGTGCTCGGGAATGCGTGCCCGCACCTTGAAGCTCTCCAGCACGTCGATCTGCGCGATCCGTTCGCCACGTTGTTTGGTCTGGCCGATCTCCACGCTCAATCCGCTCAACTGGCCGTCGATCGGGGCTTTCACCACCAGGTTCTGCAGGTTCTCGCGCAGGAATTTCAGGTTCTGGTCGATCAGCGCGAGGTTGTTCGTGATCGATCCCACCTGGCTCATGCGGAACAGCGAATCGCTGCGCACGTTGGCGGCAACGAGCTTCCGTTTTTCGCGCATGTAGTGCAGGTTCTCCTTGTTGCTCATGAAGGTGTTCCGCGCGAGCAACGAGTCCTTGACCAGTCGCTCATCCACCAAGGCGTCCCGCTCCAGGCGCTTCAGATCCTTATCGAGGTTCAGGAGCTCGTCCTTCAGGCGGGTGGTCTGCTGGTCCATCGCCAGCCGCGTGTTGCGCAGGTTGTTCTGCTGGTCGAGCAGCTGCGCCTCGCGGTTGATCGCGTCCATGTGCAACTGCGGATTGCTCAGCTCGATGATCGGCTCACCGGTCTTCACCATGTGGCCGTCCTCCACGAAGCGCTGTTTCACCGTGCCGCCTTCCAAGGCATCGAGGAAGACCGTCTGGATCGGCTGAACGGTGCCGGTCACGGGAATGAACTCTCGGAACATGCCCTTCTCCACGGTGCCGATCTGGAGCTTGGCTTCTTCCACACGCACACGGCTGGTAGTGAACGAACTGCTCCAGAACGCGATGACCAGCAGCGCGATGCCGCCCACGCAGCCAAGCGCGATCATGCGCTTGCGGCGGGCCGGACGAGGGTCGATCGCGCGGTCCATGGGTTGGATCCGCCTTCGTCCCGACCATATCGGGACTTCGGCGGACGAAGGGTGGCCAAATGTGGACCGCCCGTCCCGGCGCGGAAAGTGGAATGTGCGCGGTCGAAGGGTATGTGACGGACGGTTGGCTGCTCAGGTCGGTCGCCCGGAACGCCCGATTCGTCGGCGACTGTTCACAATTCCCCCGTCGTTACTGGAACCGCATAGGTGCCGCCCGATAGTTTGCGCCGCCATCCAGAACGCCCAATGCGCCAACTTTTCATCGTTCCATTGCTCGCCGGTTGTGTCGGCAATGCCCAGTACAGCGGACCCGAGAGCGTGGAATACGACCCCGTCGGTGACCGTTACTTCGTCAGCTGTACCGGGAGCAACAGCATCAAGCAGCGCGCGCAGGACGGAACGGTCACGGATTTCGTTACCGGTATCAGCGGTGCGCCCTACGGCATCGAGCTGAAAGGAGATACGCTCTTCGCCTGCGTGGGCGGGAACGTGAAAGGCTACCTCACCAGCACCGGCGAGGAAGTGTTCGACATCGATGTGAACGGCACCTTTCTCAACGGCCTCGCCACCGATGGACACTTCCTCTACGCCACCGATTTCAATGACTTCACCATCCTCAAGATCAACCCGGATGATGTAAGTTTCAATACACTGATCCCCAGCACCGCCCAGAAACCGAACGGGATCGTCTACGACCCCACATTGAACAAGCTGTGGGTCGCCTTTTGGGGAAGCAGCGCGCGCATCCGCAGCTACGATCGCGAAACGGGCGCGGAGCTCAGTTCCTTCACCACAGCATTGACCAATATCGATGGCATCACGCTGGATTGCAATGGCAACATCCTGGTGGCGTCGTGGTCCCCGAACCGCATCACCCGCTTCGAGCCCACCTTCACCGCACCGGCGGAAACGCTCATCGGCTCAGGCCTCAGCAGCCCTGCGGACATCGACTACGATGCGGTACACAACCGTGTGTGCATCCCGAACAGCGGTAGCAATACGGTGATCGTTCCCCAGGTCGATGGTTGTTCCAACAGCATCAGCGAAGAAGCCACCTACCAGACCATCAACGCGGTACCGAATCCGACCGATGGGCTCGTGCGCATCGACCTCGACTTCAACGAGCCCCAACCCTTCATGGTCCTTTCCGAAGCCGGGCTCTTGATCGCCAGTGGCACATTGAAGCCGCGTGCCTTGTTGGATGTGAGCACACTCGCCGCCGGGATCTACGTGATCGACTTCGGCCGGTTGAAGCGCTATGTGCGCTTGGTGAAGAACTGAACAAGCTTCAAGTCTCAAGCGTCAAGTGCGAGGCTTTGTGTCTTGAAGCTTGAGACTTGTGTCTTGTAGCTTGCTATCCTCTCCGGCTGTTCACGAACCGAAGACCCAGCAAGCGATCGCAACGCAGCGAGTAATCCTTCACATATACCAGGATCAGGTAGTCGTTCTCCGTCTGGAAATGCGAGCCTTCGATCGTGGTGAGGTCGGGTTTATCGGCTCCGGCAGGGAGGTAGGCGTAGCAGTAGTTCACGAAGCCCTGCTTGATCTTGGCGCGCAGGGTATAGGCTTTCAGGTCGGGCATCCACACCATGCGGTACTCCTTCTGGCATTGGAAGTCGCTGAAGCCGCCGTACACATAAATGTCGCCACTGCTCACCGGTCCATCGAGCTTCAGGGTGAAGTCCACCCACGTATGGTCCGCACCGAGCGGGTCGCCGTCCATCATGTCGTTGCGCACGAACTGCTTGCCGTTGATGTCCGGCTCTTCGACATACACGCGGATGTTGCGCTTCTGGTCGGGCAGCAGGAAGACCTCGTCCAGTCCGTCGGGTGAACGCGTGATGCGCTGGATCTCGTTGGTGACGTAGCGCACGTTCTTCAGGTCGTACACGCGCCATTCGCTTCCGCCCAGAAACAGGCCTTCCTTGGGATAGTCGTACACCAGCTCATGGTCGCGCAGGAACTTCGGTTTGAAACCCGTGCGCGCATCGTCCCAGCGCATGTTCTGCAGGATGGTCACGCTGATATCACTGAACGGATCGGAGACCTGCACGCCAGGGTAGCGCACGACCAGGTCGACCTGCTGGGCGATGTCGCGCAATTCCACATCACGGCTCGCCTGGATGGAAGCCTGCACATCGAGCCGCTGTTCGAAGACGAGGAATCGCCGCGTAAGGAGCAGGTCCTCCTGATCGTTGTTGCGGAAGACTTTCAGCAGGTAGTTGCCCGCGATGGCCGGGCGCATGAACTCGTTGGGCACTTCCACCGTGTACTCGATGAAGGGCTGGAGCGTCATGCGGCTTTGTTCCGCCGGGGAAACGAAATCCGTAGGTGCACCGGTGATGTACTGGTTGGTCAGCAGGTCGCTCGGCTTCCATTGCGCATCACAGTGGACGATGGTGTAGGAGAGCTGCTCCGGATCGGGCTGCAGATCATCGAAGCGGAGCACCAGCGGATCCTGCGCCCCGAGTTCGATCACGGGCGGTGCCAGTTCGAAGCCTTTCTTGAAGAACTGAACGGCATGTATCGTGGGACTGTACACGCGGTCCTCGCAGACGAGTTCCTGCGGGGCCCAGTAGTCCGGCTCGTGGTCCGCGACCGGTCGGCTGCTGGTGCAGGCCAAGGCAAGGGCGTAGAGGCCGATCAGGGGCATGGCGCGCATCGGGTCAAGGTCCGCGAAGTAACGCCGATGCCCGTCGATCCTTGCGGAACGCCGGTCCGTCAGCACTTCTATCTTCGCGGCCCCTTAATCACCAAAGGTTGGGGATCTAGAATGCGAACCGCCTTCGCTCTGCGAGCTATGGCGGTTGAAAGGAGAGGTGCCAGAGTGGTCGAATGGGTCTGTCTCGAAAACAGAAGTACTCGCAAGGGTACCGGGGGTTCGAATCCCTCCCTCTCCGCCTTCGCTCGCCGAAGCGCCTTAGGCGCGTAGGCGAGCTTCGCGTTCCAAACGATGTCAGCAGAGGACGCACCCGATGCTCCGGCGAGCTCCGGCGGACAAAGTCCGCCACCAACCTGGTTCGTCTACGTGTTCCTGTGCTCTGACGGAGACCTCTATACGGGCTGTACCTCGGATCTTCAAGAACGGCAGGGCCGACATGAGCGTGGTGAAGTACCGGCCACGGCTGGTCGAAGACCATTGCGTCTGATGTGGCATTGCGTGTTCCCGGACAAGTATGTGGCTTTCCGCTTTGAGAAGTACCTGAAGACCGGCTCTGGACGAGCATTCCTTTGGAAGCACGTGTTGGAGCAGATGAAGCCGAAGCGCCCTTAGGCGCGTAGGCGAGCTTCGCGTTCCAAACGATGTCAGCAGAGGACGAATAGGGTGTCATGCTCTTCTCGGCGATGGAATCCAACGGTCGGTTCCGTTGTCAGGTGCGAACTTCATCCCGGTTCTGTTGTTATCCTGCCCATGAAGTACCTCTACCTATTCAGCCTGCTCCTTCTTCCCGTTGCGCTTTCCGCACAGCCCTACGCCATCGGTTCCATGGCGATGACCTTTTATGACGCCGACCGCGATCGCGATGTGCCTTGCGAACTGCATTATCCGGCGGCCACGCCAGGGGATGCTGTACCCGTGAACGAGGGTGCATACCCCGTGATCGTCATCGGCCACGGCTTCGTCATGACGGTGGATGCGTACACCTACCTCTGGGAGCACTATGCGCCGCTGGGCTATATCGTGGCCTTGCCGACCACAGAAGCAGGCTTCGCGCCGGATCACGCAGCATTCGGAGCGGATCTGGCCTTCTTGGGGAGCGCCTTGGCCTTGGCGAACGATGATGTCGCCAGTCCTTTTTATCAGCATGTGTTGCCCGCCACGGTCCTGATGGGCCATAGCATGGGAGGCGGTGCAGCATTTCTCGGTTCCGCAAGCAATCCGGCTCTGCGTGCATTGGTCACCTTCGCGCCCGCTGAAACCAACCCCAGCGCTGTTGCCGCTGCGTCATTGGTGCAAGTGCCTACGCTCGTTTTCGCCGCCAGCGAGGATTGCGTGACGCCGATCGCCGACCACAGCGCACCGATGTACGCGGCGCTCACGGTGCCCTGCAAGGCATTCGTGAACATCACCGGCGGCGGCCATTGTTACTTCGGTGATGACAGCTTCACCTGTTCATTCGGCGAACTCACCTGTGGTCCGGACCTCACCATCTCGCGTGGACAGCAACATGCTGCGGTCACCGATATCACCGACCTGTGGCTGCGCTACCACGTGCTCGACGATGCCACTGCGCTCTCCCCATTGCTCGATTCACTGACTTCTACGACGCGGTTCATTGCCGAGACCACATGCCTGTCCACCTCAGTGGGGAGCGGGGCAGGGGATGAGAGCAGCTTATCGGCCTGGTTCACCGACGGAAGGTTGAACATCGGAGGTTGCGTTCTTGGTGAACGCTTGGTGTTGACGGACGGAATGGGTCGCACATGCTGGAGGGGCAGAGCCTTGAGAGAGGGGCAGACGACCGTTCTCGTGTCTCTTGCTTCCGGCATATATGTCCTCGCAGCGGAAAGAGAAGACCAACGTCGCGCGTGCCGGTTGGTGCTCGCCCGGTGACCGCCCGCTTACTTTCACGGCGTTCATCCGAGCGCCGAGCATGCGTTTTCTCCTTCTCGCCTCCGCACTTTCCGTTTGTGCGTTCGCCTTCGGGCAACGGGAGCTCTACGCGCTGAAGAAAAGCGATGTGAGCTTCGTGAGCGATGCCCCGATGGAACGGATCACCGCCGCCAACCGCTCGGCCTCCGGCATTCTCGACATCCACGACCGCGATTTCGCGGTCCGCATCCCGATGCGCTCCTTCATCGGTTTCAACAGCTCGTTGCAACAGGAGCATTTCTACGAGAATTACCTGGAAACCGAGGTTTGGCCGAATGCGCTCTTCGAGGGCCGGATCATCGAAGCGACGGATCTATCAGTGCCGGGCAGCTACAACGTCCGGGCGAAGGGGCGTTTCACGCTGCATGGCATCGCGCGCGAGCGGATCATCCCCTGCGACGTGGTGGTTACGCGTGAAGGACTGCGCGTGACCGGGCGTTTCGACGTGCTGCTGGCCGAGCATGGGATACGGATCCCGCGCGTGGTGCAGCAGAAGCTGGCCGCACTGGTGAACGTGAAATTGGACCTGCTCTTCGTACCCTCTTCGGGCAAATGAAGCGTACGGCGATCGCGGCCATCCTGCTGTTGGTGCCGATCCTCGGCGCGCTCGCCCAATATCCGCTGGTACGCACCATCACGGCCATGGACGGCCAACAAGGCGTGCAGGCCACTTGCCTCGCACAGGATGCCCAGGGGCTTATTTGGCTCGGCAGCGAGCGCGGATTGTTCCGGACCGATGGTGATCGCACGGATCCCATCCTCCGCACGGACGGCGACCCGGTGCTCACCTTGTGTGGCACCGGTCAAGGCGTGCTTGCCGCGTTGGCCAGCGGCGCGGTGCTGCGCTGTGATGGTGGTGGATGCGACACGCTCTGGTCCGATACGCTGTACCGCACCGCACCTGTGCGCTCACTCGTGCTGGATGACCGCGGAGGGATCTGGGCCGGCACGTACGGCGCAGGTACGCACATCTGGAGGGAGGGTGCCATCATGCGTGTGACCGAAGCCAGCGGCTTGAACGATGACCATGTGAACGCGCAGTGTTCCATTGGCGGGGACCGGATGATCATCGCCACGGACCAGGGGATCGCCATCACGGATGGGCTGGGCAAGGTCCTTTCCACGTTCGGAGAAGGACAAGGTGCTCCCGACAATCTGGTACTCGCCGTTCACGCCGGCGCCGAGGGGCGTGTTTGGGCCGGTACCGATCGAGGAGGCGCCTTCAGCTTCGATCCCCTCCATCCCGAGGCCGGCGCCCTCCTGATGGACAGCATGTGGAATGCCGGTGCGATCGCTCGCATGACCACTACGCGCGACCGGCTCTGGTTAGGCGCACAGGGGCAAGGAACCGTCGTCTGCGACCTGTCCGAAGGATTGGCCTACTACCGCCCGACTACCGCCGAGCAAGGCGCCCGTACACAGGTGCTCGACTTCCTTCGCGATCGTGATGGCGCGGTCTGGTGGTGTGATGGCTCCACCGCCTTGCGCCGTGCGGATCCCGACGTGCTCATTACTCCGGTGCACGAGGGCATTGGCATGAACAGGATAACGGCCCTCGCCAAGGGACCGGACCATCGCATCGCTTTCGCGAACGATCAGGGTGTGTTCATGCACGCCACCACGTTCCGGGATGACCAACGCCTGCTGCGCTTCAAACTTCCCTTGGACAGTACAACCCGGGTGGTGAGCCTGCGGATGGACGCGTCCGGCTCGCTGTGGGCGGGTACCTTTGGAAGGGGAGCGTTCCGCATAGGACCGGACGGCTCCCAGCAACACTTCATCGGTGCACCGGACCGGTTGAACGACAACGTGCTCGCCATGCGCTCGCGGGCTGACACCGTCTGGTTCGCCACATTGGACGGTTTGTACCGCTATGCGGGCAACGCGCAGGGCTCCGGGCCATGCGAGAAACTGCCCATGCCCGGGAGCGGGTTCACCTATGATGTGCTCCCTTTGGCGGACGGTGCGGTGCTGGTCGCCACCGATGGCAACGGTATCATCCGTATCGAGCGCGATGGCTCCGCACGCACGTTGCCCGGTGCACGCGCTGGACATCGGACCTTCTATTCGCTCTGTGCGGACAGCGCGGGGAATGCCTGGGCGGGGGGGCCTGCCGCAGGTGTGTACCGGGTAGAACGCGACGGACTCGTGGCCATCCCCACTGACGCGGGCATCGTTATGAACGAATTGTTTTCGCTCGCTGCTTTCGGTGGCCGGATCTTCATCCTCGGCGATGGAGGCGCGTTCCTGCTGGATCCCGCCTCCGGCCGCACGACCGAACTCACCAACGCCCTTGGCCTGCGCGGGGCGAAGGCGGAACTGAACACCATGACGACCGATGCCGACGGCTCCCTGTGGATCGCCGCGGACCCGGGACTGTATCGACTTTCACCCACCCTCATGCGGCGCGGGCCGGGGCTGAAAGCCGCGATCACCAGTGTGCGCCAGGGTGCGGAGGAGCTGCTGCTCACCGCATCCACCGACCTTCCGGCCGACCATGACTTCATCACATTCCGCTTCACGGGTATCCACTACGATGCGCCCGAAGACGTGCGCTTCGCGTATCGGCTCGTCGGCACGGATACCACATTGCGCACTACGCGGGACCGGGAGCTCACCTTCTCCCACCTCGCTCCCGGCGCATACCGTTTCGAGGTGTACGCGTTCAGCGGTCGGAGGCCCTTGGATGCGGTCCCGGACACCTTTTCCTTCACCATAGCTTCCCCTTGGTGGCGAAAGCCATGGGCCATCACCCTCGGTCTCGCGCTGCTGGCTTTGACGATCTTCCTCGCGATACGCTTGCGAGACAATCGCCTGCGCGCCCGTGACCGCATGGAGAAGGCACAGGCCGAGATGGAGCGTGAGAAGGTGCGGTTCCAGATGCAGGTGTTGCGCAGCCAGGTGAACCCGCATTTCCTCTTCAACAGCTTCAATACGCTCATGGGCCTGATCGAGGAGGCGCCCGACAAGGCTGTGAAGCATGTGGAACAGCTCAGCGACTTCTTCCGGGAGATCCTGCAGGTGCGCGACAAGGAGCTGATCCCGTTGCGCGAGGAGTTGCGTCTGGTGGACACGTACTTCTTCCTCGAGCAACGCCGTTTCGGTGACCGCATCGCGTTGCGCACGCACACCACGCGGGCCGCGCTGGAGGCCGAAGTGCCGCCGCTCACCGTGCAGCTCCTGGTGGAGAACGCACTGAAGCACAACCGGGCGACGGACGATGAACCGCTCGTCATCACCATAGAAGCGAACTCCGATACACTCTCCGTGACCAATCCCTTCCGCCCACGTGACACGGCGGCCAGGAGCACAGGCTTCGGTATCGACAGCATCCGCCAACGGTTCGCGGCGATCTCGTCAAAAACCGTTTTCATCGGCCGGGAGAACGACAACTTTGTCGCTCGCGTGCCACTGATACCCCCCGCGCATGAGGATCCTGATCGTTGAAGACGAGGCTGCCGCGTTCAACCGCTTGGTGAAGCTGCTGGCTGAGGTGGCGCCGGAAGCGGAAGTCGTCGCCAACACCACCTCCGTTGCGGCCACCGTGCAATGGCTTGCGGACAATCCCGCCCCGGATCTCGCCCTCTTCGATGTGCGGCTCAGCGATGGGGACAGCTTCGCTATATTCCAACGCACAACGTTGGAGTGCCCGGTGATCTTCACTACGGCCTTCGATGAGCATGCGTTGAAGGCATTCCGCGTCCACGCGCTCGATTACCTGCTGAAGCCGGTGAAGAAAGAGGAACTGGCCGCCGCCCTGCTCCGGTTGCGCTCGTTGGGGCTGGTGCGCGACCTCTCACCCTTGGCGGAGAAGGATACCGCCTTGTCAGAATTGCCCGCCGCGCCGATCAAACGCTTCCTCATCCGGTTCGGCGATCGCTTCCGCGTGGTCGAACCCAAGGACATCGCGTACATCCATTCCTTGGCGAAGAACACCTTCCTCCGCACGCGTGAAGGGCGCGATCTGCCGCTGGACGATAGCCTCGACCGGCTGGAACCGCAACTGGACCCGGAAAAGTTCTTCCGCCTGAACCGCCAGTTGATCGTGCATTTCCAGAGCATCAAGGAACTGCTCGCCTACAGCAAGAGCCGGGTGAAGGTGATACTGGACCCGCCCTATGGTGAAGACGCCGTGGTGAGCAGCGAGCGCTCGGCCGAGTTCAAGCGCTGGCTCGCGGGTTCCTGAGCTTACCGCCTCATCGCCGCAACGGGCCGGTTCGTCCGCACCGATAGGGGAGATGCTCGCCACAGCATCTTGTTTTGGTCCCGGAACCTCTTTGTCCCTCTTGAGCGGTGACATGGTCCGAACCCGATGCCAGCCACATCCAACCCGCTCTCCCGGCTGCGTTTCGTTGACCGCAGGCGACTCCTGATGGCTGAAGACGACCAGTTGGTCGGCCTGGTCTTCGAGTTGAACAGGTCGCCCCGTTACAGCAACGGCCTCGATGCCCTGCAGTTGGCCTTCTTGATCAGGCAACGACGGTCACGTCGTGCAAGCAACCCCTGAGCATGCGCATTCCCGCTCCCATCGGCAGATATGCCCGTTCCGTCGGGATCATGCGCCCGGTACCCGGCGAAGGGTTTGAATTTCGCGAGGTCGGGAAGAAGGGCACTGACGAACGTAGTTCCCGGTCGGGAGCTATGCTCAACGGATCTTGGCCCGGCTGGTTCGCCTTCTTTGCGATGGTGATCGTTCTGACGGCGTGCATGCATGAACCCATGGTAAACCCAGGTGAGACCCTCGATGAGGACGACGGCGAGGCGATCGCGGAACCTCGAGCTATGGACACCCTCGTGCGTGCCGACGCGGATGTGGCACCTATATTCGTTCAGTACTGAACGATGAACGGCCTCCACGACATACTCCTTGAAGAGAACAGCGTTCTTGTTCACGTGACCATCGAAGGCTTTCCCGCCACCGTGATTTCCGATGGCCATCAGCCCATCGACCTTGCACAGGACCGTGCATCGAACAATTGATCCCGACCATGCGCGCGCTTTTCGCCGTCCCTCTTTTCGCCTTGCTGGCCACCGGTTGCTACTATGACAATGAAGAAGAACTGTACGGAGCGCCTTGCGATGCCACCGTATTCACGTTCAGCGCGAAGATCATGCCCATCATAGAGGCCAATTGCCAGACGAGCAACTGCCATGGTGCAGGCCAAGCGGGCAACAACGGCGAGCTGTTGAACTATGATCAGGTGATGCTTTTCGTCAATGACAACGGTGCCTTCCGCGACCGTGTGCTCGTGGTGAAGGACATGCCCGATGGGGGATCCCTCACCGCCTGTGAACTCGACCTCATCGAGAAGTGGCTCGATGCCGGCGCGCCCAACGATTGAACGCATGAAACGCAACATCTTCATAGTCGTGCTGGTGGTGGCCTTGGCCGGTGCCTTCATCGGCTATCGCATGTACAACGCGAAGACACCCACCGCATCGGAGAAGGCCGCCGATGTGACGGTGGACGCGACCGCGTTGTTCGCCGCTTTCACCACCGACGAAATGGCCGCGGGGAAGCTGTACAACGACAAGGTGCTGCAGGTGAAGGGCATTGTGCGTGAGGTGAGCGCCCCAGGCAATGGACCAGTGAATGTGATGCTCGAAACCGGTGATGCCATGGGTGCGGTCGTGTGCGAATTCGCTGCTGACAAGTCACCCTCCTGGCAGAAAGGACAGAGCGTCTCCGTAAAGGGATTTTGTGCGGGCTACAACCTGGATGTGCTTCTCCAGCGTTGCGCCGCAGTAGATTGAAACCCGGACCATCCGAAACAACCTCAATACACATGAACCGCATTCTCTCGTTGGGCGTTCTCCTTCTCCCCGCGTTCGCCTTCTCCCAAGAGCGTTACGCCACGCGCACCGGTGAGGTCACCTTCTTCTCGGAAACCCCCATGGAGAACATCGATGCCGTGAACCACAAGGCCACCAGCGTCATCGACCTTACCACTGGACAGGTACAAGTGAGCATGCTCATGAAGGCCTTCGAGTTCGAGAAGGCCCTGATGCAGGAACACTTCAACGAGAACTACGTGGAGAGCAACACCTATCCCAAGGGCGAGTTCAAGGGGAAGTTCACCGGCTTCACGGCGGAGAACGCCAGGAAACCGGGCAAGTTCGAGGTCGTTCTGGAAGGTGACCTCACGATGCACGGGGTGGCCCGGAAGCGCACGCTCAATGCGACCATCGAAGTGGATGCCAACGGTGCACTCAAGGCATCTTGCGATTTCACCCTGAAGCCGGCTGACCATGGCATCAAGATCCCCGGAGGCGTGAACGTGGCCGAGGACATCAAGGTAAAAGCACGGATGGACTTCCAGAAAATGTGACCGCGCCTTGTTGCAGCCTTGTCCGGGCCGCGCATGGCGGATCCCACAACCCTTGTTGGAGCCCTTGTTTTCCGGACCTCTTTCTCCAAACCGAGACCCCGCACGCGGGATGACACACATGCGACTTTCCCTCTTCGTCCTTACCCTTTTATCCGCCACCGGCTTATCCGCGCAGGATGACCTGCTCAGTCTGCTCGGGCCTGACAGCGTGGAGGTGGAGTACACCAACGCCAGCTTCAAGACCACGCGTGTGATCAACAGCCACAGCTTGGAGAACGCGGCGCATGGTGTGCTGGACTTCAAGATCGGCCACCGCTTCGGCCTGCTTTCAGAAGGTGCCAGCAATTTCTTCGGTCTTGACCAGGCCACGATCCGCTTGGGGCTGGACTACGGCGTGACCGATCGCATCATGGTGGGTATCGGAAGGAGCAGCTACCAGAAGACGGTGGACGCTTTCGCCAAGTACAAGCTCTTGCGCCAATGCGATTCGGGATGCAGGATGCCGATCACCTTGGCCTTGGTGGCGGCAGGGAGCATGACCACGCTTCCAGCGGCGGATGTGCCTTGGTACGGGGAGGGACGCACGGACTATTTCACCCATCGCCTGTCCTATTCCCTGCAGATGATCGTGGGCCGGAAGTTCAGCAATGCGTTCTCGTTCCAACTGATGCCGGGGCTGGTACACCGCAACCTCGTAGCCTCGGTGAAAGACCGCAATGACATCCTCAATGTCGGTGCTGCCGGGCGCTACAAGCTCACGCGACGTCTGGCTTTCAACGCCGAGTACTTCTATGTGCTGCCGGACCAGGGTCCACGCGAATCGTACAAGAACTCATTGTCCATGGGCTTCGATATCGAGACCGGAGGGCACGTGTTCCAATTGCATTTCACGAACAGCACGGGCATGTTCGAGCGTGCGTTCATCACGGAGACCACCGGTGATCTCTTCAAGGGCAACATCCACTACGGATTCAACATCTCCCGCGTGTTCACCCTGCATGACCCGAAGAAGAAGCTGAAGGAGAAGATGAAGGCGGAAGGGAAGTAATTCGTCCGCTCCGGTCCCACCTGCCAGGAAGCGCAGCGTGAACGCTACCGCATCAAATGTGAAAGGTCCCTCAACGGGACCTTTCACGTTCGGTACGCGACCGGTCAGTGACCGTGGCTCGCTTTCTTGTCGCTTGAACTGTCCACCAGGTAGTACCCGATGAAGATCAGGAACATGAAGCTCACGAAGGAGATCAGACCGGGGATGTTCCCTACCGTTTCGGATTCGAGCAGGGCGTAACGGGCCGGGATCGCGAAGGCGAGGAGCCAGCAGAGCAGTCCGATGATCTTCTTGGTGTTCATGTGTGTGTGGTGGTGCGAAGTAAAGGGATCGGTCTGGATCAGGGGCGGTCTTTCAGGGCCACATAGTCACGTTTCACGGCACCGGTGTAGATCTGGCGGGGGCGGCCGATAGGCTCCTTGTTCTCCACCATTTCCTTCCATTGTGAGATCCAGCCCGGCAGGCGGCCCAAGGCGAACATCACCGTGAACATGCGCGTGGGTATGCCGATGGCGCGGTAGATGATGCCACTGTAGAAGTCCACGTTCGGGTAGAGTTTCCGCTCGATGAAGTACTCGTCCTTCAAGGCGACCTCTTCCAGCTTGCGGGCGATGTCCAGCACCGGGTCGTTCACACCTAGCTTCCGCAGGACATCATCGCAGCTCTTCTTGATGATGGTGGCGCGCGGATCGAAATTCTTGTACACCCGGTGGCCGAAGCCGAACAGGCGGAAGGGGTCGTTCTTGTCCTTGGCCTTGTCCACCCACTTTTGGATGTCCCCGCCATCGTTGCGGATGGTCTCGAGCATCTCGATCACCTCCTGGTTCGCGCCGCCGTGCAGCGGACCCCACAACGCGGCGATGCCAGCGCTGATGGCGCTGTACAGGTTGGCCTGGCTGCTGCCCACCATGCGCACCGTGCTCGCGCTGCAGTTCTGCTCGTGGTCGGCATGCAGGATCAACAGCTTGTTCAACGCGTCGGCCACCACCGGATCGCCCACGTATTCCTCGGTGGGCATCCCGAACATCATGTAGAGGAAGTTCTCGACGTAGCCCAGCTTGTTGTTGGGGTACATGTACGGGTGCCCCAGGTTGTTCTTGTAGCTGATGGCCGCGAGCGTCGGCATCTTCGCGATGAGCCGATAGATGGTGCGCTCCACGTCCTGCTTGGGACGGTTCGGGTCCTGGCTCTTCGGGTAGAAGGTGCTCAACGAGTTGATCATCGCCGAGAGGATGCCCATGGGGTGGGCATTGCTCGGGAAGAACTCGAAGAAGTGCTTCATGTTCTCGTGCACCAACGAGTGGTACCGGATGTTCCCCTCGAACTCGTCAAGCTGCTTCTTGTTGGGCAGTTCGCCGTTCAGCAGCAGGTAGCTTACTTCCAGGAAGGTGCTCTTCTCGGCCAGTTGTTCGATCGGGTAGCCGCGATAGCTGAGGATCCCCAGTTCACCGTCGAGGAACGTGATCCCGCTGGTGGTAGCACCGGTGTTCTTGTACCCGAAATCCAGTGTGATGTAGCCGGTGGTATCCCGCAGCTTGCCGATGTCGATCGCTTTTTCCCCCTCACTGCCTGTGACGATCGGGAACTCGTACTCCTTGCCGTCCAGGATGATCTTCGCCTTTTCGCTCATCGTTCTGCTGTAGGATGTGATAGGGGCCTTTTTGCGCGGGCGAATGTAACGCCGGGCCTGCCTGCAAGGTTCCGCGGGCGGCCGGAGTTTTCCATGCCTGTTGGATCCCTTGCCGGCCTGCCTTCGCGAACTTTGACCGTGCTCTCGACGTATGCCCCATCCATGCTCCGCGACCTCTCCCTCGCGTATCTGGTCACCGCTACTTGTGGGACCTTCGGCTTGCACTGTTCAGCCCAACAGGACGGCGCCGTCGAGCCGGTCTTCGCGATCGCCGAGAAGATGCCCGAGTTCCCGGGTGGGCAGTCAGCCCTGCGCTCTTACCTCATGAGCAATTTCGAGTATCCGGAAGAGGCCATGGACGCTTCGGTGAACGGACCCGTGCAGCTCAGTTTTATTGTTACCAAGCTGGGCGCCATACGTGATGCCCATGTGCTAAGGGGTCAGCATCCCGCTTTGGATGCGGAAGCGCTCAGGCTGGTGACCGGGATGCCGGCATGGGTGCCCGGGCAACAGCACGGGAAGCCCGTGAACGTCCTTTACACCATGCCCATCCGCTTCGCTGCACCGCCGTCCTCCACTCCGCCCAAGCAGACCGTACAGGCTCCTGGGGATCGGAAGTAGGCGCGCTACAAGCCCGCGTTACCGATCCCGGCTACGCCTGACCCGCCCAAGAGTGGGCAAGGCACAATACACGAAGGGGCCGCATTCCTGCGACCCCTTCGAGATGCGTTCGGCTCACAGGTCTTACTCCTGGTGCGCCTTCTTGCCCTCCTTGTGATCGTCTTTCTTCTTGTCGCGCAGTGCCTTCATCTTGGTGAACTGGTCAGCGGTGAGCACCCCTTGCAGGTCGGTGTCGCGCTTGCTCTTCAAGGCATCGCCGCGGCCTTTGCGCGTGGCCTCATCCTTGATCTCCTTCACGTCGCCCATGGCACGGGCGAAGTTCAGGTTGATGGTGTTCACCTTGGCGATCTGCTCGGCGTCCAACCCGAGTTCCTTGGTCATCACCTCGGTGCGGTGCTTGGCGCGCTCCTCCGGGGTTTTCTTGTCGTTGTCCATGTCAGCGTCCTGCGCCATCAGGCTCATGCCGGCGACCAGGGCCAGGGTGGAAAAGAGGGTTCTCATCACGTTGTGGTTGGGTGCTTTCGTTCGTTAGCTCGGACCCAAATGTCGCGCCAAGGTTCAAACTGGGCAAATGGTCCGGTCATGGTCCATGACGCGATCCAAGGTACCGGGGTTCGCTGCGCTGCGCGATAGGGGCGTTCGGCGACAGCGGGCCAAGCCACTTTTCAGTCCCGGAGAATGCTGTTCGGGTCGCTGTCCGCCAGATACGTCCCCATTCCCGCCACTTGCTCAAGGAGGCATAGGTCCGCCTAGGGGACCGGGCACTTTTGACCCATCGAACGACTCACGGACCCCGACCCCGGCTCCAAGGCCGGGACTTCAACACCAGAAACCATGTACGCTCTCCGCACCCTCGCCGCCGCCGCCAGCCTGATGCTCGCCAGCGCCTCCTTCGCCGGTGAAAAAGAGGTGACCTTCCATGGCAAAGTGGTGACCCTCGATGGGGGGACCCGTGAAACCACCGTGATCATCCAGCGCGCCGGACAGCAGGCCGACACCACCGAGGTGGGTTTCGGCGGCCTCTTCAACCTGACCCTCGGCGAGAACGAGCACGCCATGATCACCTTCACCCAGAACGGCTATGTGACCAAGGTGGTCGACATCAACACCACCAATTGCATCAGCAAGTTCAGCAAGGACGACAGCCGCAAAGTGCGATTCGACGTGGAACTGCTCCCCCAGAACGAAGACAAGAGCCTCGCCTTCGCCGCACCCGTGGGCCACGTGACCTTCGCCAAGGGAGGCCTGCTGAAAGTGAGCTACGACCACAACCTGGTGACCCTGCCCGTGCAAGAGAACGCGGTGGCCGCCAAGTAAGAGATACGGTGCCCCGTTGCCCGGCCTTGAGCAAGCCGGGAACAACAACCGGGGCTGGTTTGGCGAAGAGGGCGGCCGGGAGGTCGCCCTTCTTCGTTGGATCCACCGGACCGCCGTAGGGATCTGGCCTGCCGGTGGCGAACCGACCAACTGCCAGGACGTGGATGCAGGGGATGAACGGGGTCGAGCGATGAACATCCGCGTTCCTCCTGTTCATCTTGGGCTTGTGCGGTTCGTTGGCCAGGACATCAGCGGTCTAATGGAACCGCCCCGGCGCGTCGTTCTGCTTCGGCGACCTGTCTCCCGCCATCCAGAATTGTCTGCAAACCACTTACGGCTATGACCCACTGCCGCCGCTGGGCACCGCCCCGGATCCGTTCGATTGGACCCAGGCCGACCTTTCAACCTGGGGGCATTGGCTCAGCGACAGTTACATGGCTGAAATCGACCTGGATGACGGTTCGGTCGTTTGGGAGGGTACATGGGACGCGGATGCGGTGAATGGCATCACTCCCGTATGCGCCCCGGACAACCTCCGCCAGCGCCAATGCTCCTTCAACGTGATCGAGGCCGACGATGGCGGACTCGTCAGTTGCGGGAACACCGGCAAAAACAACGAGGACGGCTACCTGATCAAGTTCAGCGGCTGCGAATCGAACCCCGCCCTCTACACCGCCTTCCACGCCCTGCACCCCTACGAATCGGACCATGTGTATACCCTTACCGCCACCACCACCACCTGGAGCGCCAGCATGAACGTGGAAGGAAGTATCGTAGTACCTTCGGGCAAAACCCTCACCATCAACAACAACGCTGTGATCTCCTTCGCCGATAGCCGGCGGATCGGCTACACCACGAACATCGTCGTGGAGCCCGGCGGCAAGCTCAAGGTGATGGGCGGCGCACGCCTTACCAACATCGGACCCTGCGGCGATGGCATGTGGGATGGTATCATGGCGCTGGGCCAGACCAACCTGCCGCAAACCACCACCAACCAGGCGGACGTGCAGATCACCAGCGGGGCCACCATCGAGAACGCCTTCGTCGCCGTCCTCGCGGCCAATGCGGACATCACCGATCCCATCACCAGCACGGCCACCCAGCGCGGCGCCCGCGTGATCTGCACCAACGCCACTTTCAAGAACAACATCTACGACGTGGTCCTGCGGCCCTACACCACCACCGATGGTAGCACCGTGACCAAAGCCTGGGAGTGCGACTTCCTCACCACCGGCCCGCTGAACTACCCGGACAAGACCCCGAGGATCCACCTCTATGCCAACACGTACCCACGGCTCAACATCAACGGTTGCACCTTCGATGGCACGCATCCGGGACTGAACGACGACGACGTTGCCGCATGGGGCAAGGGCATCGAGAGCTTCAATACCGATCTGCGCATCAACCCCTACAACGGCCGCGATCCGCATTTCAACAGCTTGGAGAGCGGCTGCTTCGCCGCCAACCCCAACGCCAAGAACGTATGGGTGGACGGCGCCTACTTCGATGGTTGCGGCCACGGCCTCGGCATCATCGCCTCCGGCAATGTGCGTGTCACCAACTGCGACTTCAAGGAGCCGGATCTGGACATGGTGGGGCAGGGCTTGGGTGCCCCAGTGTACGGGACCTACCTGGAAGGCACCCCGACCATCCTCTTTGAGAACAACGTCTTCGTGGCCGATGGTTCACCCTTCAGCAACCCATGCGTGGGCAGCACCTTTAATGCCCTCGGGCCGAACGACAACACCTTCTTCAACAACACCTACAGCGGCTTCACAGGAACGAACGGGGCACAGTACAGCGCCGGTGTTACCATCCAAGGCGACAACGACGGCCCTGGCATAGGCGATGGCCTCAAGTTCAAGTGCAACGACTTCAGCTTCGGTGGTGCCCAATGGGCCGATGATTTCGACATGGCCTTCACCGGACCGAATGTGAGCGTGGCGGTCATTCAGGGGTCTGATTTCAATCAGCAATCGCCCGCCGGTAACACCTTCTTGATGAACTGCACGGGCGAGGCGCACATGAAGGTGGATGATGTGCCGAACAACACGGGCCTCTACTTCCAGTATTTCCACCACGCGGCCACGCCCGGTGTGGAAGTGATCCCCACCTGCCTCAGCAACCCGCCATTGGATCCCACTCCATTTACAGGGATCAATCAGCCGACACCATTCCAATTTGAAAAGGAACAGGCTTGTAGCACAGGCGCTATGATGATGATGGTGGGTGGCGGAAGCGGTGCGGCTGGGGACGCAACGACGGCTGTCGCCGAACAGGCTACGCTTAAAGCTGTTTACGACAACTGGACTGATGGCGGTAACACCGAGGGACTGGCGGATTTCGTGGCAAATCCGGCCAACACCAGCTACCAGGTGCGAAACCAATTGATGTTGGTGGCACCGAAGGTGAGCAGTGAGGTGTGGAAGCTGGTGTTCGAGCGCATGGCGGACATGAACCCCTGGCACATGGCGCAAGCCCTTATTGCCAACAGCCCGCTCGAGCCGGAGGTGAACCGCCTGATGGAGCAAAGTGAGTTGACGCCCTATTACAAACAACTGGTGGCCAACGAGCAGGGGGGCGGCATGAACATGCAGACCATTATGGAAAGCGAACTGGCCTATTGGTACAGCCGGCAGAGCCAGGCCTTGATGGCCTATGCCGCATTGGCCATGGAGGAGGATGCGACCGTCAGCATCGCCGAAGCCGTCGCCTTGCATGAGCAATATCCGGTGCAAGGCAGCAGCGAGCAGATCTATCTGTTGCGGCTGGCCGCCGGTGATCTGGCCGGTGCCCGAGCGAACTTGGACGCTGCATTGGGCGGCGACCACAGCGCGTGGTGGGATGTGCAGAACATCCACCTCACCCTGCTGGAGGCCGGTGCGGAAGCGCCTTCAGCCGCGCAAGAGGCCGCGTTGGAGTCTATCGCTTCACAGGAAGGGAACGTTGCAACAGCGGCCAAGGCATGGTTGGCCCAGCTACATGGGCAGGCACCCGATGTGGAGGTGATCCTTCCCGGCGCGGGCACACGTGCCTTCATGGGTGGCCGTGGAGCGACCACCACACCAGTACAAGAGTTCCTGGGCGTATACCCCAACCCCACCAAGGGTGAGGCCTTTGTTACCTACCGGTTGCCAGAAGGCGCCAGCCAGGGTGAATTGCTGGTGCATGATGCCACAGGGCGCTTGGTGCATGGGAAGAGCCTCGCAGGCAACGGCATTGAGGAATTGCCAAAGGGCATGCTGCCGCCAGGGGTATACACCGTTGCGCTGCGCGCCGATGGTATGCTGGTGACCACGGTGAAGTTCATCGCATTGCGTTGAGCCATGCGTTGGCGAACAGGTACCATGGTCTTGGCTTTTATGTTGCAGTGGAGCATTTGCTCCACTGCAACCTGCCAAGGCTTTAGTCACCGTTACGACCCGCTCGTCAGCGATGGTCAGTTCGGCTGGTGCATAGAGCAGATAGGGTCGGGGCAGTATGTTGTGATCGGTAACATGCCTTGGGTGGATTCACTTTACTATCCTTCATCGGTGGTGAGCTTGTTGCTCGACTCCAATGGAGAGATGAACGCAGAACACCGATTCGACATACCCTTGAAGGCGTCCTACCCAGGATGGTCGAACTCAGGTGTGCTACTTGCCGATGGGAGGCTCGCGCTCTGTGGCGGCACCCAAGATACAAGTGGTTCAAATCGCGCGGCGATCTTCTGGCTTGAGGGAGATTCCGAACCCATCGGCTACGTCGAGATCCAGCCTACACCGAACGGTTGGATCGGCTATCAGTTGAAGAGCACACCCGATGGCGGTTTCATACTTACGGGTGTCACCACGGCTACAGGCGTGCAGGACATCTTCCTGCTGAAGACCGACAGCCTCGGCAATGTGGAGTGGTGGCAGACCTACGGACATCCGACGCGCTTGGATTACAGCGCGACCGTGGACTTGGCACCGAACGGCGGTTACTACATCGGTGGATTATATCCACAGACTGCAAGTGGATTCGTGCAATGGGTGTTGAGAACCGATAGTGTTGGTGGTTTGCTCTGGGAAGTTTTCCGCGGCATACCGGTGGACGAGACGCCGAACGCGGCTGTTCTCTCTACTACGGATGGCAATCTGGTGTATGCTTCGGGTAAGCACAGCGGAGGTCCGGATGAGGAGCATTGGCCTCAATTGGTGAAGCTCGACACTGCTGGAAACGAAATTTGGGACAAGACATACGGCGAGGCGGTCTTCGGCACCGGCTTTTTTTCAGTTGCGGAAGTCTCATCTTCAGGTGATCTGATCGCCTGTGGGCAGAAGTGGTACCAAACGGATGGAGGTTTCCCCTACCGCAAGGGTATTCTGGTGCGGGCCAACAGCGAGGGCGATAGCCTGTGGATGCGCGAGTATTTCTATTACGATAGTGTGCTGGTGGATTGCCAAGGTGTGTTCCGCGATGTGCAGCCCACCCCGGATGGCGGCTTCGTGGTCGTGGGCGAAACACGGGGCAACATCAACGGCAACAACCCACCGGGCCTGAGTGTGGATGTCTGGGTAGTGAAAGTCGACAGCCTCGGCTGCATCGAACCGGGTTGCAACATCCCGTTGGGCATCACCACGCAGATCACCAACATGGGGTATGCGCTCACCCTGCACCCGGTGCCCCTGAGCCCGTCGAAGGGAGAGCAATTGCACGTGGGCATCCACCTGCCCGCGAACTTCAAGACTGAAGGGCCGCTCGCGCTCACGGTGGTGAGCATGGAGGGCAAATGGGTGCGGCAGGGAGCCGTGCCCACCAGTGCACCGAACGAAGTGGTCTTGGATGTGACCGGTCTCGCACCGGGAGCCTACACGGTGCATCTGAGTGATGCCCACACGTGGATAGCGGGGAAGAAGTTCGTGGTGGAGTAGCTCCGTCAACGGACCGAACGCAGCGGGGATGAGCGTTTCCTGTCGAGCATCCTGACCGGCTCGTCGATGTTCCGGAATGTTCCGAACGTTGACCGGAACCTCCGCGCTCTTCCTTCGTTCCTTTCGACATG
Source organism: Flavobacteriales bacterium (assembly GCA_044224725.1). Taxonomy (GTDB): domain Bacteria; phylum Bacteroidota; class Bacteroidia; order Flavobacteriales_F; family PHOS-HE28; genus PHOS-HE28. Next base: position 73,695 of record JBGAJW010000009.1, read on the forward strand.
AGAACCTGCGCCTTTCTTCTCCTGCTCGCCGCCGCCAAGCTCCATGCCGCCACCTACCACGTGGCCCCCGGCGGCAACGATGCCAACAACGGTCTTGCCCTGGCGACCGCTTTCGCCACCATCCAGCACGGTGCCGATCTGGCCGTGGCGGGGGACAGTGTGGTGGTGCATCCGGGCAGTTACCAAGGCTTCGCGGCCATGGACAACAGCGGCATCAGCGGTGCTCCGATCGTCTTTCGGGGTGATGACGCGGACATCACCAGCCCGTGCGCCTACAACGATCAGGACGGGATCAACGTGGAGAACGTCAGCTGGGTGGTGATCGAGGGCTTCACGGTGAACGACATGCCCCGCACCGGCATCCGCACCGCATTGAGCGATCATGTGACCATCCGCTACAATAGCTGCCACAGCAACTACAAGTGGGGCATCCTGTGCGGGTTCGCGGAGCATGCGATCATCGAATACAACGCCTGCAGCGGCAGCGAGGACGAGCACGGCATCTACTTCAGCAACAGCGCCGACGATCCGATCATCCGCTACAACCACTGCTTCGACAACAACGCGAACGGCATCCATATGAACGGGGATGTGAGCATGGGCGGAGACGGTGTCATCAGCGACGCGCAGGTCTACGGGAACATCATCCACGGGAACGGGGTCGCCGGAGGGAGCGGCATCAACTGCGACGGTGTGGTGAACTCCACGATCTTCAACAACCTGCTGTACGACAACCACGCGAGCGGAGTGAGCCTCTATCAGATCGACGGCGGGGCGCCCAGCGCGGACAACAAGGTCTACAACAACACCATCATCAACGCCGCCGATGCACGCTGGTGCGTGAATATCACCGATGGTTGCACCGGCAACCAGGTGCTCAACAATATCCTCATCAACCTGCATCCGTTCCGCGGCAGCATCGTTGTCGCTGCGGACGCGCTCGATGGTTTCGTCAGCGACTACAACCTGGTGGTGGAACGCCTTTCACCCGATGGAGATGCGACGATACTGGACCTCGCCGGTTGGCAGGGGCTGGGCTATGACGCGCATTCCCTAGTGGCCGATCCGCAATCCGCGCTGTTCGTGGGGTATCAAAGCGCTGACTTCCACCCGTTGAACGCCACCGCGCAAATGGTGGATGCCGGAAGCAGTGCCGTAAACAGCGTGGTAACGAGCGATCTGGACGGAACAGCACGCCCGCACGGAGCGGCCTACGACATCGGTTGCTACGAGGGCGGCTTCAATACAGCGGTTCAGGCGGTAGTGGCGAAGCGTCCATCGATGATCGTCCAGGGCCTGAACCTGATGCTCGTTGGTGTACCGGAGGGTTGCTCCCTCGAATGGATGGATGGTGCCGGGCGAAGGATCGGGTCCGCTACCCGCATTTCCGGTGAACGCGCCCTGCCGATCCCACCAGTGGCGTGGTGCGCGGCGGTGCTACGCGATGCATCCGGCACCGTGATCGCCCTGCGGCGCGTGGTTGTGCCGTAGTGATCGCCTAGCGGGGGGCCAGCTTCGCCCACACCGCCGAATCCTGGAACTCACCGTTCCAATAGTAATTCTCCCGGAGCAGGCCTTCGCGCGCGAAGCCGTGCCGTTCGAGGAGCTTGTTGGAAGGCCCGTTGCGCGGGTCCGTCACCGCTTCGATGCTGTGGAACTTGAACCGCTCGAATCCGCAGGCCACCGCCGCGTCCAGCGCTTCGCCCATCAGCCCTTTTCCCCAATGGTCGAACCCGAGCATGTAGCCGATCTCCGCGCGATGATGCTCCAGCTTCAAACGGTAGTAGCCGATCGTGCCGATGAGCGTGTCGTCACCATGGACCGAGAGCCCCCACGTGATCCCTTCGTTCGCGGATCGATCATGCGCGATGCGTTCGATGAGCGTGAAGGCGTCTTCCAGCGCACCAGCACGCGGCCGACCGATATGGCGCATCACCCGGTCATCGCTGCGCATGGCGAACAGGGCCGGGGCGTCATCGACCGATAGTTCCCGCAACACCAAGCGATCGGTGGCAAGCCGGGGAAAGTCCGAAAGGTCCAACGTTAGCATGCCAACAAAGGAAGTCGAGCGCGCGACAACGCGTCCCGTGGGCTCGTTCAGGGATCCTGTCCGGGGTTTCCATGCGCGGGATGACATCGGTCATTCACCTGCAGCCCAGGACTGGGCACTTTGCACCACGAACAAATCCTGCGACCATGGAGATCAGGCGCGCGAACATCGAGGACCTCACCCCGGAACAGTTCTACGAAGAGCACTGGAAGCCCGGAATACCGTTGGTCTTCAAGAACGCCAGCAATGTCTGGAAGGCGAAAGGAACCTTCTCCCCGCCGTGGTTCCGTGAACACTTCGGCGACAAGCGCAAGACCATCGGAGGCGTGCAGCGCTCCATGAACGAGTTGATGGACCTGATGGAAGGAAAGGTGCCCGGCCATAAATTGCCCTATCCCTGCACCTTCGATCTGCGCAAGGAGTTCGTTGAGCTGCTGCCATACGTGACGCCCATCAATTTGGGCTATGCCCAACCGAACTGGTTGGAGAGCTCTTGGTTCAGCAAAGGGAATTGGGGCAACCGGGTCGAACTCTTCCTCGGTGGGCCGGGTGGCCAGTTCCCCTACATCCACTTGGACTACTACCACTTGAGCGCTTGGGTCACCCAGCTATATGGCCGGAAGGAATTCACCGTTTACCCCCGGGGACAAGAGAAATACCTCTATCCGGATCCCAACAACACCTGGATGAGCCTGATCGATGACCAGGAGAACCCCGACCCTGTGAAGTTCCCGCTCTACAAGAATGCCACGCCGATCCGCTTCGTGATGGGGCCGGGGGAAACACTCTACATCCCGGTGGGTATATGGCATACGGCGAAGAGCTTGGAGCCTACCATCAGTGTCGCCTTCGACCTCCTCAACAAGGAGAACTTCCCGCTCTTCCTGAAGGATGTATGGGGCTTCCGCAAGGCGAACCCGTTGAAAGCCGCGGCCATCACGAGCTATGCGGCCTTCGCGGGCATGATGTGCCGCATGGGCGATGCCATGGGCGTGCATCGCGACCCCTCGCGCGCCTGAGCTCGGCGGCCGGATCAACGCCGATCCGTCCTTGGCGCTTGTCCGGGGCATTGTGCACCTTCGGCCCATGGTCGATCAACGGCGGATCACTTCCTTCTTGCTCCTCGTTTTTGGTTCCACTTGGGCCATCGCGGGTATCGGGGCCTATGCGGGCATACGCGCCACCTCTGGGCTCACCTATATGTTCGTTGCGGCCGCATGCATGTTGATGCCCGCTTTGACCGCCATCGTTCAGCAACGGCTGATCGATCGCGCGCCCTGGTCGGGTCTGGGACTTTCTTTCCGGGGAATGGATCCGAAGGCCATGCTATGGACCACGCTCATCGGTGTGGCTTTCATCCCAGCGACGCTCGGGGTGTTGCATGTGCTGGGTGATATCTGTGGCCTGGATGCGTTCGGGCATGTGAGCGTGACATCCGAGCGCATGCTCACTTCCATGGCCGAGCTGCTTCAGCGGTCAGGGAAAGGGGCCATGTCCAGCCCCGTGGGGAATGCGCTCGCCGGTGTTCCGGCAGGGGTCGTGCTCATCCTCGGATCGCTCGCTGCCGTATTGGCCGCAAGCACCGTCAACCTGCCGTTCATGCTCGGGGAGGAACTCGGTTGGCGGGGCTACCTGTATCAGGCCACCGCTTCATGGCCCGCATGGAAACGCGTGCTCTTCACCGGTATCATCTGGGGCTTGTGGCACGCACCGCTCATCCTCATGGGCCACAACTACCCGGAATACCCGATCGCGGGCATCGGAATGATGGTCGTTTTCTGCACCTTGCTCGCCCTTCTTTTCGATTGGTCCCGGACACGGACACGAGGGGTCTGGGGCCCCTGCTTGTTGCATGGTATCATCAACGGCAGTGCGGGTCTATTCGCGCTGTTCGCCTGGGAAGGCCATCCGCTTGTCGCTTCTCCCGTCGGCTTGGGCGGCTTCCTGGTGCTTTCGATACTCGGCGTAGCGGTGGTCGTCTTTGACGGCGCCTACCTGCGGGGATCGCGGGGCGCGCTGCCGGAAGGTCCAGTCGTTTGACCTGTGGTCAGCCGACTCAGCCGTGGTACACCCGCGAGGCCACGATCTTCCCGCTGCGCACTTCCAACACTTCCCCTACGCGCAGGTCCTCTTCCCCTTCCACATGCCGGATGTACTCCATGAATACCCGCTCGTCATCGGCGGTAAGCTTGAGCACTTCGTACCGCAGTGTCGGTAACCGTTCGAAGGCGTCTCGCCACCACTCCCGCAACGCGTCCTTTCCGCGAACGAGGCCATTGGTCTCCGGTCGGCGGAGTTTCAATTTCGGGCTGTAGTGCTCGGCGTCATCGGTGTAGAGCACGAGCAGGGCTTCCAGGTCGTGCGCATTGAACGCATTGAACCATCGGTCAGCGATGAGAACGTGTGGATGGGCCATGGCCGAAGGGTGCGAAGGTGCGCACGATCGAAAGGGCTGTAGAATGCCCGATCAGCGCACGCGGACCGGGCCGGTGCTCCATGGGGCGAGGTTGTCGGTGGTCCCATTCTCCCCGGTCACAGCGTAGTCGATCAGACCGTACAGCCCGATGACCATGACCAACGGCATCACGATGTAGCGGACGAACAGGTCCTTGGGGCTTAGGCGTGGTGCTGCTGTTCGGTTTTGGGAGGTTCTCATGGTCTACGTGTTTCGTGATGGGGTGGCTCGCCATGATGGTGCCACGCCTCCTTACGCTTGGTTGGCCGATCTGTTCTGTCCGGATGGGCAAGGAATATCCCTGATCGCCTGATCCAGCCCTGTGAACACCGGACTTACCAACCGGGGATCGTGGCCAGTTCCCAAAGCGGGTCGTTGACCAGCGGTGGCCGGGACATCGCCTTCAAGAAGCGGGGGGACGGACCTGCACGGCCCTCATGGACGAAGCCCCGGACGAATGCCGAGGCTTCGGGCTATCGCATGGCCGGTTCCACCACCCGAGTGCCATACAACAAGCTTGCGACAAAACTATCCCGGCCCTGTGCGGGGTTTCTTGAACTGGTTAAAGAGCTATGGCCGTCACTGCGCCTGTGGACACGCCGTGGACAGCAACTTCGAAAGAGGCGGATGGAACTGGCTGTTCCCTACTCCGCAGCGGACCCTCCCTCGCTCGTGGCGGGTGCCTTGCCCGGCTTGCGCGCCGGCATACGGTCCGCAGCCCGGTTGAAGGTCCAGTCGTACTTGCCTCCGCTCCGTGCATGAGCCTTGCACTGGGGGATCAGGTTCAGCATGTTGGCCTTGGCCAGCTTGGTGAGGAACGCACGGAAGTGCTTGCCCTTCTCATGGTCGCGCTCTACCAGCCCGCCGTCCGCCAGCGTGCCGTACAGGTCCTCGCTGCGAACGTTCACGTTGCGGTGCAGTTCGAGGTATTGCTCAATGGCCCGGCTGATGCGCAGGGCTTGTTGGATCTCGGCGGGGGTGAGGGGCATGCGCGTCAAAGGTCGTTCATATTATGGACCATCCGATCGGCCGGTGATCCGGGCCGGTCCGGCGCGCATCGTCAGTCGTCGCTCGAGGGGCTGTCACTTCCGCCCGGGTCCGCGCTGTCATTGGACGAACCGTCACTGTCCCAGCCGCCTTCGGAGCCGTCCTTATCGTTCGCATGGAGCTGGCCTTCCTGGTCCCGTACGCTGTGGGGATGATGATCCACAGGGGAACTGTCCGTAACGGACGGCGAGAACGAGTTGTCCTGGGGCGATGAGTGGTCCCCGGTACGCTGGTGCTCTCCCGGCCTTGCGGAGTTCCTCCTGGCCCGGTTCATCAGGGATGCAGCCACCGCAAGTACACCAAGGAGGACAAGAAAACCGATCGGACCGGAGAACATGGCATCTGATCAATGGCCCGCGAAGGTGGTCATCCGCGCCCATGCCCCGGGAACCGTACACGGCTTCAGTCTTTCCCGGAAGGCCATCGGATCGCGCGTATTTCAAGCTCCTGTTGGGCCGCACCGAGCGATACGGTCACACGTTCACCTGCCCGGTGCCCGATGAGCGCGCGCGCGATAGGTGCGGTGAAGGCGAAACGATGCTCCGCCACCGAGGCCTCGTCCACCCCGGTGATGGTGAAGCTGCGTTCCGACCCCTGCTGTGGTCCACTATGGTACACCACGGTCACCTCGGTACCAAAACGCACCTCCGCCGGCGCATCCGTGCCGGGTTCCACGGGTCGAGCGCTCGCGATGCGTTCGTTCAACAACGCGAGCCGACCATCGATCGCCGCTTTCTCCCGTCGGCGTTCATCGTCACTCCCTTGCGCGTTCGCGCGTTCCTCTTCCAGCCGTGCGCGTTCGGCCAGCAACAGCCGCATGCCGCGCGGCGTCACATGGTTCGGCAGTCCGTCGGGCAGCGGTGCGCGCGGGGGTATGAAGGGTGCTTCCTCCTGATCGTCCTCCCGCACGAAACCCCGGCTCATGGCGTGAAGATCGTTCGTTCCGGATCTCCCCATCGTCGAAGATGAAACGCGATCACGTCACACGGCCCCTCAGGGCAATGGGGCTGCCGCATGAGAATTCGGAGGAACGCAGGTGTGCGCCGGATACCACGACCGCTCCTCGTGGCGATGCCGGACTTGAGGTAGGTAGTGCTAGCGGATCCCTGTTTCCAGCCACTTCACCAGATCGGCCAGCATCGCCGCGCTGATGGTGTGGCCTTCGGGCCAGGTCTTCAGCTTCGGTGTTATTCCGAGCGTGCGCAGATAGGAGTCCGCTTCAGTGGCGTGCCGCACCGGCAATGTGCCGTCCTGTGTGCCATGACTGATGAATATGTCGAGCCGCTTCAGATCGGCGCTCGGCTTCACCTGTGGCTTCACCTCCTCCAGCAGGCGACCGCTCATCACGGCGATGTGCTGCACCAGGTCGGGCCGGGTGAGGGCCACGCTGTAGGCCATGATCGCGCCTTGGCTGAAACCGAGGATCGTCACACGGTGCGGATCGAAGGCGTGTTCCTGGGCGAGTTCGCCGATGAAGGCGATGATGGTGGTACGTGCTTCCTCAGCCTGCTGCGCATTGAATACGGGTGTACCGGTGCTGAAGTCCACTTGGTACCACGCGTAGCTCTCCGGCCCCAAGGTGATGGGCGCACGGGCGCTCACTACGAGGTACTCGTCGGGCAGTTGGTCCGCGAAGGAGAAGAGGTCGGCTTCGTTGCTGCCCACCCCGTGCAACAGGAGCAGCAGCGGCGGCTGCGCGTTGGCCACCTTCGGTCCGCGTACGAGGTAGTGCAGGCGGGTGCCGGCGGGCGCAGCGTTCAGGGATGTGGTCAGGGACATGGCGAGCAGGCATATTCCGATGGAGCGCAGCATGGATCAGGCCTTGTCGATCTTCACGGAGGTCATGGTGAGCGAACCCGCTACGGGCTTGGCGTTGAAGAGCGTGGCCCGCTCATCGGTGTTCTGCAGCGCCAGCGTGTAGAGCAGCGGCAGGAAGTGCTCACCGGAGTTGATGGCCAGATCGAAGGCGCGGCCTTGCGCGTGGAAGTTGATGAGCGGCGCATGATCACCGCCCGTGATGGCGCGTTCCATCTTGTCGCTCGCTTCCTGCGCCCAATCGAAGGCGTACGATTCGTTCAGCTTGTCCCACGCTACCATGCCCAGGTTGTGCACCATGTTGCCGCTGCCGATGACGAGCACGCCCTTGTCCCGCAGAGCAGCGATCTCATTTGCGAGCGCGTAGTGCTTTTCAGGCGACAGTGTGTAGTCGATGCTCATCTGGATGATGGGCACGTCCGCGTTCGGGTAGAGGTGCTTCACCACGCTCCACGCACCGTGGTCCAGGCCCCATTGTTGGTCCAGGATCACGTCGGTGCTGCTGACCAGTCGCCTCGTTTCCGCCGCGAGCTCCGGGCTCCCCGGTGCAGGGTATCGCACATCGAACAGCGCCTGGGGGAAGCCGCCGAAATCGTGGATGGTCCGCGGGTGCTCCATCGCCGTTACTTGTGTACCGCGCGTTTCCCAATGTGCGGAAATGCACAGCACCGCCTGCGGTCGCGGCACCTCTTGTGCTACGTTGCGGAAGCCTATCACGAACTCGTTCTCCTCGATAGCGTTCATCGGGCTGCCATGGCCCAGGAAGAGCACGGGCATGCGCGGTGAGGATTTCAGGGGCTCGGTGATGCGGGTGAGGTCGTTGAATTTCATGGCGGCTCCGGCCAACGGTAGTGTTGCCAAGGACAGGAGGAATTTCTTTCGGTCCATCAGGTTTGTTGAGAGCTGATCCGGGATCGGGTCTCGATGACTTTACCACGCCCATCTTGAAGATGCGGAACAAGTTCTCCACCCGGCAACAAAGTAAGCCGTTGGTTGCGCCGCTGTCGCATATATGTTGTCAGCGCAATGAGGTCATGGGATCCCATTCCATGAAATGCCGAAAGCGGCGGAAGAAGTTCATTTGTGTACGCTTTTACGCCATGCCCATCGCTCTTCCGTCCTTCCGCTTCCACACCGATCCGCTCGCGAGCGGAAGCGTGCTGCCTTCCGATACGCCCTGTGAGGTATGCGGGCAGGCGAGGGGCTTCATCTACACCGGCCCTGTCTATTCGGAAGGGGATGCCGAGGCCGTGCTCTGCCCCTGGTGCATCGCTGATGGAAGCGCGCACCGGACATTGGATGCGATATTCCACGATACGAGCTTCCCGGACGGCACGAGTGAAGAGGTGATGGCCGAGATCGAGGAACGCACCCCGGGTTTCGCTGTCTTCAATCCCTTCGAATGGCCATGCTGTTGCGGCCTCCCCATGGCCTACGTGGAGCCCGCCGGTATCGCGGAGATCCGCGCACGGCACTACACACTCGAGGGGTTGTTGATGGGCACGATCGTGCACGACTTCGGCATCAGTGGAGGCGCGGCACGCACCTTCATGGAGTACTTGCGGCGCGACGAGTCCCCGTGTGTTCAGGTGTTCCACTGCCTCACCTGCGATACCGTTCACGGCCACATCGATCGCACCTGAACGGATGAGCGTGCTGTTGGTCATCGCACTGGTTGTCGCTGCGCTCGCATGCGTGCTCATTGGCGCCATGGCCACCCAATTGCAAAGCAGCGATGCCGCTGGTAACGGCTTGGCACAAGCCTATTTCGTTTTTTCGCTCGCCTTCACGTGGCTGTTGGTCGCCATGCTTCTCATCATCGCATTTCTGCGCCCTCCAGCTATCGCTCCCCCGGCCCCGCTGTCGCGGACAATGATCGGCGTTGCGACGACGACACTCTTCCTATTGGCAGTGTCAGGCCAGTTCATCGGTATGCGCTGGCTTTTCGATGCCGCGAACAAAGGCGCATGGCGAAACGTGCTGTGTGTATCGGCAGCGCTGGTCCCCTTGGCCTTCGTCGTGTTCACGGCTTGGCGTAGTGGAGCACTTCCGGTGCCTGCCATGCTTGCTACCTGGGGATGCGCGGTGGTCGTTTCGGTGGGTTCCCTGCTTCCTGTCGGTGCGGGTGCTTTCACCGCTTCCCGCTTGCGAGGTTCCCGGGCTCTTGCACCGTTCCAGGTGTCCTATCCGGCGCTGCTGCTGACGGGTGAACTGGCCGTACGCGTACTTCGGTATGCGGAGGACTTGGAACAGGTGGCCACTTACCCCGCTGAACCCTTCGCCGAACTCCTGCTCGTCGACGCGGACGGCAGCACCTACGTGCTCGAAACGGCTGTTGAGGCTGTGACCCTGAAGCGCAACGCGCAGCCCATCGCCTTCGACTCCTTGTGCGCCCGCCTGCTGCGCATGCCCCCGTTCGATCCCGATCCGGAAAAGGATGCGGAGGTGCGCAGGCTTATCCGCATGCAACGGGACGTTACGATGCTGTCCTTCGTGCTGCCAAGGTGAACAGGAGCTCTCCGAACGGATGGGCGCAGGAGGAAGACGTGTCGCATGATGACCTTCGTCGCATTCCCGGTATCCTTGCACGATGCCCTTGGAACCAAGCTCCGCCGTTGATGTGCTCCGGCACAAAGCGCTCGTTGATCTGCTCCAGCAAGCGTACTCCGCGGAAAAGGCCGCCGCCTTCGCCTATCAGGGCCATGCTGCGTCCGTCACCGATGCGGCGGACAAGTCGGCCATCCGTCAGATAGAGTTGGATGAATGGGGCCATCGCCATGAGGTGCTCACCATCATGCAGCGCTACGGCATCCCTGTATCGAAGTACTACGAGGTCCGCTTCCATATCGTCGGGAAGGCCATCTCCTTTTCCTGCCACGTCATCGGCTGGTTCATGCCCTTCTACTTCGCCGGCCGGTTGGAGAGCGGCAACGTTTGCGAGTATTTCCGCCTGATGCACTACTTCCACGAACTGGGCATCACCGAGCACGACCAGGTGCTCTACGACATGGGCATCCGCGAGAAGGAGCACGAGGTCTACTTCCTGGACCGCATCAAGAACAAGAAGCTGCTCGCGACCTTCGAGCGCATCTTCGCGTGGGGCGCGAGGAAGAGCCTGAACGATGTGGACCTGGAGACGAAATACTCCGTGGAAAGGTCCGAGGCGTATTGCAGGAAGTAGGGCGTTTTACCGCAAGGTGTCCGGCACCTCCAACACTTCTTTGCCGCCTTCCACTTCGCGATAGGCGACCGTATCCAGTTTGCGTTCGCGCGCGTGGTACCAGATGCCCCAGTCCAATAGCGCGGCATTCAGCAGGTCCTCGAAGCCGGGCTTGTCCGCCAAGCGGTCCAGCCGCACGAGCACCAATTGGAATTCGGTATGGTGCAAATGGCCCAAGCGGGAGTGGCGCTGCTCACCCAGGCGTTTGATCACCGCGTTCAGCGCTTGCGTGGTCACGGGATCCTGCACCACGGTGGTCTTCTCGGTCGTGAAGAGGTCAGGCAGGTATGCGGAAGTCATGGGGCGGACGGATCAAGGGTTGGGGTGGGCCTGCAGCGGATCGGGGAATCGGTGCCCCGGATGCGCGCCATCTCGGCCGCGTCAGATCACGCGGCTTATTTCGTTTCGTTCTTGGGGACTTCCGCCTCCGCGTATTTCCGCACGTAGGCGAGTTCCGCTTCCTTGTTCCCGCTCTGCAGATCGATCGCTTCGGCGGCTTCGCGCTCCGCGCGGCAGGTGTTCATGGCCTGCTTCGCCACCGCATCACTTTCAGGTGCCGTGCTGCGGATGCGCTCGTTGCACTTTTTCTCCGCTTCCAGGATCCGCTCCGGTAGTGGGCGTTTGTCCTGGCCAACCACCATGGCGGCGATCGCGAGGGAAGAGACCAGGAGGAAATGGCGCATGTTCATGTGCGGCACAAGGGCAAGCTTCGTGCCCGCCACGCCGCCCACGCCTGTGCTCAGAACGTGTAGCGTGCGCCGATGCCGAACTGGGGCGTGAAATAGAAGGGGTTGTCCACCAGTTCCATGAACAAGGTGCCGTCCAGGAAGAGGCTCACCGGCGCGTTCTTGATCTTGTACTCCAGCCCGATCACACCGTCCAGCCCGAAGTCCGTTTCCACCACACGCTGGTCCCGCACCACCACCCAGTCCGGGCCGTTCTCCAATTTGTACCGGTAGTCATAGCGGTAGCTCATGAAGCGTAGCTGGCCGCCCGCACCGTAGTACCAGCGCAGACCGGCGGCGTTCTTCACATCCTTGTGCACCAGGTAGTGCAGCTGGATGCCCAAGGCGCGGGAGTAGCTGTAGTTCAGCAGTTCGTGCGCCTTGTAGTTGAAGTGCTGGTCCACGTACCACCGATCATAGCGGTCGTAGTAATAGTCGTAGCGGTTGAAGAGGTGCGTGCGGCCCACGTTCAGCTCCCATGCTTTGTTGCCGTTGTACTTCTTCACCGAAAGGCCGCTGGGGTCGCCCAAGCGGAAGCCGATGCCCCAGTTCTGGGCCGAAACAGCGAATGGCAGAAGCGCGATCGTGAGGAGAATGGAGCGCATGGAAGAGGGGGACTTTGGTGGGTTCATACGTACCGGGATGCGAGAGGGTGCGTCCTTGGACCCGGCCAGGTCGGACACAGGTCATGCCAAGGCTGAAAGGGTTGCGCGTGACCCCATCGGGCACAGCGGTCGGTATTTCAGCGCTGAACGCTTGGTTCCTGTCGACTGTACACCTGGAATCATGCGGCATGCGGGAAACCCGGTCGCCGAGACGGGCTTCCGACTATCGCTCGTTCTTCCTTCCTTTTTGCTGCGCGTTATGCCAGCTATCGAAACGGACGCTCAACCAGGCGATCAGCGGCATACCGCCCAAGAGCATCACGAACAGCACGGGTATCCGGATACCATCCGGGATCGGCAACGCCAAGAGCAGCAGCATCAACAAGGCGAAGACGATGATCACACCCAGGCCGATGCCAAGGCAGCCGAGCATCTTCGGGGCCACGTAGGCGAACACCGAGTCGAAGTACTCGACGTCAAAGCGCTCGTACTTCATCCGGCTGAAGCGCTCGGCCCGTTCGCGGGCTTCGCGTTGGTAGCGGTGCACATCCTGCGCATAACGCGCCTGTGTTCGCGGTGACGCGGAATGCGGGTGTGGGCCAAGACGCGATAAGTCGTAGCGCTTCCGCCGCTCGGGATCGCCAAGCACTTCATACGCTTCCGTGATCCGGATGAAGCGTTGGTGAGCATCCGCGAATGCGGATACGTCCGGATGGTACAATTTGGCCAACCGGCGGTACGCAGCGCGGACAGCAGCGGCATCGGCCAGATGCGTGAGTCCGAGATCGGCGTACAGGTCCACGCCGTGAAGTTGATCATTAACCCTGGCGGCGCTCAGCCGATGGAAGGCGTTGCCAGTCGACAGCGGCTGCAGGCGGGTGTTGCCCGACTGCCGAGTTGGTATCCGCTACCGGCGGTTTCCGAAAGGCCTATGACGATGGCGGTGTGGGTCAGACGGAAGCGGGCTCTGCTGGAGAGCAACCCACCAGGGATCAACCCGATGAACGATGGGCTTATGCCAAGTGCGGGGAGCGCCAAACGTTCCCCGCATAAGCCCAGAGTTCCTCATGCCTTTAAAACTCCTCCTCCGCTTGACTTGTCATAGAATAAGTGCCGGTAGCCCAATACCCGAGCGTCGGATAGAAAGACCGACACCTGCCGACCATAAGCTCAGTGCTGGAGCACGGTCAACAGCCAATGGCCGATGAGTACACCAGCCGCATCATAGCCTCGCACGATCACGGACCCGGGACTTTCCACGTGAAGCACATGGCTGATGCATGGACCTGCGAACAGTAGGCGACCTTCCATGGAAAGCACCTCCGCCCGCGTCACACGGTCGTCCAGCGTCACCTCGCCATAATTCGGGACCGGGAATGGTGGAACGATCGAACGCGCTTCGGCCCCATGGATGCCGGTGATCACTTCGCAGCCGTATTGACTGAGGATGGTCTCGTCGTGCTCGCGCACACAATCCAGTAGAAAGGACGTTTCAAAATCCGTGTATACAAGCGGATTGAAGAGCCCGGTCGTGGAGCCGATCCCTTCGATGATCCACACGGTGTCCAGCCCGTTCCACAAGCTGTTCACGTTCCAACGCTGGCGATATCCGCCATCGATCAGAACAGAATCCTCATCAAGGACCGTTGCCCAGCCACTCATGTCCCAGTCATTCCCGGCACTGCTCGGGGAGGGTACACTATCCCCCACAGAAGCATTGAAATCGTAGACGAGGTACTCGGCTGTTTGGGACGGGTTCAGCGCGTACACTTCCCCATCCGCTTCCCGCACGTAGATGTTCGGGAGAGCGTATTCCTGCATTTCATTGCACGGGTCGATGATCGGCGTCACATAATGCCTTTCACGAGCATGGAGCACCGTGTAGGTAGCGCCGTTGATCACCGTATCACCACCGATCCAGTTGGTGCTCCTCCATGTATCCAGACAGTAGCCATTGTATGAACCGTTCCTCTCCGAGGTCCACATCCGCGTAAGTGACCGCTGAACAGGATGGCCGTGAGCAAGGCGCTGCGCCACATGTATCAAATGTACACCGCGCATGAATGGGGGTCTTTCGTTGGCGGTTTCAAACCGCCCACCGACCATCAGGATCGCCCACTGTCTGACAAGTCACAAGTGGCCCTCGTCATCCCGGATGACCCCGGAGCCGCATCCGGGGGGATGGGATCGCGCCGAACCCTTGCAGGAAGGAGGATGAGGTGCTAGAAACCATACATTCGTGTGTCTCTTGTTTCCAACAGATCTTCCGTCATGAGACACCTCATCCTCGCCTTCGTGCTTTTGGCCGTTACGAATACCGTTGTCGGACAGTCCAACAACAAGCGCACTGATGTACTGGCGGACAGCTTGAGGACTGAGCTTTTCGCCCAAGTCGATCGATCCACGGAAGGCCTCGAATGGACGAAGATCGCTTCCCGCCGAAAAGGCCGCCGCATCGTCATGAAAGGCAAGAAGGGGAACACCACGATCAAGCGTGTTATCAGAGCCCGCCCAGGCGGAACGCATGAGCGGTTGCTCGTCAAGCAGTGGCCGACGAACACAACGCACATCAAAGCCACGCTCGTGAATGACCGCTTGGTGTTCGCCCAATGGACAACATTGAAAAAGGAAGGCGGGTTCTCCATCCCTGTGGAGCGTACATATGTCGAAGGCCGATTATTCCTTGTCAGGACCTATGACGAGAACGGCGCTGCACAGGCCATGCACACGGAGTCGTTGACGCCCTGAACCACTGCTGTCCTGGGTTTCTGCAGCCGCCGAGCTCCACTTTTTCCCTCTACCGGCGCACGGGTTTTTCACGAGGGCCTTGCGGCTACATCCGCCTCTGGCGGCCTCCGGCGACTTTCAGGAAGCGGTGGTCGGCATGCAACAGGGTACAACTGACGGCCAGAGGCCGGGTAGCATGCGGCACTCAGGAAACACCCGCCTTCGTCTGAGCGCCGGGAATCCTCACACCCGAGCGTGGGTTAGGAGGCCTTTCGGCTGAGTGCCGTGATCCTCGCAACCGAGCTTTGGACGGGGGAACAGAACGACTTCCCCGCCACCTTCAACGACGTTGCCACTGAAGTGAGCACCTGTGTCGGGGGAGTGTGCGACCGCCCCGTCAGGTCAGAAAATCCTGCCCAAAAGACTAACGACTCGGCCGGGGAAGTGAACGAGCTGTCCGGGGAAGTGAACGACTTGGCCGGGGAAGTGAACGACTTTGCCACGAAGTCAAACGACTTCGTCGGAGAGTCAGAAGACTTTGCCACGGAGTCAAACGACTTCGTCGGAGAGTCAGAAGACTTTGTCACGAAGTCAAAAGACTTTGCCGCAGAGTCTAAAGACTTCGTCACGAAGTCAAATGACTATGAAGGAGAGTCAAAAGACTTTGCCACGGAGTCAAAAGACATTGCCGCAAAGTCAAACGACTTTGCCGGAGAGTCAAAAGACTTCGCCACGAAGTCTTTAGACAATGCCGCAAAGTCAAACGACATTGCCGCATAGTCAAACGACATTTCCATCGAACCAAACGACATTTCGGCTTTGGTACCCCACATTTCCGCATGATCATGGGCAATTTGAGCGTGGCCTCTCACGTGTGCGGCGTTCTTGATGGCCTGAATGGTCCGTCTGTTCAAACGGCCGATCCGGTCAGTCACTTGGGGCAGGCCTGATCACAGCACGAGCCCGCGGAATGTTGACCCGCTGCCAACTTCTTGCACGCGTGCGGCCATGCACATTTAACGGCCAACGTGGTTCCAAAGCACGAGCGCGGATCCTCGCGACGGGATCTTGCGCCATCGGCTGTTTCCCCCACGTTCCGTGTGATCCCATCATTCTCTGGCGCCCTCCCGCAACGTTCAGGAAGTGGTAGGCGAGTTTGACCATTAACTTCCCTGCGATCGGACCCCCTGCGCCAACAAGAGGTCATGATCACCGTACTGCCGCGCGAAGGATGAAATCGATCTTGGACAAGGAGAAGGCCTGGGTCGATGATGAGTACGCATGGTTGAACGCATCCTATACCGGGCCATTACCCGCCGATCCGTG
This sequence comes from Flavobacteriales bacterium, assembly GCA_044224725.1. Classification (GTDB taxonomy): domain Bacteria; phylum Bacteroidota; class Bacteroidia; order Flavobacteriales_F; family PHOS-HE28; genus PHOS-HE28. The sequence continues at coordinate 89,665 of JBGAJW010000009.1, forward strand.
GATGATCGCTGAAGCAGCCGGATCGTTCAGACCGACCAAGTACCCTACGGTGGAACAGGTACTCGATGATCTGTGCAGGATACTCGAGATAGAACGGACGCTGGTCACGCACGAGTACCTCGATGATCTCCCGGACCGGCAACCCGCTCCCAGTAGCTTGACCGTGCAACACGGACCGGATGGGCTCCAGGTCTTTGTTCTGGGGCTTGCCGAGTCCACACGCACGCACGTGGTGCAAGTGCTCAAGAAGTGCATCCTGTGGATGGTGGATGTGCGGCTCCGGCTCTCGAACGTGATGCTTCCGGAAGATGGTGAAGCTCGTATGCAGTGGGCCGAACTCGCTGCGATCTTCTTCGGCTTCGGGCCGATCATGGCTCAACGTCGCTTCGAGACCGTGCGGATGGCGGTCGGTCGCTGGACCGAAACCATCACCTATCACTCGTACCTTCCATCCGCGGTATTCGCTTATGCCTTACTCGTGCATCAAAAGCACCACGGCATTGATTCCGCTATGCTTCTGAAGCCACTTCCCTCGGAGGTCCGCTATGATGTGAAGCAGGCCATAGCCGATCGTTCATCGGCCCCTTAGCCTTGCGTTGAGGTCACAAGTCGCCCGCCTTGCCCACGCTACTTCACTGCCCACGCGGAAGACTTGCGACAGGTGGGGATTCGACCCCTCCGCTCAAGGGGTAGCCACGCGATGGACCTCGGTCCAACCATTGCCGGCCACCTGAACCGTGTACAGTCCTGGCGGTACGTTAAAGGGGACCACGGCATGGCCCGCCACCATGGGTGTTCGGCAAAGAAGATGGCAGCCCGTGCTGTAGACGGAGACCAGACCTTGCTCAAGCCGGTCACTGCCTTGGATGTCCAGTTCGGTACCTGCCCATATCACACGCACATGGGAGCCCTCGCCTGGCGAAGCGCCGGTCTGGGGCGTAACACTCGTGGCGCAAAGCACTTCGGCGGGGAACGGGTTCGTATTGGGCACGTGATCGAAGTCGAGTGCTTCGATGGGATAGTCGGTCATGGCCTGTGGTGCATCAAGAGCTGATGGCGCCAGATCGAGCATCCCGGTGGTGAACGGTAGCTGGCCGCACAGTCCTTCCCCCACGCTATCCAGTTTGAGCACATAGGCGTCGAAACCTGGATAGATGGTAGCGATGGCCACGCCGCCATCCGAACAAGGGGTAACCTCCATCGCGGTGTACTGGGTGGCCGCGTATTTCGTCGCCCACTGCATCTCGCCGACGGCGGGCATACCCATCACGAAAACCCCTTCCTCCTGGCCATAGCCGGCCATACCTGCCAGCACCAAGCCGCTGGCGCGCGAGCGGACCGACTCAGCTAGCGTGGAAGTGTTGGTCAAGGCCTTTGTCCATAGGGTATTTCCCGCCGTATCGCACAGCATGATCAACGCGGAATGTCCCGAACCGTTCGAGCCCGAAACGAGGCCCACGACCGCGAATGCGCTATCCCCCACGGCCGTGATGTCGATGCCGACGTCGAAACCGTCGGTCGACATCGAATAGGTTTTCGCCCAAGCCAATTCGCCTCCTCCACGCACACGTGCAAGGAGCACATCCCCATCTTCGGGCGTCGTGTTGTAGTTGCTCTGTCCGGTGATGATCACATCATTCCCGACGGCGATGCCCGCAGAAGCTGTCTGTAAGGGAATGCCGGACAACCGTTTCGCCCAGAGCAGGGTTCCGTCGGGGTCGGTCCGAACGATCGCCGTATTGTTCCCGATGAGCGCGAAGCCCCCATCCGCGAGTTGCACCAGATCCATGGCGACTTCATCCTCCACGCTGCCATACCTGCGGACCCAGGCGACCTGGCCGGACGCATCCACCCGCATCAGGAACATATCCCAATTGTCCGGGTAGAAGTTCCCCGTATACCCGGCCACGTAATAATTCCCATCAGCACCTTGGATCACGGATGTGGCGTGATCCACCATGTCGCCACCATAGGTCACGGTCCACACCAATTCGCCCACGGCGGATAACCGGAACACCAGGATGTTGTCCGAGTAGGTGCCGTTCGATCCCCACAAGCCGCAGGCAACGAACCCTCCATCAGCCGTTTCAACGAGGGATTGGGCCCGTTCAAAATCGTCAACGCCCACTCGCGTTTGAAAGCGGTTCTGCGCGGCGAGCCGGCCAGAACAACAGATCGGACCAAGGGCGATGACGAACATCGCTCGTTGCATCCAAGAAGGCATGGTGGTCAGGTTGGAATGTGCGTGTTGAGGGCGCAAGCTAGATGGAGCTGCTGGCTGCGTAATCATCCTATCGGGTGATGCTGCGATGGTGCAACTGGCTGAATGCACACGTTGTCACAATTGTTCTTGGCCGCAGCGAACCTTGCTCGCATCCATTGAAAGGCCGGGGCCACTTGTGACCACGATACTGCTTGATCCGGTCTCCGGTGTCCTTCGTTGGCGGTTTCAAACCGCCCAGCAACGATCAGCATCGCCCGCCATCTGACAAGTCACAAGTGACCCTCGCCAAATGCGCGAGGAACACTTGCGACAAAGAGGGGTATCAGTACCTATTTGTGATAGCCATATTGCCTGTCATCGTCCATCCGCTCATGGTCCCACGGATATGGATGAGGATCGTATCCGCAATAGTCCGTGAGGTAAGACCGCGCATGAAGGTCTTGCTCATATTCATGCCATTGCCAAAGGAGCTTTTCATAGGCAGGATGCACGATGACCTTTGCGACGCCAGGTTCAATGGGAAGGGCTTCAGTAGGTATCCGCCATTCCCGTTCCCAAGTGAAGTCAATTTTTCGTGCACCAGTCAGTTCGAAGGTAACATGCCTGAATCGTTGTTCTGGAGTGAGCGTGCTGTACAATGCGCTGGGTTGATAGATCACAGGTAAACCTCCGCGCTGAGCCACCCATGCCTTCGGCAATTGGATGCCGAATGGCTGAAAGCTGGTTCCGTCCCTTCGTCGTTGACCAAAGTGCTTGGCGAAAAAGGGTGCCGGAGTGTCCGTCATGCACACACATCTATGACCTCCCTTGATCATTCCTGCCCCTCCCCGCAACAGTCGTTCATCTAGGATGCATCGTAAGATCTCAAAGGCGGCATTGCGATCCTGAGCCCTGACGAAATGCGACAGGGTATCGGTCATATCAGGGCGATGGGAGCTTGCTGCATTCATGCGAGAACGAATGTACCAGCCGCTATGCAGCGCAGGGTGGTCAGTTTTCCACAGTCCTGCCCCCCCACTACCGGCGCTAGGGTGTTTCCCGCGTCTCGGTCGCTTGCATGCGCCCCTGCCTCCGGCAGGCAAATCTGGCGGATTGTGTAAGGAGTTCGCAAGCTCTCGTGCGCTAGGATGTGTGGGCATACCTTCGCAAGCCCAACACCCTGACACCTGAGGTAATGAACCCAACGTGCTTTGTAATTCAGCCCTTTGACGGCGGTCGATACGATAAGAGATACAAGGACATCTACGAACCTGCCATTGTTGCCGCGGGCCTTGTCCCTTATCGCGTGGACCAAGATCCTAGGTCAGAGATTCCTATTGAACAGATCGAAGATGGGATACGGAACGCAGCGATTTGCTTTGCAGAGATAACGGTTGACAACCCCAATGTCTGGTTTGAGTTGGGCTATGCGATCTCTGCTCAGAAGCCAGTGGTCATGGTCTGTGCGAAGGATAGAGAGCGATTCCCTTTTGATGTTCAACACCGGAGCATAGTCAGGTACAGCACGGACTCTGCAAGCGATTTTGAGGAGCTCAGGACCGAACTGATTGCTAAGTTGAAAGGCACCATGGATCGGCAAAAGGAAATCGGTTCATTGAGTGGTATAAAAACTGTAGTGCAGGCCACGAGTGGTCTGAATGGGGCAGAGGTGGTTGCGTTAGTCCTGATTGCCACTCATGAAAAGTTGAATCGCCATGCCATGAGCGGTTATCAAGTGAACCGTGACATGACCAATGCGGGCTACACGGATGCCGCGTGTGCAATGGCTCTCCGTTCACTCGAACGTAGACACTTTATACGGGCAAGGATTGTTGAGGACTACAACGAAGAATATTTGGGGTATCTCCCAGAAGAAGGTGGTTGGTCATGGCTAGATGAGAATGAAGGTCAGATTCAGCAAAAGAGGCCTCCAGTCCCAGCTTTGCCGTTGACTTTCGATGCTGACGACCTACCCTTCTGATTTTATAGTGGGGGCGCCCACTTGGCACCTGGTGGCAGGTGGGTTTTTGTTATCGGATGCGGCGCCTTCGAGCTGATGCCAATAACCACTGTTCCCTCGGGGATTTTGTCTAACTCCATCATTGGAAAGATTATGCCGACCTTCTCTCCCTCAGGGTCTCCGCTTCGGGACCCTGAGGTTCATTGCCGCCTCAGGGTCCCGGATCCTCTTGGGCGCACAGCATTGTTGCGGAGACCCTGAGGGAGAATAGCGGCCGTTTCCAATAGTGCGATTCGTGGATCATCTCAGTCAACTTGATTCCCTTTTCTCGGGCGTGTTAACGCTAGTGGGAAGGTCAGCTTGGTTCAGCGGCACGAGCGTGGACACTACTTGCGCGAGCGGCGACGCGCGCAAGAGCGAGGGATTAGGGCCTATTCCTTTTCAGCATAAGGGTCTTCATTTCCGGGCAACAAAAGACCTCTGGAATCAGCACTTCGATGTATTCCAACTTCTCACCAAGGACACGGCCCTGTGCATCCTTGGTCCCATGAAAATCGATCCACGTCCAGTCCCCGTTGTCGCCTGCTTCCCAAGTCCCAATGGTGCGCGTTCCGTGCGCGACGACGGCATATGTGCCATCCGCCTCTAGGGTGAGCACGACGCTCTTTCCCTCGCGTACGGTCAGTTCGGGCCAGTCGGACTCAAGCACGTAAAGGCCGACGAGCTGCTGCTCGTATTTGTTATGGCAGCCTGTGATCGTCGATGCGGTCAGGAGAGCTGCGACAGCACTGCGAATACTGAACCGCATGTTCACTCCCTCACCATCCCCACTACACACTCCACCACATCCTCCACGCTCGGCTTGCTGAAGTAGTCCCCATCGCTTCCGTAGGCGGGGCGGTGGGCTTTGGCGGTGAGGGTCATGGGCGCGCTGTCCAACCAGCGGTAGCCGTTCTGCTCTTGCAGGATCTGCTGGAGGAGGTAGGCGCTGGCGCCGCCGGGCACGTCCTCGTCCACCACCAGCAGGCGGCTGGTCTTCTGCAGGCTTTCCACGGTGCGGTGGGCGCGGTCGAAGGGGAGGAGGGTGCGCGCATCGATGAGCTCCACGGAGATGCCGAGGGCCTCCAGTTGCTCGCAGGCCTTCGCACAGACAGTGAAGGTGCTGCCGTAGCTCACGAGGGTGAGGTCATTGCCTTCGCGCACCATGTCCACATGGCCGATGGGCACGGTGAATTCGCCGAGGTTGCTCGGTAGTTTTTCCTTGCTGCGGTAGCCGTTCAGGCATTCGATCACCAGGGCGGGATCGTCGCTTTGCAGGAGGGTGTTGTACATGCCGGCGGCCTGCTGCATGTTGCGGGGTACGCAGACCACCACGCCGCGCACGCTGTTGATGATCATGCCCATAGGGCTGCCGCTGTGCCACACGCCTTCGAGCCTGTGCCCGCGCGTGCGGATGATGAGCGGGCACTTCTGGCCGCCCTTGGTGCGCCATTGCACGGTGGCCAGGTCGTCGCTCATGCCTTGCAGGCAGTAGAGCAGGTAATCCAGGTATTGGATCTCCGCGACCGGTCGCAGGCCGCGCAGGGCCATACCCATGCCTTGGCCGAGGATCGTCGCTTCGCGGATGCCGACATCGGAAACGCGCAGCTCGCCGAAGCGGGCCTGCATGCCTTCCATGCCCTGGTTCACGTCGCCGATCTTGCCGGTGTCCTCCCCGAAGGTGAGCAGCAGCGGCTCCTTTTCAAAAAGCGCAGCGAAGTTGTCGCGGATGATGATGCGGCCATCGACCTGCTCGTCCGAAGCGTATTCTACCGGCACTTCGGGTACGTTCAAGCAGCTCTTGGCGCTCTGGCTGTAGAGGTGGCTGCCGTAGCGGTCGGCGTTCAGGGCCATGGCGCTGTCGAGCCAGGCTTTCAGCGCTCGGGCACCATCGGGAAGGGATCCCGGATGCGCGGAGCCTGCCGCTTCGCGGCCTCCGCGCTCCGGGAAAGGATCCATCAGGTGCATCGCTCTTCGCGCTGCGCTCACCACTTCCTTGCGGCCGGGCGTCATTTCCGCGCGCAGCTCTTGCGCGATGGCCGCCACGTGACCGCTCTCATCCGCAGGGGCCATGCCGTCCAGGATGAAGCAGAGGTCGTTCAGTTCTGTCCGGATCTCGTCCTGGAAGGCTTTCCACGCGGCCTTCTGTGCGGCGCGGGCATCGGCCTTGGCCTTGGCTTCCAGGTTGAGCAGTTCATCGTTGCTCACCAGCGGTGTTCCGCCGGGGCGGAAGCCCAGGATCCACTCGCGGAACTTCACGTTGCAGTCGTACACCTTGTACCACTCCAGCAGCGGCACTTCTTCCGTGGGGTTGCCGTCCTTGTCACGGATCCAATCGCTCACGCTGCTCTTGTAGCGCTCATGGCTGCCGCTGGTGCTGTGGCCCTGCGGCTGCGTCACCTCTTCCACGTGGATCAGGCAGGGCACATGCTCCTTGCGGCAGAGTTCGATGGCGCTCTCGTAGGTCTTGTTCAGGTGCGCGTAGTCCCAGCCCTTCGTCTTGTAGATGCGCAATCCATTGCTGTCGTCCTCTTTCTCGAAACCGGCGAGCGCCTTGCTGATGCTGCCCTTGGTGGTCTGGTAGGTCTTGCTCACGCTGATGCCCCAGCCATCATCCCACACGCTCATGGCCATGGGTACTTGCAGCACGCAGGCGGCGTTCATGGTTTCCCAGAAGTGGCCTTCGCTCGTGCTCGCATCGCCGATGGTGCCGAAGGCGACCTCATTGCCCTTGTCGCTGAGCTGCGTGTAGCCGTGGAGCGCTTCGTTGTTGCGGAACAATTTGCTCGCCTGCGCGAGGCCGAGCAAGCGCGGCATCTGGCCAGCGGTGGGGCTGATGTCCGGGCTGGAGTTCGGCTGCGCCATCAGGTCCTTCCACTCACCGTTCTCGTCCAAACTGCGCGTGGCGAAGTGGCCGTTCATGCTGCGGCCGGCGCTGCTGGGGTCGGCGCTCACATCGGCATGCGCGTAGAGCTGCGCGAACCATTGCTGCACGGTGAGCTCGCCGATGGCGAACATGAAGGTCATGTCCCGGTAGTAGCCGCTGCGCCAATCGCCGTTGCGGAACTGCTTGGCCATGCACACCTGCGCCAGTTCCTTGCCATCGCCGAAGATCCCGAACTTGGCCTTGCCGCCCAGCACCTCCTTGCGGCCGATCAAGCTGGCTTCGCGACTGGTCACACAGAGCTCGTAATCCCGCAGGATCTCCTCCTTCAGTTCATCCAAGGTGATGGCGGCTTCGGTGGCGGTCTTGGTGCGGGCCATGGGGCGGTTGCGGGGTTCGTCGCGAAAGTAGTCCGCAGGCCCGTTCGCAGCGGCTGCCCGACCGGTCACGTTCGGTAGGGCCCGGCCGTTCAGGCCTCGAACACCAGCTTGTCCGCCGATGCGCCCAGTTCCACGAGCATCCTGTTGATGTCCGAGACGAAAGCCTCCGGGCCGCAGACGTAGAAGTGCTGGTCGAAGTCCTGCACCAGGGTGATGAGCAGGTCGCGGTCGATGCGGCGCTCGTGGTAGCCGATCACGTTCTGGCGCGTGAAGACCTTCAGGAATTTTTTGCCGAGCAACTTGGTGAACTCCTCATCGAGGATCACGTCGTCGGCGGTCTTGTTCGTGCATAGCAAGGTGTTGCCGCGCAATTGGTCCTTGTGGTGCAGGTCGCGCAGAATGGCCACGAAGGGCGTTACCCCCGCACCGCCGGCGAAGAAGAAGCCGGGACCCTTGTAGGTGATGGCGCCCCACGGCTCACGCAGGATCAAGTGGTCGCCCTCGTGCAGCAGGCCGATCCTGTTGGTGACGCCTTCGTGGTCCCGGTAGATCTTGATGATGAGCTCCAGCGTCCGCGCTGTGGGCAGGGAGGTGAAGGTGAAGGGGCGCAGTTTGTCCGACCAGCCCTCCTCATCGATGGAAACATCCGTCGCTTGGCCGGGGATGAAGGTGTAGCCCTTGGGCTTCTCCAACGTGAGCCGTTTCACGTCCGGTGTGATGAACGCGGTGTTGAGGATCTTAACGCGGTATTCGCTCATCGTTCAGGTAGTGGGTGCGGGCCGCTCGTGCAGCTCGATGTACTCGGCCAGGTTGTCCGCTTCGAGCACGCCCACCAAGCGCCCGTGCTCCACCACCGGCAGCATGGCCAGGGGCTGACCGGTCAAAAGGGTGTATGCTTCTTTGGCGATCATGTCCGGCGCCACGTTCACGGGAACCGTACCGGCCACTTCGGAAAGCGCGAGTTGCTGCTGTCCCTGTTGTACGGCAGCGATGAGGTTGGCGCGCGGGATGACCCGGTCGAAGGCATCGTTGCGCGTGAGGAAGAGCACATGGTCCCCGCCCGCGAGCAATTCGTCCGCTGCTTCCTGCACCGTGCGGTCGTGCGCCATGGTCCAGAAGCGCGTGCGCATCACGTCCCGCACCCGTATGTCGCGCAGGGCGTGCTGGGTCTCCACCATCTTCTGCTCCGCGGTTCCTCCGGCGAAGACGAAGAGGGCGATGAGGCCGAGCATGGGCTGTTTCTGCCAAACGGCGATCACGAGGAAACCCAATGCGCAGATGCGCCCCGCGATCGCCGCGATGCGCGTGGCCTTCACCCGGTCCATGGTGTAAGCGAGCAGTGCGCGCAGCACGCGGCCACCGTCCATGGGGAATGCGGGGATCAGGTTGAAGAGCAACAAAACGCCGTTGGCCATTACCAGCCCTTGCAGCAAAGCGATGAGACCGGTCGGGTTCTGGGCGGGGTCGAGCATCAGCACCGGTGCGCCGATCAGGATCAGGAGCAGCGCGAGCAGGGACCCGATCACCAGGTTCACCGCAGGGCCCGCGATGGCTACCACCAGTTCCTGCCCTGGTTTTTCCGGGATGCGTTCCAAGCTGGCCACGCCACCGATGGGCAGCAAGGTGATGTCCCGCGTGCGAATGCCGAAGCGCAAGGCGGTGAGCGCGTGGCCGAACTCGTGCAATACGACGCAGGTGAAGATCAGCAGCACGAAGGCGACCTCTTGCACCAGCTGCGCCTTGTCCATTCCTCCTGCGACGCCTGCGAAGAGCACCCAGCCGATGAGCAGGGCGAAACTCCAGTGCACCCGCACACGGATGCCTTTGAAGCGGAAGAGCTCCAACGCGTTCCGGCTTTTGTTCTCGCTCGCCATGGGGCGCAAAGGTCGTTCAGTCAGAAGCGCCGCCGCACGTCGCGCGGTTTGTTCATGCGTTTGCCAGAACGGCCCCACAGCGCGTGGCATCTTTGTGCCTCACGCGTCCGCCATGCCCGAGTCCAAGTCGCCGCACATCCTCAGCACGTCCAGCAATCTGCTCGGCTTCTGCCTCATCGTGATGACTTCTTTGAAGATCGCGGACCGCACCGAGGCCAGCATCCTCGACGAACTCACCGGCGTGGCTTCCGTGCTGCTCATGGCCAG
>JBGAJW010000010.1:0-100945 GCA_044224725.1 Flavobacteriales bacterium
CGCTCCGTCAACGGCTCCATTAAGAAGGAACCGCTCGGCCGGCGCCCATCGAAGACCCGATCCGCCCTATCGCACTACCAGCCGCTCAACGCGCTCCCCGCGCTCGTGCGCAAGCCGCACGACATACACACCCGGAGCCAGACCCAGCGCGCGGGTGTCGATGCGCACCCGCTCCTGTGCCACGTTGCGCGTGGGGCGTGACCATACGATGCGCCCTTGTGCGTCCATCATGGTGAGGCCGCCTGAGCCTTCACCCGGCAGCGCATAGATCAGATCGACCTGCCCATCGCTCGGGTTCGGCATCAGACTCAACCCCACGACCGAAGAGGTCATCTCGCCGAATCCGACCGTGCCATTGACGTTGATGTCGTCGATGTAGAGATTGTTCGAATACTGGCTCGAATAGTAGACGAACTTGAAGCGGACATGGTCCGTGGAGTACGTGCTGTTCAGGTCCAAGGTGGCCTGATGCCATACCGATCCGCCTTGGGCGATATAGAAGTCACTGCTCGCCCCTCCGGTGATCAGGTCGCTGCCCGCAATGGTGGAGCGCAGGGACCAATTGCGACCGCAGTTGTTCGAGCTCCACAGTTCCAATCGCTCCGTGACGTCGTCCAAGTTGCTGGTCTTGGTCGCGCACGCATACCAGAAGCTCAACTGTCCATCGTCCAGCCAGGTCAGGTCCATCGTGGGGGTCACCAGCGCATCGATATCGTTCGCGCCGTCATCGATGAAAATGTCGTTGATGCCGTATGTATCGAAACCGTTCAGGCGCATGGACGATGTACCGCTGTGCCCGGCATTGGTGGCCCGCTGCCAAGAACTGGCGTTGTTCTCGTAGTTCTCCGAGAAGTAGGGGCAGTCCGGACAATCATTCCCTTCAAAATCCTCGTGGATGGCCCCGGGGATGAAAGACCATGGATCCGAGATGTACACGGCGTATTCATCGGTCCTTGTACTCGATCCCTGGTCGTTGCTCACCGTGAGGCTCACCGTCTTCCAACCACCGCCAGCGGCGAAGCTCACCTGCGGGTTCTGCTCGCTGCTCGTCGCTGGTTCCCCGTCCTGGAAAGTCCATTGCCAAGAGGTGACCTGCCCGTTGCGGCTGTTGTCGAAGAAGCGCGTCTGGTCGCCGATGCAGTAGTAGCGCGTGCCCTGCGGCGTGGTGGTATTCGCACCCGTTGCGGCGTCCGTGAAGCAGTAAAAGTCAGCGACCGGTGCACAGCGGCGGTCGGTAACGCCATCCACCCCCGTGGCCGCGAGGTTCTGGGGCGTGTACAGGGCGTTGCGCTCACCCAAACTCGAGGCCAAGGCCGCACGCATCCGAAGTTTCTGCCCCTCGGTGAACATCTTCGAGCAGAACGAGTACTCCATGTAGTTTTCGAAGTTCTCCGCGATGGTGTCATTGCAATTCTTGGACTGCGCTACGGACGGGCAGAGGTTCCAGCCGCGCGTGATGGGCGTGTCCTCCACATCATCATCACCGCACTCCTCGACCATGTGGCCTACTGGCGGGTTGCCCTCGCCGTTGTTGTCGCCCCAGACGTGCTGCAGGTTCAGGTAGTGCCCCACCTCATGCGTTACCGCACGTGAGTGCGACAGGTCCGAGGTACCGACGCGGCCGACATAGTCATGCAGGATGATCACACCGTCAGCGGGCGCGTTCGGGCCCTCTACCGCGCTGGGATACTGCGAGTAGCCCGCTACACCGTCCGCCATGTGGGTCACGGTCCAGATGTTCAGGTACTTGTCGCGGGGCCACCAGTTCAGCTTCGAGCCATTGTCGCCCACGAAGGTCTCCACCGAACGGATGCGATCGATGCCGTTGGTGCAATTCCCCATCGGATCGATGGTGGCCAGTTTGAACTGGAGCAGGATGTCCGCCGCGATGCTGTCGAAACCGCAGCACACGCTGTTCACGTCGCTGTTCAGCTTGCGATAGTCGCGGTTGAGCACTTCCATCTCATCGTAGATCTGCTCATTGGAGATGTTCTCTGGCCCGTTCATGTGCAGGATGTGGAACACCACGGGGATGGTGAAGACGGTGCTGTCGTCCTGCCGTTCGCCGCGATGTTCGGCTACCCAGTTCCGGGTGAATTCGTCGAGTTGGGTCTCGATGGAAAGGATATGCGGATCAGCGGCGATCGCGCGCTGACGCATCAGGTCCGTGCCACAGCGGAAAGGTTCCTGTGCCCATGCTGCGCGCGGCAGCAAGATGATAAGGAACGCTCCGAGCAGTTGATTGAGCGTGTGTTTGGTCATGCGATGGTTCTTTTTTCCGGGATGAAAATGTTCCTTCCGGCATACAGCGACTACCGTGGAACGAGGAATGGTCGGATCTGAGCAGAGAAGAGTGGACGTTCATGCTTGTCATGAGGCGGAGACTACAAGGAAGGGCGACCCACCGGATGAACCGGCCTGCCGTCGGCCTCCCCACCTACCTTGTATCCAGGACCCCGTCACCCGGTGATCCTTTCGTCGCGATCATCGTCCCTACTCGCAGGCTTCAGGATAGCTGACCGCTTCGATCAATGGCACGCACCAGGACGCGCCAGTATGTTCAGCCCACGCGGGAAACGCCATGCACGCGCGCGATCATCAGGTCAAACGTTGACCCTGTGCGTCACTCGCGTATGCGAAGAATCCGTGTCGTGGGCTCAAGCTGCCCGAGGGGGGCCAGGATCGACAGGACCGTTCTCCCGGCCCGTGATCACATGGTGATGTCCGAAAACAGGTATGGCCAAGGCAGTATGATCCAAAGAAATGGACTGCACGTCCTCAAAGAAAGGCGCCCATGAAGCCTTCACGCACGAACGATGATGTCCGCCTCGCTGATCCGCCGCCATTTGCGCATGGACCAGTTCATCCAGATCCTTGTTCAAGCTCGTCTCATCACCATCGCGCACGGCTCTAACGACCACGCTACCAGAACTCGTTGCAATGGAAACGATATCGTACATGGTGTCGTCCAGCTCGAACTCTTGGCCGTCATCATACAAGGTGAGTTCCTTGAACTCCTTGCCGGTGAAGTGGAGGACGGTCAAGGCCTCATCAGGCAATCCTTTCAGGATACGCCGCTCCATCGCTTCACGCAGTTCGAACTGCCGGAACAGATAGACCGGCCCTACCCCGAGTTGGCCCACTATGGCCACGAACACCAGCGCAGCGCCTGCGAGCAGGAGCGCAAAGCTCCAGCGCGGTCGAGGTCGCGTGCACCGTTCCATGCCACGAAGATGCGGATTCTTGTGGAAGGACACCCACCGGTATCGACCGGCCTGCCGTGGGGTGCTTCCGACTATACGCACGTGTTCCGTTCGCCGAGGAACCCGTGTGTGGCCCTCTCCCTACGAGCAGGCTTCGGGAAGGGGACCAAGGATGGTTCAGAAATTGGCCCGCAGGCTCACGGTCAGGTTGCGTCCGGGTGCGCTGGTGCCGCTGGCGTACACGCGGTAGAAATCATCCGCGATGTTCTCCAGCCCCACCTGCAATGCGATGTTCTTCGTGAACGTGTAGGATCCGCGCACGTTCATCGTGTACCAGGCCGGCACGCCATCGGGTGTCGCGTAAGAGAGGTTGTCCTCGCTTCCGGGCGCCGTGTTGACGTCGCGCAGGCGCTTCCAACTGTTGAACACCACATAGCCCTCCATTCGGAACTTGTTCGCTTGGTATTCCAGACCGGCCCGGCCGTAGACCGGTGGCACATGGTCCAGCGAAGCGTCCGTGCTGTCCGTGCGGATGCGCCCACGTGTGCAGGTGACACTGCCGCGCAACGTGAACCGATCGCTGATGTGATCCGTCATCTGGGCACTGAACCCGTACAGGTAGGCTTCGCGCTTGTTCGTAAGGGCCGTCACCTGGAAGGGAACGGAATCGATGAGTACGACGCTTTCGCCGTTCACCTGGAAGGCATCGATGGAGAGCGCGTTGTTGTAAAGGGTGTAGAAGCCGTTCACATCGAACGTGGTGGTCTTCTCCACGGTCTTGCTGATGGCCACCTCGAAGTTCGTGGTCGTCTCGGGCTTCAGGTCCGTGTTGGGGACCACGATCACGCCGTCGCTCACTTCGAAGACCTTGCCCATGTCATCCACGTTCGGTGCACGGAAGCCGGAGCTGCCCAGCAAGCTGAAGCGCCAATCGTGACCGGGCATATACATCAGACCCGCGCGCCAAGTAAGCGCGGAACTGTTCTGCTTGTACGTGCCATTCAGGTACTGGAAGTCCTCTTGATCGTTGAACTTGCTTTCCAGGTCCACATTGGTGAAGCGAACCCCTTGGCTGATGACCACCTTATCGGACAGCTCCTTCGTGCGGCTCACGTATGCCGCGATCGACGACATGGTGCTTCCGCCGCCGGGATAGCGCGTGGTGCGGTAGGTGACCTCCCCGGTCCCGATGTCCTCACGGAAGGCCTTGCTCTCCACGTCGTTTGTCGTGTACTCGACGCCATAGCGGAATTCGTTGGTGCCCACTTTCTTCTCCAGGTCGGCATTGAACGCGACCACGCCGACCTTCTCCTCGTTCACCCCCAGTCGGCTCGAGTTCCAGCCGCGGCTGTTGCGTGACTGGTCGATGGCCTGGTAACTCGGCGTGAAACGGGCTTTGTCGAAGATGCCCGAGGTGCGCGTGAGTTCCAGCGTGTAGGCCGCCAGCAGACGGTTCTGCGGGCCGTAGTACCATTCGCTGTTGCCCGGGACGATGTTGCCGTTCTCGAGGCTGAACAGCGAAGTGCGGTCGTAGCGGGGGATGTCCGAAGAGGTGCTGTACTGAAGGTTCAATTGGTGTACGGTGTTCTCGCCCGTCCTGATCCGCAGCTTCTCCATCAGGTCCAATTGGTCATAGGCTGTACCGTATTGGACATTCCGGTCCTTCGGGCCGAGCACCGTATCCACATCATTTATCCTGTCGATCTGGTACTGAACGGCGCCTACATCACCCCAATCGGACGAACGCGTGCTTCCTTGCCGCAGGTCACTGAACTGGCTCCTGGTCACGCTCGTATAGCTGGCGATCTTCTCCCCGCGCAGCTCGAAACCCACGTGGCCCGTGATCTCCTCTGCCGCTGTCCCGTATCGTGCGTAAGCATCGGCCAGCACGCCCTTGCCGCCAGTTGCCCTGAACTTAGGGGTGCGTGTGATCATATGGATCGTACCGCCCAATGCGTCACTGCCATAGGCCACGGAATTGGGACCGCTCACCACTTCCACCCGCTCCAGCATGCTCTGGTCCACCGTGATGATGTCCTGCAAGTGGCCAGCTCGATAGATCGCGTTGTTCATCCGCACGCCGTCCACCACGAGCAGGATGCGGCTCGCTTCGAAGCCCCGGATGATGGGGCTCCCTCCACCGAGCTGGCTCTTCTGCACGAAGACGGTCCCGGTGTTCTGCAAGAGTTCCGCCGTGGTCGGCTGATCCATGAAGCGGATATCGCGCGCTCGGATCACATCGATGCGTTCGGGCACGTCGCGCTTCTTCTCCTCGAAACGACTGGCGCTGGTCACCACCTCGCGAAGCATGTCCACACGGTACGAGAGCGCGAGTTCGGCGCTGCTCGAGAGCTGCGTCCAGGAGAGCGTGCGTTCCTGGAAGGAGATATGATCGACACGGATGACGCCGCAATCCTTGAGCGCCGTGATGTCAGCGACCCCTGAGGCATCCGTTGTGGCCGAGTTATTGGTGGTCGTGCAGGTGAGTACCGCACCGGCGACGGGTTCCTTCGTCACTTGATCGCGGAGGGTGATGGTCTGTGCGTGGAGGCCGAGGATGGTGGCCAACGTGCCCGCCATCAGGGCGAGTGTCCTGTTGAGCATTGGATTCGAATGGAAAACGGTCAAGAGCGAATGCGTTCAATGCGCGACAAGGGGCGCGGTTGAACGGACTTCCCTGCTCCTGATGGAAGGGATGCCTGGTGGTTCAGGCGCGCCGTGGAGGGCCGGGGTCGATCGCGCCGATCGTTCGCCCGGAGCATGCCCTGGACACCGCGTACGCGAGTTCCGTCGGAGATGGCAAAACGAGCGCGGTGCGGCCTATCGCTTCGTGAAAAACGCTCCAACCGGAGACCAATTGCGCGCGCTGCTCCTGTCCACGGGTGTCACCCGCCAACTGGCCTTGCACGAGCCGGTCGAGATCGGCCATCAATTCCGTTTCAGCATCGTCCCGCACAGCTTCGACCATTACTTCGTTGGTGGTCTCCCGGTGGATGCGCACGATGTCATACATCACGCCATCCACTTCCATTTCCCGACCATCATCTTCGAAGTAGATGCCGTTGGATTCCGCTTCCGAGAGGTGGAGAATGGTCAACCGGCATTGGGGCAGGCCGGCCATCAGTCGTGCCTTCATGTCCCCACGTATGCCTGCACGCTCGAAAAGGTGTACCGGCCCAACGCTCAACTGCACCAGCACGGCGAAGAGGACAAGGCCAGCTCCCACCAAGAGGGAGAGGCGCTTCGCTCCAAAAGCCGCAGGGAGGCCATTCATGCCCCGAAGATGCTACTTCTTGCGGAAAAAGACCCGGATGGGAACACCCGTGAAGTTGAAGTGGCCCCGCAGCTTGTTCTCCAGGAATCGCGCGTAGCTGTCCTTGATGTACTGCGGGTAGTTCGCGAAGAACGCGAAAGCCGGTACCGTGCCGGGCAGTTGGGTGACGTACTTGATGCGGATGCTCCGGTTTTTCTCCATCGGCGGTGGCTGCCGTTCGATCTCCGGCAGCATCACCTCGTTCAGCTTGCTGGTGGAGATGCGTTGTGCTCGGTTCTTGTATACCTCGATGGCCAGTTCCATCGCCTTGTGGATGCGCTGCTTCTCGACCACGGACGTGAACACGATGGGCAGGTCCTTGAACGGTGCGAGCTTCTTTTTCACTTCCTCCTCATAGGCCTTGGACGTCATGGTGTCCTTCTCCATCAGGTCCCACTTGTTCACCACGATCACCACGCCCTTGCCGTTCTTCTCGATCATGGAGAAGATGTGCTGGTCCTGGTGCTGGATACCATCACGCGCGTCGATGAGCAGCATGCACACGTCGCTCGCTTCGATGGACCGTACGCTGCGCAATACGCTGAAGAACTCGATATCCTCCTCCACCTTGCTCTTCTTGCGGATGCCGGCCGTGTCCAACAGCACGACGTCGAATCCATAGGCGTTGAACTGCGTGTTCACCGGATCGCGCGTGGTACCGGCGATGGGCGTTACGATGTTCTGTTCCTTGCCGATGAGGGTGTTCACCAGTGAACTCTTGCCCACGTTCGGCTTGCCCACGATGGCTATGCGCGGCAGGTTGTCCTCCACTTCCTCGGTGGGCTTGGTGAAGGACTTGACCAGGTCATCGAGCAATTCGCCCGTGCCCGCGCCGCTGGCGGCACTGATGCAGTACACTTCGCCCAGGCCGAACTGGTAGAATTCGGCGGCATAGACGGCCTTGTCACCCGTGTCCACTTTGTTCGCCACGAGCATGACGGGCTTCTTCGCCTTGCGCAACATGTTGGCCACGGCCTGGTCCATGCCGGTGATGCCGTGCTGGGTATCCACCAGGAAGAGGATGCTGTCGGCCTCCTCGATCGCGAGCTTCACCTGCTTGCCGATCTCCCCTTCGAAGATGTCATCGCTGCCGGTCACGTAGCCGCCGGTATCGATGATGCTGAAGTGATGGCCGTTCCATTCGGCCTTGCCGTAGTGGCGGTCCCGCGTGGTTCCTGATGTGGGATCCACGATGGCGTCCCTGCTTTCCACCAAGCGGTTGAAGAGGGTGCTCTTGCCCACGTTCGGGCGGCCTACGATGGCGACGATGTTGCTCATGAACCCAAGTTGTGAGTAGCGAATGGTGAGTGGTGAGTGAACGCGGCGACAGTCCCGCACAGCGCGACTCGCCACTCACCACTCACCGATCGCCGCACCATTTTCAGTAACCGTATCCTTTCAACTTGTCCTTGTCATCGCGCCAGTCCGGATCCACCTTCACCTTCAGGTCGAGGAACACCTTGGAGCCGCAGAACTTCTCGATGGCTTTGCGCGCTTCCGTGCCGAGCTGGCGCAGCGCACCGCCGCCCTTGCCGATGATGATCCCCTTCTGGCTTTCGCGCATCACGATGACGTCCGCCTGGATCTTCACGATCTCCGGCTCTTCCACATAGCTGTTCACCACCACCTGTGTGCTGTACGGGATCTCCTGCTTGTACAAGGCGAGTACTTTCTCGCGGATCATCTCGCTGGTGAAGAACCGCAGGTCGCGGTCGCTCATGTCGTCCTTCGGGAAGTACGGCGGATGCTCGGGCAGTAGTTCCACCAACCGTTCGCGCAGGGCATCAACGTTGAAACCGTGCAGGGCGGAGATGGGCACCACCTTGGCCTTCGGGAACACATGCTCCCACGCCTCCATGGCCGTGACCAGTTGGGCATCCGTGCCCAGGTCCAACTTGTTGAGCAACACGAACAGCGGCCCGCTGAAGCGCTCGGCGCGCTTCACCACGGCCTCGGCGTTCTCGGGCTTCTCGCCGAGCTCAACGAGCACGATGAGGATGTCCGCATCGTTCAGGGCCTCGTCCACGGCCCGCATCATGCTCTTCTGCAACGGGTATTGCGGATCGAGGATCCCGGGCGTATCGCTCAGGATCAACTGGTGGGTTTCCCCATTGAGGATGCCCAGGATGCGATGGCGCGTGGTCTGCGCCTTCGGGTTCACGATCACGAGCTTCTCCCCCAGCAGGGCATTGAGCAAAGTGCTCTTGCCCACGTTCGGGTGGCCGATGATGTTGACGTATCCCGCCTTGTGGGTCATGTTCAAAACGCGAGAACCCCGACTTGCGTCGAGGCTCTCTTTGTAGCGGGGGTAGGACTCGAACCTACGGCCTTCGGGTTATGAGCCCGACGAGCTACCATCTGCTCCACCCCGCAGTTTGGGGCGCGAATATAGCTCCGAATCCGGATAATCAGTTCACCATCTTCCAACTCATCGTCGGCATGGTGAATTGGGGGCCTGCCCTATTGGCCAGACGCGTTTTGACGTTCTCGAACCAGATCCGATCCCCAGGCCGGAGCGCGTTCAGGTATTTCAAGGTCTCAGCGTCGAAGCAGCCACTGTTCACGGTGTGATCGACGATGTTGCCACGCACGTTGGCAACCACCGTGTATTGCTCCACTTTGTACGGCTCATTGAACTCGCAACCAGGTCCGAACGTGACCTCCATGCATTCAGCCCGCTTCAACTTGTTCAATGACACCTTGGTATCGGAAGCCGTGAATCCGTTGACACGCACCATTGGTGGCGGCAGGTCTTTCACCCGGAACTCGATGGGGCCGACCGTTCGTGTGCTTCCGTCGGGCAGGGTGACTTGCGCGCTCAACTTGGCCTTGCCCAGCGCGTTCACCCGGGCGTACCAACCCTCGCTGCCTCGCTGCACGGTCCCATTGTCGATGACAGGACGCACGTGTTCAGGCGTTATACCCGGCACTGAGACCGCGATCGGATTATCCACGCCCCGGTAGAGCACGTTCATCTTCGTGGGTGAAGCCACGAGCATCGGGGCCATCACCTGGTAGGTGACGCTGTAGGGATGCTCCTCCATGCCTTTGGGACCTTGCACGTGGATCACCCCGTTCACCGAACGCTCACCGACCTGATCGGCGCGCAGGCGCAGTTTGCCTTTGCCATCAGTGCCCATCGGGATTTCTCCGGCCCCGTTCATGGTGATGCGCGCACGGTTCTTCGCATCGTACGCGGCGAGAAAGACATCGGCGCTGAACGTATCGCCGAGCATGACCACGGAACTGCGCGGGATCACGGCCGCCGCGACGTCGCTCATCACTCGTACGTCCACTGTGGCCGATCGGTAGAGCCAGCGGATCACATCGTTCTCCGCGCTGCGGATGTCCGCTTGCAACTTGCTCAAATGGGCGATGCCCGCCGCGAGCGGCACTTCGTAGAAGTTGATGCTCTCCCAGTTGTTCATAGTGCCGGACGCATCCTTTCGCCCTTGCAGATCGAAGAGCAGGTCGAGCGCACTGGCCATCTCCGGCCCACGCGCGGCGCAGAGTTCTTTCAGTTCATCGCGGAAGCGCCCAATGCGCTTCTTGAGGTCGTTGGCCGTGCCCTCCCCTTCCTTCGGCTCTGCCGGTTCCGAGCCGACGAGCATATGGGTGAGCACGTCGCGGTCGTCCTTCGATTCCACGCATGCAAGGGCCAACAAGGTGTCGCGGCCGTCCGCTGACTTTCCGACCAGTTCTTGCTCGGTCCGCCCTTCCGCCTCGGCGATCACACGGGTCTTGATCGATTCGATGTCCCGTACAAGGCTGTCAGCGACGGCCTCCACGCGATGCGCGTGTGCGCTCAGGTCACCGAAGCGTTCCGGGAACTTCTTCGCGGCGTCATCGAAGGCCGCGTACTCCAAGCGCGAGCGTTGCTCGTGCGCCTGCTCGCTGCGCACGAGATCCGCATCGAGTACGGCGAAAGCGTCGAGCACCTCCTTGCTCACGTTCATCGCCAGCATGGCGGTGAGCACGAGGTACATCATGTTGATCATCCGTTGGCGAGGGGGCAGTTTGATGGCGGCCATGGTTCCACGTGTTGGTTGTGGAGCATGAATGCCGCTACCCCGCGCGGGGTAACGCACAATAAAAGCCGAGCCGTAGAATGCGTTAAGCGAGATCGCTGGCCAGGGCCTCGAGCTCGCTGCCCGCGCGCTCCCAATCACGCATGCGGGCCTCGATCAATGAGGTCAGCTCGCCGAGACGCTTGTAGCCCTTCTCCGCCTCCGCACTGGATGCGCCGTTGCCCAGCTGTTCCTGAAGCTGCTTCTGCTCGGCTTCCAGCTTGGCCAGTTCCTGCTCGCACCGTTGCACTTCGTTCTTCAACCGCCGCAGTTCTTTCTCATGCTCCTTGCGGGGTTGGCGTTCATCGCCTTTGGCCTTCACGGTCGCGACCTTCGCGGCCACTTGCTTCACCGTGTCGTTCATGCTGGCCTCCGCCTTGTTCCGCTCGATCAGCTCGATAATGTCCATGTGGTGATCGCGCAAACGGCCGTCCTTCACTTCGAGCAGGCGATCGGTAAGGCCGTGGAGGAAGTCCCGGTCGTGGCTTACGATCAGGAAGGTGCCGTCGTAATCCTTCAACGCCTGCTTGATCACCTCCTTGCTCTGGATATCCAAGTGGTGCGTAGGCTCATCGAGCAGGATGAAGTTCAGCGGTCGCAACAGCATGCAGCACAAGGCCACGCGCGCGCGTTCGCCACCGCTGAGCACCTTCACCTTTTTGTCGATGTCATCGCCGCTGAAGAGGAAGGCGCCGAGCATGCCGCGCACTTTCTGGCGGTTCTCCTCGCTGGCCGCTTGCTCGGCCGTCTCCTTGATCGTCATGGACGGATCCAAGCGATCGGGCATGTCCTGCGCGTAGTACCCGATGGTGACCTGATGGCCCAGCCGGATCTCCCCTTCATACGTTTCTTCCCCCACGAGTATGCGCATGACCGTGCTCTTGCCCGTCCCGTTCGCTCCTACGAGCGCCACCGCTTCACCGCGTGCGAGCGTGAGCTCGGCGTTGGTGAGGATCACACGATCGCCGTAGCTCTTCTTGGCACCGTGCATTTCCAGCACCAGCTTCCCACTGTGCGGGGCCGGTGGGAATTTCACGATCATGGAGCGCGCCGCGTCATCCTCCACAACGATGCGCTCCAGCTTCTCCAATTTGGTGATGAGGCTCTGTGCGAAGGCGGCCTTGTCCTTCTTCGCGCGGAACTTGTTGATCAGTTCCGTGGTGTGCTCGATGTAGCGCTGCTGCTCCTCGTAGGCTTTCTGTTGCCGGGCGATCTCGTCCTTGCGCAACTCCACGAACTGGGTCCATGACGCTTTGCGATCGATGAGACGGCCTCCGCCCACTTCGATCGTGCGCTTGGTCAGGCGGTCCAGGAAGGTCTTGTCGTGGCTGATGAGCACGAGCGCCGCCGGGTAGGTGGTGAGCAGGTCCTCCAGCCATTGGATGGCGGGCAGGTCCAAGTGGTTCGTTGGTTCGTCCAGCAGGAGCAGGTCCGGGCTCATGAGCAGGATGCGGCAGAGTTCCGCGCGCATGCGCCAGCCACCGCTCAGTTCGCCCAGCGGTCGGTCCATGTCCGCATCGCTGTAGCCGATGCCGCGCAGGGTCTCTTCCACCTGCTTATCGTGGTCCCCCGCACCGATGTGATTGAGGCGTTCGTGCGCGTGCGCGAGCTCTTCGGCCAGCCGCATCATCAACGCTTCATCGTGCAGCGAAGCGTTCAGTTCGATCTCGATCCCTGCGAGACGCGCCGTCAACCACTCCGCCTCTTTGAAGGCGCTCATCGCGATCTGCCGCGGGCTCAGCGACAGGTCATGCTTCATCGTTTGGGGCAGGTAGCCCACGGTGAGGTCGCGCGGCTTGTCGATGCTGCCGCTGTCGGGCTTGTCTTCGCCCGCGAGCATTTTCAGCAAGGTGCTCTTGCCCGCACCGTTGCGACCGACCAGACCGATGCGGTCGTCCTTGCCGATGAAGAATGACACCTCATCGAACATCGGGCGCTCGCCGAAGTGGAGGGTGAGGTTGCTGACGCTGATCATGGGCTTTTCCGAACGGGCCGCGAAGGTACCCGAACCGGGCGCTAGCGGGGAGCCGCCGGTTCAATAGTGCCAGAGATCCCGCTCGAAATCGTGAAGTTGGCGCTCCAGTTTGACCGCTTCACGCACGGCATCGATGCCCGTGAGCACCTCATGGAGCGAGCGGTCCTGCATGTTGCTCACCTTCACCACCAAGCTGCTGAAGCGCCGCGTCCGGAAGAGCACCTCGTAGCTGGGCCGGGAGCCATCAGGCAGCGCGTGCGAGACCGGCCATTGGGCCAAGGTCTTCCGGCATTCGGGCCAATACGCCCAGAAAAGAACGCGTGTGCCGCGGAGTTCGCCATCAGAACCACGCACCTCCACCAATGGAGCGAAACCGATGATGCGCACGACCAACGTGGAACGCTGCTTCTCGAAGATCCAATCCTCCTTGATGCGGTAACCCACCACATCCAGCGCGGATACCTGCCCGAGAAGGCTGTCCAGCTCCGCGGCCCTGAACGACCGCGAGAAGTGATCATCCGTTCCGGCGGGACCGGGATCATAGGCCGTCATGGACGCCTCCTGAGTGAGGCAGAACCGCAGCACCTCGAAAAGCGCCGCGCAAGCGACTGTTGAGTCCGACCCGGCGGACAGAGCTCGGTTGATCGGGTCAGCGAGGTCAAGGTCCCGCCAAACGCGCTTGCACCACATCACATCCGCTTCGCGGAGCAGAGGTTCCGGACGCGCCACCTCCGCCGTTCTACAGGGTGGCGGGCTTTGCGCGCACGTGAAGAGCGCGGGCAGAACAAGCAGACCCAATGACAAGGTGCTGTGAGGTCGGCTCGCGTTCACCTGTCAACAACGCCACGGGAACTGACCGCGTATGCCTGAAAGAAGAAGTCCCGGCCAGTGGCCGGGACTTCGCTCAAGTCTTGGTCTCCGTGATCAGAAGTTCCAGAGGTCGTGCTCGAATTCGAAGAGGCTCTGCTTGATGGCCTCGCTCTCCAGCACACCGTTGATCCCCGTCTTGAACTCCGCCAAAGGACGGTTGTACACGTTGCTTTCCTTGATGATCGTACTACTGAACTGGCGCGTCCAGAACAGGTGATCGAATGATCGCCGTTCCGCGTCGTTCTCGCGGTTGAAGATCTCCCAGTTCACCAGCACATAGCGCAGTTCCGGATAATAGAGCCAGAACAGCACCTCGTAGCCGCGCAATGAACCGTCATCATTCTGCTTCTCCTTCAACGGGGCCAGTCCGATGATGCGGATGTCCATCGAGGAGCGCTGCTTGTCGAAGATCCAGTCCTCTTTCAAGCGGTAACGCTTCACGTTCTCACTCTTGGTCTCGATGGTCTGCGCCGAAGAGTCCATGCCGGAACCGTCCAATCGGTCCGAATAGACCATCTCCGTGCGCGACAGCTTCTCCTTCACTTGCGCGGTGAGCATGGGTTGCTTGAACTCGTCCGACCAGCCATCCACACCGGGGTCGTAGGCAGTGATGGAACCGTCCGTGAGCAGGCCGTTCTTGATCACATCGAAGAGGCTCTTGCGATCGTTGATCGGCTCCAGTGGGAAGTAGAGCGGGTGGTTAAGCTTCTCGGTCACATCGATCTCCCGCCAGATCCTGCGGTACCACATCACGTCCGCCTCGCGGATGTAAGGGTAAGGCACCACACGTTGGGTCTTCGTATGCTCCTTGATGTACGCGCCGTCCAATACGGTCTGTGCATCCGTCGGTACCGAAATGCCCAAGGCGATCACCAAGGAGGCGCCGATCAGGAAGGTTCCGCGGTTGTTCATCCGTTCGATGGTTTCGTTCACGTTGGTCACTGCACCTTGAAGGCCAGGTTACCGATGCCCTGTGTCCTTCCGTCAGGCCCTTTGGCCTTGATGTTCTCGATATAGACCTTCTGGCCCGTCTTCACCTTGCCCACGATCTCCTTGGCCTTCGCCGTCATGGCCGCACCCTGAACGCGCTCCTCGGCCAAACTGCCGGATAGCGTGGCGGACACGGTGTACTCAACGATCTGGAAGCTCAGGTCGAACTGGAAGTTCTCCAGTTTCGCGATCACACCGGCCGAGGCCGTGAGATCCTGCTTCTTGATGAGCTGATCGGTGATGGTCTTGCCTCCGAAGAACGGTTGCGGCTTGGGAATGTCCTTCACGCGGAACTCCTTTCCCGGCATGGCCTTCTTGGTACCGTCCGGATTCGTTACGCTGACACTCACCGTGGCCGTAGGACCAGTGCCGGGCTTCACGATGAAGCCTTCAGCGGCCTTGCCCAAGGTTCCATTGGAGATGCTCGGTGAAATGTCCTTCGCGCTGTACCCCGCAACGCTGATCTCCACCGGGTTGTCGATGCCGCGGTAGAACACGTTCATTTTCGTGGGGCTCACGACCAAGGTGGGAGTAGCAACTTCGTACTCGGTGTTGAAGGGCTGGATAACCGGTGCGCCACCAACGGGGGTGAACTTGATGATCCCGGATACCTGCTTCAAACCAGCACCGCTGGCGGTCTGCTCCAGGATCGCCTTAGCGCCTTCCATCGGTAATTTGATGCTCTCCCCGATGATCTGGGGCACCTTGCCGGAGGTATCCACCTTCGCTCCGGGGCCACAGATGAAGACTTCAGGCGCGTTCTGGTTGTCATAGGCACCGAGGAAGATCTCAGCGCGGTACTTGCTGCCCGTGGTCACATAACTGCTCTGCGGTTTTACGATGGCGTCAAGCGTGTTGAACTTGAAGCTCGTCTTCTCCACGTTCCCGAGCAATTTGGCCACCATCTCCGTCTCCATGTTGCGGACGTCCGCCTGGATCTTGGACATGATGGTGATGCCGGCGACCTGGGGCACATGGTAGAAATTGATCGATTGCCAGTTGTTCATGGTGCCACCGGCATCCAAGCGGTCCTCGAAGTTGAACATGCGGTCCACGCTGGCGACCAGTGCGGGTTCATTCGCCTTTGTTCCGACGTCTTTGACCTTGTCGCGGAAGGCCTCCAATTTCGTCCGCAACTCGGTCGCCGTCCATGGTCCTTCCGAAGGTTTGCCGGGTTCGCTGCCCACCATCATGTGGGTGATCTCGTTGTAGCTGTCCTTCTTGGCGAGGTGCTCCATGTTCAGCACGGTATCACGCCCTGCCGCGTCCTTGCCGATGATCTTATCGGCCGGGAGCTTCTCGCACTGCATGATCACCTTCACCTTCAACGAGTCGATGTAGTTGACCAAGCTGCCCGCCATCTTCTGCACGTCCTGTGCGGAAGCGTAAGCCTTGCCGTATTTCTCGGCGTTCTGCTGGGCGTAGCTGGCGAACGTTGTGTACGTCTCATTCGCCTTGTCGGCCAAAGAACTCTTCGTGTTCTCCAAGCCGTTGTTCACCGTGATGAAACTGTCCAGGATCTCCTTGGATACGTTCAGCGCGAGCAGCGCCGTCAGCACCAGGTACATCATGTTGATCATCTTCTGTCTCGGGGACAGCTTTCCGCCTGCCATGGTCTGGTCTTGGGGATTTCGGTTTCGTTAAGGCAGATGGTTGATCAACCGCGGACGGTCATGGCGGCCAGCATGTTGCCGTAGACCGTATTGAGCTTGCCGAGGTTGTCGCTGAGCACGGAGATGTTCTCCTTGTAGCGCTTGGTATCGTCCACGCTGTTCTTCAGGTGGGTGAGCATCTCGCCCATGCCTTCGAACATCTGGTTGGCGGCCTCGAGTTTCTCGCGGCTGCTGCGCAGTTGGATCTCGTACATCTCGTTCAGGTCGCTGAGGTTCTTGCTCATGCGGCTGAGGCTCTCACCGGCGTTCTTTCCGGCGTCCACGTTCTGGCTCAGGCCAACGAGGCTTTCGCTCGCCTTCGCATAACTGTCGCTCAAGGAGCTCACGCGATCGCTCGCGCCCTTCAGGTTGGTCACGTAGTCGTTCGTGGCCGTGGCGGCGCTGCTGATGTCGGTGAGTTGCTTGGCCTGATCGCTCAGGGTGCGCATGCCGTTGCCGAGGCTCTCGATGAGTTCGGGCTCGATCTTGGCGCTCTCCAGCATGTCATCCAATTGCTCGGTAATGGAGCGCTGGTCCTCCTTCTTGAAGTCGTCCCCATCGGCATGCTCGCCGGTGGCCAATTCCGGGTACACCAAGCTCCAATCCGGATCCTCGTGCGGCGGCTCGAAAGCGGAGAACAAGAAGATAATGGCCTCGGTCGAAAGGCCGATGATCAAGAAGGCGTCCGCCAAGGGCCAGTGCTGGATCTTGAAAAGGGCGCCTACGATCACGACCGCTGCACCGATTCCGTACAGTTTGGCCATGAAGTTCTTCCATGCTTTGCTGCCTGGTCTCATCGTTGTTCCTTCGTTTGGGTTGTCAGTGAAAGAAAGAGTGTGGGTTGAATGCCCTCGTTCCGGGGAGGTAACGGGCGCTGATTCCTTGATCTAGAGGTCTTCCGCGTTCACGGCCTTGCCACGGCCCAAGTAAGTGAGCACCGATCGGAAGCCGACGTAACACTTGGCGGTGTCCTGGTATTCGAAGCAACGCGTGCCCGTCTGCAGATAGAGACCCACGTCCTTGAACGAACCACCGCGGATCACTTTGCGCTTGAGCGATGGCGGATCGTTGGCCAATGCATCATACCTGTACTCGGGGTTCAGGTCATGGTCGAAGTCGTAAACGCTCTCATCGAACGCCGTGCTGGTCCACTCGGCCACGTTGCCTGCCATGTTGTACAGGCCGTAGTCGTTGGCGCTGTAGCTGTCCACCGGCACGGTGTGGAATCCACCGTCATCGGTGTAATTGCCGTTCAGCGGCTTGAAGTTCCCGAGGAAGCAGCCCTGACGATTACGGATGTAGGGACCGCCCCATGGATAGGGCGAAAGATCAAGACCACCCCGGGATGCGTACTCCCATTCGGCCTCTGTAGGCAGGCGGAAGTCATTGATGAAGGGCTCGCCGCCGCCGGCCAGCCATGCGTTCATCATGTTCTGCGTGCGCCATACGTTGAACGCGTTGGCCTGCTGCCAAGTGATGCCGACCACCGGATAATCGTCATAGGCCGGATGCCAGAAGTAATTCTTGGTCATCGGCTCATTGTAGGCATAGGTGAAATCATGCACCCATGTGAGCGTGTCCGGGAACACGTTGATCACCTCCTTGATGATGAACTTGCTCCGGTCGCTGTGGCCCATGATGGAGAAGTTCTGGCCCTTCGAGTTCGTGTAGCCACCGGCGTTCAGATCCTGGTCCCGGCCCGCTTTGCGCGCGGCTTCCTGCAGGTCGATCCAGTAGTACTCGAACAAGAGCTTGCGCGTATCGATCTCCTTACGACGATAGAACTGTTCGCTGCTCTGGTAGTACATGTCGGCCAAGGCCTCACGCACCTCCTCATCGTCATAGTCCACCTTCTCCTGCCAATTGATCACGGGCGGATCGATCTCTTCACCGAACTCGTCTTCCGTGATCACATGCTCGCCGATATCGGCATCGCCCAAGAGACGCTTCTGGATCGAGTCCACCACGTACTCGACGAACTGGCGGTACTCATTGTTGCTGATCTCGGTCTGGTCCATGTAGAACGCTTGGACCGACACCGTGCGCGATTTGGCCACACCCGCGTAGGGGGCATCCTGATCGCTCGGCCCCATGACGTAGCTGCCCATGGGGATGTAGTTCATCCCGTAGGGATCCACTTGGTACCACGCCGGACGGTTCTGGGAGCCGATCAGCTGCCCTTGGCCACCCTGTCCACAGCTCGCCAGCAAGCCGAGGGCGCACAGGTATACGATGGGACGAAGTTCCATGGTCTTCCTTTTTTGCCGTTCCGTCTCAGGTCCTTGCAGGGTCCTGGTCCTTGGTTCCGGGTAAGCGGACACGCTCAGACAAGACATGCAACGGCGTTGTGGTTCCAATTGTTACCCCGGTTCACAAGAAGCGTGGATGGCCGTAGATCTCGATCACCTCCTTCTTCTTGATCATGAAGCAGTAGTTGAGCATGATCTCGTGGCTTCCGCTGCTGTAGTTCTTCAATTCCGATGTCGTCACATCGTAACTGTAGCCGATCTTGAACATGCTCTTCTTGTCCTTGCCCGTTGCCATCTGGTAGCCGATGATCGGCGCGATGGCGTCCTCTGTACGGTAGCTCACGCCCAACCACACCATCTGCTTGTACATCGCCAAGGCGCTGATGTCGAACTGGGTCGATGTGCCATCGCTCTTGATGAGCAGGCTCGGCAGAAGCGACAGGTCCGGGTTCAGGTCGTGCTTGTAGCCCGCCTGTGCATAGTAGTGGCGTTTGTTCTTGATGCTCACATTCTTGAGTTCGGTCTCCGGCAATTGGGTGCTACTGAGGCCTGCCCAGAGTTTCTGGTTGACGTAATAGATGCCCGCGCCCATATCGAAACCTGACGCGCTGGTCCCATTGTCCGGGATAGCGTCATCCTGCGTAACGGGATCAACGGCGATCCATTGGTTGCCCAGCGCCCGGCTGCTGAGTCCGGCGTAAACACCCACACCCAGGGTACCCGTTCCTCCCCCTGGCTTGAAGTGATAGGAGTAGTGAAGACGCGCGATGGTGCTCTTCTCCTGGCCCAGCTTGTCGAAATAGACCGACAGGCCCACCCCGCTGTTGATGCTGGTGATCGGCCCCTGCACGTTGATCAGCCCCGTCTTGGGAGCACCATCGAAGCCGCTCCACTGCTGGCGCAACAACGCGCCGACACAGATGTTGCCACTGGTGCCCGCAACGCCGGAATTGGTCGACAAGCGGTCGAACATGTACTGTGTATACTGCGGATCCTGCTGGGCGTACGAAACGCTCGCCACCACCGCGCAGGCCGCTGCGGTAAGTATCCCCCTCATGCTGGTTCTCATTCGTTGGCGCGGGTTCCGGGGTGACAACCCCCCTTCGGCCCGCTTCCGATCCGCCGCCAAAGTAGCAAAAAAGGTTTCCGTTGGATCTTTTCAACAGTCTCCCCGCACGAGGAAGGCCAAGCCATCCTCCGCCGGATAGCCGCCGTTCGATCAGGCCAACTTCTGGTAGGTACGCCACCACCGGTCCGGCACTTCCTCCCGGCAGGCCATCTGATAGTCGCTGTAGGCGCAGGGAACGAGGTGGTGCCGCTCGAAGCGGGCCTCTTGTTCAGCCCTGTACGGGATGTCCATCCACCAGCGGTCGCTCACCGTGCTTTTATAGAAAACAAGTTCCTGCTCGTGGCCCTTGATCGGCACGCGGAACCGGGTGAACCGCTTACGGTCCATCCACGGCAGGTCGTTCGTGCGGCTGCTCACCCCGTCCAAGAAGCACCAGACCATCTGGGCGACCAGTTGCGCCGTAATGCCGTGCTGGTCCCGTTGCGGGTCCATTTCGTAGATGCCCACCGAAGTGATCTTCTCGCTGACGCCCGCGTAGCGCATGATGCGGCAGATCTCTTCACCATGGAAGCCGTTCGGGCCCGGTCGCGTTGTGCCCGGAGCATCCGCCCAGCGCACGCTCGTCATGTCCACACTGAGCGTATCGGCGTTGCGCAGCACGGGCTCGGCATCCGTGAGGTTGGCCCGCAGCTCCCCGAGCCGGTGCGTGTCGAAGTAGAGCTTTTCCATCAGCTCGATGCCGGGCTGGTCCACGAGATAGGTCTGGAAGCCGAGGTTGCTGTAATTGAACAGGTAATTCGGCTGGCGCAGCACCATATGGCTCAGGTATGAGGTCTCGGCCAAGCCCTGCCCCGGCTCGCCCAGGTCGAAGCGGCCATCCACGCACGCGAGGTTGGCCGTACGCTCCAATTTTTCGTAGGCCAGGTACTGGCTGAAGGTGTGGCCTTGGCCCCCACCGATCACCACGGGAATGATGTTCCGGCGGATGAGTTCGGCGATCGACTCCGCCAAGGCGTGCTGCGTGTCCTTCGCGGTATGACCCGGGTGGATGTCCCCAAGATCCACCACGTTCACTTTGCCCGACGGCAGATACAAGCGGTACAATTCCTCACGTACCGCATCCGGCGCTTGCACGCAACCGCGCGGCTTGGCATGACCGGGGTCATCAAGCACACCGAGGATGGCGACTTGTGCCCCGTCCAGCTTGGGCATACCGGAAACCGTGTGGAACAGCGTGTTGTCTCCGAGCGAGTGGGCGAGCCATTCCGGCCGACTTTGGCCAAAACGTTGGGAGGGCTGGAAGTAGAGGCTGATGTCCATGGCGGAGTAAGCGACGGAAGGAGAAGATGGCTGTGCCCCCTCTTCCCTGATCGCGCTCCGAAGGTCCGGCCACTTCGATGGCCGATAGGGTTCCCTGCCGACTTCCTGCTGACAGGTCGATGTTCGCAGCGACGCTCTACTGTGCGGCCTTTTTTCTGCGGAAGCCGCCCTTCTTCTTAACCGGTGCCTTGGCCTTGTCGCTCTTCAGCAGGGTCTCGCATTCAGTGAGCTCCAAGTCCTCCGGCTTCTTGTCCTTCGGCACATTGATGTTCTTCTTGCCGTCCGTGATGTAGGGACCATATCTCCCCTTCAACACTTGGATCGCGGATCCATCGAACACCTTGATGATGGCCGCAGCGGCCCCGGCTTGCTTGGCCTGGATCAGCTCGATGGCCCGTTCCAGGGTGATCGCCGCCGGGT
This sequence comes from Flavobacteriales bacterium, assembly GCA_044224725.1. Lineage (GTDB taxonomy): Bacteria > Bacteroidota > Bacteroidia > Flavobacteriales_F > PHOS-HE28 > PHOS-HE28. The sequence goes on from JBGAJW010000010.1 coordinate 21,129, forward strand.
CTTCGGCCTTGGGGATGTTCGCGTAGAGCGACTTGTGCTTCACGAAGGGACCGAAACGGCCTCGGCCGCACACGATGGGCTCGCCCTCGTAAAGTCCCAGCTCCTGGGTAGCACTCGCGATCTTCTTCTGATCGATCAGTTCGATGGCGCGTTCCAGCGTGATGCTCAACGCATCGTCTTCTGGAGTGAGGCTCGCGTAAGTGCTGCCGAGTTTCACGAAAGGACCGAAGCGCCCGATGCCCGCGCTCACCACTTCGCCATCGCGTTCGCCCAGCGTTCGGGGGAGCTTGAAGAGGTCCATCGCTTCTTGGAAGGTGATGCTCCCGATACTCTGCTCTTTGCGCAGGCTGGCGAACTTCGGCTTGTCCTCGTCCTCCGCGCTGCCGATCTGGATCATCGCGCCGAAGCGGCCTATGCGGGCCACGACATCCTTCCCGCTAACGGGGTCCTTTCCAAGAATGCGCGCCCCGGTGGCGCGTTCCGCGGTCTCCTTCACATTGCCGATGGTGACGTGGAAGGGTTTGTAGAACTCGGCGATCATGTCGCGCCAGTTCATGGTGCCCTCGGCGATCTGGTCGAACTCTCCTTCGACGTACGCCGTGAAGTTCAGGTCCACGATCACCGGGAAGTGCTCCACGAGGAAATCGTTCACCACCATACCGATGTCCGTAGGGAAGAGCTTCTGCTTTTCGGCGCCGGTATTCTCGCTGGCGGTCTGTTCCGTGATCGAACCATTCGCCAATGTGAGGATCCGATACGGACGCGGTGTTCCGTCGCGGCTTTCCTTCTCTACATAGCCGCGCTTCTGCACGGTGCTGATGGTCGGTGCGTACGTGGAAGGTCGGCCGATGCCGAGCTCTTCCAGCTTCTTCACCAGGCTCGCCTCCGTGTAGCGCGGGGCCGGGCGCTCGAAGCGCTGCGTGGCGGTGAGTTCTTGCAAGGCCAGGTTATCGCCCTGCTTCATATCCGGCAACAGACCTTCCTGCTCCTCCCCTTCCTCGTCATCCTTCCCTTCCATGTACACCTTCAGGAATCCGTCGAAGAGGATCACTTCACCTTGAGCGACCAACCGATCCTCGGGCCGTGTGCTGATGTCGATGTTCACCACCGTCTTCTCCAACTCGGCCTCGGCCATCTGGCTGGCGAGCGTGCGCTTGCTGATCAGCTCGTACAATTTCTCAGCATCGCGATCGCTGCCCGCGTTCCGAACCATCAGGTCCGTAGGGCGGATGGCTTCGTGCGCCTCCTGCGCGCCTTTGCTCTTGGTCGCGAATTTTCTCGGCTTGCTGTAGCGATCGCCGTACTGCGAGATGATCGCCGCCTTCGCCGCTTCGATGGCCTGATCGCCCAGGTTCACCGAATCGGTACGCATGTAGGTGATGTGTCCCTGCTCGTACAGCCCTTGCGCGATACGCATCGTGCGGTCCACACCATAACCCAGTTTTCGAGAAGCTTCCTGTTGCAACGTCGATGTCGTGAACGGCGCGGCCGGTGAACGCTTTCCCGGTTTCTTCTCCACCGCCTTGACCGTGAAGGTGGCCCCGATGCAGCCTTGAAGGAATGCCAATGCCTCGGCCTCGGTATCAAACCGTTTGGGAAGCTCGGCTTTCACCACGCTCTTCCCGTTCGCCAGGAAGTTCGCCGTGATACGGAACGCCGACTTCTCGGCGAAGCCCTGGATCTCGCGCTCACGCTCCACGATCAATCGCACGGCGACGCTCTGTACGCGGCCCGCGCTCAGGCTGGGCTTCACCTTGCGCCACAGGATCGGGCTCAGTTCATAACCGACCAAGCGATCGAGTACACGACGCGCTTGTTGAGCGTCGACCAAGTGGATATCGATCTCGCGCGGGTTGGCGATGGCCTCCAGTACGGCTTTCTTGGTGATCTCGTTGAAGGTGATCCGCTTCACCTTGGAGTCGGCGAGTTTGAGCGCCTCCTTCAGGTGCCAGCTGATGGCCTCCCCTTCGCGGTCTTCGTCGGTCGCGAGCCAGACAGTGGCCGCTTTGTTGGCTTCCTTCTGCAGTTGGCTGAGCCGCTCCTTCTTGTCATCCGGGATGATGTACGTGGGCTCGAATCCGTTCTCCACGTCCACGCTCAAGTCGCGCTCCGGAAGGTCCCGAACATGGCCGTAGCTGCTCAACACCGTATAGCCTTCACCGAGGTACTTCTCGATGGTCTTCGCCTTGGCAGGCGACTCCACGATGACGAGATCACCAGACGCTTCCTTCTTCTTGGCCATGGGTTCCGGAATTCGGGCGGCAAATGAAAGCCGATCTTCCGGCTCAGTGGTCCACCCTTCGACCGGCCGGGGTCCATTCCCCTACGGGGAAGGTTTTTTCAACAGGGCGAACCCACCATGCCCGAACCGGATGCAAGCGGTCTTGCTCAATCGACGGGCTCCCCGCATGCCGCGTGTCCAGACCCGGTCATCCGGCAAATACCGCACACTCCGCCCATTGGCGAACAAGGTCAGGAACTTTGACGTCAACTGGCGGTGCCGATCCTCATGGAAGCACCCTCGAAGGCAAGGGGGCACGATCGGCCATGCACTTCGACTTCCTCACCAATGGAAGGAACACACCTGCGCTCCTCCGCGCACAGTGCGCTCACGATCGCTTCCCTTTCCGCAACTTGCACCCACCAAATTCGCCTCACCACTGAGCGAAACACGAATGATACCGCACATGAAAACGAACCTACCCTCGATGCCTTCGGCAGGCAAGATCCGCAACGCGATGGCGACCGCACTGGTGCTCGCCGCTTCCACGGCCACCAACGCGCAATCCTTCTCCGAAGGTGATAATGTGATCGGCGCAGGAGTAGGCCTCTTGGGGGGCTACAGCGTAGGTTGGACCGGCTCGGGTGTGTCACAAAGCCCGGCCCTCAACCTGCACTTCGATCACGGCATGGGGGATCTCGGCCCCGGCACTTGGGGCCTGGGCGGCTACGTGGGCTACAAGACCATCAAGTACGAGTCCAACTACGTCTTCTACAACTACGATTACAAGTACACCTACCTTGTGGTGGGCGCTCGTGGTACTTGGCACTACAACGAGTGGCATGGAAACGACAAGCTGGACACGTATGGTGGTGCCATGCTGGCCTATCGTTCCGTGACCTGGACGGACAACACGGACTACGGTACGTACGGCAATCTGAACACCTACTCATACAGCGGCAGTGGCGTCGGCCTGAGCGTCTTCGCCGGCGCGCGCTACTACTTCTCCGACAAGATCGGAGCGTACGGCGAAATGGGCTATGGCATCACGTGGCTGCAGCTCGGTCTGGCCGTGAAGCTCTGACCGCATCTTCGCTCCGCTTTCCGGCGGATACCGTTTCGCGCCCCGGTCTTCCCCTTGAAGAGGCCGGGGCGCTCGCGTTCAAGACGTGCGCGCACGGATGGCCATGGATCGGCGGGCTTATGAGCGCTCGCGACCCACGGCGCGATCCCCCGGATCACTTCGGGCTGACACTATCCAACAGGCTCGTGAACGGTTTTCCCGCACACCGCAGGACGTAGCCGACGCGCACCCCATAGTCCCAACCCCGCGACCCGCCCACGGATCGGACCATGCTCATGAAGGCCATATTCCCGAAGAGATCGAGCAGCATGCGTTGCTTGCCTTTGATGTGGGGCATGAAGCGCGCACCGAAATGAACACGGAGATCGCCGCGGACGGCGCTGCTCGGCCCGTTGACCTCTTCCTTGTCTGAACGGTATGGGAAGACCCCGTTCGACCACTTGTAGCCGCGTTCATGTCCAGTGAGCAGGAATCCGGCCTGCGCTCCGACCCGGAGTGCGAACCCCTTTCGCTTGCTCAGATAGATGTCAGGCGCCGCGGTGAGGTACAGCAGATGCAAGCGCAGATCCACGTCCCGGCCGTATGCGGACCCATGCCCACCATCGGCGGTGATGGCGTGGAATTCCTTGTACATGTAATCCAGCTGGAAGGTGAGATCGGCACCTCTCAGTGCCTTGCGCTCGGCGTAGATCAGCGAAACACATGGCAATGGACTCGTGCCGGGCGAATACGCCTGTTTGTAGTAAGAGTCGTAGTTGGCCTTCGGTCGAATGGTGAAGCCGTAGCCGCCGGCGGCAACTCCCAGGTCGAACTGCGCATTGGTCACGGAACCACTGCAAACAAGCAGCAACGCTATCCAGGTTGACCTGGTCATTTTCCAATACTAACCAAAACGCCGCCCGTCCAAATTCATTACTGCCAGCCTGTCAGTCGCCCGGTCACCCAATACCTTTGCGCTCCAATTTTCGCGGACTTGTCCAAGAAGGTCTACATAGAGAGCTACGGCTGCCAGATGAACCACAGCGACAGTGAGATCGTCGCGAGCATTCTGGCCCAGGACGGCTACGAGGTTTGGGCCAGCCCGGAAGGAGCGGACCTGGTACTGCTGAACACCTGCAGCATACGGGAAAAGGCCGAGTACACGGTGCTTCAGCGCATCAACGAGATGAAGCACTACAAGCAGGCCAAGCCGGACCTGAAGGTGGGTGTGCTGGGCTGCATGGCCGAGCGGATGCGCGAGGACCTTCTGGTGAAGAAGAAAGTGGTGGACCTCGTGGTCGGACCCGATGCGTACCGCAGTCTTCCCTCGCTGTTGGATGAAGTGGAGGGCGGCCAGAAGGCGGTGAACGTGCTGCTGAGCCGGGAGGAGACCTACGCCGAGATCGAACCGGTGCGATTGGACAGCAACGGTGTCACCGCTTTCGTCACCATCATGCGCGGCTGCGACAACATGTGCGCCTTTTGCGTGGTGCCCTTCACGCGTGGAAGAGAGCGCAGTCGTGATCCGCAGAGCATCGTACACGAGTGCCGGGACCTGGTGGCCAAAGGCTACAAGGAAGTGACGCTCTTGGGGCAGAATGTGGACAGCTATGAATGGGCCCCGCGCGATGCCGACGCGCAGTTGGCAGTCAGCAGTCGGCAGTCGCAGTCGCCAACCGACTTCGCGGACCTTTTGGCCATGGTGGCGGAAGTCTCCCCCGCCCTGCGCGTCCGCTACAGCACGAGCCACCCGAAAGACATGACCGACAAGGTGCTGGAGGTGATGGCGCGCTACCCGAACATCTGCAACTACGTGCATTTGCCGGTTCAGAGCGGAAGCAGCGAGGTGCTGAACCGCATGAACCGCAGCTATACCCGCGAATGGTACTTGGACCGGATAGCCGCCATCCGTCGACACATGCCGGATTGCGCCATCAGCACCGACATCATCACCGGGTTCTGCGGTGAAACGGAAGAAGACCATCAGCAGACCCTTCGATTGCTCGATGAGGTCCGCTTCGACATGGCCTTCATGTTCAAGTACAGCGAACGTCCGAAAACCCTGGCCGCGCGCAAGTACCCGGATGATGTGCCCGAGGACGTGAAAGGCCGCCGCTTGCAGGAGGTGATCGCAGCGGTGACGCGCACGTCCAGTGAAGGGAATCTACAGCTCGTCGGAACCGAGCAGACCGTACTGGTCGAGGGCGTGAGCAAGCGCAGCGCGGACCACATGTTCGGACGTAGCGACCGCTACAACACGGTGATCCTGCCAAAAGGTGACCTGAAAGCGGGCGATTTCGTGAAGGCCCGGATCTTGTCGGCAACGGCCAGTTCGCTCCAAGGGGAAACGCTCGCGCGCATCCCACATCCCGGAGCGGACGCAACGGTACCGGCATGAACGTACAGACCATCAAGCAGCGGTTCGGCATCATCGGCAACTCGCCGGAACTGGACCGCGCCATCGAGATAGCCGCCGTAGTGGCACCCACGGACCTCAGCGTGCTCATCACCGGCGAGAGCGGCAGTGGCAAGGAGGTGATGCCCAAGATCGTCCATGAGTACAGCCCCCGGAAGCACGGCCCCTATATCGCCGTGAACTGCGGTGCTATCCCCGAAGGCACCATCGATAGCGAGCTCTTCGGCCACGAGAAAGGCTCCTTCACCGGAGCGAACGAGGCTCGAAAAGGCTACTTCGAAGTGGCCGACAAGGGAACGATCTTCTTGGATGAAGTAGGCGAACTTCCGCTCACCACACAAGTGCGCCTGCTGCGCGTGCTGGAGACCGGCGAGTTCATCCGTGTGGGCAGCAGCCGCGCGCAGAAAACCAGTGTACGCGTGGTGGCCGCCACCAACGTGAACATGTGGCAGGCCGTACAGAAAGGCACCTTTCGCGAGGACCTCTACTACCGCCTGAGCGCTATCCCGATCTTCCTGCCGCCCCTGCGCGAACGGGTCGCTGACATCCATCTGCTCTTCCGCAAGTTCGCGGTGGACAGCGCGGAGCGGCACCGCATCAAGGAACCGATCACCCTCACGCCGGACGCGCTGCAACTGCTCAATGGCTATCGCTGGCCCGGCAACATCCGCCAGCTCCGCAACATCGTGGAGCAGATGAACGTGATCGAGAAGGACCAGCGTGTCATCAATGTGGACAAGCTGCGCTGGTACCTGCCCACAGTGGACGCCTCACTGCTTCCGGCCGTGGTGAACAAGACCAACGGCAGCGGCGATGCACAAGGCCCGAACGAGCGCGAGATGCTCTACAACGTGATCGGCCGCTTGCAGCAGGATGTGAACGCGCTGAAGGAGCACCTCGCCGCGATGATGGAGGGCCAACCGATGCCCATGCCGCCGCCACGCGTGGCCCAGCCGGTGCTCCGCGAGGAGTTCATCGTGCCCCAGCAGGGCCATGCCCATGCGCCGATGAAGATCGAGCGCGTGCCAACGGCCACTGAAGAAGTGAAGGATATCGAGCACACCGAGGTGGAGGAAGTGCTGAGTCTGCAGCAGAAAGAGAAGGAGCTCATCAAGAAGGCGCTGCAGAAGCACCGCGGCCGCCGCAAGACCGCCGCCGAAGAACTCGGAATCAGCGAGCGCACGCTCTACCGCAAGATCAACGAGTACGATCTGGATGAGTAGCCGCACCCTGCGCTCTTTCCTTCGCGCCGTTCGGGGTCCGAGGTTCAGGGTTCCGCATCCATCACGGCCCGAACCCCGAATCCCGAACCCCGGACCGGTTCTGCTTGCGCTCCTGCTCCTCAGTTCCTGCCACGTCCACTACGGTACCAGTGGCGGCGAGGTGCCGGCCGGGGCGAAGACCCTCAGCGTCCAGCTTTTCGACGCGCGCGCGCCGCTGTGCACACCGCAGAGCGCCCAGACCTTCACCGAAACCTTGCGCGACCTGCTGCAAGCACAGACCCCGCTCAATCTCACGCGCACAGAGGGCGATCTCCAGTACGAAGGCGCCATCATCGCCTACGACGTGCAGCCCGTTTCCATCCAGGCCAATGAGAGCGCGGCGTTGAACCGGCTCACCATCTCCGTCACCGTCCACTACACGAACACGCTGGAACCCAAGAAGAGCGCCGATATCAATGCTTCGCGCTTCGCCGACTACAGCAGCACGCAGGACCTGAGCGCGGTGGAAACCCAGCTCGTGCAGGATATCAGCAAGCAGCTGGCCCAGGACATCTTCGACAAGACACTGGGGAACTGGTGAGCAATTTTCAAGACGCAAGGCTCAAGACGCAAGTGGTCAAGGTGCTTTTGAGCAGGGGATCACTTTGACGCCTTGGAATTTGAATCTTGTGTCTTGCATCTTGATGCTGACCTTAGCGCCTTGAAGCTTGTGTCTTGAGACTTGAAGCTTGAAATGGACCGCGACCACCTCACCCGCCTGATCGACGACCCTGCGCGCGTCCAACGGGACGACATCGCCGACCTGAAGGCCATGGCCGAACGCTACCCATGGTTCAGCGGGGCGCATCTGCTGCTGGCCGTAGGCGGTCATCGCGAAGGGGACGTGCTGTTCGACGAGCAATTGCGGGCTTCCGCAGCGCACCTGCCATCGCGCGCCGTACTGTTCGACCGGCTGCATACACCTATGCCCATGGCACCGGCTCCGACTTTTCCTGCGCGGCCAGAGCCGATCAGTGCTCCGGAGATCCAGCAGGAGGTTCAGGCCCACCTTCCGGTCGTTCAGGAAGTGCCCGGTCCGCTTTCCGCGAAGCCTTCGGCGATACCCGTGGAACCTGCGACCCTGCCCACTGCGGAGCCCGTAATTCCCGTGGTTGAAGAGATCACGGTAGAAGCCATCGCTCCGGTACCCGCTGAGCGGACCTTACCTGAAGTGGAGGAGCCCAAGGCCGAGGCGGCCCCTCCCGCGTCTCCCGTGGCCTCATTGCCCGAGCACATCCCAACGCCGTGGAAAGAACGCTTGCTGCGTGGCGACCGAGACGAAGAGGAGCTCGACCGCCAAATGCGCGATTCCGCCGTGGCGATCAGCTACGAGTTGCTCTTGGAGCGTGAAGGGTTGCTCGAAACAGCTCCGGTCGAACCCAGGGTAGCTGCGATACCGGAACCGGTCCAGGAAATACCCCGACCGACCACTGCTGCCCCGCCCCCGCCTATTGCCCTGCGCAGCTTCAGCGATTGGCTCTCCGCAGGAACCACGGATGCGCCGCCAAGCGCGACCATCACTCCGAAGGAAGCGGCCCAAATGGACAAGTCGGCACCTGCGTCCCAGCGCCCGCCCGCAGCCCGCCCCGTGGTCGATCCGGAGATCATCCGCGCCGTACACCAGCTTCCGCCCATCGAGCCGAAACACGCACCGGAGACCCCGGAGACGAAGGCCCTCATCGACCGCTTCCTCCAGCAGAACTCCCAAGTGCCACAAGCTCCTAAGAAGGCCGAATTCTACAACCCGCAAACCGCCGCCAAACGCAGCTTGGAGGAACATGCGGACCTGGTGACGGAAACCCTCGCCCGCATCTACGAGAAGCAGGGGAACATCGCAAAGGCGATCGCCGCCTACGAACGGCTGGCCGTGAAGCACCCGGAGAAGAACGCGCATTTCCGGGCACTGGCCAAGGCGTTGTCCGGGAGGTGATCCACACTGTTGTCCGAGAGCGACCGTTGCCCTGGCGGTAGGCCGTTCGAGTTCCCGGAGCGGTCGCTGACCACTGCCTCTGTGACCACCAACCGCATTCCACCGAAAAGCCCTTACTTCGCAGCCCTTTTTCAGCCGACCCAAGCATGTTCCTCTACATCCTCATCATCATCGTGGCCGCCCTGTTGGCCTTGGTCGTTCTCGCACAGAACCCCAAAGGCGGCGGGTTGGCCGCTGGTTTCACCGGTGCTTCCCAGATCGGTGGCGTGCAGCGCACGGCCGACTTCTTGGAAAAGAGCACGTGGACCTTGGCTGCGGCACTGATGCTGCTGTGCCTGGTGAACTCCGGTTCACGCGGACCTGGTGCAACCGGTGAAGGCCCCGGTGACCAGAAGATCGAGGTGGAACAGCCTGCACAACCGGGCGCTCCCCCTGCGGAAGGTGCGGAAGGCACGCCGACCGAATAAGTCGGTCCGCTCGTGCAACCTTGTCAGGCCGTACACCCTGTGTCCCGCTTGGCTGACGTCCATCTTGACAGTTATCCTGCCGTTCGCCTTGCTGGCACCGTCATTGACCGGCGCGGGGCGCGTCGGGATCCCCGACCCTGAACCTCAACCCAACATCCATCTATGGCCAATGTGAAGCCCCTGGCAGACCGCGTGCTCGTCGAAGCCGCAGCTGCCGAAGAGACCACCAAGGGCGGTCTGTACATCCCTGATACCGCCAAGGAAAAACCACAACGCGGCAAGATCATCGCCGTGGGCACCGGCCGTGTGGCCGATGACGGCAAGGTGACCCCCCTCACCGTGAAAGTGGGCGACAGTGTCCTGTACGGCAAGTACAGCGGCACCGAGCTCAGCTTGGATGGCAAGGACTACATGATCATGCGCGAGAGCGACATCTACGCGGTCCTCAACTAAGAAGTAATCGGGCGATGCATGCATCGCCCTTCTCATTTCCATAACACACAACTGCAATGGCAGCCAAGAACATCCAATTCGACATCGACGCACGCGACCGCTTGAAGCGTGGCGTCGATCACCTCGCGAACGCCGTGAAGGTGACCCTCGGTCCCAAGGGCCGCAACGTGATCATCGACAAGAAATTCGGAGCGCCCCAAGTGACCAAGGACGGCGTTACCGTGGCCAAGGAGATCGAGCTGAAGGACGCCGTGGAGAACATGGGCGCCCAGATGCTGAAGGAAGTGGCCAGCAAGACGGCCGACATCGCCGGTGACGGTACGACCACCGCCACCGTGCTCGCCCAAGCCATCGTTACCGCCGGCCTGAAGAACGTGGCCGCCGGTGCCAATCCGATGGACCTCAAGCGCGGCATCGACAAGGCCGTGATCGCCGTGGTGGAAGAGCTCAAGAAGATGAGCAAAGCCGTGGGCGACGACAACGCCAAGATCAAGCAAGTGGCTTCGATCAGCGCGAACAACGACGACACGATCGGCACCCTGATCGCCGAGGCCATGGCCAAGGTGAAGAAGGAAGGCGTGATCACCGTGGAGGAAGCGAAAGGCACCGAGACCACGGTTGAAGTGGTGGAAGGCATGCAGTTCGATCGCGGCTACCTCAGCCCCTACTTCGTGACTAACCCGGAGAAGATGGAGGCCGACCTCGAAGGCGCCTACATCCTGATCTACGACAAGAAGATCAGCACGATGAAGGAGCTCCTCCCGATCCTGGAGAAGAGCGCGCAGACCGGCAAGCCCCTGCTGATCATCAGCGAGGACGTGGACGGTGAAGCACTGGCCACCCTGGTGGTGAACAAGATCCGCGGTGCCCTGAAAGTGGCTGCGGTGAAAGCCCCCGGTTTCGGCGACCGTCGCAAGGCCATGCTCGAAGACATCGCCATCCTCACGGGTGGAACGGTGATCAGCGAGGAGCGCGGCTTCAAACTGGAGAACGCCGACCTCACCATGCTCGGCCGTGCTGAGAAGATCAACATCGACAAGGACAACACGACCATCGTGAACGGTGCCGGCAAGAAAGAGGACATCGTGGGCCGTGTGAACCAGATCAAAGCACAGATCGAGACCACCACGAGCGACTACGACAAGGAGAAGCTGCAAGAGCGTCTGGCGAAACTCGCTGGCGGTGTTGCCGTCCTCTACATCGGTGCCGCCACGGAAGTGGAGATGAAAGAGAAGAAGGACCGCGTCGATGACGCCCTGCACGCGACCCGCGCTGCCGTGGAAGAAGGTATCGTACCGGGTGGAGGTGTCGCTTACATCCGCGCACAGAAAGCGCTGGACAAGGCCGAAGGCATCAACGCCGACGAGACCACCGGCATGGGCATCGTGAAGCGCGCGCTCGAAGAGCCCCTGCGCCAGATCGTCGCCAACGCCGGATTGGAAGGCAGCATCATCGTGCAGAAAGTGCGCGAGGGCAAGGCCGACTTCGGCTTCAACGCCCGCACTGAAGTGTACGAGAACCTGCTCGCCGCCGGTGTGATCGATCCCACCAAAGTGACGCGTGTCGCTCTGGAGAACGCCGCTTCCATCGCAGCCATGCTGCTCACCACCGAGTGCGTGATCAGCGAGGAGAAGGAAGAGAAAGCAGCCGGCCATAGCCACGGTGGTGGCATGGGCGACATGGGTGGGATGATGTGATCATTGACATCGGGGGTCCCCTGCGGGTGACCCCTGATGGAACAGCGAAATAGAGAGCAAGCCCCGGCGAGAGTCGGGGTTTGTTCGTTCACGAGTAATGAGGTGTGCTGCTTGAAGAGGATTAGCCGATTTATCCGTCGCGGATAAATCGGCTAATCTTCTTATGTTTGGTCCGTGGATCCCATACGAAATCCATTCGCTCCCGGGGCAGGCACTCAGCCACCGGATCTCGTGGGTCGAGATGAACTGCTTGAGACGGTGCGCATAGCCATCGCTCGCATAAGACTTGGGAACCCGGCAAAGAGCGTTATGCTGGTCGGCCTACGAGGCGTTGGAAAGACCGTCTTGTTGGACCGGATGAGGGAAGATGCCGAAGCAACCGGGATCCACACGCTACGCATCGAAGCCAAGGAAAAAGGTTCACTCCCAGCCATTCTGGTTCCCCAACTGAGACAAGCGCTGCTCCGCCTTTCGCGGAATGCGAATGCGAAAGACCTCGCACAACGCGCTCTGCGCGGTCTGGCTGGCTTCGCAAAGGCACTAAAGGTCAAGTACGGCGACATAGAGGTAGGCTTTGACTTTGACCCAGAACCCGGCTTGGCCGACAATGGTGACTTGGAGCATGATCTCCAAGCTCTGATGGAAGCCGCAGGCCTTGCCGCTGCAAAAGCTGATACCGCCTTGGCCATCTTCATTGATGAACTCCAGTATGTACCAGAACCACAACTGGCGGCATTGATCACAGCAATGCACCGATGCGCTCAAAGGAGGTTGCCCATTATCCTAGTCGGGGCTGGCCTTCCACAACTGAGGGGTCGTATGGGGGAAGCCAAATCTTACGCAGAACGTTTGTTCGACTTTCCGACCATTGGACCGCTCCCACCTCCGGACGCGCGACAGGCGATCGAGGTGCCGGCCAACCAACTGAGCGTAGAGATCGAGGGCCGAGCCATAGATCTGATCATCACACAGACCGAAGGCTATCCATACTTCATCCAAGAATGGGGCAAGCATGCTTGGGATGCAGCTGATCGCTCACCGATCTCCGAGAATGATGTGCGGAACGCATCAAGCAGTGCCGTGGCTGCGCTCGATGAGAGCTTTTTCCGAGTCCGCTTCGACAGGCTTACCCCTGCGGAGAAAGTCTACCTGCGCGCCATGGCCGAACTCGGCCCTGGACCACACCGCTCAGGCGACATAGCCCAATTGCTGAATATGGAGGTAACAGCGCTCGGACCTCGTCGTAACAACCTGATCTCTAAAGGCATGATCTGGAGCCCCAATCATGGGGATACAGCCTTCACCGTTCCGCTCTTCGACCAGTTCATGAAACGCGTGATCCCAGGTCAGGATTGGAGAACACGCTGACAGGGACATGGGCACACCTGGCTCCTCGCGCTCACCACCGAGTGCGTGATCAGCGAGGAGAAGGAAGAGAAAGCAGCAGGCCATAGCCACGGTGGTGGCATGAGCGACATGGGCGGGATGATGTAAGTCGTCCGCCCAACTGATATGCGCAAGCCCCGGCGAGAGTCGGGGCTTGTTCGTTCCATCTTGTTGATGCTCCGCCGGGATACTAACACCTGTCGAAAACTCCCGCCTTCTCCCCGGCCCTGCCCGGTGTAATCTCGCATGCCTGAAGTACCGTCCGCACGGTGCGTCGGTCCGTACCCATAAGCATGCAGATCACCCCGAAACGCTTCTTCGATTTCTGCGCCACGCACGTGCCCTTGCTGCACGCCATCGCCATCAAGCCCGGCGATGTGAGCGAGGCCCAGGTGCGCCAGATGATCCGCACCTTCAGCGATGCCGTGCAGGAGCAGCCGGAAACCACATGGCAACGCCTGCTCGAACTGCAGATCATCGTGCCGCTGGAAGAGGGCAGCTCGCATTATGTGATGGCCCAGCCACTGCTGCAGCTGATCGGCTACCTCTATAATGATGCGGTGCCCACGAGCCCGGAGATCATCCAAGGCTACATCGCCGCATTGGAAAGTGCGCGCAAGCGCATCGCCATCGGTGTGGAAGCCGCTGACCCGATGAGCGTGGCCATGGCCACCAACGAAGTGGACCACACTTTGCGCCGCATGCAGGACGACCTCGACGCCACGCACCGCGCCGTGCTGGCGGAAGTCGCGCGCTACAAGGCCGACCGCTCCAGTGTGAGCGTGCGCGAGCGCTACCTGCGGATCCTGAGCCTGATGGACCAGTACGTGCATCCGCTGGTGGAGATCATCCGTGTGGACGGTCTTTTGGTGAGCACGCTCGACGAGACGGACGTGGCCCTGCGTGCCGCACGCGAACAAGGCGTGTACATCGAGCTGGGGATGATCGAGCGCAACGAGCGCCAGATCCGTGTGATGCGCCGCCGTGCCATCCACACACTGAACGAAAGCCGCAAGGAACTGCAGCCGTTGTACGATGTGCTGCGCCGTTCCTCCGCCATCGCGCACGGGGCCACCCTCGCATTGGGCCGCTTGCGCCAGATGAAATTGGAGGACTGGACCTCGACCTACGTGGTGCAGGCCGCCAATGCGCGCATCGAATGCCCGCCGACGGAAGCCGTGCTGAACCAGACCATACAGAGCGTCATCTCGCATCCGCCCCTGCCGCCGCCCGTGCTGAGCATGGAAGAGACCGGCGATACGCCACCCGACTACGTGCGCCTGCTCTGGTTGAACGCGTTGAGCGATACGCTGCGCGAAGACCTTCCCGTGAAGGACCTAACCGCATGGCTCACCAGCACCTTCCCGGAAAAAGGTACCGCTGACGCGCTCCTCGGATTGAGCCGCCTGCTCTTCGACCCCACGATGGAAGTGGAGTTCAAGGGCGGCAAACAGAAGGAGTACCGCACGCGCGACGGCGCACTGGAGGCCACCACCATTTCGATCACCCGGGCATAGCCCACGCTACGGCAAGCAAGACATGAACAACCTGCCCCAACTCAAGGACATCTTCGACAAGCTCCGCCAGGGCGCGTACATCACGCACGAGCAAGGCACATTGCACGCCGCGCTCGCCGAGAAGTACGACGAGTACAAGGAGTACTTCGAACCGCTGGGCCTGAACCTGATCCGCCACCCGCGCGATTTCTTCTACCTGCACAAGGAGGAGGCCGATACGAATCCGGCTTCGAGCGTGCTCTCCGCCGTGGCGGTGTTCAGCTTCGTGATGATCGAGGCCGCCGCGAACGAAGGCCGCCCCGTGGAAGAGTACCTGCTCAGCGAGCGCTTCAGCGTGGCCGGTCTGCCGCACCTGAAAAGCGATCGCTACAAGGCCCACCTCCGCGCCGTGGAAGTGGACGATGAGAATTCCCTGCGCAAGCTCGTGAAGAGCATGGTGCGCTACGGATGGGTGGAGTACTTCCCGGACGATACGTTCCGCTTCCTCCGGCCCTTCCATCGCGTTTTCGACAAGTGCCAGGAGATCAGCATGGCCGCCGAACAGGAAGCGCGCGATGTGCTGCCGGCAACACCCAACACACCGGCCATCGATCCGGAAATGAACTGAACGACGCGCTCGCTGCGCTCGCGAATACGTTGACCGCAGAGGGCGCATAGAAACGCAGAGAAAATCCCGATAAGGACTGAAGCAGTGATGAACAGAGCACAACAGGAAATGTCAAGCGGTTGCCAGCGCTGTGCATTCTCCGCGTCCCCCTGCGCGCTCTGCGGTTAGAACAAGACTGTCCGCCACAGGCGGACGAACAACGACGACATGCAACTAGGACCCACCAAGCTCATCGCGATCCGCTCCGGCAGTTATGATTACGCCGAGGTCGATCTCGCCACCTCCATCCAGCTCGTCGGCCCCAACAACGCGGGGAAGACCACGTTGATCAACACGTTGCAGTTCCTCTACCTGGACAACCGCAACCAGATGGCCTTCGGCGACCACGACCCCGAGGCCACCAAGCAGTATTATTTCCCTGACCACTACAGCTACCTGCTGTTCGAGTGCCTCGGCCCGAACGGCACCTACGTGCTGGGCTGGCGCGGGCAGAGCAAGACACAGGGCGGCGATCCCGTGCGCTTCACCTACGAGGGCGGATATGATGTGAGCGACTACCTCACCGTGGACGACCATGTGGCCGACCCCAAGACCGTGAACGCGAAGCTCATCGCGCGCAACTACCGCGAACTGAAGGATGCCAGCGCGCACCGCGAGGCCATCCTGGTGGCCACCAAGGGCGAGAGCAACGGGCTCGGTGTGGTACACCTGACGGAAGCCGACCGCTACGCGCACTTCAAAGAGGTGCTCAAGAACCTGCTGAGCCTGCGCTCCATCGACCAGCACGAGATGAAGCGCAGCTTGCTGATGCTCGCGGGCATTCCGCCGAACAAGCCCGCATTGGAGGCCAACCGCCTGATGACGGAAGAGTTCGAGCGCATCCGCGACCGCCGTGTGAAACTGAACACGCTGAAGGCCGAGAAGGAGCGATTGGAGAAGTACATCGATATGAGCGATGGGCGCATGGCGTTGGAGGCCCGGCTCGCGCTCGTATACAGCGACCTGATGGAAAAGCGCCGCAAAGCGCACGACCACAACAAGCATGTGAAGGAGGCCATCATCGCCAAGCAGGAGGCGCTGGAGAAGGAGAAGGTGAGCACCGCGGAGATCCTGAAGGACCTGGACGAGACCATCGCCGAACTCGCCGGTGCCAAGGGCCGCGTGGAAGGCGACCTGTCGCGCATCGCCCATGTGGGCAACGGGCTGGAGGGCTTCGTGGAGAACCTTGAGCGCGAAGCACTGCACAACGCCAAAGAGCGCCTGAGCCTCTTGGACCGTCAGCTGGGCAACGCGCAGGAGGCTGACCGCCAGCGCACCGCCCGCAGCCTCGCCGAGATCACAGGCCGCGTGGCGAACACCGAGAAGGCCATCGCCAACTTCGACAAGGCGCTCATCACCGAACTGCGCGAATCGCTCGCCGACGAACAGGTCCGCGGGCTGTCCAAGCTCTTCAACCTGGACATCCTGAAACTGCCCGTGGAGAAGGGCGGCGTGGAGCTGAAGAAGCGCAAGCAGATCGACGCGCTGCTGAAGAGCATCGCCGAGAACATCACCGACGACAGGTACAGCGATGCGTTGATGACCTTGCCCCTGCCGGACAACAGCAACGCGTGGAAGGAGCTCGTGGACGTGAAGGCGATGAAGAAGTCGCTCACCGACCTGAAAGCCGAACACGCGCGCTTGACCCAGTTGATGGAGGCGATCGAGAACCGCGAGCACCTCGCCAAGGAGCGCGCGAAAACGCAGGGCGAGTGCGACGGGCATGCGGACCGCCTCACCCGCTGGGACCGCTTCCAAGTGGAGAAACAGGAAGAGCCACGCTTCCAGAAGCGCCTCAATGAGGTGAGCAAGGACAAGAGCGACGCCGAACGTCGACGCAAGGAGGTGCGCGAGAAGCTCGACGAGATCACCATGAAGCTCTTCGAACAGCGCACCGCCCTGAACAAGGAGGACGACCGCTTCAACCGCCTGCTGCGTTTGCTGGAGCAATGTGTGCCCCCGCCCGACCCCGAGGCCACGAGCAAGGACCCCATGGCCGTGCCCAACGACGCGGAGGACGCCATAGCGCTCTACCACAAGCTCACCTTGGACTACAGCGGCATGAGCCGCGAAATGGACCAGTTGCGTTCCAAGATCGAAGCGATCTTCAAGAGCGACATCATCGGACCTTCCGAAGCCGAGACCGTGCGATTGATGCGCGAGCAGATTGACGGACTGCCCACCTTCGAGGAAGCGCTACGCAAGGACTGGGACAATTACCTGCACCTGCTCCGCGCGAACTTCCAGAACGTGCTCAACGGCCTGAACGACATCAAGAGCGCCGCCGAGAAGCTGAACCGCCGCTTCACCAACGTGAGCGTCTCCAATCTGGAGAGCCTGCGCATGGAGGTGATGGACCAGAACGATCTGGTGAGCGCGCTGAAGGAACTCGCCGAGACGGACCACACTGGCCTCTTCGACAGCAGCGGCAAGCTCGACGCAGCCTACCAGAGCTTCCGCAACAAGCTCAGCGAGCGCATCACGCTGAACTATGGTGACCTCTTCACCCTGCGCTTCAACGTGAGCACGCGCGCCGGACGCAACCACAGCTATGACAACCTGCAGGTGGAAAGCCACGGTACGGCGATCACCATCAAGGTGCTCTTCAACCTGGTGGTACTGCGCAGCATGCTGAAGGAGGACCCCAAGAAGCACACGCCGTTCAGCCGTGTGCCCTTCTTCCTCGACGAGGTGCATTCGCTCGACGCCATCAACCGTCGCGCGGTGCTGGGCATGGCGAAGGACCTCGGCTTCATGGCCATCACCGCGGCTCCTGAACCCGTGAGCGAAGTGGATGCGCTCTACTTCCTGCGCCCCGTGAACGGACGCCTCGTGCTGCGCAACGAACTGCGCATCGGCGTGAAGTTCGATGAGGCCATGGCGGAGGCCTGACCTGTCGACGACCTTACTGGAAGCCCCGGCCGGATGGCCGGGGCTTCTTGTTGGAATGCCTCATGGGGTGCGGTGGCCCCCCTTTCCCACCACATGCTCCCTGCACCCCGCCACTTGCTCGATCGGCATTCCCCGTGTCGGCCAGGCCCGGTTGTTTCGCCCTCGCCAACGGCAACAAGCCCGGCTCCACAACGAAACCGAACCAACCTCAACACTATCATGAACACCAAGAACATCCTCCGCGGTATCGCCTTGATCAACCTCGTAGCAGCCACCAGCCTGGGCTCCTTCGCACAACAAGGCGCTCGCGCACCGGAGCCCGCCGAAGAAAAACTCCCTGCCGGAACCACGGTGGTGATGGAGACCACCAGCGAACTCTCCAGCGCGAACATGTCCGCCGGGCAGAGCATCCCCCTGCGTGTGAAGTATGATGTGATCGTGAAGGGCAAGGTGCTGATCAAGGGCGGTGCCATGGCGAGCGGGCAGATCACCAGCGTGGAGCAACGCGGCGGCATGGGCAAGAAGGGATCCTTCAACATGCGCCCCACGGTGGCACAGTCCATCGATGGCCAGATGATCGTGCTCACCAATGGTGGAGCGAGCATGGCCGGGGAAGGCAAGGCCGGTGGCGCGATCGCACTGGCCGCCGTGGTGAGCCCGCTCTTCCTGTTGAAGAAAGGAAAGGACGCCGTGATCCCTCCGGGCTATGAGCTCCAAGGCACCGTGGCCAATCAGGCCGCGATCGCGCTGAACCAATGATCGATCCTCTCACACGTTCCCGATCGAAGCCCGGTGACCCCGGGCTTCTTCGCTTTCACCGTACCGCGGAGCGCGTTAGCGTTCGGACCGGTCAGGCTGAATTCCGCGAATTGCAGGGACTGTCCGTGCGGATCACAACTTCCGTTGTTCGTCCCTGATATACCCCTATCCGTCTATGTAACCACAGGCCCGAAGACCCTGGCCCTACCTTTGTTCCACAAGCGATACGATAACCGCTTCTTCTCATGGGACACGTTACCCTGCGCACCGCACCCCTGCTCGCCAGCCTCTGCCTCGCCTTCCTCACTGCGCCCGCCGTACGTGCCCAGTATCCTGATTCCGTGGACATCGACCTGCGCCAAAGCACATTGGACGCCAACAGCTTGGAGGTATACGTCCGTTCAAACGGCCAGCCATTCGGGGATGTGTTGAGCGGCCTCACCTTCACCATCCGTTGGGTCACGACTTCCCCCGCGACGCTCGGGCCACGTGTGAACTCCTGCCCGGTAGGCATCTCCATCAGCCCTACACCGCAGGTGACCAACCCTTTGTTGAACGATGTGCCCACCGGCTACAACTACCGCAGCTACAACGCATTCGGCACCTCCTTGCTCTCTGATGAAGGTTGCCCGCTGCCGCAGGACGAATGGTACCTGGTGATGACCGTGCCCGTGGAGAACAATACCGGATGCACGGAATTCAACATCGTGAACGACGACTGGACCGACTCCCCCGGCAACGCGCGTGACTACTTCGTTTCCCTCGGAGGCTTCGACCTCACCGGCAGCATCGACCCGGAGAGCGCCTTCATCGGAGCCTGCGCCCTTGACTGCCTGGGCATCATCGGCGGCAGCGCTCTCCCGGGCAGCCCCTGCGATGATGGCAATGCCGGAACCACTAACGATGCCTACACCGCCGGGTGCGTGTGCGTGGGCGATCCCGCTGCGGACTGCCAAGGCACCATCGGTGGCACGGCACTCCCCGGAACGCCCTGCGATGATGACAACACACAGACCGTGAACGATACCTGGACCGCCGAATGCGTGTGCGTGGGCGAACTCACAACGGGTGTCCCTCTCACCACGGCGCCTTCCGCTCCCGCTGTTTGGCCGAACCCGACCACTGGCCTCGTGTACATCTCCGCAGCCCAGGCCACAGGCCCTTCGCGTGTGCGCGTATCCGATGCGCTCGGGCGTGTGCTCACCACGCCGATCACCCGCGCGGGCGGCGCATCGCCTTGGCTTCTGGACCTGAGCAATGCGCCCGCTGGGATGTATCTGATCGAACTGGAGAGTGAAGGCGTGCGTTCCGTGCAGCGGGTGGTGAAGCGCTGACCGCTTCGCTCTCTTGGTGAACAGACTTCCGCGTTCGAACGGTGGCGGACGATCTTGTAGCCCACGGTTGGGCACCCACCCGTGAGGCGCTACATGCCCCTTCTGTAGAACCAAGACCACCCGGCCGGAACGCGGGTAAGTCAGCGCGCTCCGGAATGCTCCTTGCACCCTTGCATGCAGCAACCTCCGGTAGCCATGAACAAGCCCCTGCTTTCCTTCCTGCTCGTCTCAACCCTGTCCGCAGGCGTAAGCGCCCAATCCCTTCCACCGGGCCGCACCGAAGCGACCTATGTGATGGCGGATGACCGCATTCTCGGTACGCTCGAACTGGACACTGCGCAACGGCGTCAGTTGGAAGGCATTGAATTCCGGTACCAGCAGGACATGCGCACATTGAACGCCAACGACACGATCAGCGAGACGGCGGCCAAGGCGCAAGCGGACCGGCTCGCCGGCACGCGGCATCGGGAAATGAAGGCCGTGCTTACACCTGAGCAATACGCACGCTGGGCACGGATGATCGCGGACGCCGAAGTACCGTGAATGATGAGCCTTCGGGCACTGTACGAACGCAGCTCCCTGAACGAAGAACGGCGATGGTTGGACCATCGCCGTTCTTCGTTCTTGGCCATCGCACGTTCATGCGTTCGCCATCAGTTCGGCATTGGAGGGATCCGACGAAGAGAGGATACTCTCTGCGGAAACGCGTGGTGCCTGCGTCACATTCAACATGGTACGCACCACATCGTAGGCCTCCTGCACATCCTCCTGTCCACTGTTGTCATGGTAGATGATGCGCGTGCCCGCCCCTTCAACCGCGAAGGACTGGATGTGCTCGATGTTGATCGCCCGCGGCCCTTGGCCGGTGGTGAGTTCGATGAAGTTGGGCATGATGTGATGGGTTGATGTTCACCGATCTTCAGCGAAGCGGATGCCACCATACCTGCGGGGCTGATCGCACCTGCGATGGCAGGAACGGTCCCTGTGCCCGGTCATTGAACGGGAAGAACACCGTGGTCCCTGTTCCACAGAACGATGAAGAACCGCCCCGCTGCAAGAAGGCTGCACCGGGTCGATCCTTCCCATAGGCACCGGCCACGATCCGGTGAAAGTCCCGTCGGGCATGATGTTGCGTAAGGATACCGGAACGCGAGGATATCGCCGAAGGAGTGCGTAGTGCCATAGGGACTTATTCGACCGGTGCCGCTCACAAACCAACCCGGCGAACACATGAAAACCGCACTCGTTATCGGCGCCATCGCGCTCATGGGCCTCAGCGCCCATGCCCAGAATGACAAGCCATCTCCCACGGACAAGGCCTGGGTGGCCATCAATACCCGGATGCTCAATGTGGAACTCGGCCTGAACGACACGCAATAGGCGAAACTGAAGGACGTCAATGAGCGCTACGTCACCAAGCATGAAGCCCTTGAGAACAGTGTCCCGAAATTGTCGGAGAGCCAGATGGCCGACAAGGTGGAAGCGCTGATGAAGGAGCGCGACCGCGAGCTGCGCACGGTGTTCAACGCTGAGCAGTACGCCAAATGGCAGAAGAAGCGCAACATGGGCACCAGCGAATTGCGCGACGACCAGAAAGAGAAGATGAAGAAGTAAGGTACCGCCTGAACGCGTTTCTCTCCCTTCCTCGAATGCCAATGAAGGCTCCAGCAATGGGGCCTTCGCTGTTCATGGAACGCGCACGACAGAAGACGCCGGATCGGGGAATACGGATCACAATTCGGGGAGATCCACCCCCAATTCCAACGATGGTATTCCGCTTTTCCAGTTCACTTCACCGGACGGCATCGGGATCGCAGTTCCGTTCTGAAACAGACCACCATGCGAATGCGATCGGAAAGTCCCACGCATACAACGAACGCCACCGCCACGGCGATCGACCCTCCTGAAATGCCGCCGATGACCCCCGGACCAACGCTCCCGGATGAGCCCGCGCCCCAAACGCCAACGCCCGAACCGGCACCCGGACCCAAGCCTGCTCCCGGACCAGTGCCCGGCACACCGAGCATAACACCGAGGGAATTCCCGAACCATCCCGGGCAGCAACCTCAGCCGGCGAAAGAGCACCCGGCCGACCCCAAGCCCCAGCGGCCCACGGGTTAGTGAGGAGCGTGCGCAGGCGCTACCGGGCCCAGTCGGGACACATCCGTGCATAGCAACCTCTTCTTGGTGCCCTCCGCTTTTCCACAGCACGAAGGCTCGACCGGCCGGAAGCGCCGCCCGCATTGAGTTCCCCGCATGTTCTGTCCCCGTTGAAAACGGTTCCCCCGCAGGCCGCATGACCGCTCCATGCGTTCATAGGTTTGATCCCGATGACCATCGTCCTCCAGTTCGAACTCTTCGCCTTCCCCGGTGCCAGTTGCCTCATGCAGAAACGCATCGAGGTGCCGGCCATTCCGCCGGTCGGAACCGAGGTGATCGTGATGCGCGGCATGAAGGCGCCGGTGACTTCCATCACTTGGGACCTGGAGAGCAACGACACGATCCTGCGCTTGAACATGGGCATGGTGCGCGATGCGAACCGATCCATCGAAGAGCTCGCACCGCTCGGCTGGAGCGTGGCGCGGCAGGAGGTCTGGAGCCAGTAGCGTATTCGCGGCTTATACTGTGAAAGCGGCCTTGACGAAAAGGCCGTCGATCACATGGAACAGCCCAACATCGAAGGCCTCCTGCGCGTGGCCGTCTTCCAAGTAGGGGACATGGTGTACACCCTCCGCGGTGCCAAACCCTGGCGCGTAACCGCTCGCTATTGGAGCCCGCGCCAGCAATGCATCGTGTACGATCTGCTCTTCGAGTACAACGGAACAGAGCTGCCGCGCATGCCCGAACATGAGCTGAGCGCAACGGAGCGATCCCGTTATGCGGGGAAATACTGAGTCGGCACGCTCGCTCAAGGTCCCCGCTCTTCGCTGCGTCGAAGCGGCTTCGCGGAGGCCTGGTCGGGACCCCTGAGGGCGACCGTGCAGGCCGTGTTCATGGCGTGGCCACTGTGATGGAACGTTGAACAACGCCACGGCAGCCCGTGTTCATGGAAATCACCGTACCCGTAACATGAAGCACCTGTTCGCCGGCATTTCCGTATTCGCTTGTTCCCTGACCATCGCGCAACCGCTACAGCACGCATGGGCCAACCGCGTAGGCGGCCCCCAGGATGGCGAGAAGCTCTGGCGCATCGCGGTGGATGAAAGCGGGAACGTGTACGCGGCCGGTGGCTTCCGGGGCACCTTCAGCGACCAGGGCATCAGCGTGACGAGTTCGGGCAACGTGGATATCCTGTTGGTGAAGTACAGCCCGAGCGGTGAGTTGCTCTGGGCGCGATCCGCTGGTGG
This sequence comes from Flavobacteriales bacterium, assembly GCA_044224725.1. GTDB lineage: Bacteria > Bacteroidota > Bacteroidia > Flavobacteriales_F > PHOS-HE28 > PHOS-HE28. The sequence goes on from JBGAJW010000010.1 coordinate 44,519, forward strand.
CCCCTACGATGACATCGCGTTCGGCGTGGAGAGCGACAAGGACGGCAACGTGTACATCGTCGGTGTGTACTCCGGACTCGCGGTGTTCGGCGATACCATCGTGTCGAACCTCGACCCGGATGGCGCCAACCTGGGCTTCTCCTTCATCGCGCGCTACAGTCCCGAAGGGGACCTGCGCTGGGTGCGCACACCGGAGATCGATTTCCAGCCGCAGAACTATCCCTTCAATTTGGCCTATGGCATCAAGCTGGACCGCTTCGGCGACCTCGTGGTCGCGGGCTCCTACAATTGCACGGTTCCCTCCCAGGAAGACCCCGCGTTCTCCACGATGCGCTTCGGCAATGAGGCGTTCCGGACATGCGACTACCCGTCGTACGACTATGTGTACGCCCAGAAGATCGACACCTTGGGAAATACCGAATGGGTACACTCTGTCGGCGGCTCCGCGAGCTTGGGCGTGCTGCTCAGCATCGCCTTCGATCCACAAGGTGATATCTGGTTCGGTGGCAGTATCGGTGGTGCGGAGCAGTTCATCAGCGGCCCTGTTTCGCTCACGTACAACCTGGGCGGAGGACTGCAAGGCCTGGTCTACGAACTGTCCACGGCAGGTGAGCCGCTCAGCGGATTCCTGATCGATGCCACGGCCGGCAGCAACGTGGAGGACCTGATCGTGGCGAACAACGGGGAGCTCTTCCTCAGCGGCTGGTTCAGGGGCTTATTGAACGGTGCCCCGCCCGCCAGCGGGTACGATGGCTTCTTCATGCGCACATCACCAGACGGCACACCCGTCTGGGCCAACCGGCTCGTCGGTATCGGTGATGATTTCTTCAGCGGCATCGCTACCACTACGCAACCCAATGAGGTGGTCGGTGGCGCCCTCTATTTCTTCCAAGCGGACTTCGCGGGCACCACATTGGACAACGCCCCGGGCACCAACAGCGCGCTGATCCGCATGGATACCACGGGGGTCGTACTGGAAGTGGTGCAACCGGATGTGCTCACCGGATCCAGCTATATCGCGGATGTGCAAAGTGACCTGTATGGCAACTTCTTCCTGTGCGGTGATGTGAGCGGCCAAGTGGTGTTCACGAACGATACCTTGACCTGCGGGTCGCAGGACATGTACGTGTGCAAGATCTCGCCACAAGCGAGCGTTTCCGTGGACACGCCAGGTAAGGAGCGTGCGACTTTCCGCATCTGGCCGAATCCGGCCTCCGACCGGTTGTTCGTGGAGAACACGGAGCCGGGGACCACGCAGCTCGAAGTGCGGGACGCGACCGGTCGCTTGATCATCGCGAATACCTTACTGTCCGGTATAGGATCCGTGGACACGGGACTCCTGCCGAGCGGAAGCTATCGGGCCACACTGGTGAGTGCCGACGCCCGCACAACGCGACCATTCATGATCGTGCGGTGAACACTTGGCACACGCTGAACGTCCAACTTCCGAACCCGGCTGAACCAGCCATCCCATGAACAAGGTACTGACCATCGCACTCCTGGCTTCCCTCGCGGACGCGCAGGCACAACCCTTCGAGCATGTCTGGACCAAGCGGTTCTCCACGCCCGAGACCGGCGAGAAGCTCTGGCGGCTCGCGGTGGATGAGAGCGGGAACGTGTACGCGGCAGGCAACTTCAGCGGCACATTCAGCGAGCAGGGCATCAGCGTGACGAGCGCCGGAGCGGCGGACATCCTGCTCCTGAAGTATGACCCGGACGGACAATTGCTCTGGGCCAGGTCGGCTGGAGGCCCGTACGATGATGTCGCCTTCGGTGCGGAAAGCGACAAGGATGGCAACGTCTACATCACCGGTGGCTGTACCAGTTTCGCCGTGTTCGGCGACACGGCCCTTTCCGTGCCCGGGCAGAACGGCGCGTTCATCATCTTCTCCTTCGTCGCGCGCTACTCGCCGGATGGCGATCTGCGCTGGGTGCGGAACGCCAGCTCGGACGGTCCGGCGAACAGTACCACCTCCTGCGTATCGTATTCCCTGAAACTGGACCGGCTCGGCGACCTGGTCATGGCCGGCGGATACAGCTGCGCCGTGGCGTCCGTGGAAGATCCCGCGCTGAGCACCTTCAGCTATGGCGGCATCCCCTTCCGCACCACCCTCTTCCCCGGGCAGGCCCACGTCTTCGCGCAGAAACTGGACACCCTCGGCAACACGCTCTGGTTGCATTCCGTGGGGGACGTCACCTACTCACCGAACGATGCGAGCGAAGGCTTCGGCACGCTCGTGGCCGTGGATGTGGATGCCGAGAACCACGTCTGGCTCGGTGGCGATTGCGGCGCGAACACGTACTTCAACAGCGGACCGGTGGATCTGGAGACTACCCCATTTCAAGCATTGGTCTATGAGCTCTCCCCCGAAGGGGAGCCGCTCAGCGCCTTCGTGCTCCCAGCGACCACGACCAGTTCCGTGGAAGATATGGCCGTGGCCCCGAACGGCGACCTTTTCCTGGGCGGCTCTTACGACGGCTCCTTCAACGGCGGGCCGCCCGCGCAAGGGACCGATGGCTTCGTGGTGCGCACCTCGCCGAGCGGCGCCATCAACTGGACCAAATTGCTGCAGGGCCCGCAGAATGAATTCGTATCCGGCATCTCGAACGCGCCGAACGCGGGCCTGGCCATCGGCTGCTACTATTTCTACCAGGCCGACTTCGACGGCGAGCCGTTGACCACGAGCCCCGGCAACAACAGCGCGGTGATCCGCGTGGACGGTGCGGGCAACACGCTCGAAGTGGTGCAACCCGAGGTACTCTCCGGCTACAGCTTCATCGCGGATGTGCAGACCGACATCTTCGACAACATCTTCGTTTGCGGCGATGTCGGCGGCCAAGTGGTCTTCACCAACGACACGATCACCTGCCTTACACAGGATACCTATGTGAGCAGGATCTCCCAACAGATCGCCCAGAGCACAGGGGTGATCGGTGCCCCGGCTTCCGGACCGCGGCTATGGCCCAACCCGGCTTCGGACCGGGTGTTCGTGGAGAACAACGGCCAAGAGCGTTCGCGCTTGGAAGTGTGGGATGCGACCGGTCGCCTGATCCTTGTACACACGCTGCAACCCGGTGTGGATGCGGTGGATGTGGGACGACTTCCGGGCGGTACCTATCACGCGGTGCTGGTGAACGGGACAGGACGCAGGTCGCGACCGCTGATGATCGTGCATTGAACAGAGGAAGGGGCCTTCCTGTGCGCCGCTTTCTGGCGGCCACTGGGAACAAGGGCACATTCTCCTGCTCACGCTATCGAAGCGGACGAAGGGCTTCACCCGGCGTGCCGACACGCCGAACAGTCCTGCCACGGGACCGGTGATGCTCGGGAAAGCACTCCCACCACCCGGCCACCTTGTACACATTCCGGACTTTATGAACAGGATGCCTTGACTTCCGTTCCGTTCCGCTAGCTTGGTCACCCTTTCGCCAAGAGCGTATGCGGTGCTCCTTCGGGGGCCGCATGTGTACAGCCTACCACTATTATGACAGCGCGAGCCATCCACCCAAGAACCATAGCCTTCACGCTGGCCTCTCAATTCCATCATGCGCAAGGCCCTGCTTTGCGCCCATAAGCCCTGCTCCATCACCCAACGCACGCAACCACACCAAAGAGGTTGAGTGCCTTCCCCTTCCCGAACCCTTTTCCGAAACCCTGACCCTTTGAACATGAACGCCCGAACCACTACCCGATGTCTGGGATTGCTTACCCGGACCGCCCTGCTCTTGGGGCTCCTGCTCAACTCCGTGATGGGGTGGGCGCAGGGTTCTGAAGATTTCACCAATCTGCCAACTGCTTCGCCAGCGAACTACTTGGCCCGAACCTGGACGGGAACAAATGCTGTGACGTGGACAGCAGCTGGCGCAAGGACCGATCAAACCCTGACAGGCAAGGCGATCTGCTTCGGCACAACTGCCAACAATCCTCGCACCGTCACTTCGCCGAGTTATACCGGCGGCATGGGAACCCTCACATTCAACTACGTCCGTGGCTTTACGGGCACAGGTGCCAGATCCATTGAGGTCTGGGTGAACGGAACGCAGATCGGGACCTCCATCACCGTGAATGCGACGAGCAGTACCGTTCAGAACTATTCCAATACCATCAACATCGCGGGAAACGTGGTACTGGAGATCCGTTGCACAGGTGCATCACAAGTTATCGTTGACGATATAGCATGGACGGGATTCGTCATCCAGGACCCGGTCATTACGAGCATGACTCCGGCTTTCGCCACAGCTGGGGCTTCCGCGTTCACGCTTTCGGTATCCGGTTCCAACTACATCAGTGGGCTAAGTACCGTGCGTTGGAACGGGGCAACGCGCACCACCACGTTCGTGAGCAGCGGACAGCTGGATGCGAGTATCAGTTCCGCCGATGTAGCCTCAGCCGGCAGTGCGACTGTGGATGTGATCACCACCGGAGCTGCGAATCCGTCGAACTCCCTGATCTTCACGATCAACCCGAATACCGGCCCTGACTGCCTCGGCACCATCGGCGGCACAGCCCTGCCCGGCACCGGATGCGACGACTTGGACGCCTGCACCACGGGTGAGACCTGGAGCGCGGCCTGCGTATGCCAAGGCGGCACCTTCCAGGATGCGGACGGCGACGGCACCTGCGACGCGAACGATGGCTGCCCGAGCGATCCATTGAAGATCGCAGCCGGCACCTGCGGTTGCGGCAACCCGGAACCCGGCGCGACCTGCGACGATGGCGATCCCTGCACCATCAATGATGTGCTCACCAGCTGCAGCACCTGCGCCGGTACAACTACTCCGGACAGCGACGGCGACGGCGTGTGCGACGGCGAGGACGGCTGCCCGAACGACCCGAGCAAGATCTTCCCGGGCCTCTGCGGTTGCGGCCTGCTGGAAGTGGGCAACGTCTGCGACGACGGCAACGCCTGCACGATCAACGACATCTATGTGAGTTGTGGTGTGTGCGCGGGTACGTCCCCGAGCGCATTTTGGAACTTCGGTACTACCGTCGGTGATGCGGCCACAACAACGAACGCTATTCCCGATGCGACACCCGGCAGCGTATCCAGTGGCAACAACTTCGGAACGGTGACCAACTTGTTGACCACCACTTCGGCGTCATCAGGCTATTCGGGCGCTTCTGGTCAGTTCAACGCCGGCGCGGCGGCACGCGCGGGTGCGCTGAACACGGGCGCGAACGGCAGCGCCTACTTCGAATTCACGGTAACGCCCGCGGCGAGCTTCGGGTTCACCCTGAACGGCATCAGCTTCGGCTCACGCTCCACCGGTAGCGGTCCAGTCTCCTACTCCCTGCGTTCGAGCACGGACAACTACGCCAGCGAAGTGGCCGGTGGAGCCATCAGCGCCAACAGTGCATGGGCTTTGAAGTCCAACACTGGCCTCAGCGCTGCAAGCGCCGGGGATCAACCTGTGACCTTCCGCTTGTACGGCTACGGCAGTGTGGGCAACCCGAGTTCCGGTACCGTGAACTGGCGTATCGATGACCTCAGCATCAGCGGCTGCACGGTGCTGTTGCCCACCTACACGCTTTCCGTAGCGCGCAGCGGCGCTGGCAGCGGCATGGTATCGAGCTCGCCTGCGGGCATCACCTGCGGCACCCTCTGCGATGGTGTTTTCGCTTCCGGCACGGTGGTCACCCTGACCGCCACGCCCGATGCGGGCTCGGCCTTCACGGGCTGGAGCGGCGGAGGCTGCTCCGGTACAGGCACATGCGCAACAACCGTTTCCGCAGCGTCCACGGTAACGGCCACCTTCGATCAAGACAGTGACGGCGACGGCATCGGTGATGCAACGGATGTCTGCCAGGCCACGGCGGCGGTAACGGGCAGCCCGCTCTTCGATGCGTTGAGCTGCGGCGCGAACCCCGGTGCGTACCTGGATTTCAGCACCATCAACAGCTTGCAAGTGGCCACGGCCATCAGCACCTGCCCGGCGGGTTCTTCCTGCGCGGGCGGTACGGCTCCGGCGGTCGCCTGCCCGGCTGGCAGCTTCAGCAGCACCACGGGTGCCAGCACCTGTTCCAGTTGCGCGGCCTCCTGCGGCTCCGGCACGGTGGAAACGCAGGCCTGCACCAGCACCACCGATCGCGTCTGCGACCTGGATTCGGACGACGACGGCATCCCGGATACGATCGATGCTTGCCAGGCCACATCCGCTGTGACCGGCAGCCCGCTCTTCGATGCGTTGAGCTGCGGTGCGAACCCCGGTGCGTACCTGGACTTCAGCACCATCAACAGCTTGCAAGTGGCCACGGCCATCAGCGAGTGCCCGGCCGGTTCCTACTGCACGGGCGGTACGGCCCCCTCGGCGCTCTGCCCTCCCGGCCACTTCAGCGATGTGATGGGTTCCGCCGTTTGCCAAGCGTGCGCGGCGGGCTCCTTCAGCGCGGTCGAGGGCTCGCAGGTCTGCCAGTCCTGCGCGGCGGGCACCTACAACCCGGTGACCGGCGCCACGGAATGCCTCACCTGCAGCGGCACCACCAACACGCCCACCGGCGCCACCTCCTGCACGGTGCTGGATTCGGACGGCGACGGCATACCGGACAGCACGGATGATTGCCAGGCCACGGCGGCCGTTACCGGCAGCCCGCTCTTCAATGCGGCCACCTGCGGTGCGAACCCCGGTGCCTACCTCGACTTCAGCGATGTGAGCGGCGTGCAAGTGGCCACGGCCATCAGCGAGTGCCCGGCCGGTTCCTACTGCACGGGCGGTACGGCACCATCGGTGCTCTGCCCTCCCGGCCACTTCAGCGATGCGACCGGTTCCGCCGTTTGCCAAGCGTGCGCGGCGGGCAGCTTCCAGGACGTCAGCGGCGCCACCGAATGCACGGCCTGCGCCGCCGGCAAGATCAGCAGTGTTACCGGTGCCACGGAGTGCGTCGCGTGCGCCGCCGGCACCTACAACCCCCTCACGGGCCAGACCGTATGCCTCAGCTGCACCGGCGGTACCGATGCCACCACGGCGGCCACGGTGTGCCTGGACTACCCCGGCTCCCCCTACTGCCCTGTGGGTACGGCCACGCCGACCCTGAGCGGTGGCTCGGGCGGTGCGCTCTACACCTGCAGCAGCGGACAGTGCAGCAGCCTTGTCCTGAACCCCGCAACCGGTGAAGTGGACCTGGCGGCCAGCGCCCCCGGCACCTACATGGTATGCGCCAGCGGTGCCTGCGTGGAAGTCGTGATCCACCCGCCAGCAGTGCTGAACCCGCCGACCGTTTCACAGACCGGTGGCAGCAACCCCACGTGCAGCAGCAGTCCCGTGGAATTCCACGCGACCGGCACCTATAGCGACGGCAGCAGCTATGACAGCGACGTGAGCTATGTGTGGTCCGATGGTGGCGGCACCATCCCCAGCGGCGCCTTCTTCGCCGTTTCCAGCCCGGTGAGCGGAGACGTTTCCGTGAGCGTGACCAGCTCGCGCGTGTGCGCCAGCAGCACACCGGTCGTCAGCAGCAACACCATCAGTTTGGTGGTAACGCCCACGCTGAGCATCGATGCCAGCAGCCTGCACATCGAGCAAACGGTGGGCACCACGACCCCCTGCTCCGGCAGCGCCCTGGAGTTCCATGTGACCGGCCTGTACAGCGACGGCTCCAGCGCCACCAACGACCTGAGCGCCACCTGGGCGTACGGCGTGATCACCATCGTGGGCCAGAACTTCGGCGCTAGCGCCGATGCTTCTGCCAGCGCGGTGAGCGTCCTGAGCGTGACCAGCACCCGTAGCTGCGTGAGCAACAGCGGCAGCGTAGAGCCGCCTCCGACCATCCCGGTGACGGCAACGATCAGCTCTACCCTGAGCCTGGTGAGCCTGGACGTGACCAGTGGCAGCAACCCGACCTGCTCGGGCACTTCGCGCCAGCTCACCGCCACCGCACACTTCAGCGACGGATCCTCCTCCGCCACCCGTCCTCCGGGCGAAACTCAGTACGATTTCTACCTGAACGGGGCCTTGGTGCAGAGCTCCACGAACCCGCTCTACGAGGATGATGGGACTGTGGAGAACCCGTTGTACGTGACAGTCAGCAGCGCACGTCCCTGCCTCAGCGGCCCATCTTCCTTGAGCAGCAGCACGGTAAGCCTGCAGGTGACCGCCCAGGTGGCGTACGCGCTGGATGCGGACAATGACAACTACTATGTGACCGGTTCCGAAGTGAGCGCTTGCAGCCCGCCTTCCACGCTGTACCGCCCGGTGAGCGAGCTGGTGGCCGATGGCGATTGCGATGATTCCAGCAACGACGTGAACCCCGGTGCCACGGAAGTGTGCGACGGTGGCGACGTGGATGAGGATTGCGACAGCTTCGTGAACGAAGGGAGCAACGTCTTCTACCGCGATGCCGATGGCGACACCTATGGCGATGTTTCCGTGAGCGTGAGCCTCGTGTGCATCTTGCCCCCTTCGGGCTTCGTGAGCGACTCCGGCGATTGCGATGACACGGATGCTTCCGTGCACCCGAACGGCACCGAGACCTGCGACAATGCCGATGAGGATTGCGACGGTGCCGTGGACGAAGGCAGCAACGTCTTCTACCGCGATGCCGATGGCGACACCTATGGTGACGTGAGCGTGACCGTGAGCCTGGTCTGCACCGCGCCCCCTTCGGGCTTCGTAGGCGATGCCACGGATTGCGATGACACCGATGCTTCCGTGCACCCGAATGGCACCGAGACCTGCGACAATGCCGATGAGGATTGCGATGGCGCTGCGGACGAAGGCAGCAATGTCTTCTACCGCGATGCCGATGGCGACACCTATGGTGACGAGGGCGTGACCGTGAGCCTGGTCTGTACCGCACCGCCTTCCGGCTTCGTAACGGATGCCACGGATTGTGATGACACGGATGCCTCCGTACACCCGAACGGCACCGAGACCTGCGATAACCAGGACGAGGATTGCGATTCCCACGCGGACAACGGCGACAACCTCTTCTACCGCGATGCCGATGGCGACACCTACGGCGATGTTTCCGTGAGCGTGAGCCTGGTGTGCACCTTGCCCCCTTCGGGCTTCGTGAGCAACTCCGACGATTGCGATGACACGGACGCCTCCGTGCACCCGAACGGCACCGAGACCTGCGACGATGCCGATGAGGATTGCGACGGTGCCGTGGACGAAGGCAGCAACGTGTACTTCGCCGACTCCGATGGCGATGGCTTCGGCGATGCGCTCGTTTCCGTCAGCCGCGTTTGCACCACACCGCCTTCTGGCTTCGTGAGCAACTCGGACGATTGCGATGACGCGCACCTGCTTTACGCGGACACGGACGGCGACGGTATCGGTGCCGGTGCACCGGTAGCCTGCGGCGTGCTGAGCGACACGGACGACTGCCCGAACGTGCAAGGCGTCGTCGGTTCCTCCTGCGACGATGGCAGCACCGCCACCACGAATGATGCGCTGAGCGCGAGCTGCGTGTGCACGGGCACACCGGCCTGCACCACCAACCCAGTGACCCTTACCCTGAACACCGACGCGAACGCGGCGCAGATCACCTGGTACGTGATGCTCACCGGTACGAACACCGCAGTGTGCAGCGGCAACGGTCTGGTCAGCAGTTCCACCATCGCGGTGGATTGCTGCCTGCCCAACGGCTGCTACGATCTGGTGATCACCGACGACTTCGGTGACGGCATCGTGGGCGGCGGCTACGTGCTGCGCGACGGAACCGGCAAGCGCATCATCGACAACGCGGGCAACGGCGGTGGCTTCACCACCCTCAGCCTCTCGCCCCTCGGCTTCTGCGTGCCCCTCGGTGCGGACGCCCTGATGGCCACCAGCTGCGATGTGGAGACCGCCACGCTCACCACCGTGCTGCGCGCCGAACCGAACGCGGCCGTTACCGCGCAATTCGGCGTGCACAACAGCAACAGCGGGTACCAGTTCTGGGTGACCAACCCGAACGGTGGATACAGCCGCCGCATCCTCTTCACGCACGCCGCTCCGGGCACGGGCGCTCCGGCCGGTACCGCCGCATCGCTGAAGGCCTCCTACTTCCTGCTCAGCAGCATGAACAGCAGCGCTCCGCTGATCCCGCAAGGCATCCTGCTCAACGTGCGCGTGCGCTCGGACGTGAACGGTGTGCTGGGCAACTTCGGTCCCGCCTGCCGCCTGATGATCCCCGTGCCTCCGTGCGCCACCACGCAGCTCACCACCACGGCGAGCCCGGTGGTCTCCTGCGGTGCGACGGGTCTTACCAACAGCAGTGTGATCTGGGCGAACAACGTGGCCGGTGCCACGGGCTACCAGTTCGAGTTCAGCAAGCCGGGCTACACGCGGCGGATCCTCTCCCCGACGCGTTCACAAGCCCTCAGCTTCGTGACCTTACCGCTGCAGATGAACAATTGCTACCAGGTGCGCGTGCGCATCAGCTATGACAACAGCGCCACCTACTGCCCCTTCGGCCCGTACTGCACCATCACCCTGGGCACCGCCAACTGCGGCACCAGCGGCATGGCGCTCGAAGGCAGCGGTGACGAGACCGTCCCGGCGGAAGAAGCGCGCTTGAGCCTGTGGCCCAACCCCAACGACGGAAGCATCCTGAACATCTCGCTCACCGCGTTCGACGCTACTGTCAGCGTGGTAAGCATGGACGTTACGGACGTGTATGGCAAGCTGGTCGCCACCCGCACCCTGCCCGTGCAGGACGGCCGCCTGAACACCGCCGTGAGCTTCGAGCAGGACCTCGCACCGGGCCTCTATCTGGTGAACATGACCGCAGGCGAACACCGCTACACCGAGCGACTGGTCATCCAGTAAGCCGGACCTTCTCTGATGCGAAGCCCCCCACATCGCTGTGGGGGGCTTCGCTTTGGGGAGCTTTGCTGAGGAGCGCCTTCCGCTAGCCCTGCTGTTGGTAGCCGCTGTGCAATTGCAGGTTGATCAGCGTGTCCAAGCGTGCGAGCAGCTTGTCGATGAGCTGCATGTGCCGCCGGTCCATGCGCTCGAACTCGCGTTGGAGTTCTTCCTCGAAGAGGCGGTTGCGCCGGCCTCCATCGGTCTGTAGCCCGGAGCGCAAGGAGGCCAGTTCGTTCCGTCGTTCGCGCAGGCGCTCCAGTTTATCGGCGCGGAGGTGGGCGATGGACAGGGGTACTTGCGGTACAGCGGCACGCATGGCCAGCCGGACCAGCTCGGCGATGTCCGGTGAAGCAGGGGCGTCCTCACCCGGCTCCGCCGGAATCTGCCCGGGAAGCACGATGATCCGCCACCCCCGTTCCATCAAGCGCTCCAGAACCGCGCCCATCCAGGGGGAGCGCTCCTCGACGCAGAATACCGCTTGCGTTGGATCGAAGTCGTGGTCCCTGGCCCACACCTTCACCACGCGCACCACGGAACGCAGGTCGTTCGGCACGTGCACGCTCGCCAGCATTCCCCCGCCCGCGCCCAAGAGCGCCAGTTCCACCGAATCGCGGGTGGCCCGAAGACCGGTCCAATGTCTTGTCGCCCCGAAGGGGGCCGAGGTCACTGAAGGGTCTTGCATCACGGGGCCAAGGCTACCGGGTCCGTGATACCCCAGCATACTTCTCCGGTTAAGGTTCCGGGTCCACAATATGTCGTTTGTTAACGCTGCGCTTCGCGGGTAACATACCGCATGTCGTCTGGCAGGCGGACATCGCGGCCTGTGAGCCTTTGTCCGGCGCGGGTTCCTTATATGACCTGAACAAGGGTATCGAGCGTGTCGGGCATATCACCTGAAGGGTGCATGCAGTGGTCCATTGAGGTTAAGCCGCTTCACATGAACGGCAGGGATCGACAAGGAAAGCATGTCGGAGGCGTAACCCGGGCCGATGAAGGACGCGGGACGTTTGCGGTGCCCAAAACCGGGCGACCTGACCAACCAACCAACACCTTTCACATGAAACGCATTCCTCACTTGGCGATAGCGGCCGCCGTGGCCGGGCTCGCCACCAGCAGCGGCCATGCCCAGAGCATCGGCTCCGCATGCGGCTGCCCTGACGTCTCCGCACGCACCGTGGTCAACCTCGACCCCAACTCCGCCGTGCTCGACGCCCAGGGCAACCTCATCCCCAGCAGCTACACCATGACCTGCGACAAGCTGTACCTGCTCAGCGACCGCATGTACATCGGCGCCAACCAGGACCTCTACATCGAACCAGGTACCGTGGTGAAGGTCGCCAACGTCGGCGGTGGCAACGGCGCCTGCGTCATCGTCAGCCGTCAAGGTCAGATCTGGGCCAACGGCAACGAGAGCTGCCCCATCATCTTCACCGCGCAAGCCGACCCCCTGGACGGGTCCTACGCCGTGACCAACCGCGGCAAATGGGGCGGGCTCATCCTCCTGGGACGCGCCTACAACAACGTGCGCAGCACCGATGTGGGCAGCGTGGCCTTGACCGGTACCGACGGCGTCGGCCTCATCGAGGGCCTGCTCAACGGTGATGCCCGCAACTACTACGGCATGCCCGTGGGCAGCGAGGTGAACGACGACAACAGCGGCGTGCTCCGCTATGTCTCCCTCCGCCATGGCGGGGAGAAGCTCGGCACCAACAACGAGATCAACGGCCTTACCCTGGGTTCGGTAGGAAGCGGAACCACCATCGACCACGTGGAGGTGATCGGCAACCTCGATGACTGCTTCGAGTTCTTCGGTGGTACGGTGAACGCCAAGTACCTCGTGGGCATGCACAGCGATGACGACGGTCTGGATTGGGACCAGGGCTTCAGCGGAAAGCTGCAGTTCTACTACGGTCTGCAAGGTCCCGAGAACAACGGCGGTGCGCTCAACCAGGGCGACAACGGCGTGGAGCTCGACAGCGATGACCACAGCAGCAACACAGGCAACCGCTCCACCGCGCAGATCTGGAACGCCACCATCTTCTCCCGCACCGACGGCGTGAGCTCGGCAGGCAACCTCAACCCCCTCAACACCGCCGGTGACGAGGCCATCGAAGCCAAGGAGCGCACCTGGGGTTCGGTGAACAACTCCATCTTCTGCAACTTCCGTTCGGGCCTCAACCTGGCCGGTGCCGTGGGCGCCGCCAACACTACCGACATCTGGTTGGCGAACAATTTCAACGTGAAGAACTGCACCTTCCAAGGCTGCGCCGAGCCTCTGCGCATCAACGGGGTGAACACCACCTCGGGAGCCAACTTCACCAAGTTCACCACCACCGATGGCAACTCCATCGTGGCCGCTGGCGCTCTGTTGGACGCCACCTTCGATACCAACCCCTTCAACTCCAACACCATCGCCGACCGCGTGAACCCCGTGCCCGCCGCTGGTGCCGCCACCAGCACGCTGAAGGCCCCCGCTGACGGCTTCTTCACCGGCGTGCAGTACCGCGGTGCCTTCGAGCCCGGTAAAGCTCCCTGGACACAGGGATGGACCCTCGCCTCCAAGATCGGCTCCGATGTTTCCGCGGTCGCCGGTTGCGCCGGTGACCTCAACCGCGACGGCGCCATCAACTCCACAGACTTCGGTCTCTTCGTCGGTGCATTCAACGGGACCTGCTACTAAAACCAACCAGCGAAAGGGAATGGGGCATGACCTGTCCCGTTCCCGATCGCAACACCAACAACCATGAAACAGAACTTCTGCAAACTCCTGGCCGGAACAGCCCTCGCGTTGAGCGGCTACACCGCCCAGGCACAAGGCCTGCAGGGCATCATCGTGGAGGACTACTACACGATCACCGCCGCTGACAAGGCCTACATCGACGGACTCGGCGGCGACCCCATCAATGTGGGCACGAAAGTGTACCGCATCTATGTGGACATGGCGCCCAACTACAAGCTGAACACGGTGTTCGGAAGCCCGACCGGAGGTTCGAACAATCCGCTCAGCATCAGCACCACAACGTCTTTCTGGAACGACATCAATAACGGAACGGAAGTACCGACACAAACGCGCTTCCTGGATGAAGGAGCCGCGTTCGATACCTACATCACCATCGGCCGCACGGGTGCGAGCGGTGGCGCTGCGGGCTGCGGAAGTAACGCCGCCCAAGTGGGTGTGCTGAAGACCGCTGATACCAATGGCAACCTCACGCTGTGCACCAACTATTCGGGTTGGCCCGTGAGCGGAGCCGGTGGCAACGCGGATGGCAACATCCCCGGAACGTCCACCGCGCTCACCTACAACGTGGGCGGTCTGGTGAACCTGGCACCCTTAACGAGCACCGGGAACAACTTCACGGTGGTCGGTGATGCGTGGGCCACCCTGCCCAACAGCGCCGGCGTGGACCCTGCGGGCACCAACCGCGTGCTGATCGGACAGTTCACCACGGATGGTGCGCTGTCCTTCCACATCAACGTGCAATTGCAGCAGCCCACGGGCGGCGCGCTGGAGAGCTACGTGTGGAACCAAGCTGGTGCGGGCGAAGTGGTTTCGCCTTTCCTCACCTACCCCCAACCCGTGACGGGTTGCAGCAGCAGCCAGAGCGCTTATGTGAAGCCCCTGGGCCTCGGCAATACGACCACTTCCCTGCTCACGACCGGTGACGCCATCGGCGGTTACCAGATGGTGGGTATCCCTGACGGACTCGGTGCATTCGACAACGGCAACGGAACGTTCACCCTGCTGATGAACCATGAACTCGGCAACACCGTCGGTGCGGTGCGCGCGCACGGCTCCATCGGTTCGTTCGTGAGCAAGTGGGTGGTGAACAAGAGCACCCTCTGCATGCAGAGCGGCGCTGACCTGATGACGACCGTGAAACTGTGGAACGGCAGTGCCTTCGTGAACAGCCCCGGCACCGCCTTCAACCGCTTCTGCTCGGGCGATCTGCCCGCCGCCTCCGCGTTCTACAATGCCGGTACCGGCAAAGGCACCCAGGAACGCATCTATATGAACGGTGAAGAGGCCGGCAACGAAGGCCGCGCCATGGGCCACATCGTCACGGGCCCGAACGCCGGTACGTCCTATCAACTGCCATGGCTTGGCCGCTTCTCTTGGGAGAACGCCGTCGCCAACCCTGCCAGCGGCGACAAGACCGTCGTGGCAGGCACGGATGATACCACGCCCGGACAGGTGTACGTGTACATCGGCAACAAAACGACGACCGGTACCGAGATCGACAAAGCGGGCCTGAACAACGGCAACCTCTACGGCGTGCGCGTGACGGGCCTCGCCAGTGACCTCGAAGTCTCCGGCTCCTTCCCCGCAGCGAACACACCATTCACCCTCGTGAGCCTGGGCAATGTGAGCAACCTCACCGGTGCCCAATTGCAGACGAACAGCGTTGCGGCCGGCATCACCCAGTTCCTGCGCCCGGAGGACGCCTCATGGGACCCCAGCAACCCGAACGACCTCTACTTCGTGACGACGAACGCATTCACGGCCCCCAGCCGCATGTGGAGGCTGCACTTCACGGACATCCTGAACCCACAGGCCGGTGGTACGATCACCGCCGTGCTCGACGGTTCGGAAGTGGCCGGTCAGAAAATGATGGACAACATCACGGTCGATCAGCTCGGCCACGTGTACATCCAGGAAGATGTCGGTGGCAACATCCACAACGGCAAGATCTGGCAGTACGACATCGCCACGGACGCGTTGACGCAAGTGGCCTACCACGACAGCGCGCGTTTCCAGACCGGCGGTGCGAACTTCCTGACCATCGATGAAGAGGCCTCCGGCATCATCGACATGAAGGACATCCTGGGCAAAGGGCGCTTCCTCATGGTGGACCAGGCACACTACGCCACCAACGCCACGCTGGTGGAAGGCGGTCAATTGCTGGAGTTCGCCACGGGAGACACCATTGAGCCGTGCGTTGCGGCCACGATCAACTCGATCACCGGCGCGACCACCCTGTGCAGCCTCGAACAGCTCGCGCTGAACGTGTCCGCCAGCGGCACGCTGCCTTTGACCTACGCTTGGAGCGGTACAGGCAGCTTCGCCTTCGGCAGCAGCAACCCCAGCGCGCTGGTGGACGGCAGCGCTACCGGAACGTACAGCGTGAACGTGACCAATGCCTGCGGCACCGCCACCGGCAACGTGCTCGTTACGGTGAACACGGCCGGTACCTACTACGCCGATACGGACGGTGATGGCTTCGGTGATGCCGCCGTGGATTCGGTGGCCTGCACGCAGCCGACCGGCTACGTAGCCAACAGCACGGACGACTGCCCGTCGGTAACAGGTGTGATCGGAAGCACCTGCGACGATGGCAATACCCTCACGATCAACGATGCGCTCAACGCGAGCTGCGTCTGCGCCGGAACGCCGGTGGCCTGCGTGGTGAACGGTGACTGCAACGACAGCAACCCTTGCACGAGCGATGCTTGCGTGAGCAACACCTGCGTGTACACACCGCTGCCCGATTTGGACGGTGACGGAATCTGCGATGCACAGGACAACTGCCCGACCTTCGCTGGTCAGCAAGGTGATGCCTGCAACGACAACAACGCCTGCACGATCAACGACGTGATCACCGCTGCCTGTGTCTGCGCCGGTACACCGGACAACACGGACACGGACGGTGACGGTGTCGCCGATTGCGCCGACAACTGCCCGACCCTCGCCGGTCAGCAAGGCGATGCCTGCAACGACAACAACGCCTGCACGATCAATGATGTGATCAGCGCCGCTTGTGTCTGCGCAGGTACCACCTCGCCCGATACGGACGGTGACGGCATCTGCGATGCACAGGACAACTGCCCGACACTCGCTGGTCAGCAAGGTGATGCGTGCAACGACTTCAACACCTGCACCCTCAACGACGTGATCACGGCCGCTTGCGTTTGCGCCGGTACGCCCAACACCACCGATACGGACCTAGACGGCGTGGTGGACTGCCAGGACAGCTGCCCCTTCGTGGCGGGCCAGATCGGCAGCTCCTGCGATGACGGCAACGCCAACACCATCAACGATGTGCTGAACGCGAGCTGCGTTTGCGCCGGCACACCGGTAGGCGGCTGCAATCAGAACGAGGTGACCCTTACGCTGACCACGGACGCCAACGGCGCACAGACCAGCTATGACGTGGTGCTCACAGGTACTTCCACGGTGGTATGCAGCGGCGCGGGTTACGCCAGCAGCAGCACCATTACGGCCACCTGCTGCCTGCCCAACGGCTGCTACGACCTGCGCGTGTTCGACAGCGCCGGTGACGGTATCGCCGCACCGGGCGGCTACGTGCTGCACGACGCCAACAACAAGCGCATTATCGACAACGACGGCAACGGTGCCGCCTTCACCACCTCCAGCGAAAGCCCGCTCGGGTTCTGCGTGCCCTTGGGCACGGATGCCCTCCAGGCCAGCAGCTGCGATGTGTTGACAGCCACGAGCAACACCGTTCTCCAGGCCACGCTGAACACCGCCGTTACCGCGCTCTACAGCCCGGGCACGCCGACGGTGAACTCCCTGACCGGTTACCAGTTCTGGGTGACCAATCCGAACGGCGGTTTCAGCCGTCGCATCCTGTTCACCCATGCCGCTCCCGGCACGGGTTGGCCCACGGGTACGGCCGCTGCGCAGAAGGCCAGCTATTTCCGCCTCAGCGCCATGACCAGCCCCTCGGCGATCCCACAGGGCGTACTCCTGAACGTGCGCGTGCGCACCCGCCTGAACGGTACCTATAGCGAGTTCGGCCCTGCTTGCCGCCTGCTCCTGCCGGTGCCCGCTTGCCAAACCACCCAGCTCACATCAACGGCCACCCCGGTCGTTTCCTGCGGCGCTACCGGCCTGAGCCTGACCAGCACCATCTACGCCGATGCCGTAGCCGGTGCCACGAACTACCAGTTCGAGTTCGCCAAGAGCGGCTACCTGCGCCGCATCACCCAGGCCGTACGTTCCACGGCGCTGAACTTCGTGACGGTTCCCTTGCAGAACAACAATTGCTACCAGGTGCGCGTGCGCATCTCCGTGGACGGTGGCGCGACCTTCTGCCCCTTCGGGCCGGTCTGCAACATCACCATCGGTACCGCCACCTGTGGTAGCGCCATGGCACCGCAGGCCGATGAGAACAGCAACTTGGACATCGCCATCAGCGCACACCTGACCATCTGGCCGAACCCCAACGACGGTTCCCTCGTGAACGTCTCGCTCACGGAGTTCTCCACGGAGGTCGGTAGCGTGACCATGGACGTGACCGATGTGTACGGCAAGCTGGTCGCCACCCGCACGATCCCCGTGCAGGACGGCACGCTCAACAGCAAGGTCTCCTTCGAGCAGGATCTCGCACCCGGTCTTTACCTGGTGAACCTGCAGGCCGGTGACCAACGCTTCACCGAGCGACTGGTCATCCAGTAAGCGATCCCTCCGTGCGGCGGCCCCGCTGGACTCCGAGTCTTCTCGGATGTCCGGCGGGGCTTCCGCTTTGAGGGAAGCAGCGCGAAGGCTTCGCGGTACCGCAACGATGCCATCATACGGCCCCCGCACATTCGCCGCGCGAACCATGAGCGACCACCGGATACGCGCGGCCGGGCGGGTCAACCTGCTCACCAGGCTCGGTTTCGCACGCCGCAGCATCAACCGCGCCAGCACGCTCTATTGCCCCTATTGCCAGGCCGGTTCGCACGAGCGCATGCCGCTGGACCACACCCTGCACGAATTCCGATGCCTATGGTGCGACCGCTTGGTGCAGCACGGGCCGGAGGAGCATTGCATCTACTGCGCCTTCGGCTCCCGCAAATGCCCGCAGAAACAGCGCGGCTGATGCCCCGACCGAGACTTCATCCGCGATTCACACCCGCGCAACATGCGCTTCACAGCTTGCGCCGCCACGCCGCCGCGCGCGAAGAGCCGGACCAGCGCGCGACGGAGGCATGACCCTACCACCGACCATGGAGATCCTCGACTTCGCACGACCGCTATCCGTCTCCAGCATGCATATCCAAACAGCACCCAAGGGTGTGCCCCAGCGATTGCCCTTCGGCACGGGACAGCTCGAAGTGCTGCGTATCGATAAGGTGCGGAAGTCGCTGCACCAGCCCAATACTGACGAGCCGGACAGTGCATTCGTACGCGCCCGCATGGTACTGGAAGGCGTGCCCGCCAGCAGCCGCTCCGTGGCGCACCAGGCCACGCTCGCCTTCGTGGACCCCGGTATCGACCCACCCTTGTCCCGGGCGGATCATATCCGCGGTACGCTCCATATCTACTATCCCATCGCCGACTTCGACCGCATCGCCGCGTTGCTGCGCACCGGCAAGCGTCGGCTCTGCTACTGTTGGCTCTCCGCCGATAGCACCAGGAGCGTGGTGATGCTGATGGCGATGGGCTAGCGGTGCGCGCGGACCCCATCGGTGAAGCCCGTGTTATGAATGATCCCCGCGCGAAGGGATAACGGGCGGTTGTTGTTGCCGGAACACGCGAGCGTTCGCTTTGCGGCCACAAACACGAAAGGACCATGAAGAACCGACATCGCGCCTACCACTATCTGCTGCTGCTCGGCATGCCGCTTTACGCGGGACTCGGCGAGGCGCGCGCACAGACCATCGCCGACCTCGCCCAGCGGACCGACCGCCCAGCGTCGGAGGAAAAGGCGCGCGTCCGCACCACCGCCATTGTGGGTACCGACGCACGACCAGCAGGGAGGGTGCTCGCACCCATCAGCGATGATGGGAACGGGAACGAACGACTTCCGTCCACTTCGCAGTTGATCATCTCCACGCACCAGCCCGTGAACCAACCGCTGGAACTGGAGATCCTGGACGACCACGGGCACTCCGTGCAGCACCGGGTACTGAGCGGGAGCATCGGGCAGACCGTGTGGCCCATCGACCTGCGCGGCCTGCAACGCGGACGGTATGTGGCCCGCGTGAGCCACGCGGACGGTTCCACGGTGAGCCGCTTCCGACGGGAGTGAACAAACGATCCTATTGCATGCAGCGAGCCGGTCGACAGCCGGCTCTTTCGTTGATCGCCTTCGGTCCGTCACTTCGGACCGCCACGCCACACATCGAGGCAGGAACTACTCGGCATCCTTACCGATCCGTCCACACGCGAATCGGAGAACAAGCGCGTGCATCAGAAACCGCGACCGGTCCACAGGCACTTCCCGCAAGAGGGGTCCCCGCCATGTCCATGCGAAGCGGAACCCATGCCGCGGAAAGCGAAGACCACGACACCGCGCCTGAAACGATGACAGGCGAAGTGACAGCTCTTCGCGCGCGAAGTGGATCCCACGCCGAGCGAACCGACGCTCACGCCGCCATAGGCGAAGCAAGCCCGCGTACATGGTGCGCGAACGACGATCGCGGACCGAACACACGCGAAACGGTTACAGGAGATGGAGGCGACCACCGCGCGCGGCATGAAGCATCAACGCCGACAGTAGCGTTCATCGGAGCCAGCGGACCGATCATCGGCAGGTTACGCTGCGTGGTCTCCGATCCCAGAAAAGCTATCAACAGAAGGAGACCGCATTGTTGATAATTCGATCGAAACCCCGGTATGGGTGATCGACGTTCCGAAGCCACCACGACAGAACGCCGTGGTCCCGGCCGGAGGAACCGGCAACGTTCAAAAACATCTTTCATCATGAACAAGCATTTGGAGAACCGGATGAGCATGCTGTACACGGTAAGGCAGGTGTGCGAGAAGCACAGCGGGGCATTCGGGAGCATGCCCCCCTTCGTGAACGCCTTCGGCGAACTGAAGGTGAACATCAGCGCCACGGAGAACGCGATCCGCACACAGGAACAGAGCCTACTGGGCGTGGCGCTGGACAAGCGGACCAAACGCGCGGCGATGCTGAGCAGTGCCCTGGCGGTGGCGAACGCGGCCTTCGCGTACGCCGAAGACACGGGCGACCTGGCGTTGCGCGAACGGATGAGCTGGTCCTTCAGCACCCTGAATAAAGGCCGCGATGCCGTGATCGGCCAACGTTGCCTCGGCATCCACGCCGATGCGACAGCGATCCTGCCCGACCTGCCGGACTACGGCGTTACGGCCGCCGACCTCACCGCCCTGCGATCGGACATCGACGCGTATGTGGCCACCATCGGCAGCCCGCGCAGTGCATTGACGGTGCGTAAAGGCGCCACGGCGGAGATCAGCGCACTGGTGAAGGACAGCCTGAAGATCCTGAACAACCGGATGGACAAGCTGATGAGCGAGTTCAAGGAGAGCAAGCCGAATTTCTACCAGGAGTACTTCGATGCGCGGATCATCGTGGACAGCGGGGCGCGGACGCAGGAACGCCCGGACGATCTCGCGAAGGCGGCCTGAGCAGGACATGCACAGAAGGAAGAACCCCGGCGATGGCCGGGGTTCTTCCGTTTCCGGGGATGGCTTGCCCAAAACCCCTGATCAGACCACAGTGCTTTTGGAATAACCCCTGGCACTCCCGCCCGATACTCCGGGACCGATCGGGCCCACGGGCATTGGCGCCTGGTGCATCGACGCATAGGTCATACGCCGGTCGATGCACAGCGCGCCTGCCTCCAACGCGCCGTTCTCACCCATCATGAAGCTGGTCTCCGCCGAGGCTGAGGTCGCATCATCACCAAGCCCGACGTGCGTGAGAAGCCGCTATGGCATACCGTTCATCAATGCTGGAGCACAAGCACCGGAATGCGGGTGTGCATGGCCAAGTGCTTCGCAACACTGCCATGGAACAGACTCTCCATGAAGCCCGTGTGGCGATGCAAGACGGCAACAAGGTCCATGTTGTCGCGCTCGGCCACGTTGTTCAAGGCGAGGGCAACATCATCCCCTGCGGCGGAGGCATACGTGTGCGCCACCTGTGCGAAGGTGCGGTCGTAGTCCGCCAGTACCAGTGGATCGGGAGTGTCCTGCTCGTTGCGCAGCACATGCGCGATCGTGATGTCCGCCTCATCCCGGACCGCCAGTCGGATGAGCAAGCGCAACGCCAGCGGTTCCACGCGCGAGTGGTCATCGGCCAGCAGGATATGCCGTAAGCCTTTGTACCGCGCATCCTTCGGCACCACCAGCACCGGTACCGTGCTGGACTTGGCCACCGCACCAGCGCTGCTGCCGAACAGATCGCCTCCTGTAGCGCCCTGCGTTCCCATGACGATGACATCTATCCCCTTCTCCTTGCATACCGTGTTGAGCGCTTGGGAGAGCAGGCCAAAGGCCACCTCGGTGGTGAGCACCGCAGCAGCACCGCCCTTCAAGCCCCGGAAGCGTTCGGCAAAGTGCGCCAAGCCTTCCACGGAGGCCGCATACAGCGTGCTGGACATGTCCACCATGGCCGCATATCCGGGTATGGGGTCGATGTAGGCATGCACCAAGGTGAAGGTGGTGCCCTCGGTGCCGAACAAGTCCAGCGCGTACGCGCAAGCGTTCAGGGAACCATCACTGAAATCGGTAGGGAGCAGGATGCGCGTCATGGGCATTTCACACGACGCTATTGCGTCCGGTGGCACGAACCTACTCGCGTGCAGTGGCGATCCGGTTGACCGTTGTCATGGACCAGAAGATCTGATACAATGGCAACGGATCGGTGAACAAGACTTCAAAGGTCCGTGGGTCCTTTGTGCACCCACCCGACCACGGGCAACACGGGATCGCGCGACATGGCACATCAACATACCCATCGGACCAGTCACCCGGGAGGCGACGGACCAGAGCACTTCTGGTTGGAGCGGCACAACGCGGGGCTGATCGCCGCATGGGGCATCGGCTTGTTGGTTGCGCTTTCGGCGATCGGTCTGATGGCCGCGCGACTGCACCCCTGACCACCGTGCGGCGACGCGCCCGATGATCATGCCCCTGAACGGGCAAGGAGCTTCTCCAGCTGGAGGCGATGGCGCATGACATGCACGATGGCGTGTTCGACGAGTGCTTCCAGATCGCATGTCATCCAACTCGTGCGCTTCAATGTGCTCCGCATCCACTCGTGCATGAAGGACCATTTTCCCTCGAACATGAGCGGGGTTCGGCTGAACATGCGAGACACACGTCGTGACGCACCGTCAGCAAACGCGCTCGATGGGTTGAAGGCAGCATGCTTTGGTCACCCAAGGGAATGACCCGGCGCGACGGCCCGAGGTGATGGCGAAGCCCGATCATGCGCCGGTCAGCTGAGGCCCCCACGGTATGAGGTCCCAAACGAAGGGCCGTGGGCCGGGCTGTAACCGATGCGCAGCCGGAACCTTGGAACGGCGGATAAGGATGTGGAGCACATCGCTTTCCACATATGTCCACACGGCGAGCACTTCCACGCCATCGTATTCATAGCTCACCAGGTCGGGCAGGGTGTGCCCGTTCCCTTGTATCTGGTTGCGCTTCACGCGTTGTTCCCAATCCGAAGGCAAAACGCCGGCCTGACGGGCAGCGTGCCGACGCAGCAGATGCTCGACGAGTGAGGCTCCGCGCGCGAGCTTCGCGCGCACTTCGCGCTCGGGGCGCGAGCGCATCCGGCGCAAGGTGAGGTCCTGTGTGCGGCCAATGACCATCGGGGGAAAAAGGCGTTGGTGGAACATGCCGCAAACGTGCGACCGTGATGCGAAGAGGATATGCGCATCGCGTTATCTTTTCCCGTCCTGTTAACAGCAGCGCGTGGAAAAACCAGGACAAGCCGGGCCATCGCGGCACATCCTGCTCATGCGGGGCAGGCACGGCACCAAAGCAGGAGCGGGAGCCCCAGCTCCCACTCCTTCCCTTCGTTCGCACCGGTCCAAAACCACTCAGCCGGTAACGGGTGCAAAGAGACGTCCCGACTGTTTCCCATAGACGAGGGGAAAATGAGTTCGACGTGACGATCCGTCCGCACGAGCACGCTTCATCGGCACCGGGTCATGCAGACATTAAGCAAACTCCACGTACACGGTAACATTCTGGCGACATGAGCCCCTTACGATCGCGTGCTGAGCGTTTGGCAATTCCTGCCGAGAGGCGGGCCTCAGCAAAGACGGAGGGCCCTCTCGGGGGCCTTCCGTTCATTGCGGCAGTTGCACCCCGTAAGATGATCGTGCAATTGTCACTGCGGTGGTGACCCATTGGACTTCCCCGGCGAGGGTTCGGCGAGCGGCATCCATTGAGGTGAACCATCCGGCATGCGGCCAAGGGAACGCGACCGGTCATCGTCGGTCGTGAGATAACTGACAGAGTCGATCATGCAAGCGCGGCCCTCCGTTGCATGCACCAGCGCGAGCCATTCACCCTTCGCCGCCAAATGGAACGACGCATGGATGTCATTCCCCACCTCGTCCAGACCATCGCACCAGATGAGCCGATGATCCCCCTCTTCGAGCGTCATCATCGGCAGCTCGAACTTCAGCAGGTTCTTCCGGTCATCCGTCAGGTACCATTCCCCCTCCGTGAGAAACACGTCGGCACCGGCATTGTGCAGTTCCAACCAATCGCTGCGATCGCCGAACTCGTTCAGCTCCGTTGAGCCGCTTGCCTGTATTTCGTTGATGACGATGCGGGTCCGGCAACCGTTCTCTTGGGTGACCAGTACGACCTCCTCGCGTTTGGTGCAGGCGATCGACGCCAGGGTCAGCATGAGGAAAGCTCCTGTTCGCATGCCGCAAAAGTCCCCTCCGTGTATTGCCGGAAGTTCACGGAAAGGCTATGCTATGCGCGACCCGTAGCTCCCTCGCGCAGCCCTTCAGGCCAATGACCCATAAGCATCACTCTACACTCGTTCAGGTACTCCAGACGGGAGGGTCCGATCGTCTGCGACCGGCCCACCGGACAAGGGCGGCCCACTTCCGGAAGACCGCTTCAACAAGGGTCTTCCGTTCAACGCCAGGAAGAGGACCGCAATGGCCAACAGCGCGTAGACCATGGCGAAGGCCAGGGTCGCCTTCGTGTTCCGGAACAAGTAGAAGGACAGGATCGGAAGCACTTGCAGCGCATGCATCCCGATGAAATGCGCGATGCGCAGATCCCCGTGTGTACAACTTCAGTGCAGCAAGGGCCATCCGCGCGTTCCGTCCGGACCTCCCACGGAGTGCGTCATACGCGACCCCATGACCAAGCCCTCGAACGCGAAGACCACGAAGAGCAGGATGCCCGCGCGGACCGCCCAGAGGTAATGCGCTTCCAACGGCGCGACCTGTGAGGAGAAGAAGAGCAGCCCGATATAGGCCGTGTACACGGTGACCACCGTGATGGCCACCGCCATGAGTGTATACCAAGTCGCGTTCACCGTGGTGCTCACATTGAAATGGGACAGTTGACCTTGCGCCGCACGCAGAGCGATGTAGCCGATCTCCCAGCCCAGCAGCAGGATGACCGTCCAATCGTAGTAGCGGTGATCGAAGCCCGGCAGGTAGCGCATGTACCAGCCCATGGCCCAGACGAAGAGCCAGGTGGAACAAGCGAATTTGAAGGGCTTGATCCACGCGTTCACGTTGAAGACCTGCGTGCCGGTGATCCGGCTGAGGAGCAGGCAAACGGCAGCGAAGCCCACGGAGGCCATTCCAAACCAGAAAAGCGGTCCGTTCCATACGCGGAGTCCGCTGAGAAAGTCGATCATGCTCGGCAATGGTCGGGTGTGTACCTGTTGAACGGCGGCCCGGGAAAACCGCATCCATCCCGGCCAGTGCGCGCCGGAAAGATCACCGAAGTGCCATAACACAGGTGGCCAACTTCCGGTTCGAAAGAAACTTCATCATTCCCCGATGCACACTTCATATCCGCCGTTTCCTTTTGCGGCATGAAAGCACTGAGCGCCTTCCCCGACATCAGTACGATGACCACGGCCGAGGTGGCCCACCGTTTCGCGGACCTGTGCCGCAAGGGCCGCTACGTGGAGGCCGTGACCGAACTCTACTCACCCGACGTGACGAGCATCGAACCCGCAGGCGGCATGTGGCCGGAGCACACGCGCGGGTACGATCGCGTGTTGCAGAAAGCACAGATGTTCGCCGAACTCGTGGAGCGGCAACATCACGGGTACGTGAGCGAGCCGGTGGTGGCGGGGGAGCACTTCTCCATCTCCATGATCCTGGACGTGACCTTGAAAGGCGGCGGACGCTTCCGCATCGAGGGTGTGAGCGTACACCATGTGCGCGATGGCCTGATCACCCTGGAGCACTTCTTCTATCCACCCATGCGCTGAACCCGACGCCATACACCCTATGGTTATACGGCGGGGCCTTCCTGGGGGAGGGTCCCGCTCCGTTTTCCGGTCCATCCAGCACGGAGTCCGTCCGCAGTGCGGCGCAATGCGCGAAACTTCATTCTCCATTGCTCTCCACGTAATCCGCTGGGTTGAGCTTCGCCGCCCTTCGACAAGGTGGTCCGACACTGATCCACCTGTACCATGAAGGGGGAGTCACGGCTCCCCCTTCGCATGTCCGATCGTCCACCGCTATCCGCAGGAGCCTTGTGCGTCCTGTCCCGCAAGGTCGTGGAATGATACCGGAAACTTGATCGGGCGGTGATATGGGAATGATGCGCATGGGACAGTTTGGCGACCCCAACACCCACGTCCCGATGCATCCGACCATACCGCGAAACGCCAAGGCCGCCATCCTTTGGATATTGCTCGCCTTCTGCCTGCTCTCCGCCACACCACTCTCAACGAGCGTTCTACCCGAACCAACGGGCTGCACCTCTCCTTCACCATTACCAGTGAAGGCGACCCCTGGTCTTCCACCTTCCGACTTCGTGGTCACCGTGAACGGCAACCTGCAATGGGTGGTGAACGGAATGGTGAACCCGACCCTGACACTCACGCGCGGGCAGTCCTACACCTTCGACCTGACGGCCTTCGGCGATGAGCATCCGTTCGTGATGAATGCCAATGCGGACAACCCGTTCGGTACCGCATATGCCGGACCCAGCTCGGGGGCAACGATCAGCTTCACCCCCACGGCACAGATGCCCGCCACCATCCACTACCACTGCGTGGTCCACTACGGTTCGATGAAGGGCGCCATCAACCTGCTCGGCGAAATGGCCATATGCCCGGGCGACCAGAACAATGACCTCACGGTGAACAGTACCGACTTCGGCTTGTTCGTCGGAGCGTTCGGCTCGGTGTGCACAGCGTGCAAAGCGGACTTGAATGGCGATGGTACCGTGAACAGCACCGACTTCGGGCTCTTCGTCGGCACGTTCGGTTCCAATTGTTGACCCCCATGACGATGCGTTACGTCCGCCTCAGCCCAATGTCAACCATGTGTTCACGATTCGCAGGCGAAAGGTCGCCGACGAAATACACATGAAATGAAATGTTCACGCGGGATCGGCACGCGGCCCGCACGCAGCGGGGACTTTTGCCGCTCACCCGAACAGAGCCAACCCGCACCCCATGAGCACCACCGCGCGCATCCTGCCCTGCTTGACACTTCTCTCACTCCTCACCGGCCGGACCATGGCGCAAGGTCTTGAGGGCATCATCGTGGAGGACTACTATACGATCTCCGCCGCTGATGCCACTTTCATCAATGGCGGCGCGGGCAGCTATCCCATCACCGCGGGGAGCAAAGTGTACCGCATCTACGTGGACATGGCCCCGAACTACAAGCTGAACACGGTGAACGGGAGTCCCCTGCCACAAGGAGGCGGGCCTTCACCGAACCCCTTGGATTTCACCACGACCACCACGTTCTGGAACGATGACAACTTCGGTACCGAGGTGCCGCCCCAGACCTCCCGTTTGGATGAGCGTGCGGCCTTCGACTCGTACATCACCATCGGTGTGACAGGTCGCTCAGGCGGTGCGGTCGGTTGCGGCGCGAATACGCAGCAGGTCGGCACGTTGAAGACCGCTGATACAAATGGCAACCTGACGCTCTGTTCGGTGTACTCGGGCTTCCCCGCCGGGGCCGGAACGCCGGACGGCAACGTTCTTCCTTCCGCGACGGTACCCTCACTCACCTACAACCTGGGCGGCCTTATCGACTTCTCGGCGCTTCAAGCGGACGGCAGTTCCCTCGTGGTCGTCGGAGACGCATGGGCAACGCTGCCCAACGGCCCGGGTGTCGACCCCACGGGAACCAACCGTGTACTGATCGCCCAGCTCACCACCAACGGTACGCTCTCCTTCCACATCAACGTGCAATTGCAGCAGCCCACGGGCGGCGCGCTCGAAACCTACGTGTGGCAAACCGCGGGCGCGGGTGAAGTGGTGTCACCTTTCCTCACCTACCCGCAAGCGAACGTGCAAGTGGCGGCGAAGACCTTCCTGGAAGGTCCCTTCAACAGCGGCACCAACCTGATTAACGATGCGCTGCGCACGCTGGCCGCCTTCCCCACCACTGACCCGTATCCCGGCCTTGGATACACGCATGTCGGTAGCGGCAACAGCGGTACCGTGGCCCCGGCCGTGCTCGCCGTGACCGGCAACAATGCCATCGTGGACTGGGTACTGCTCGAACTGCGCAGCTCCAGCACGCCCAGCACGGTGCTCGCCAGCCGCAGCGCACTGGTGCAACGCGATGGGGATATCGTGGACCTGGATGGCACATCCGCCGTGAGTTTCGACGTGGCCGCGGGGAACTACCACGTCGCCGTGCGCCACCGCAACCACCTCGGATGCATGACCTCGACCGCCTCGGCCTTGAGCGGATCGGCCACGACCGTGGACTTCACGGCCGCCGCCACCGGGACTTTCGGCACCAGTGCGCGCAAGACCGTGGGCACCGCGCAAGTGCTGTATGCAGGGGATGTCAGCTTCAATGGTGAGGACAAGTACACCGGGAGCGCGAACGACCGTGACCCCATCCTGGTGACGGTGGGAAGCACTACGCCCAACAACATCATCGCCAATGCCTACAGCACGCGCGACGTGAACCTGAACGGCAACGTGCAATACGCCGGTAGCGGCAATGACCGCGACCCCATCCTGGTGAACGTGGGGAGCACTACGCCGAACAACGTACGCACCCAGCAATTGCCATAGGCCATTCGCATCATCCGGACTACAGAACGGTAAGGGTAGGATCGGATGCAGGAGCCCCACTTCTCGTGGGGCTTCGCCATTCAGGACCGCAAATCCCCGCAGGCCGTATCGAATCCCTTTGTTCCGGTAGATCAGTGATAACCCACGACTAACACCACCGCCGCGGTCGGCCGATAGTTTCGCCGCCCTCGTTCCCCGAGCCATGGCACGTACGATCATCACGGTATTTCTCGCGCTCCTGCTGGCGCAGCTGGCCTTCGGGCAAGGAACGGTGCGCGGCAAGGTGAGCGACCCCACGGGCGAAACGATCATCGGTGCGGCCGTGAAAGTGAAGGAGCTCCCATCGGTGTTCGCCACCACGGACCTGGACGGCAATTTCTCCCTGAAGCTGCCCGACGCCACGGCGGTCACCCTCGTGGTCTCCTTCGTGACCCTGAAGACCGAGGAGCGCAAGGTGCACGTCAGCAATGGCGAAGTGGTGATCGCGGATTTCCAACTCTCCGATGAGAATGACCTGAAAGAGGTGGTGGTGGAACGCAAGGCCCGCAGCACGAGCGATGCGCGCTTGGAGCGGATGAAGATCAACTCCGCCGCCAGCATCGACTACATCTCCGGCGAGGCCATGCTGAAGACCGGAGATGGCGACGCGGCGGCCGCCGTGAAGCGCGTCACCGGCGTTTCGACGGCCGGGGCCTTCGTCACCGTGCGCGGATTGGCCGACCGTTACATCGTCACCACCATCAACGGCAGCCGCATCCCCACGCTCGACCCCTTCACCAACAACCTTAAGCTCGACCTCTTCCCGACGGGACTGCTGGACAACATCGTGATCACCAAGACGGCCACACCCGAACTGCCGGGAGACTGGTCCGGGGCCATGGTCTCGTTGAACACGAGCGACTACCCGGAGAAGCTGCGCGTGAACATCAGTTCCACCATCGGGTACAATCCCAACTCCTCGTTCCAGACCATCGTGGCGGCCCAACGCGGTTCCACCGACTGGCTCGGGCACGATGACGGATCCCGGGACATTCCGAACGGCGTGCCCATCGAGGGTGAACAATACCCCCGGTTCATCGACCCGGACCTCTACCAACAACTGACCCTGTTGGGACTGGGTCCAACACTGAACGCGTACGGCATCGTGGCCACAACGCCCGGCTTCCAAGCCACCACCTCCATGGGCACCAGCAGCCAATTGCAGCATCTCGCTCTCGCGGAGCTGGGCCTGTTGCCCGCCGCACTGGTGAACGACCCCAACGCCATCCAAACCGCCGTTGACGCGTACAATTCCACCTACAACCTGGCCTACTTCTCGCCGACACTGAACGGCGAGCTCGGCGAACTGAATGCCCGCTTCGACAACAAGAACTGGCGCGTGAAGGACGCGCAGGGTTCGCCCAACTTCAACCAGTCCGTGAGCATAGGCAACCAGCTCGAGCTCTTCAAGAAAGCCAAGACACCGAAGACCCTTGGCTTCCTGCTCGGTTTCCGGTATGCGGCCGAGACGGAGTACGACGGCGCCTCCACGCAAGAGCGCAGCGGACAAGCCCGCGATGCGGAGAACCCGGGCGGGCTCTACGACCGCAAGGGCACGCAGCGCATCTCCACGGAGAGCAATGGCTGGAACGCGCTGGGCAGTCTCTCCCTCAAGCTGGACCGCAACAACAGCTTATCGCTGATGGTGATGCCCAATACGCTGGGGCAGAACAACGCGCGCTACCAGGTCTTCCTGAAGCCGAGCGTGAGCGGGGAGACCTTCGCCTCCGAGGACCAGTACTACGAGGAGCGCAAAATGTGGGTGTACCAGTTCGGATCGAAGCACTTCATTCCGGGTATCAAATTGAGGATCGAGGCCGACGCGTCGTACGCGGACGGTTCACGCAACGTGCTCGACCTGAAAACGGTGCAATACATACTGCCTGCCCCGGGCCAGCCCATCGAGGGCGTGGACGGTGCCTTGGAACCGCCCGCACGGATCTACCGGTTCCTGGATGAGACCCTGCTCGACAGCCGGATCAACTTCGAACTGCCATTGACCTCCGACGAGCGCAAGGCGAAGAAATTGAAGTTCGGTGCAGCCTACCGGCGTGATGAGCGGAAGAACCAACAGGCGTACTTCACCGTGCTCGGTGCGCCCGGACCCACCCAGTGGGAACAGCCGGGACGCTTCGACATGAAACCCCACGGCACCTTCACCTCGCTCTACTACCCCTTCGGCACGTTCAAGGACAACGACATCGGCATCAGTGAAGTGATGGCCGGCTACGTTCTCAGCGACTATGCGCTCACTCCCCGGTTGCGCGTAGTGGGCGGCCTCCGCGCGGAACACACCGACCTGCTCACGGACATCCTGCGCTACTACGAACAAGGACTGGCACCGAACGATCCCTCGCGCGGAACGGTCGGTAACCTGACCGTGGGCGGCGCGGCGGGCGCGGACCCCAAGCCCGCCATCCCCGGCATCCTTGACCAGTGGGACTTCCTGCCCAGCGTGAACTTCATCTACAAGCTGAAGGACGACGAGTTCGCACCGATGAACCTGCGGTTGAGCTATTTCCGCTCCATCGGCCGGCCCAGCTTCCGCGAGTTCTCCGTGGTGCAGCTCTACGATTACATCCTGAACGCACCGGTATTCGGCAATCCGGAGTTGAAGTTGACGACCATCGACAACTATGACGTCCGCTTCGAGCGCTTCTTCAAGAACCGGGACAACATCTCCATCAGCGGGTTCTACAAGGAGTTCCGCAACCACATCGAACTGCTGTCGACCATCGGCGGCGGCTTCACCTGGCGGAACGCCGACCTGTCACGGGTATACGGTCTGGAGCTCGAGGGGCGCGTTGGCCTCTCGCGAAAGCTCGAATGGCGCGGCAACGTCACGCTGATGGAATCGCGCAGTGACCTCACGTTCAACCTCACCGGAGAAGAGGTCCGCTACAACACGGCGATGTTCGGCCAAGCACCCTACATCGTGAACTCCATGCTCACCTGGAGCGCGGACAGCGTGCGGTTCTCGGCCAGCGTGTCCTACAACGTGCAAGGCCCGCGCCTGGCGGTGGCCAACTCCGAACTCGCGTTGAACACGGTGAGCGCATACGAAATGCCCAGGCACCTCATCGACGTCACCCTCAACAAGTCGATCGCCAAGCACTGGGGCGTGAAGCTGCGCGTGCGCAACCTGCTCAACTCACCGCTACGGCGCGCCTACAAGTTCAACAGCGGATACGACGTGGATTTCGACAAGTACACCTACGGCACGGAGTACCAGCTCACCCTTTCGTACACCATCAAATGAGCCGGCCAACCCTCGTACCGATGAGACCCGCGATCCTGCTCCCCCTGCTGGCAACACTGGCCTGCCCTCGGGCCATCGCGCAGAACGACATCGAGAACGTGATCGTGGAAACCTACTACGTTTCCGATGCGAACGACGCGGTGGAGACCGATGGCGGCATCCTTCCGGAAGGGTCCAAAACGTACCGCATCTTCCTCGACCTCTGCGACAGTTGCGCGTTGCGCGGCATCTTCGGTTCGGGCGATCATCCGCTGGACATCAGCAGCACGGCCCCCTTCTACAATAACCCGGACCGTGGCAAGACCTTCGGGCACCAGATCAACAACAGCGCACTGGACGAGAACACGGTGGCGCTGGATTCCTGGCTCTCGTTGGGTGGGGCGAGCAATACGCGCTTCGGCATCCTGAAAGCCGAGGACCCCGATACCTCTTCTGAAGAACTATTCCCCAACGACGCGGGCATGCTCGCGAACGACGATCCGCTGGCGGGCATTCCGCTCACCCAGGCCGATGGCCTCGTGCAGGACACTTCCGCCAGTGTGGTGCCGCCCACCTTCTTCGTGGATGGCAGCATCAGCCCGGACAGTGCGTTCTCTGATTCCACACAGGCCAGCTCCTTCGTCTCGGACAGCACCTTCATCACGTGCACGCATCCCGGGATGAGAGGACCGGGGGACGGGAACAGGGTCCTCATCGCACAACTCACCACCGCCGGTGAACTCACCTTCTGCATCAACGTGGAGATCGAGAAGCCTGACGGCAGCCTGGTCCGCTACGTATCATCCGACACACTGCTCGGTGAAGACGAAACGCCGAACGGACTGCTGTGCTATCCTCCGGTATGTGGCTGTACCGACCCGGACTTCCTGGAGTACGACCCCACGGCGGGCTGCGATGATGGCTCATGCGCAACGGCCATCGTCTTCGGCTGCTTGGACACCACCGCATGCAACTACGACCCGGAGGCGAACTTCAACCTGAGCGCGCTCTGCTGCTACGGCCCTGACTCATGCAACGGACTGGACGCGCAGATCCTCTGTCCCGGTGTCGGCATCGATGACCACGACAGCGGTGCCTTCGGCATCACGGTATTTCCCAATCCCGTGCGCGACCTGCTATATGTACGCATCGATGGAACTGCCCGAGCGGAGGGTGTGCTCTACCTCTTGACCGGTTCCGGCCAACTGGTGCAGGAGCAACGCTTCAACAACCCGGGAACGAACACCCGTGCAGTGCTCGATATGGCTGACCTGTCGCGGGGCATCTATCTGGTCCGTGTGCTCGTGAACGGCGCTCACCATGTACGCGTGGTGGTGAAGAACTGACCATCGCGATGCGTGCGAAGCGCGTGACGGAATGCTCGCCGGCAGGTTACCAAAACGTCAAGTACGCGACATCCGGATCGGAATTTGGCCACATAAAGACCACGCTTGCTTCAACTGAAGACCACGGGGCGGGGGTTGTTTCGCGCTCCCATCCACAAGACCATGGCCCGCATCACATTTTCCGTCGTACTCGCCTCGGCGATCCTCGCCTCCACCACGAACGCACAATACACACCACCTGATAGCGCCGCTCTGGAAGGTGTGATCGTGGAGCGCTATTACGTGGCGGACCAGAGCGATGCGACCGACGAGGACGGGAGCGCGCAACTCGTGCCCGGCGCCGTGACCTATCGCGTGTTCCTTGACATGAAGGAGGGCTATGAACTGCAGATACTGGGCGGCTTCACGAACCATCCGCTCACGTTCAGCACCACCACGACCTTCTTCAACAACGAGGACCGCGGAGAGACCTGGGGCGACGCCATCAACGACATCCACTTGGACAAGAACACGGTGGCCATTGATTCATGGCTGGCCATCGGTGCCGCTTCCGATGCCCACTGGGGCGTACTGAAATCCGATGACCCGGACGCCGCGCAGGATGGCGTGATGTTCCCCAACGATGGCGGAAGCAACGGTGTGGCCGGTGGGCTTCTGGCCAACACTTCCGGTTTCGACATCCCGCTCGCGGAAGCGGACGGCCTGATGGAGGGTGATACCGCCCCACCCGCTTCGACCTTCGTCGGTGATTCCCCTGAGGCGTTCAACACGGGTGGCAACGCGTTCACGAGCGAGAATTTCGGACTCGCTGTTCTTGGAGACGTCCGCTGCCCGACCCCGGGCAACAAGATCCTCATCGGCCAGTTCACCACGGACGGCGTGTTCAGTTTCTGCCTGAACATCTGGTTGCGGATCCCCGACAGCCTCGTATGCAACGACCCCGATTGCAGGACGGCCATCGTCTACTACCCGGACCTGCTCGATGCCGATACGGTCGGTACCGAAGGCAATTACCGGTTCGCCTTCCCGGGTCTGTGCTACAGTTCGGACGCTGAGGAGCTTGATTGTCTCGGAGTTCCCGGCGGTACGGCTCTTCCCGGGTCCGCGTGCGATGATGGCAACGCGGACACCGATAACGACGTGTATGACAGTGGTTGTGTTTGCGTCGGTGAGGATTGTCTCGGCGTACTCGGAGGCAGTGCATTGCCCGGACAACCATGCGATGATGGCAACCCCGATACTTCGGGCGAAGTCTGGGTGGAAGGTTGCAACTGCCTGGCAACCGGTATCGAGGAGCAATCCAATTCCAAGATCACGATACACCCCAACCCCACGCGTGACCTGGTACGCGTACGCATCGAAGGGCTGAACGGAACAAACGTGACCCTGGACGTGAAGAACATGCTGGGCGAAAGCGTGCAGCGACACACGCTCGGAACCGTTTCCGGGGACCGCACCGAAACCCTCGACCTGTCCGGGCTGTCGGGCGGAACGTACATCCTGGACATCCAGACCGACGGACGCTCGCGCATGGAGCGTATCACGAAATTCTGATCAGCCCCTCACTAGTCATGCGTCCCTTCCTGCTGGCCTGTCTTGTTCTCACTTCCAACGCCCTGTGCGCACAAGGCCTTGAGAACGTGGTGGTGGAGACCTATGCGGTGACGCCGGGAAAGTCGGCTACCGATCCAGCGTTGACGACGTACCGCATCTATGTGGACCTCGCGCCCGGATACCGGTTGCAGATGGTGTATGGCGACAAGATGCACCAGTTGAGGATCAAGACCACTACGGAGTTCTTCAATGACACCGAGCATGGTGATAAATTCGGCAACCGCATCAATGCCGACCGCTTGAACACCTGGCCGCTCGCGCTGGATTCCTGGCTCACTATCGGTGCGGCCAGCGATCGGCACATGGGCGTGCCACGTTACTTGGACACGGACGGATCCGTGCTCGAATGCCCACCTTACCCCGATGCCAACGTCTTGAGGCCATCGGCCGCCGGGGATGCGCTGAAACCCCTGTGCATCGTGGACGGTTTGAAGGCTGACACGGCTGTGCAGGATGTCGTTGATTTCAAATTCGCTTCCGGCTACCTCGGAACGGTGCGCGGGAACGAACTGGAAACAACGGATGGTGCCTGGGCGGTCCTCGGCGGCATACCCGGCATGACAGAGGAGAATATGGTACTTATCGCGCAATTGACCACCACCGGAAAGTTGTCCTTCGCCCTGAACGTACAGGTGGGAGCTCCCGACCGCAGCGTGGAGAAGTATGTGGCGAGCGTTCCCATGCACGGGGAACGCACGTTCGAAGGCCTGACCTTCCCTGCTCTCCACTGAGCCCCCCTGACCTCCCCTCTGAACGGCGCGCGGATCCGTCGCCCCGAAGCTTCGGCCACCCAGCGCATACGGGCTTAACGCGCACTTCACAGCCTAGTCGTTACGGCTTGACGTTGCACTGACGCCCGCTTTGCGAACGGCGCGTTCGAACATGCCTTTCCGACCACCTCTCTTCACGCTCCGGTGATATTCCATACGTCCACAGCCCATGAATGGTAATCAAACGATAGTAGGACCATAATTCCGGCAAGCGCTGGGCGAAGGACGTTTGCGTCGCTCAACAGAGCATCCTTTCAACGAACCAAAAACCCGATCCCAGATGAACGTGAAGCTTTCCTCGAAACTGGCGATAGCGGCCGCCGTGGCCGGACTCGCCACCAGCAGCGGCCATGCCCAGAGCATCGGCTCCGCATGCGGCTGCCCTGACGTCTCCGCACGCACCGTGGTCAACCTCGACCCCAACTCCGCCGTGCTCGACGCCCAGGGCAACCTCATCCCCAGCAGCTACACCATGACCTGCGACAAGCTGTACCTGCTCAGCGACCGCATGTACATCGGCGCCAACCAGGACCTCTACATCGAACCAGGTACCGTGGTGAAGGTCGCCAACGTCGGCGGTGGCAACGGCGCCTGCGTCATCGTCAGCCGTCAAGGTCAGATCTGGGCCAACGGCAACGAGAGCTGCCCCATCATCTTCACCGCGCAGGCCGACCCCCTGGACGGGTCCTACGCCGTGACCAACCGCGGCAAATGGGGCGGGCTCATCCTCCTGGGACGCGCCTACAACAACGTGCGCAGCACCGATGTGGGCAGCGTGGCCTTGACCGGTACCGACGGCGTCGGCCTCATCGAGGGCCTGCTCAACGGTGATGCCCGCAACTACTACGGCATGCCCGTGGGCAGCGAGGTGAACGACGACAACAGCGGCGTGCTCCGCTATGTCTCCCTCCGCCATGGCGGGGAGAAGCTCGGCACCAACAACGAGATCAACGGCCTTACCCTGGGTTCGGTAGGAAGCGGAACCACCATCGACCACGTGGAGGTGATCGGCAACCTCGATGACTGCTTCGAGTTCTTCGGTGGTACGGTGAACGCCAAGTACCTCGTGGGCATGCACAGCGATGACGACGGTCTGGATTGGGACCAGGGCTTCAGCGGAAAGCTGCAGTTCTACTACGGTCTGCAAGGTCCCGAGAACAACGGCGGTGCGCTCAACCAGGGCGACAACGGCGTGGAGCTCGACAGCGATGACCACAGCAGCAACACAGGCAACCGCTCCACCGCGCAGATCTGGAACGCCACCATCTTCTCCCGCACCGACGGCGTGAGCTCGGCAGGCAACCTCAACCCCCTCAACACCGCCGGTGACGAGGCCATCGAAGCCAAGGAGCGCACCTGGGGTTCGGTGAACAACTCCATCTTCTGCAACTTCCGTTCGGGCCTCAACCTGGCCGGTGCCGTGGGCGCCGCCAACACTACCGACATCTGGTTGGCGAACAATTTCAACGTGAAGAACTGCACCTTCCAAGGCTGCGCCGAGCCTCTGCGCATCAACGGGGTGAACACCACCTCGGGAGCCAACTTCACCAAGTTCACCACCACCGATGGCAACTCCATCGTGGCCGCTGGCGCTCTGTTGGACGCCACCTTCGATACCAACCCCTTCAACTCCAACACCATCGCCGACCGCGTGAACCCCGTGCCCGCCGCTGGTGCCGCCACCAGCACGCTGAAGGCCCCCGCTGACGGCTTCTTCACCGGCGTGCAGTACCGCGGTGCCTTCGAGCCCGGTAAAGCTCCCTGGACACAGGGATGGACCCTCGCCTCCAAGATCGGCTCCGATGTTTCCGCGGTCGCCGGTTGCGCCGGTGACCTCAACCGCGACGGCGCCATCAACTCCACCGACTTCGGTCTCTTCGTCGGTGCATTCAACGGGACCTGCTACTAAAACCAACCCACCTGCTCCAATAGGAAGGGCGGCACCTGCCGCCTTTCCTCCGGGGCACCTCCAAATCCCGAACAACACATGAACCATCTCTGTAAAACGCTGCTCGGCGGAGCCCTATTCTTGGGCAGCTTGGCAGCCAAGGCACAAGGCCTCGAAGGCATCATCGTGGAAGACTACTACACGATCTCCGCCGCGGATGCCGACTATCTCAACAACACGGTAGGCGTCACCTATCCCATCAATGCCGGCGCGCATGTGTACCGCATCTATGTGGACATGGCGCCGAACTACAAGTTGAACACGGTGAGCGGCAGCCCACTGCCCCAAGGCGGTGGTGTTTCCCCGAACCCGCTCGACTTCACGACGACGACGACATTCTGGAACGAGGACGGTTTCGGTACGGAAGTCCCGCCGCAGACAGCGCGTTTCGATGACGGTGCGGCGTTCGACTCCTACATCACCATCGGCCTTTCCGGGCGCTCCGGAGGTGCTGTGGGCTGCGGTGCGAACACCCAGCAAGTGGGCACCTTGAAGACCGCCGATACCAACGGCAACCTCACGCTCTGCTCCGTTTACTCCGGCTTTCCCAGCGGCGCTGGAACACCGGACGGCAATGTCCCGCCGACATCGACCGTACCCGCGCTCACCTACAACCTCGGTGGTCTGATCGACTTCTCCGCCTTGCAGGCCGATGGCAACCAGCTCGTGGTGATCGGTGACGCTTGGGCCACATTGCCCAACGGCCCAGGAGTGGACCCCACCGGGACGAACCGTCAGTTGATCGCCCAGCTGACCACGGATGGCGACCTCTCGTTCCACATCAATGTTCAGCTGCAAACCCCGGACAACAGCGCCCTGGAGACCTACGTTTGGCAGACCGCCGGTGCGGGCGAAGTGGTTTCGCCTTTCCTCACCTACCCGGCCGCTGGTACTCCCGATTGCTTGGGCGTGATCGGTGGTCCCGCACTGCCCGGCGCGGCATGCGACGACAACAACGTCTGCACCACCAATGACCTGTGGAGCGCACAGTGCGTTTGCGCCGGAACAACGGACAACACCGACACGGACGGCGATGGTGTTCCGAACTGCTCGGACAACTGCCCGAATGTGGCCGGTCAGCAAGGTTCCGCCTGCAATGACAACAACGCTTGCACAACGAACGATGTGCTGAACGCGAGCTGCGTGTGCGCCGGTACACCGGACAACACCGACACCGATGGTGACGGTGTCCCCAATTGCTCGGACAACTGCCCCAACGTGGCCGGTCAGCAAGGTTCCGCCTGCAACGACAACAACGCGTGCACTACGAACGATGTGCTGAACGCGAGCTGCGTCTGCGTCGGCACACTGGACAACACGGACACGGACGGCGATGGTGTCCCGAACTGCTCGGACAACTGCCCCAACGCAGCCGGACAGCAAGGTTCCGCCTGCAACGACAACAACGCTTGCACAACGAACGACGTGCTGAACGCGAGCTGCGTCTGCGCCGGTACGCTGGACAACACCGACACCGATGGCGATGGTGTCCCGAACTGCTCTGACAATTGCCCGAACGTGACCGGTCAGCAAGGTTCAACCTGTGACGACAACAATGCGCTCACGGTCAATGATGTGCTGAACGCGAACTGCATCTGCATCGGTACGCCAGTCGGCTGTGTAGTGGCCGGTGATTGCAACGACCAGAACCCCTGCACGACGGATGCTTGCGTGAGCAACACCTGCGTGTACACGCCGGTGACGACGGACACGGATGGAGAC
Source organism: Flavobacteriales bacterium (assembly GCA_044224725.1). Taxonomy (GTDB): domain Bacteria; phylum Bacteroidota; class Bacteroidia; order Flavobacteriales_F; family PHOS-HE28; genus PHOS-HE28. The sequence goes on from JBGAJW010000010.1 coordinate 83,926, forward strand.
GGCACACCGGATTGCTCGGACAACTGCCCGAACGTGGCCGGTACGCAAGGTTCCGTCTGCGATGACAACAACGCCTGCACGACGAACGATGTACTGAACGCGAACTGCGTTTGCGCCGGTACCCAGGACAACACCGATACGGATGGTGACGGCGTTCCGAACTGCTCGGACAATTGCCCTGCGGTGGCTGGCCAGATCGGCAGCTCTTGCGATGATGGCAATGCCCTCACCGTGAACGATGTGCTGAACGCGAACTGCACCTGCGTCGGTACTTCCGTAGGCTGCGTAGTGAACGGTGATTGCAACGACCAGAACCCCTGCACCGAAGACGCTTGCGTGAGCAACGCCTGCGTGTTCACCCCAACAGCGGACACGGACGGTGATGGCACCTGCGATGCGATCGACGGTTGCCCGGCCGATGCGAACAAGATCGCCGCTGGCCTCTGCGGCTGCGGCAATCCTGAGCCAGGCACCACGTGCGACGACGGCAACGCCAACACAACCAATGACCAGATCGGCACGAACTGCATCTGCGCCGGAACCGTGGTGGGAGTCGATTGCGAGGGAACACCCGGGGGTACAGCCCTGCCAGGTACGGCCTGCAACGACAACAACCCGAACACCGGTAACGATATCTGGAGCGCGAACTGCGAGTGCGCAGGCCAGACGCTGGATTGCCTTGGTGTACCCGGCGGCACGGCGGTGATCGGATCGGCCTGCAACGACGGTGACGCCTGCACGACGGGAGATGTCTATGACGCGACCTGCACCTGCATCGGCACCTTCCAAGACACGGACGGTGACGGCGTGTGCAACACGAACGACAACTGCCCGAACGTGGCCGGCCAGGTCGGAAGCACCTGCGATGACAACAACGCCAACACCATCAACGACGTGCTGAACGCCAATTGCCAGTGCCAAGGCACACCCGTCGGTGGATGCACGGAGAACCTGACCCTGAGCATCACCTTGGATGCGAACGGAAGCCAGACCTCCTGGACCTTGTATGATGCCACGGAAGTGGGTGTGCTCGATCAGGGCGGACCTTATACGAACGGCACCCCCGGTGCTGTGATCACCGAGGACATCTGTGTGCCGGCCGGTTGCTACCATCTGCGTTTCAGCGACAGCGGCAACGACGGTATCACCGGTGGTGGCTACGTGCTGCGCAACGCCAACAGCAAGCGCATCATCGATGCTTCAGTAGGCAGCTTCGGCACCACCAGCGAGATCGGTGGTGTGGGTGCGCGCAACTTCTGCGTGCCGATCGGCGGATTGAACATCCTGAACAACTGGTGCGACCGCTCGAACCTGCTGATAACGAGCCCTGTCTACTGCAACGCGCAGCCGGGCGCTACGGGCTACCAGTTCTGGATCTACGATGCGCACGGCAGCTACAACCGCCGCGTGATCCGTACGGTGAACAACCTGGTACCGGTGAACCTGAACACCAACCCGATCCCGACCAACACCTGGTTGAACATCCGTGTGCGTCCGGTATTCAACGGTCCAGCCGCTGAATTCGGTCCCGCCTGCCGCGTGAAATTCCTGCCGAACAGCGCAGGTGCGAGCAGCCGTGAACTCCTGTTCGATGAGACGACCACGGTGACCATGAGCCTGTATCCGAACCCGAACCGCGATGGTCTGGTGACCTTGAGCATGGAGGGTGTGGGCGCGGCCGACGACACGATGGTCGACATCGACGTGTACGATATGCTCGGCAAGCGCGTATTCACTGACCGCGCGGCTACCGCCGAGGGTATCGTGAACCACCGCATGGACCTCAGCGCCGTGATCGGCACGGGTCTTTATATGGTGAACGTGACCGTCGATGGGCACCGCTACACCGAGCGACTGGTCATCCAGTAAGCCGGACCTTCTCTGATGCGAAGCCCCCCACATCGCTGTGGGGGGCTTCGCTTTTGGGGGGCCAAGGCTGAATCCGGGCGTTCCTTCCCAACAACGGACAAGCCCGACCTGGTACCCGGCTGCAGAGCACTTCCCAACGAGCTAACATTCGCCTCATCTTGGGGCCGCCAAACGTTCACATGGGAACCCGCTACCTGCTGTTCGCACCGCTCCTTGCACCGTTCCTTGCGCCCGCCCAGACCTTCACCACCAGCGGCGGTGCCATACCTGATGACGGCACGGCGGTAGAATTCCCCATCGCGGTCTCGGGACTGGTGCCCTCCACGATCGACACTGTCACCTTCGGGCTGGAGACCGTTTGCGTGAACATCGAACACACGTGGATATCGGACATCGAGATCCATATCGTGGCGCCGGACGGCACGAGCGCACTGCTCTTCGGCGGCATTGGCGGGGACACCGACTTCTTCACCTACACCTGCATCAATGCCTTCGCCACGCAGGCGATCACGGACGGCGCCCCGCCCTACACCGGCGTCTTCCGGCCACAGGGACCGATGGGCGTGGTGAACAACGGCCAGCCCGGCGACGGCACTTGGCGCATTCGCATCTTGGACACCTATGCCTTCGCCGATGCGGGCACCCTGCTCGGTGGCAGCATCACCTTCGGTAACCAACCGGCCACGTACTACGGCATCACCGAAAGCGACCTGCCGATCATGGTGATCAATACCGGCGGTGCGGAGATCCTGAACGAAACGAAGGTCATGGCCACCATGGGCATCATCGATAACGGACCCGGCAACATGAACCACGTCGGGGACGCGTTCAACGACTATGATGATCACATGGGCATCGAGATCCGCGGCAACAGCTCACAGATGTTCCCGAAGAAGTCGTACGGCTTCGAACTGTGGGACGACACGGGCGCGGAGATCACCGAGCCGCTGCTCGGCATGCCTTCGGAAAGCGACTGGGTACTGAGCGCCGGCCACAGTGACAAATCGCTCCTGAACAACCCGCTCACCTTCGATCTGGGCCAGCGCATGGGCCGTTATGCCCCGCGCTGGCGCCATGTGGAGGTGATCCTCAACGGCGCGTACCTCGGCGTGTACGCGTTGATGGAGAAGATCAAGCGCGACGGCGACCGCGTGTCCATCGCGAAACTGCAGCCGCAGGATACGATCGGGGACGACCTCACGGGCGGATACATCATCAAGATCGATTGGGCACAAGGCAACAATGCCGCCTTCTGGACGAGCGAATTCGCCCCGCCGAACGCGAACGGGGCCCAGACGGTGGAATTCCTGGTGGACTACCCGAACACGCCGCTGTCCCAACAGACGGCATACATCCAAGCGTACACCGACAGCTTCGAATACGCGCTGCACGACAACGACCTCGCGGACGCGGTGAACGGCTATCGGCACTTCCTGGATGTGCCTTCCGCCATCGACTACTTCCTGGTGAACGAGTTCGCCCGCAACGTGGACGCGTACCGCCTGAGCACCTTCCTGTACAAGGACAAGGACAGCAACGGCGGCAAGCTCACCTTCGGGCCGCTCTGGGACTTCGACCTCGGCTTCGCGAACGCCTACTACTGCGATGGGAGTACGGTGGCCGGCTGGTCCTACAGGATCGCGGACGTGTGCGACTGGTCCGACAAGCTGCCGCCCTTCTGGTGGGACCGCTTCATGGAGGACCCTGTATTCACTGACAGCCTTCGCTGCCGCTGGGAAAGCCTGCGGGACAATGTCTTCGGTCTTTCCCGCTTGGACGCGTGGTGCGACAGCATGGCGAACGTCCTCGCCATCGGCCAGCAGCACAACTTCACGCTCTATCCCATCCTCGGCACCTACGTGTGGCCGAACCCGGAGCCGGTGCCCACCACCTACGCCGGTGAGGTGATCGAACTGAAGGACTGGATGCACGCGCGTTGGCAATGGCTCGATGCCAACATCCCCGGGCACTGCGCCGATATCGGCATGGGCGAACGGACGGCAAGTGCTGCCGTCGCCTTCCCGAACCCCTTCAGTGACCGCATCAGCGTCCAGGTCGACGGATCGAGGCGTATCACGCGCTGCTCGCTCATCGACGCGCTCGGATCGGAAGTGCCGGTGGACTGGCAGCGCACGGCCGCTGGCACGCTCTTGAATGTGACGGTCGACGAGATGCTACGACCCGGCGTGTACGTGCTGCGTATCTTCAGCGAGGAAGGCGTGCGGAACATGCCCGTATCGCACACCACCCGCTAAGACGAGGGCGCACCGCTGCGGGACCACGCACGGCCACGGAAGATCCTCTGGCCGAAACCCGTGACGCACCGCCCGTGGCCCACGCACGGTCACGGGTTTCGGCTTCATCTTCGCGCACATGTGGTGGCGGTGGCTTAAGCAGGGTGATACGTGGACGTGGATCATCATCGCCCTTGTTGTGCGGGGCGCACTGTTCGGCATGTTCCTGCGCGGGTACGGCCTGCACAGCGCGTGGTACGGCTGGGGCGCTGAGACCGGTGACACGCCCGGCTATTTCGAGCCGATCGACTCCTTTCTCACGGGCCATGCCTACCGGCCGGACTACCGCATGCCGGGTTACGGCCTTCCCTACCTGCTCTTCCGTTTGAAGACCACGGAGCAGGGCGCCGGTTCCGCGATCATCCTGCTGCAGGCACTTCTCAGCGTGGCCAGTGTGGTGGTACTGTCACGTTGCGTGAAACTCCTTGGGGCACCGCGCTGGACCCAGTACGGCACTTGCGTGGTGTACGCCGGTTTCGCCCGCGTGGTCGTTTACGATGCCTACTGGTTCACCGAGAGCTTTTGCACCAGCGCGATGATCTTCGGAACCCACGGCTGGCTGGCGCACCGGCGCACCGGTTCGCGCGCGGCATTGCTCTGGGGCGGCGCTTGGCTGGCATGGGCGGTCTTCCTGCGACCGGTCCAACTGATGTGGATGCTGCCCTTGGCACTGGCCCTCCTCGTGAACGCGGAGGCTCGCTGGAAAGACCGCGCACTCGCCTTCCTGCTCTTCCTGCTTCCCTTCGCCCTGGCGGACGGTTGGTGGATACGTCGCAACGCGATCATGCACCATGAGTTCGCACCGCTGAGTCGGGGTGTGGTGATGCCGGAGCTGGTATCCTCGCCCATGTACCCGCTGATGCGCTACCTGCAGGCTACCGGCGGCAACTACATCCATTGGGACCCGACTGCGCATATCCGCTGGTTCAACATGCGTGAAGGACCGCTCGGTAGACAGGGTCCACGCATCGACAAGGGCGTGGTGATGCCCGCCTTCGCCCTTTGTGAGCACATCACCGCGGACAGCCTGCGTGATTGGGCGGCGGACATGCGTCGATGGAGCGACAGCACCACCAGCGGGGAGGAACGCATCGCCCTCTTCCGAAAAATGAACGCCCGCAGCGATCGCTTCGTGCGGTACTACCAGAACGATAAGCCCTTGCAATACCAGGCGGGAGCCCGATGGCGTTTGACGCGCTTGTTCTTCGGCCTGGCCGGTTCGGGTCCGCTCCACAAGCCACGTACATCGGGCGCATGGTACCCGATGCTCGTTGATGCGGCGGATGCGCTGATGCACTGGGCCGTTGTGCTCTGTGGGCTGCTCGCGGCCGCGCTGAACATATTCCGATGGCGTCGCGAACGCCTGATGGCCTTGATGAGCATGGTCACCCTGATCGGCGTCTTCATCATTCCCTGGGTGCTGCGCTTGTGCGAAGGGCGCTATCTGGTGCCGATGTACCCGTGGCTCCTGCTGCTCTTCGTCATGGGCCTCGCGCGGATCCCCTTTGCTCGCGCGCGCGCCGCCGCCGTCTGACCGTTCCCCGCCGCTGATCGATCCGTGAACGCCGCGCATGCTGCGGTGTACGGATGCACGTTGTGCATTCGCCCCGACGGGCGCATCCTTCTTCCACCAACACATCCACCACATGCTCTATCGCCTGTTCTCCAGCGCGGCACTCGTCGCGTTCGCACTATTGCTGCCCGCCAAGGACCTTCCTGTCACCTCCACCATCAGTTCGGTGAAAGTCTTCCTCAGCGGGGCGGAGGTCACGCGGACGGCCAAGGCCAGCTTGCCTATCGGAACATCCACGCTCGTGTTCACCGACCTGAGCGAGGAGGCCGACCCCGGCAACATCCAGGTGAACGGCCAAGGTGCATTCACCATCCTGAGCGTGACGCACCGGCTCAACTACGTGGAGGAACAGCAGGACCGCAAAGAGGTGAAGGACCTGGAGGCGAAGATCGACGCTACCGGAGCGGACATCGCACGTGAGCAGGCCTTGCTCGGTGTGCTCATCAAGGAAGAAGAGCGGCTCGCGAAGAACGATGTGATCGGCGGAAATCAGGGCGCGAGCCTGGAGCAATTGCGGGCGACGAACGACTACATGCAGGAGCGCCTGGAGACCATCGCGCTGGGGCAGCTCACCAAGCAGGCGCGCATCAAGGAATTGAACGAGGCCCTCGTGGAACTGCGTCGGCAGCTCGCCCAAGTGAAGGGCAAGAAACCGGCACCCACGAGCGAAGTGGTCGTAGAGGTCACCTGCACCGCTGCGGTGGAAGCGAAGTTCACGCTGAAGTACCAGGTGCGTTCCGCTGGTTGGAGCCCCAGCTACGACATCCGTGTGAGCGACATCACACAGCCGTTGCAACTCAGCTACAAGGCGCTGGTTTACCAGAACACCGGGGAAGAATGGAAGGACGTGACGCTTTCCCTGAGTTCCGGCGACCCCAACAAGGGCGCGCTGATGCCGCTGCTCTCCACCTGGCTGCTCGACTTCGGCGCCCGCACGCGACCGGTCGCCCCGCAACTGCAACACTCCTACAAGCCCGGGATCCATGACGTGCGCGGTATCGTGCGCGACGAGAAGACCGGCGAGCCGCTGCCCTTCGTGAACGTGCAGCTCGTGGATGCCAACGGCAACATGATCAACGGCACCACAACGAACTTCGACGGGTATTACGCGATCGCGATCCCCGAAACCGGGCATGAGCTGCGCTTCAGCTACATCGGGTACAAGACGCAGGGAACACCGGTTTTCGCAGGAACAATCAACCAGACTCTTTCCCCTGACCAGAACGAGCTCCAGGAGGTGGTCATCAAAGAGCAAAGGGCCAACGTTTCCCGACTCAGCCCGGTTGATATCCAACGGATCCCTGCGATCAGCGGCTCCTTTGACGGGCTCTACAGGGGGAGCCGATCGGAAGAGGCCTACTACTCCATCGACGGGGTGAACGTCGCTACCGGTGGCGCGTCGGCGAATTATGGCGCTGTATCCGGTGGCCTCTTGAACTATACGGCGAGCACTTCGGTGGCGGAAAACGTGATCGCCCGCGCCACCAACTTCGAGTTCGCGATCAAGGTGCCGTACACGATCCCCAGCGACGGGCAGAACCACCATGTGGGCGTACAGGAGCCGCAGCTTCCCGCGAGCTACCGTTACTACTGCACCCCGAAGCTCGACCTCGACGCCTTCCTCTTCGCCAAGGTGACCGGCTGGGAAGCCCTGAACCTGTTGCCCGGGCCTATGCACATCTATTTCGAAGGCACCTACGTCGGCGAGAGTGAACTGGACCTCTCCGCCGCAGGTGACACGTTGGACCTCTCGCTTGGCCGCGATAAAGGCGTAGCCGTGCAGCGTACAAAACGCAAGGACTTCAGCCAGAAGCAGACGGTGGGCAGCAAGCGAACGGACAGCATCAGTTGGGAGCTGGCCGTACGCAACAACAAGGCCCAAGCGGTGCAGCTCATCGTCACCGATCAGTTCCCCGTGGCGGCACGCAGCGAGATCGAAGTGGAACTGGTGGAAAGCAGCGCCGCACGGGTGGACAAGGCCAAGGGCTTCCTCAGCTGGAAGAAGACGATCGAACCCAGGACCAACGCGCAATGGGTGTTCACCTACTCCGTGAAGTACCCGAAAGAGGGCGTGGTGTGGCTGGAGTGAGCGGAGCAGAACCGCAGAGCTGCCTGTCGGCAGGCAAGACAGCACAACCGTGGAACGCGGAGGGAAGAAGTCGTTCTGTTGAACGTCCCGGCATGGTCCGTGTACAGAAGGGCGCGTCCCACGATCGGGACGGCCTTTCTTTGTCGCACAATTCCGCCCGCGTCCGACCTATCAGGACCACGGCGCACAAAGCCACCACCTCAATGAACCTCCGCGTTCTCGCATTCGCCCTTTCCACCTCTTCCCTCTTCACCCTTCAGGCCAAGGAACAACCCGTAACCAGCAAGGTCGCGGCGGCGAAGGTCTTCCTGAGCGGCGCGCAGGTCTCCCGTACGGCCAGTGCCTCCATCAGCGCGGGCAGTACCACGCTGATCTTCACCGGCCTCAGCCAGAACATCGATGCACAGAGCATCCAGGTGAACGGCAAGGGCGGCTTCAGCATCCTCAGCGTGAACCATCGCATCAATTACCTGAGCGAAAGCCCCAAGAAGAAGGAGATCGAGGACCTGGAGACCAAGATCAAGAAGCTGGAGAAGGACTGGGCCTTCGAGAAGGCCATGCAGGACGTGTGGGTGAACGAGGAGCAGCTCCTGAACAAGAACAGCAGCATCGGTGGCCAACAGAACGGTCTTACCGCCGCGCAGCTCCTCGCCGTGAACGACTACGTGCGCGAGCGTTTGAAAGTGACCAAGACCAACTGGCTCGCCCAGCAGGAAAAACTCACCGAGATCGGCAAAGAGGCCGACAAGCTCCGCGCGCAGCTCGCGCAGTACCAGAGTGAGCAACCGCAACCCACGAGCGAGATCGTGGTGGAGATCGACGCACCGGTGGAAGTGGCGGCGTCCTTCACGCTCACCTATTTCGTCGGACAAGCAGGCTGGACCCCCGCGTACGATCTGCGCGCCAAGAGCACGAGCGATCCGATCGAACTGCTGATGAAAGCCCAAGTAGTGAACAGCACCGGGGAAGCATGGGACAAGGTGGACCTGTCGCTCAGCAGTGGCAACCCGACACTCGGTGGCAACATGCCGACGCTCAGCGCTTGGATCCTGCAACAGCCTTATGCGCTCGAGACCGTTTCCACGCGGGGACGCAAATTCAAGGAGACCTTCGCCCCAGCCCCTTCCATGGCACCGCAGACCATGGCGGAAGGAGAAGCGGACAAGCAGCTGCGTTATGAGGATATGCCCGCGCAACTCGAAGTGGAGAATACCGTGGTCTATAACACCACCACCGTCGAGTTCGCCATTGATGCGCCCTTCAGCGTGCCCGCTGACGGCATGGCGCATACGGTGGCGGTGAAGTCACACAAAGTACCCGCCACCTACAAGCACTACTGCACACCCAAGCTCGACAAGGACGCCTTCCTCTATGCGCGCACCACGGGCTGGGAAGACCTGAATCTGATCCCCGGACAGGCGAATGTTTTCTTCGAAGGCACCTATGTGGGCCAGAGCTACCTCAACGTGCAGAGCACCACGGACACGCTCAACGTCTCGCTCGGGCGTGACAAGGGCGTGGTGGTGGAACGTATCCGACGCAAGAGCACGAACGACAAGGGCGCGGTCACCGGCAAACGCACCATCATGGTCGGCTTCGACATCAACGTGCGCAATACGAAAGGCAGCGCCATCGACATCGAAGTGCGCGACCAGCATCCGCTGAGCCCCAAGAGCGAGATCGAGGTGAAGCTCGAGGAGAGAGGCGGCGCCGAGGTGAACGAGCAGACCGGCCAGCTCACATGGAACATCACCGTGGAACCGAAGAGCACCAAGAAACTCGGCTTCGCCTACACCGTGAAGCATCCGAAGGATATGCCGGTGGTCGTCGAGTAACGTCCTCGCGCCCGATTTCACACCTCCGCACTCACACCTCACACCTCCTCGCGAGGTGTGAGGTGTGAACTGTAAGGTGGGAGGTCTGAAACGCATCCATGAGCGAACTTCGCGGGACAGGATCCGCTCCATGACGAGAACATCCCTTCTCCTTCTCGCTTCCATCGCGATCCGGACCGCATCGAACGCCCAAGCCATCGATACGGTCCTCCTGAGCGAGCAGAGCTTCACACATCTCCCCTTCGTGTACTCGGTCTATTCCTCGCTGATCGACCGCAACGATGCTCCCTACCTGTATACGGCGGGACTGGAATCCGGCTTCTGCACCTACGATATCACCGATGCCACAGCGCCGGACCAGGTCCTCTGCGTGTACCCTGCGGCGTTCAATGGACTGAAGCCGACGAACCTCTTCCAACAGGGCGATCTCCTCTTCGTTTCGCTCGGCGGCTTCCAAGGGGCGACCCAGAACGCGGGGCTCGCCGTCTTCGATGTGAGCGACCCCGCCAACGCTTCGATGCTCGATCAATGGGACAGCGCCGCCTTCCCAACGGGATCCGCCATCGTCCGTGTGCAGGAAGGATACGCGTACCTCGGCGCGATGGAGAGCGGTCTCGTCATCCTCGACGTGAGCGAACCGACGGATATCGGTTTCGTTTCCTCCTTCCTTCCTGATACCCTCTGGCCCGGCATCGTGTCCTATCCACCGAACGCCCGCGGTATGGCGCTGAAAGGCGACACGCTCTTCCTCTGTTTCGATGCCGGCTGTGTCCGCGCCATCGACGTGAGCGACAAGTCAGCGCCTATAGAGATCGGCCACTTCGTGAACCCGCAGCAACCTGTGAACACAGCCGTGGCTTACAACAATGCGCGCATCGCGGGCGACCTGCTCTATGTCGCAACGGACTTCTGCGGCTTCGAAGTGGTGGATATCAGCGACCCGGCCAACATGCAACAGGTGGCCTGGGTGAACCCGTGGAACTGCAATGGGCTCTCCTGGTTCGGCAGCGATGGCCACACGAACGAGCTGATCACTGCCATGAACGATAGCCTGCTCTTCCTCAGCGGCGCGGACAGCGAAGTGCTCGTGTACGATATCACAACGCCATCAGCACCGCAGCTCGTTGGCGGATTCATCCATCCCAACGACAGCTCCGTAGCGTGGGGATTGGATGTCCACAATGATCTGGTATCGGTGAATTACGTCAACAACTCGCTGGTGATCTTCCCGCCGCAACCCTACTATGCTGACGACGGCGGCTTCCAATTGTTCACCTGGCAAGCCGATCCGTCCACGGACATCGGCCATCCAAGTGGGCAGCCCAGGACGATCGTCCTATGGCCCGATCCGGCCAGCGACATCATCATCATCGGAACAGGCGATCCCACACCGGCCACCATCACGATCCTCGACGCGTTCGGGCGCGTGGTCAAGCGTGCGCGAACGGAAAGGGACCGGACAACGCTTGACGTGTCGGCGCTGGTCTCCGGGACCTACTTCGTATTGATGGAAAGCGGGGAGAACCTTCGCGCTGTGCGCCACTTCATACATCCCTGACCCCGGGGGAAGAACCGGTGTTCGATGGGCGCGAACGCCGATCACGAACGGAACGCGGCGCGGGGATCGGTACGGGAGGCCATCACTTCGGGCGGAACACGGACCCGCGAAGGGATCAGCGCCTAGCAGCGACCATGACGGCGCTGCCGCGGGCCAACGCGAAGGCTTGGACGCGATCGTCGTTGTTGGCGATCACGATCAGCGGCTCCTTGTTCTCCCCCGTTCGCAGTAGCGCGACGTCCTTCACATTGTTCCAAGCGAAGATCCCGCTCCGCGCGATGGTCTGCGGGCTGAAACCGCCCTTTCCATCACCCAGGAGCAACAGGCCCGTGCCCGCGTCGTAGCGGATGGTCTCCACTTCAGCACCCCAGTGGTTGCCCGCCACGAACAGGTCCATTTTGCCGTCGCCATCGGCGTCGAAGAGCGCGCTCCCCATGATGGGAGCCACCTGTGCCTGGTTGGGCAGGTCGGTCAACGTGAACCGGCCCTTGCCCTGGTTCAAGAGGACGCAGCTCCGCATGTGGCGCGCCTGCAAGTGCAGGGAGGACGAGATCAGCTCCGGCGTGTAGATCTGCTCCACGCTGGCGTAAGCGAACGCATCATAGGTCCCGAACTTCTTCTGGATCATCGGGCATTGCTGGCTGCTGCACTCCCGCCCGCGCACGGGCACGAGCCCGATCGGACCATACTCCTTCGCCAGGACGATATCGCCCCGCCCATTCGCATCGAAGTCGTTCCAGAACACATGGAAGGGATGCTCCGGGGAACAATGGAACTTGTGGTTCCAGCCCAGGTTGCCGCATACCAGATCGGGGTCGCCGTCACCGTCGATGTCCCCGCTGGTCAGGCTCCACCACCACCCTTCGGTATCATTCAACCCGCACTTGTCGTTGGCGGGGACGAAGTGCCCCGCGCGGTTCTCGTAAAACGAAATGGGCATCCATTCGCCCACCACCACAAGGTCCGGATCCTGGTCCCCGTCGTAGTCCATGAACTCCGCATCCGTGACCAGGCCCGGGGCCAAGAGAGCCGGTCCCTGCTGACCGGTGACATCCGTGAACCGTCCGTGCCCATCATTCAGCAGCAGGTAGCTCCTCGGCGCCTTGGGGTATTGCCCGGGAACCACACGCCCACCGACGAACAGATCCAGGTCCTTGTCGCCATCGATATCGGCTGCCGCCATGCGCATGGCGCTCGGCTCCATGCTCGGCAAGGCCTGTGGCGACAGTGCGAAGACACCCTTCCCATCGTTCAGGTAGAGCCGGTTCTTGAAGCGCTCCAACGGCAGGTTCACTTCATTGCTGCCGCTCGCGATGCAGAGATCCTGGTCCCCATCGGCGTCCGCATCGAAGAACAAGGACCCCATGTCCTCACTTCCCGCCTGTGCGCTCCAAGGCTGGTAAGGGCTCAGTGCGAACCCACCGTTGCCGCGTTGCAGGTAAAGCAACCCGCTCTGCCCGGCAGCGCCACCGATAAAGAGGTCCGGAAGGCCATCCCCGTTCGCATCACCGCTGCCAAAGAGCGGTCCATTGCGGCTCTGGTCATGCGGCAGGAGCACTTCCACCCGCATGTCATCATACGGGTCCTCCTTGTGCTTGAAATCCAACCCGCGCTCCTCAGCGACCTCGGTGAACATGGGCCGCTCTTCCTCTTCCGCTGACGTGCGCCGCGCTGTGGAGCGCTGCACCTCCAGCACTTGATCGGCTTTCACGCCGGTGAGGTCGGACACCGTTCCATCGGGCCATACCACATGCACATCATCGATCGTGCTGGCGGAACCCAGGCCGAAGTGCAGCACGGGTTCCACGCTGCTCTGGAAGCCGCGGGTCAGCATCAGTTCCTGCAATTGCCGGATGCCACCGGCGCGCACATGGACCTTGGCTCCCATGGCACTCGCGCCACCAGCGCCTTCAAGTTTCACACGCAACCAATGCCCTGTGCCCTGCTGCACCGCCCGGTTCTCGTACAACGAGGCGGCGGCTTCCAGGTTGTTGATCACCAGGTCCAGGTCGCCGTCCAGGTCCAGGTCCGCATAGGCCGCACCATTGCTGTTGTCCGCTTCCGTGAACCCCCATGATCCCGAGTTGTCCTGGAAGGTGAGATCCCCGTTGTTGCGGAACACGTAGTTCCGGATCCGTTGGCTGGGGATCAGCTCGAGCGCCTGTTGCAACGGCTGCTGCTTCTTCTCCTTCTCCATCCGCGTCGCCTGTAGCACGTAGTCGTTGTCCCGCACATCCCGCAGATAGCCATTGGTCACCATCAGGTCCTTCCAACCATCGTTGTCGAGGTCGCAGAACAGCGGGGCCCAGCTCCAGTCCGTCTTGCTCACGCCCGCGAGTTGTCCTACCTCGCTGAATGTACCGTTCCCGTTGTTCAATTGCAGGGTGTTGAACATGTACTGGTAGTGGAATCCGGCGAGCACGGCGGTCCAGAACTTCTCGCTGCTCATACCGCCCATGTTGGTCTTGCTCCGCACATGGTCCTCGCTCACCATGTCCACCACCGCAATGTCCACTAGACCGTCGTTGTTGTAGTCGGCCACATCGCAACCCATCGCGAAGTTGCTGATGTGGCGGGTGCGTTCCTGGATGGATTCGGTGTATCCGCCGATCGCGTTCCGCATGTACATCCGGTCGGGTTGGACATAATCGTTCGCCACATAGATGTCCTGCCGACCATCGCCGTCCAGATCGCTCACCGAAACACCCAATGCGTAGCCGTACGTGAGCAGGCCGGAAGCTTCGGTGATGTCCGTGAACCGTGCGCCGTCGTTCCTGTACAGGCGGCTCGTGGGGGATCGGCGGGTCTTCAGCAGTTCCTCCACCTGCGTCGGCGAAAGCTGCTCCTTCCCTTGCAACGACGTGTTGATGACGTATAGGTCGAGGTCGCCATCCAGGTCATGATCGAAGAACACCGCCTGGTCGCTCCGGGTGGTATCGGCTATCCCCAATTCCCGCGCTCGCTCCTTGAATACAGGGATCCCGTTCCCGTCATTCCCGGCGTTCTGGTAGAAGCGGTTCGTCCGGGTGGACGGATCGCTCCAGATGCCTCCCCGGCACACATAGATATCCAGCTTCCCATCCCCGTTCGCATCGCCCATGGTTACGCCCGTGTGCCAGCCGTGCTGGTCCTTGGGAAGGGCCTTGGCGGTCACATCCTCGAAGCGCAGCCCGCCTTTGTTCAGATAAAGCCGGTCGTCCACCTGATTGCCCGTGAAATAGAGATCGGCCAGGCCATCCCCGTTCACGTCACCGATGGCGATGCCGCCACCGTTGTACATGTTCTCGAAATTGAAATAGTTCATGCTGTCCGTCTCGATCAGCGTGTTCGTGAAATGCACGCCGCTGCTGTCGGGGGGGACGGAACGCAGCAAGGGTCCGCGAACCTCGGTCGTAGAGGTGACCGCCACCGACCCCGCTTTGTCGGTCGCGCTTCCAGCGCACGCGCCGAGTATGACGGCGATCGGGATCACCGGTAACAAAGAAGACTTCATCGCATTCGGGATCTGGGATGTTGAGCGGACCATCGCTCTACCGCTTGACAATATACAAGTCGGTATCGTGCGACCAAATACCGCCTGTCCGGCAGCGCGGTAACTCGGTTGACCTGGTCGCGCCACTGTTACATTGGTGACCGCCAACGCGTACCGCATTCCCTGATCCAAATGGCCAAGAAGAAGGGGCTCGTCAAGGACGCCTACCACCATCGACCACCAGCCACTCCTGCGCGGATCCATGGCGAGCAACGCGAAACTCCGGCGCCCAAGCGCGACTTCTTCGCCGACGTGATGGACGTGGTGCGCCAGATCCCCAAGGGCCGCGTGACGAGCTACGGTGCCATCGCGAAGTACATCGGTGCGGCCCGCTCAGCCCGCATCGTGGGCTATTGCATGAACAACAGCCATGTGACCCAACCACCCGTGCCCGCGCACCGCGTGGTGAACAGCAGCGGATTGCTTACCGGCAAGCACCACTTTGCCACGCCCACACGCATGGCCAGCCTGCTGAAGAAGGAAGGCGTGAAGGTGAAGTACGACCAAGTGGTGGACTTCAAGAAGAAGTTCTGGGACCCGGCGGTGGAGTTGGGGTTGTGATGATGGCCCGTTTATCTTTCGCCGACAAGAACAACATGTCCACCGCCGAACTCCGCAAGCAGCTCATCGAACGCATCAAGCGTTCGCGTCGGCCGGAATTGTTGCGTGAAGCGTTACGCCTAATGGGGACCGACACCGATGACCTCGACGTGTACAAGGTGACGCCCGAGCAACGCAAGGCCATCGCCAAGGGATTGAAAGCGGCGAAGCAAGGCAAGGTCTTATCCGCCATCGATGCCGATCGCGCCATCGACCAAAGGCTGTCCAAGTAGTCTGGTCCGCTCCCGCCCTGGCCCAGCGACGTACCATCCTGAAGTACTGGCTCAAGCGGAACGGCACTTCGGTCTACAGCCGGAAACTCGATGCACGTTTCCGCAGTGCTGCGCGCATCATCGCGCGCAACCCGCGCATCGGTCGTCCTTCCTCGTTCGAGGGTGTACGCGTGAAAACGGTGGGCGACTATCTCCTGTTCTATCGGCTGCACGACAAGACCATCACCATCGCGGCTCTCTGGGACAACCGGCAGGACCAGGAGAAGTTGAAGCTGCCGCGACGAGCCGAAGGGGCGTGACGTGGTGGACTTCAAAAAGAAGTTCTGGGACCCGGCGATTGAGTTTTGCTTGTGATCAGTGCTTGCGAACTACCTGCTGACCATCGTTCATGATGGCAGCGGTGAGCCCTTCAAGCCTCTGCCAATCTTCCGGACACAGCAGACCATCGAACGTACAGCCATCACATCCAGCCGCTCGAATATTCATGCACGAGAAGCACACCTGCGCGTAGGCGGTCATGGAACCAGCTGCATCGTGCATCACGAACGTGTGGCGCGGATCGAAACAAGCTGCCGAGACCTTCTCACATGACCGATCGCTTCGTAGGATCGCGAGCAGAGTATCCGTTTGTGACCCTGTCAGGTCTGTTCTTATGGGCTTTCCTGTTTCGTGCAACAACTCCAGATCCTCGCTCAAGCGCAACCTGCTGTCGCAGACATTCCCTACAGTATCCCCAACGTACATCGGAAGATCCATGTCAGCCAAATGCGGGTACAGGTAGACCTCTCGCGGCTCATGACCGGCCATGAACGGTTGACCCGGTGTCGAAACGAACCTCTGCTCCGAAAAGAACTTCCTCGAGACCGGTATGGCGTTGATCAGTGAGTCCAGGTCGGCCATAGGCCGCTCCCGCTTCTCCGGCTCATACTCGATCAGCGGGTTGTCATTCTTCACCCATGGCGCTGGCTTTGGCGCGTCCTGAGAACATGCCATCATGGAGGCGAACAGAAATATCACCGGGGCCTTGGTCATACTGACGGAAGGTGTCACAGCCGCCTAATTTCGCGCTCCCTTTCCAATCCTCGGCAGCCTTATCGAAAGGGGATCCGAAACCATGCCCATCACTCAAGAAGCCATCGGCACCGCGCTTGCCCGCGTCGTGGAGCCCGACCTGAAGAAAGACATCGTGGAACTCGACCTCGTGCGCGAGGTGGTCGTTGATGAGAACACGGTACACATCACCGTGGAAGTGAGCAACCCGGCCATGCACAGTCGCAAGCGCATGGAGGAGGCCGTCACCTTCCAACTGAAGAAGGAGCTCGGCAACGACGTGGGCGTGGTGGTTACGGTGAACCCGCTCAGCGGCGACCGCGCGAACGTGCGCAAGGTGTTGCCGAAGGTGAAGCACATCATCGCTATCGCCAGCGGCAAGGGCGG
>JBGAJW010000099.1:0-12684 GCA_044224725.1 Flavobacteriales bacterium
CGGTCGGAAGGGGATCAGCCCACCTTGTAGCCGTGCTCGGTGGCCCATACGCGCACCTCACCGGCTTCCTTCAATTGGCTCCCGCGGATCGAGGTCCATGTAAGATCGTCGGACTCTTCCACGGCCTTGATCAAGCGGTCCATCCGCTCCAGTCCTTGCGCCAGGTCGGCCGCGCGGTCCTGGTCCTGCTTGGCTGCCTCGGCGGGGCGGGTGCCATCGTTCAGCCGGGTGCGGATCGCTTCCAGCTCGGCCATCAACAGCGCGCGGTAGCCGCGGATATCCTTGCTGGCCGTGTAGCGCTCGTCATAGGCAGGGGTACCGGGTTTCTCGGTGTTGATGTGGATCTCCGTGTTCTCCATGGTCGCCACGTCCGTATGGTCGCGGTCCGTGGTCGTGTTCACGTCGGCACCTTTCTGCGTGTTCGCATCGGTGCTGTTCCCCGTGCCGGAGGCCGTGGCGTTGGCCGCGTCGTGCTGTGCGCCGGTGGTGGTACTGTCACTGCCGCAGGCCGCTGCGAACAGGGCGATGGCCAAGGCCAGAACGGGGGTGGAAAAGGTGGAAAGCGTGTGTTTCTTCATGGTTGAATGGTGTTCAGGTGTGGTGGGTGTTCGACAAGAGTCACGCCAGTGAGCGAAATGGGCGCAGGTTCCCGAACACGTTGACCGCGCGGGCGGAAACGGACGATGCGAAGCGCTTACCCGATCGGGCCGCAGCGGCAGATCATTGAGCTTCCTGGCAAAAGCGGTCCTGAAAGGTCTCCGGTCCTTTGCGCCATCCAAATGATACACATGAAGAACGCGCAGATCCGGCTCAACTACCTGCGGTCGATATTCGAATTACTGACGGCGATGCCCACCCTGCCTTGGGCACGGGCGAGGGCCTTGGACGCATCCGGCCTGGATGCCCTGTGCTACCGGCTGATGGTAAAGGCCATGACCGCTCAAGCGGACAGTACGGCCCTGCGTTTCCTGCCGGTGCTGGAGCAGGTGCATCGCATCGCCCCCACGGAGTGGGACTTCCTGCGGCACGAACCGGACGGGCGGAAGGTGCTGGTGGACAATACCTACCTGAAGGTGGTGATGATCCGCTGGGAACCCGGTGCGGTCAGCACCGTCCATGCCCATCCGCAAGGTGGCGGCATTATCCAGGTGTTGGAAGGGGAGGTGGAGGAATCACCGTCCATGCCCATCCGCAGGGCGGCGGCATCATCCAGGTGTTGGAAGGGGAGGTGGAGGAATCACGCTATTGGAACGGGGACGATCCCATACCGTACGCGGTGACCACCTATCACCGTTGGAAGACGACCTGCATGGACGACAGCCAAGGCTATCATTCCGTACGGAACCCCGGTGCAGCGCCGGCTGTTACACTACATGCGTACCTGAAATACGGATAGCGGCGGCATCACCCGGCGTTGTCCTCACCGCACCTGCAAGGGCTTCCCTTCTTCAACCCAGTTCTGTGGCTGCACACGCAGCTCACCGCCGGGTGCGTAGGCCCTCACCTCCAGCACGCCGATGATCGTCGTATGCCCGTAATAGCTGGTGCGATACACGAGGTCGCCGGTAACGGTATCATCCACCAGCGACCATTCCTGCGGCTCTTCCGGTTGGCCGAAGGGATGACGCAACGCGGGAACGAATACGGCCTCACGTTCCGGCGAAGCCCACTTCAGGATGTTCGCCTCCAGTCCGGAACTCAATTGTTCAGGTGTGAGCACGTCCTCCTCGCCGAGCCGGAAGAAGTCCCACGAACCCCACTTTTCGCGTCGCATCAGGAAGGCCACGCCGGGCAAGGGTGAAACGCCACGGATGTAGTAGCCCTTTCGCCCGCTACTGTCCATGCGTTCCTCATGGCCCGTAAGCACCACGTCTTGTGCTTCATCACCTACCAGGTCCATGCGCACGTCAGGCGGTAGGCCGGGCGGAATGACCAGTTGCGGTTCTTCTTCCTCATGTCCGAAGGAGTACGGATCATCGGTCTTCGGTAGCGGTGGTGGGGGATCGCCCTCTTTGCCGAAGTCGGCAGGCACGGAGATAGCCTCGTTGGCCGTAACGCCGATGCGGCCCGAAGGCAGCAGGAACCACAGGTTGAGCGGAGCGATGCGCGTGGTGCCGCCCACCGTGCTGCGCAGGATCATCGTTCCATCGTAGTACATGCCGGTGCCGTACCAGCCGTCCGCTTCCTTGGCCAGCCCCGGCCCGAAGGCCCTCTCCAGCAAATTGAATGCGATGGGCTCGTTCGCCGCGCTCCACATCAATTGCTTGAAGTGGAAGCCCTTCGCCAAGGCGGCCGTGTCGATGTGCGCGCCTTCCGTAAGCGTGTAGTAGCCGCCCTTGTAGTCTGTTGGCCCCATCAGGATGGACGTGCCCGGAAGCGTCCTCACTTCACGCCGGTACCAGCCTTCAAGCCCTTGCTCCGGATCGGGTGTACGGTCCACGCGCGTGGTGATCAGCAGGTCCGCGATGCCGTCGCCGGTCACATCGATGCGCTCATCGGCGCTGATGCCGGGAAGGACCGGTTCTTCGGGCGCAGAGGCGATCTGTGCCAACGCGTTATCCGTGGCAAGGAGGCCGGCGAACAGCAGGAAGAGTTGGGGGGAATTCATCGAATGATCAGCGGCTTGTCCGACCGCACCAAGTCACCGGTGCGGATGCGCACCGCTCGTGTCTCCGCATCCACACGAATGGTGAACGTGCGCACCACGCGTTCCTGCGCGATCGTCTGGAAAACAAAGACCTGTTCGTCCAAACCAGCGACCATTGCAGGCATGCTCCATGCGTTCCCATAGCCCCATTGCAACACGGGGATGGTGCCTTCGGTGAAGAGGAAGCGGGGGATCCGCAGGTCGTCCCGGAGCCCGTTGTCGAGTACTGGAAGGGTATCGCCGTGCGCGAAGGCGTAGGGTACGCGCTGCCCTGTACGGTCCGGTCCGCATAGCAGGGTGGTGCCGGGAAGCGTGCCCACAAAGCGCGTGCATGAGCCGGAACTGCTCGGTTCATCATCGGTGCCTACGCTCCATCCGCCGATCAACAGGTCGAGGACCCCGTCGCCGGTCACGTCCAAGCTGTCGTTCGCAGGCATGCCACAGGGGTTGATGATCAGCGGCGGCACGTATCCGGGTTGTGCCAAAGCGCTAGGCGCACCGGCCAGCAAGAGTACCGGGAAGCTGAGCCTCATTGCGGCTGTAGCGGAATGTCCACGGGTGCGAAGCTCGGTCTTCCCTCCATGGGTGGATACGCCTCCCGTTCGAACACACCGCACAAGCGGTAGCTGTCGAACGCGGTGAGCGACACCACCAGCTGCCCGTACCGCTTCGGCCAGATCCGGCGGCGTATGTCGATGGGGCTGCGCGGTCGTTCATCCTGCACCAGCACTTTCATCTTCGACGTGTCGTATCCGGTTGGGATCACCAGCACATAATTGTCCTTCGCGAAAGGGAAGCACACCCGGCAGCCCCGTGCGAAGTCGCCCTGCCAATGGGCGCAGGCTTCATAGTCGCTGTTCGGGCGGAAAAGGTCCCACGCATGGCCTTGGTGCGCCATAGGCAAATTGCTGCTGTCGAGCAGGGTGACCCGCAATCCTTCAATGACATTGGTATCCCCGGCCAGATGCGGCCGGACCACGATGATGGAAGAGAAGTCGTAGCCGCAATGCTGGGCGCGGAGGGTGAAGGGGAGGAGGGCGAGGAGCAGAGGAGTGGCGCGCATCGGTGGCCTGTACACGGGAAAGCGCGCAAGGTTCGAACTTCGTGCCTCCCGGCGTGTACCGGGCACCATGCGCCATCTCCTTCCGTTTCTGTTCGGGTCTTGTCCACTGCTCTTCGCCTGCACGGCCGAGCCCGGTCTTGCCCAAGGTCAGGATGGCGACTGCGGTGAATTGCCCGCATCATTCACGCGTTACGTGCACGCCACGCTCTCCGACAGCACCGGCCGCTTCTTCAACGACTACCCCGATCCCACACCGCTCACTTGCGAACTGCTCGTGACGCTGCAGGAAGAACTGAAGGATGACAGTGTGCGCTACCACTTCGAGCACCTGCATCAACGCTACGGGGATCCGAGGGCCAGTGCCGCATTCACGTACATCAAGCGGCATACCGACTTCGCCTTGGCCATGGCGCTCACCACGCATTGGAACCCCGATACACGCATCGAGGCGGTGAACGCGGTGTACAACTACCGTCGCATACGGCCGCAGGTGTGCGCCACCAAAGAGCACTACGCACAACTGGAGGAACAGGACCGGCAGGCGGTGCGCTACCTGATACGCGTATTGGAGACCACGCCGATGTACATCGACGGAAGCGAGAACTCCACGATCCACAGCATTTACATGCAGACGGTGATGCAGACGCTGGATCTGTTCACGGGACAGGAACACAGCACAACAGGCGATATGCGCAGAACACTGGATATGACCGAGGTGCGGCTGCATCAGGCCCTGGCCGACTGGCACAAATGGCTGGAGCGATGAGAGGGGCCTTGTTCTGTCTGCTCTTGATACCATTCGTTCTGCAAGCACAGGATCCGAAGCGTTTCCAACGCGCGCTGAACGCCCGCAGCGAACACCGCTTGGACCATTGGGTTAAGCACGAGCTGCACCGTCATCGCAAAAGGCAGTTGATCAGCACACCGAATGGCAGCTACAGTTCCTATGCGCCCACCTACGACAGCTTGGTGGCCTTCCTGCGCCGCCAGCCGGGTGTGGAGGATGCCGCGTGGGACCGGTGCATGGGCAAGCTCGACATCTGGCCAGGGCACAGCAACATAGGCCTGCGTTGGCATGCGCGCGGTCAGGTGATCGAGCGCTGCTGGAACGTGCAGGAGGGGATACCCGGAACACTGAAGCTACCGGGCTGGCGGCCGCACGTGCGAAAGGACCGGCAACTGCTGAAGTACCGCTGGGCAAAGGAATGCCCGGGCTTCGTGGAGCAGGAAGTGCGGAGGTGTACGGCGTTGACGCGTTGAGGCGCATTCGGCCAATAGGCCAACCGCACATCACCGCATATCATCCTGCGGCACTGACCATCGCGCACATTTCGGTCAATCGCCATGCTCATGCTCGACCGCCGTCGCTTTCTACAGCGCACCTGCGCCGCTTCTGCCGCACTTTCCGTTTGGCCGTTGCTACGTGCCCAAGAGACCGCGCAGAAGCCTGCACCACCACCTGCGCTTTCCGCGGAATTGGTGCGCGAATTCGTAAAAGTGGGCCACGGGGAGCTGGTACCCGTGCAGCGGATGCTCGCCGAGCACCCCACCTTGTTGAACGCCGCGTGGGACTGGGGAGGCGGCGATTTCGAGATGGCCATTGAAGGGGCCGGTCATGTGGGCAGCGTGGAAGTGGCAGAGTACCTGCTGGCGCAGGGAGCACGGGCGAACATCTTCGTGCTCACCATGCTCGGGCGTACCGCCGCCGTGAAGACCCTGCTCGCCGCCAACCCCGCTTGGCTGCGGGCGAAGGGCGCGCACGGATTCACGCTCCTGCACCATGCCCAGCGCGGCGGCGAACCCGCCCGCGAATTGCTGGAACAGCTGACCGCCATGGGGTTGAAGGAGACGCGGATACCGCTCTTCTGAGGCTCTTCGTTCGGCGAGCAAGGATCGCATGATCCGATCCGTCGGCAGCAGGGCGGTATTCCTGTTGCCCGAGGAGCCGCGTCCATGTGCTGCCCAAGGGCCTTGCGGATGACGCTGTCACGGACCTGCTGACCGCAGAATTTCGACCACCGGTCGAACGAATCAGCCGCTTCGTCGTACAGATGCCCCCAATCCGCGAGAGATGCGTGCTCTTCTTTTCGTTCCTGTGCTCTGCCCGGTGCTTACAATGGCCCAAGGCATCAACGCCTACGCGGAGGTCACCGCCATCAGCGGCACCGTTCTCACGGTGGGCACTTCCGCCGAGAGCGTGACCTCTTTCGCGGCCGGCAAGGACGTGGTGATCATGCAGATGCAGGATAATGTGATCGGCACGAACACCGCCAACAACTCCAGCTTCGGCAACCTCAGCAGCATCCAGCAGGCCGGGCGCTACACCGTACGCCGCGTAGCCTCGGTCACGCGCACAGGCCCAACGCTCACGTCCATCACGCTCACGGCCGCGCCCGGCGTGGCCTTCAACACCGGCACCAACTGCGCCGTGCAGGCCATCACCTATGAGGTCTTGGGCGGTGGCGGTAACTAC
This sequence comes from Flavobacteriales bacterium, assembly GCA_044224725.1. Lineage (GTDB taxonomy): Bacteria > Bacteroidota > Bacteroidia > Flavobacteriales_F > PHOS-HE28 > PHOS-HE28. Next base: position 6,184 of record JBGAJW010000099.1, read on the forward strand.
ACGTTGGCCTCGGCCCTCAGTCCCATGGCCTGGAACGGTGCCATCGGCGGCGTGCTGGCCTTCCAAGTGGGCGGAACCCTCACGGTGGGGGCCAACATCACGGCGGACGCGGTTGGTTTCCGTGGTGGTGCCCGGGACCGCTTCACGTACACCTCGCCCTGCAATTCGACGGACTATACATGGTCCGGTGTGGCCGCCGGCACGGAGTACTTCGCCACCAAGGGTGAGGGGATCTACAAGAACACCAGTGCGGCCATCACCGATGGGCGGGCCAAGATGCTGAACGGGGGCGGGGGCGCGAACCAGATCAACGCGGGCGGCGGCGGCGGCGGCAACGCTACGGCCGGTGGCGATGGCGGGATCGGCTGGAGCTGCACCTCCAGCGCAGGCGGTATCGGCGGCCTATCGCTCGTGGGCAACATCAGCGCCAGCCGGATCTTCATGGGCGGCGGCGGCGGTGGTGGTGAGGGCAATGACGATGTTTCCACGGATGGTGCGACTGGCGGTGGGATCATCCTCATTTCCGCCAACCAGCTCAGCACCACGGGTACGTGCTCGGTGAGGATCTCCGCTGACGGCGGCAACGCGCTTACATCGGGCAACGACGGTGCCGGCGGAGCGGGAGCCGGCGGGTCCATCATACTGCAAGTGCCCACTTGGTCCTTGGCCGGTACCTGTCCACTCACCATACGCGCCAATGGTGGCACAGGCGGCACCGTCAATTCAAGCACCCACGGCGGCGGCGGCGGTGGTGGCCAGGGCGCAGTGATCTTCTCTTCGGCCCAACCCACGGGCAGCGTTACCGTGCAGACCAACAATGGGATCGGCGGGTGCAACCAGACACCTTGCGTTACGCGCGCCGGTAGCGGAAGCGGCACGGACGGCTCCGGTGTTTTCTCAGGCACTTCCGGTCCGCTGCCCATCGAACTCCTGAGCTTCGAGGCCATCGCCGTAGGCGCGCATGTCGATACCCGATGGATCACCGCCACCGAGCAGAACAACGACCACTTCACCGTGGAGCGTTCCATGGACCTGCTGACCTGGCAGACGGTGACCACCGTACCGGGCGCCGGCACCAGCTTGAGCGAACTCGCCTACGGGGTCACCGATGAGCATCCACTACCGAATACTTCGTACTACAGATTGCGCCAAACGGATGTTGACGGCACGTCCGTCGCCTTCGATGCGGTCGCTGTCACCTTCGAGGAAGGCGTCGTCATGGGGCTTTTCCCCAATCCGGCGAGCGACCAGCTCACCGTGCTCTTCAACGGCATGGACGCCACAACCAACATCCGCCTCATCGACGCGCTGGGCCGCACCGTGCCCGTGCCCACGAACCGGTATGATGGCCGCGCGTTGCTGGATATCTCCATCATGCGCCCGGGCAGCTACGTGGTGATGCTCGAAAGCGGGGGGGCCGTGTACACGCAGCGGTTGCTGGTGCAGCGGTAACAAGTCCCATCCGCGCCTATCACGTGCGCCGTTCAGGGCTTGTGAAAGGTCCGGCCCACGGTCGCACCGGATTACTTTGCCCTTATGAAGGACCGCCTTGTCGAGTGTGCCATGACGCTCGCGCTGATGAGCGCTTTGTTCACGGCCTGTTCGCCACGTAGTGATCGTTCGGTGAATGAACGGCTCGTGCAAGAACTCACCGACACCCTCACACTGTTGAGCAAGGAGGTGGATCTCAACGGTTTCGGTGTGGCCATTGTCAGCGAGAAGGGCGTGCTCTACCAGAACGGCTTCGGTTTCGCGGATGTGGCCGCGCAGAAGAAGTACACCGACAGCACACTACAGGCGCTCGCGTCCATCTCGAAGACCTTCATCGGCCTTGCGGTACTGAAGGCACAGGATCTCGGCAAGCTGAAACTGGATGATCCGGTGAACCGCTACCTGCCCTTCAAGGTGGTCAATCCCTTCCATCCGGAGCTGCCCATCACCATCCGGCACCTGGTCACGCACACATCCTCGATCCTGGATGCTGAACCCTACCTGCACCATGGGTTGACGCTTCGGGATACCAACGCGTTGAAGACGAACCTGGGGTTGGATATCGCACCGTGCCGGTTCAATCCGCCAGGCGATCGCATGCCGATGGATGTGTTCATACGCGAGGTGCTGGATACGGAAGGACGTTTGTACACGAAGGCCAGCTTCGCCGAACGCAAGCCGGGCGCATTGTTCGAGTATTCCAATGTGGGCGCAACGCTCGCCGCACTGGTGGTGCAGTACGCGACGGGTGAGGCCTTCGATGCCTTCACCGGGAAGCACATCCTGCAACCCTTGGGCATGTCCTCCAGCGGCTGGGGCTTGGATGCCATCACGTTGGCGGACCATAGCCGCTTGTACCGCACACGCACCGATCCCTTTCCGTGGTACCAATGGAACACCTATCCCGATGGGGCCATGATCACCTCCAGCCGTGACATGGCGAAGTACATGGTGGAACTGGTGCGGGGCTTCAAGGGACACGGCACCTTGCTGACCAAAGCGAGCTACGCCGAATACTACACCCCCCAGCTGAAGGCGGAGAACTTCACCGAGCGCAACGAGGGTCCATACAACGACGAGTACAACATGGGCATCACCATGGGCTTCAGCGCACAGGGCTACTTCGGGCACACGGGTGGTGATCCGGGCATGTTCTCCATGATGTTCTTCAACGAAGCCACCGGCATCGGGCGCTTCATGATCGTGAACACCGACCTGAACAACTGGGACCACCACAAGCACGTGTGGGACCTGTTGGACCGCTATGCCGTGAAGTTGGACAAGGGAAGGGAGTGATCGGCGCCTCGCCCATGGAAGGCCACGGTGGCTGTGCTTCTCCCACCATGTCTCCACTGTCCCTGTGCGGTCAAGCGGAGTTGATCGTTCACCCGATCCCCTCCATCCATCCTTCACCGACCCGCACCCATCAACCTACTTTGGCCGCATGGTCTGCCGATCCCTCATCGCCTTGGCCCTCGCCACGGCGTCCATCTCCTCGCACGCCCAACTCTTCGCTTGGGCCGCGCCCGTGGGCTATGGCGTTAGCAAGGCCGTGGCCGTGGATGCGCAGGGCAACGTGTACGCCTGCGGCAACGTGAACACGGCAGTGGACTGGGACCCGGGCCCCGGGGAGGCGCTGAGCCCGCCGGGCAGCGGCGTGAACGGGGACATCTACGTGGTGAAGTACACCAACGACGGCGACTACCTATGGCACTACCTCGTGGGCGGCAGCGGCACCGAGATCGCCAAGAACGTGGCGGTGGACGGCAACAGCGATGTGCTGGTGACGGGCTACTTCAACAGTTATTTCGACTGGGACATGGGGCCGGATACGGTGACCCCTGGCTCGGGCACGTCCGATTGCTTCGTGCTGAAGCTCTCCTCCGCCGGGCAGTTCCTGTGGTTGCAGCGCATCACCGGCCCCGGGGAGGACCAGGACCATGGCCTGACGGTGGACGCCGCGAACAACGTGTACGTGACGGGCATGACCAGTGCCGCGGTGAGCTTCGGCGATGGCGACACGACCCTGCAGTTCGGCGGCGGCATTTGGGACGGATACTATGCGAAATACAGCGCGGCCGGTGCATTCCTCTGGGCGAAGAGCATCACCGGCAGCGGCATGCAACGCCCCTTTTCCGTGGCCTGCGCCGGCGATCGCCTCTACCTGTACGGCGGTTGCAAGGGCGTTACCACCGTGAACGGCACGCATACACTGGACCTGCCGAGCGATCGCATGTCCACCTACCTGTGCAAGACGGATACGGCGGGCCAGGTGATCTGGCTGAAGAGCCAAAGCGCGGCGGACGACATGAGCGGGGAGGTGGTGCGCGCCACGGACACCAGCGTGTACGTCTTCGCGTCCTTCCGGGGCACCGTGGATGCGGACCCCGGTTCGGGGATCCTGGAACTGGTTCCACCGTCGCCCACTTATCCGCAAACGCTCTTCGCCCGGCTGGATACCAGCGGTAACGCGCTCTGGGCAAACCAGCTGCAAGGCAACATCCATTTCGATTGCGTGGGCGACATGGCCCTGGATCCGCAAGGCGGCGTAGTGGTCACCTGCGCCATCGCGCAGACTCAGGACTACGACCCCGGTGCAGGAGAGACGATCTACGCGCCCATACAGCCCAACGACCTCTTCACCGCGCACTACACTGCGGATGGCGGCTTCCTCTGGGTGCGCCTGGTGAACAGCCCGGAGACTTTCGATACCGCCAATGGCGCCGCGGTCGACAACATGGGCAATGTGTTCATGACGGGCACTTTCTCGGATACGGCGGTCTTCTATCCGGGGCCTTCCGAGCCGCTCTATTCGGATGCGGGCAGTACCATCTTCACGGTGAAGTACGGGGTGGACCTGACCTTGGGTGTGCACGAGGATCATGCATGGACCCCATTGCAAGTGTACCCCAACCCGACCCGCGAGCAGCTGACCATCACCGGTGCCTTCGAGCGCGGCGACATGCTGCTGGTGCTGGATGCGGCAGGCCGGCAGGTGATGCGCCTCCCGGCCCAAGAGCATCTGATGCGGGTTTCCGTGCGCGAACTGCGGCCGGGTACCTACACGCTGGTATGGTCCGGGGAGAAGGGGAGGGGGAGCGTTCGCTTCGTGGTGATGTGATCGGGTGGAAGGCACGAGCGTGATGCTCGCGCATTCGGGGGATGGCCGCCAGCCTCCGCTTCTTCATCCTGCGTGCGCGTGATCGGGGCCGGACCTGGTCGCGGGTAGTGAAGGATGGAGTTGAGGTCAGCGTGACGCGCACTGCGGCGCGGGCATCGGGGCCGCTACCTTGGCGGCATGCGTGTCGCGGTGTTCCTCGTTCCGTTCCTCGTGTATCCAGTGGCCGCCCAGGATCCTCCCGTCCTGCGTTCGCACACGCCCGCGATCACCATCCAGGATGGCGCGGAGCGGCGCGTGGGCTACTGGTCGCTCGACCCCAACGCGCGGCCCGATATCTACGTGGCCGACCGCACGCGCGCCAGCAAGACGGTGCGCTTCATCGCGGAGGCGGATTCCCTCGTCTTCGAGCTGAAGCCCGGCGACGTGTTCGACTTCGTGATCCTGCTGAACGACACCGACAGCTGCTTCACGCGGTTGCGCAGCGCCATCCGAGCGGACGATCTGCGCTACAGACCGCCGCCGGTGCGCACCGTGCCGGACACGATCCCCTTCGTGCTCACACCGAAGAACAACATCCTGCTCACCGCGGTGATCGACGCGCGCGATACGCTGCGGCTCATGTTCCACACCGGTATGCGCGGGCTGGACATCACCGAGGCCGCACGTGCGCGCATGCACAGCTTCCACACCGATGCGAAGGTGACCTCCGGCTCCTGGGGCGGCGGCGGCGCATCGGACCTCAGCGCGCACCACACGCTGCGCATCGGGCCGCGGAACTGGGCCGATGTGGAACTCGGGACCAGTCCACTCTCCGGCGAAGGGAGCGACGGCAAGGTCGGCTACGACTTCTTCGCGGACCAGGTGCTCGAGGTGGACTTCGATCACCGTCGGATCGTGGTGCACGACCGGCTGCCGCAGGCGACGACAGGTTATGCGGCCGTGCCCATCGCGTATCAGCGCGGCAGCTTCTTCATCACCATTCCGGTGCGTGCTGCGGCGGGCTCATTCGACCAGGCCTTCATGGTGCACAGCGGCCATAGCGGCGCGCTCCTGTTCGGCACACGCTCGGTGCTGGAGCACCCCGGCCTGCACCAGCTGGACACGCTGGGCACCGAGGTGCTCAAGGATTCCTTCGGACATGAGCTGCGCAACGCGCGTGTGCGCATCCCTGCGTTCACGATCGCGGGCGGCACGCTCACCGACGTGCCGGCGAGCCTGATGGATCCACGCTCGTCCATCCCCTCCAGCGTCATCGGTGGTGAACTGCTCACACGCTTCGACTGGCTGCTCGACCTGCGCAACGATGTGCTGTACCTGCGACCGAACAGCCGGTACGACGCGGCCTTCCCGTAGTGGCTCTGCGGTGCGGGTCGCATCCACGGCTCATGTCCCGCACCATGCACGCAACGATGGACCGGACCACCCAGTACCCGTGTCGTGCCATATCCGCCATACGGGCCCATGTCGGTCGGTTCATCCCACGTTCCGTCGGGATCCGCCGCGCTGGTGAAGGGAATTGGCGTCCGGCAACGCGGTCCGATCGGTCATCGGCACATGGTAGTTTCGCACACCTTCACGCAACACATGCGCCCGATCGTCGCCCTCCTCGCCGCCACGGCATGGATCTCCATCAACGAGTTCATCCGCAACCAACTCGTGCTGCTCGATGCGTGGACCGCGCACTACACCGGGCAGGGGCTCACCTTCCCGGCAGCGCCCGTCAACGGTGCGGTCTGGGGCCTCTGGTCGCTGTGCTTCGCTGTCGTGATCCTGCTGCTCGCAAGGCGCTTCACGCTGTTGGAGACCGCTGCGCTCGCTTGGGGTATCGGCTTCGTGCTCATGTGGCTGGTGATCGGGAACCTGGGTGTGCTGCCGTTCAGCATTCTTCC
>JBGAJW010000100.1:0-12253 GCA_044224725.1 Flavobacteriales bacterium
ATGGGCAGTGATGGCCGCACGCTGTGGTTCGACTGCACCGGTCTTTTCGGCGTTCGCTTGAGCGACTACGAGCTCATCACGCCGGAGGACCTGCGCAAGGCCAACCCCTCGCTCGACCCCGGCTGGTGGGAGGATCCGCGCGGCATGGACATCGTCGATGGGAAAATGCACATCATGAACGACGACCACAGCGCCGCTTTGGATGTGGATCCCGCGACATGGAATGCCACCGCTGTAAAGCCCAAACCCTCCAACGCGCGTTTCGAACGCCACGAACCAGCGGACCACTTGGCAGCGGGGTTCATCACCACGAGCGGAAGGTGGTTGGGGCTTCATTCACCGGAAGAGTTGGAAGGCGGATTCAAGGTGAAGAGTTGGATCAAGGCGGTGGAGAGCGCGGAGGATGCCAAGCGGATGCGCCGAATGTGCAGGGCCGAATTGGAGGCAGGGGACGACAGTGCGTACTACCGCATCCGCTCCATCGCACCCATCGGCGACACCGACTACCTCAACGCCGCTTTTTTGCGCATGGACATCAAGTCAGCGCCGCTGCGGCTGAAGGATCCCGACGGCGCGCTGATGGTCCACACCAGCGCACCCGGGCTCACGGGCACGTTGATGGTTTCGCGGGTGGATCCGGACGGACAGATCCGCTGGAGCGTGGATACCGGCCTGGACCGTTTCCTGTTGCAACGGATCCTGCCCGGCACAGAGGCCTTCGCCTTCGTGGGTACGCGCCCGCCCGTGCCGAACAAGTTGAGCGAGCCGCTCGTGGTGCTCGTGGACAACACCACGGGAAAAGTGACGAGCCATTCCTTGTGGCGGTAGCCGTGCGCGGTATCAGTGCACACCGCACATGATCAACGTCCGATCATGGGAACCATCCGCGCATCGTCCCGAAGGACCTGAACCGGCTCATACCCCACGTGTACTGACCTGTGAATGCGCGAGAACGCCACACTCATCCTCTTGCTTACAGTGCTCGCCGTACAGGCACAGCCGGTATTCGAATACCTGCACGTGCACTTCGCACTGTACAACAATGGCCAATTGGTATCGCCGAACGCACTGCGCACCACGAAGGAGTACCGGTTCCTCTTGGACGGAAAAGTCGTGGGCGTGGGGGGCAAGGATCCGGGATCCGTTTCCTGCTCGTTCGGCACCTACAAGTCAGATGCGGCATACCATAGGGACACGTTGTGGATGGAGATCTTCCACAAGCGGGAACACATGCGCATCGCCTTTCCTCCGCGGTTATCGGAGCGAGGCCTCACCTATACAGCGGATGGACTGCGCATCGACTTCAAACCCGGAACGGTCGTGGTCACCGACCTGCCCAAGCGCGTGCATCTGTGCGGCACCATCGCCAACATCGGGGCTATCCGCGACACCATCGGCTTCATGAACTTCTACGCCAGGGCAGGCCAGAACTGGGCGCGCTCCATCGTCATCGATCCGATGACCGGCTATTTCGAAGGAGACCTGGATGGTGCTACCACCATGGAGGCCGGACGCGAATGGGTGGACGTGGAGTTCGTTGCATCGCCTTTGAGCACGCTGGATGCCCTGCACGGGATGGTGGTACGCGTGCCTTATCGAACGGAGGTGCACATGGGAACCATTCCGTGGGTGCCATCGCGGTTCCGCATGGATCATAATGGGCTGCACATCGAAACGGGACTTCCCCGTGATACCGTCATCGGTGATCCAACGGGCACGCACGTCCGCATCAACCCCATCAACCCTTCACCAACGGACAGTGTGCGGTTCGAATTCACCTGGGAGAACAGCGGCCAACCCCACCAGGCGAGCATGGGCGGGCTCTACATGAAGGACTGTTGCACCTACCTGTGCGACTTCACCTTCGCCGTACGCACGGATACCGACGTGTATGGCGAGAGTTGGCCCCATCACGTTACGCTCTATCTGCCGCCGAAGCTCGAAGCCGGCCGCTACCGCATCCGGCAAGTGGCCGCGCAGGGGGCGAACCTCCGCGATGTGGACTTCCTGCTGGGAAAAGACCTGTATTTCACGGTGGGGGAGCGCAAAGAGCCTTAGAGCCTGGCCGACATCGCCATCCACTTACCCATGTGACCACAGGAGACCAGCGGATGCGCATGGACATGAGCGAGAAGCAAGTGGCTCAGGCCATGGCGGACTGGCGCAACTGGTTGAAGGAATGAGAGCGTGGATGCTGCTTCTGTTGCTGGGCCCGTTGTTCGCCTTCGCCGACAACGATCCACGTTTAGCGCGCATCATCGAACGTGGACATGTGGGCCGGATCGATCGGTACATGCGGCGCATGATCAATCGGCTGGGGCGCGACCATCGCGCACCCACCTACCTGCATCCCGTGGGCGGAGCGGAGGATGTGATCAGTGACCTGTACTACGTCCTGCGCACGCAGATCGGTGTGAGCGTGGCGGACTGGGACCGCTGCGTAATGAAGCCCGGGACATGGCCCGGCACCTGGACCTTCGGCGTGGTCTATCGCACGCGCGAAGGGAAGGTGGACGAAATCCTTGAACGGTGCTACACCATCCAAGGCGGCAGACCGGGCACCCTCAACCTCTTCGGCTGGCGTCCACATGTGCGCAAGGACAGGAATGATCTGAAGGTGACACACATCGAAAGTTGTCCCGGCTTTGTTGAACTGCAGCGGAAGATCTGCGCGGAATGGAAGCCGTGATCACCGCACCTGCAACACTCCACCTTCCTCCACCCAAGCCTCCGGTCGTACACCCAACACACCACCGGGCAGCGTGTACTCCACGGAGAGCGCACCGATCTGTGCCCGGCCGTAGAGGTTCGTTCGGTACACGAGCGTACCATCGAATGCGGGATAAGCAGATGACCAGCCCGCGGATCCGTCCGAAGTGCCGTGCGCGTGTCGCAACACTTCGATGAACGCTTGATCTTCAGATGAGCTCCATTTCAGTGCACCGAACTGCAAGCCCGCGTTCAATCCTTCCGGGGTGAGCGCCTCCCCTTCACGCAGAATGAACGGGCCCCACACCCCCAAACCTTCTTTGGCGATCAGTAAAGCCGTGCCGGGCAAGGGTGATACGCCGCGCACGGTGTGCCCGGTGGATCCCTTGCCTGGCAACGGATCCACCGAACGGATCACCACATCGATCACGCCATCCTCGTTCAGGTCCACCGGCTCATCCGGTGCGAGTCCCGGCGGCACCATCACCTCTGGCACATCGCGCTCATGCCCGAAGTCGAAGCCATCCTTCACTACCGGCCTTGTGGGTACAGGATCACCTTCCTCACCGAAGCCGTTCGGCACGCGCACGGCTTCTTGCTGGTTCACCTTCACACGGCCGTACGGATAGGGAAGCTCGAAACGGAAGGCCGCGATGCTCGTGCCGCGTTCGTTCGCACTGCGAAGCACCATGGTCCTCCCATCGTGATGATCGCCCGTGCCGTACCAACCATCCTGCTCCTTGGTGATCGCAGGGCCGAAGGGGCGCTCCAGCAACCAGAACTCCGTGGGTTGGTCTTCGTCGGTCCAACTCAATTGCTTGAAGTGGATGCGCGCGGCGAGCTCCGCCGTGTCCAGCCGCGCGGCGCTGTCCAGAGTGAACCAGCGCTGGTTACTGGGGGTGCTCCACATAAGCATAGCCGTGCCGTTGAGCGTCCGCACACCCAACTTGTACTGGCCCAGGTAACCGGGTTGTTGGGGATCAGAGCTGTGTATGGTGCGACCGGTGATCAGCAGGTCCGCGCGGCCGTCGCCGGTCACGTCCACGTATTCATCCGGTGGAAGGCCGGGCACCATGGCTGAGGCAGGGGCGGAGGCGATCTGTGCGCTGGCCTTCATGCACAGGCCCGTGGCGATCAAGCACACGAGGTGAAGAGCACAGCGCATCGGGTACAAGGTATCCACAGGGTTCGACCTCCTAACACCGCACTCCATTTATGCAGAGCGACGAGGAACGGAGCGTTAGGAACGCGCTGCGGAAGTTCCACGACTTCAAGACCTCGAGGAACGTGTATCCCGAGAAGGTGTCGGAGCTGGTGGCGTGGAGACTGATACTGCGGTTGCTCAGGACGTAGCACCGTCGGGCGCCAAGGTCATATGCGCGTGTAGCGGATGCGCCACTTCTGCGTCCACGTTGCGCCCTTGTCTTCCGTCACTGACCATTCCCACCAGAAGCCGTCCCGCTCAATGTCCCGAAAGACCATGCGGTAGTAGCGACGGCCGTCGGTGCCGGCCGGTCGTGTCTCCAGCACCATGCGGTCCTGCATCCATGCTCCGCTGAGGGCGAAGTAGTTTCCTTGGTTATCCACCCAGGTCTGTTGCCATCGATCGCTCAGACTGTCATACACGCTCCAGCTCGAACCGCGGTAGTTCGTAGAAGCGTCGAGGAAATGCTCGGCGATCACCCGGTCGTCCATTTCACGCACGATGCGGTTCGAGGCCACGCCGCTATCACCCCAGGTCAGCTTCCAATCACCCAGCCAGAAATCGAACGCGTGGGCATGGTCGGCGATGCGTTGTTCGGGCATGGTGGAACGATCGAGCATGAGCGATGCGGCCACGGCCGCTAACAATAGGGAACGAGCGACCATGATCAGCGCGCCATGCGAACAAAGCGTTGCTGCCGCACCAGAGCACCTTCGGTGGTGCGCAGGATGTAACAGCCATCGCTGAGGTGCGTCACATCGATCCCGTTCGGAGGCACTCGGCCTTCCTGCACCACATGGCCTGTGGCATCGCATACGGCATACGGACCCATGATCGGTGAACCGTCCGCGTGCGCAACGTGCAAGAGCTCCGCTGCTGGCTGGGGGTAAAGCAGGAGTGTATGCTCCCGCATTCGCGTTTCCGCCACTCCGATGCTCGCCAACGGAGTGAACCGGTACACCATTCCTTGCTCCGGATAGCCGTGGAGGAAGAGATCCTCCCCGGGCATGTAGATGGCGGCTGGTGAATCGGCCAGACCTTCCAGGTCATAGAAGCCTTCAGCCTCCGGATGGATGAATTCAATCTGTGGGCCATTGATGCTGCCGAACAGGCCGGCGTAGTGCTCGGTCGCTATGGCGGAGGGACCGAAGTGCAGTTCGACCGCATTGGAGCCTTCATACAGCCAGACCTGCCAGCTCACATGGTCCGTGCCGTCCGGAAAGCTGAAGAAGCCGACATGCTTCCATTCCACTTTCAGGATGCCATGGCCCGGCCCGCCGGACAGGTCCTGCACATAACCCACCTGCGAATCGCCGATGCCGACCAGGCCGAGGTTGAAGGGATAGAAACCGTAGTTGGGCGAGAGGCCGAAGGCACAATAGCCGTGCGTATTGAAGGTGAAGACCGTCTGGCCCATGCCCCAATAGACGAAGTCGAAACCGATGGGAACGTAGCGGTAGCTTCCATCGAACTCCGCGTTCGTGACCACCACGATGGGGTCGGTGAGCGGCACGTAGGGTGCCGTGGAATAGGAGAAGACGTAATCGTCGGAAGCGTAGGTCGCGTTGATGGCGAGCGTGCCGAGCAGGAGGAAGAGCGTGCGTGCGTGTCGCATGGTCCGGACAGGTGAATCGGCTGCGAACCTATCGCGGCCCCTGTGGCACGAACTTGAACGAAAACGAAACACGGCGGCTTGCTACAGCAGCATGGCGTCGTTGAGCGGATGCGCCTCCCGGCCATAGCGGAAAGGGGGCAGGCCGGCGAACGCCTTGAACTCGCGAACCAGGTGCGACTGGTCGCTGTAGCCCTGGTCGAATGCCACATCCAGGCACGATGCGCCCTGTTGCAATCCGCGCAATGCGCGCTGGAATCGCATCAGCCGCAGGAAGGCCTTGGGGGCCATGCCCATGTGTTCGTGGAACCGCTGCTGCAAGCGGCGGGCGGAAATGCCGTAGCGGTGTTCCAACTTCCGCAGGGCATACGTTTCCTGCGTTCCGCTCAATTGTCGCGCGGCATCGATCACCAATGCATCCTTGGTGTACGAGGGCAGCGTGCGCACAAGGAATTCCGTCACGCGACCAAGGGCGACCGCCCTGTCCATTGTGCTCAGCACTTCCTCCTCCACACTTCGCACCTCCGGGCCGAAGACCTCACCCGCAGCGATAGCCTCATCCGCCAGTTCATGCACGGCCATGCCCGGTAGGCGCGGCACACCCCAGGGATGGAAACGGACGCTGATCACCTGCGTGCTTCCTGTGCGCTGCACGAAATACGGACGCGCATGGCGGCATGCCACATAAGCGCCGACCAACCGTTGCGTGGCCGTCGCGGTGGTGCGCAACAGGGGAGCGCCCAGGTTGAAATTCAATTCAACGCAGCCGTCCGGTGTAACGCGCTGCGGGATGGCGGTTCGTGCGGGTCCGTTGTGCTCGATCACGGTAAGGCAGGCGACCCAGGGGCGCAGGGCGTCGGGAGGCGCGAACCGTTGGAACTGGACCATGCCCTGCGAATGTGCGCCACAGCGCTGGTGCGGAAAGCGCGGAGCGAGAAGAGGTGTCCCGCACCGGTCCAACGGCCAAATAACCGCGGGGATAGGTCGCCATGTCCTCCGATCACTGAACGATGCTCGTGGCGCGTCACGTGGTCCAACGGTGTATGTGGTGGAGGAAGATGACCCCTCCAGGAATGTGTATCCCGAAAAGGTGTCGGTACTGGTGGCGATGAGGCTGATGTTACGGTTGTTGAGGAGGTAGGGGGGCGATCAGTTCCATGGTCAGGACGCCATCATTCGGCCTGCTTCCGTCACATGACCCTGAAGAAAGTCTGTCCAGGAACAGGTCTGCATCCGATCCCTACATTCCGCAATGATCCATTTCCTCCGCTTTCCGCTCTGGGCCGCACTTGCCGTTGTCGCCACCCCGGGTCTAAGCCCGGGGCAGGCTTCCGCCGTCGCACAGCAAGGTGCGCGTAAGCAGATCATGGTGCTCGGCACCTTTCATTTCGCGACGAACCAGGACGCCATCAAGCACGGTGAGATCGACATCCTGAGTGCACAGCGGCAAGCGGAGATCCAGGAGTTGAACGAAAAGCTGGCCGCCTTCGCTCCGGACCGCATCATGGTGGAATGGAAGGTAGTGGCGGATCAACCGTATGTGGACAGTACCTATGCCGAGTACCTGGCCGATCGCTTCACGTTGCGCAAGAACGAGGTGTACCAGATCGGCTACCGCCAGGCGCGGCGCTTCGAAACCGGCCCTCCGCAGTGCATCGATGCCGATGGGCTCTTCCTGTACGATACGCTCAACTACGCCGCCGCAAAGAGCGGCCGCGCCGCATGGTTCGAGGCCTATATGGACAGTGTGGTGCGGTTGGTGATGGACCAGGACTCGCTGCGGATGCATCAGCGCATCATCGATGGTTTGCGGCAATTGAACTCGGCGGAGGGGACTCGAACGGCATTGGCGGTGAACAGTGTTTTCGCCGCTGCGCGGCTCGGCCCGCTCGGTGATGATGCCGGTGCGGAATTCCTGGGCCAATGGTACCTGCGCAACATCCGGATGTACGCGAACATCTGCCGCTCAACGAGGGATGCCGACCAGCGCGTCCTGGTCATCGTGGGCAACGGCCACCGACCGATCATCGAGCAACTCCTGCGTGCCGATCCGGACTGGGAAGTGATCGAAGCGGAGCGCTACCTGCGTTGAGGGGGTGACTCCATTCCCGCGACTTCCGCGTCGGGGTCCATGCCGACCACCGGGTGGCCGGTGGTTGCGAAAAGGCGCGTGGAGATGCCCGTACCGCAACCAAGGTCCACGAGCAAGCCGGTTTTCGGTGCCTGTTCCAAGCACCGACGCACCAGTTCCTCTGTGTAGGTAGGCCGCGCCTGCCCGTAGATGGCGGCCAGGCCGGTAGCGTTCGGTGGATCGCATCGTGGATCGCGGGCTGAGTCGAAGCTAGGCCTGAGGATTCCGCAATCGTCCTTTTCCGCACCCGCCGAGGCAGAATTCCTGGAAGCGCTGCGGAAATTCTACGACTGGGAGACGTCGAGGAACGTGTATCCCGAAAAGGTCTCCGACCTCGTGGCGTGGAAGCTCATGCTGCGCTTGATGCGTAAGTAGGGCGGCGTAGCGAGGAACGGAGGCCCTGCGGGAGGAGAGTACCACATGCTTTTCGGGGCAGTGCTACATGCTTGTCAGGGCAATACCACGTGGTTGCCAGGGCAGTACTACTTGCTTGACAAGTCAATGCCACATGCTTGTCAGGGCAGTATCACATGCTTGAGGCGGCAGTATCACATGCTTGTCAGGGCAGTATCACATGCTTGAGACAGCAGTATCACATGCTTGGCAGGGCAGTATCACATGCCCGACATGGCAGTACTACATGCTTGGCAGAGCAATACAACATGCTTGGCAGGTCGGTACCACATGCTTGCCAGGGCGGTACCGCATGCTTGGCAGGGGGGTACCACATGCTTGGCAGGGCGGTACCTCATGCTTGCCAGGGCAGTACCACATGCTTGCCATGGCAGTACCACATGTTTGGCAGGCCATACCAGGTGCTTGCCTGACCAGCACTCTATGCTTGCCGGACCAGTACGACATCCTTGGCAGGCCAGTACTATATGCTTGGAAGGCCGGTACCACATGCTTGGAAGAGCAGTACCGCTCGGAGACGTTGAGGAACGTGTATCCCGAAAAGGTCTCCGACCTCGTGGCGTGGAAGCTCATGCTGCGCTTGCTGCGGAGGTAACGCGACGGACCCGTCCGTATGTGGCAGACCTCTTGGGGGCGGCTTGCGGGACCTGTCGGGGAGTTCACTTGGCAGACCCTGCCGAGGTCCAGTTGGAGATCGCGCACGAGAGCGATCGAGCCGCTCGTTGATCATGGAATGAGACGGCGGACGAGTAACTTGGGGCCGTGCAAGCCACCACCACAAGCAGGCCCGATCGGGAACGGGGCCAGCGAACGGCCGGCCTTAGTACCTTGCATCCATGTCAACCCACGTGCAGAGCCGAGTGATCGCCGTCGCCGCATCGGTCGCGGCCGCCACCATGCCGGTCGCGCTCAAGGGGCAGGCCGATGCCTACCACGCACTGCCGCTCGCCAATGCGATCTGGTGCATGACCACCGGATGCACCGATCCGGGATGCGGCGATCTGGGTTACATCAGGACCTATTCGAACGGCGATACCCTGATCGATGGAAACACCTATGCGGTCATGGTGAGCGACCTCATACCGACAACCACCGGAGCGTGTTGCCAGATCCCCATGGTGGAACCGGTAGCGTACATCCGCGAGGACAGCTCCGCGCGGAAGGTGTACCTGCGAACGGACCTGATCACATCAGATTCACTCCTGTACGATTTCAGCCTGGAGGTGGGAGATACACTGAAGGGATACCTTGGAGCGACGGCCGCCCTACCGCTCGCGGTCATATCCATCGATTCCGCCCTGGTCGACGGCACGTACCACAAACGGCTCAATTTCGACACGAGCGCGGTATGCCTTCGTTTCGCGATGATCGAAGGGGTTGGGAGCACCAATGGGCTGCTGGCATGTGACTACGGTTATTTCCAGTTGGGCCGATGGCTGCAATGCCTTACCGCCGATGGCAGCGTGCAGTTCCTTGCACCCTGCGGCCCGGACACGGCCGGTTGTGCGGCGCTGCCCGTCGGTGTCGGCCCGCCGATGGCCCAGGATCAGGGCCACTGTACGTTGCAGCTCACCTACCTGACAGCGGATCTCCTGCAGGTGGATGGTTGTCAAGGTCGATCGCCCCGCGCATTCGCCGTGTTCGACAACGCCGGAAGGGTCTGCTTATCCGGGGCCATCACGATCGCCGGAACGCTCATTCCCATCGGCAAACTGCGTTCGGGGCTATATGGCATCCGGGTCACCGACGAGCGTGGAGCGTTGATGACCGTGCAGAAGCTCTTGCGGCCGTGACAGGTGCGCGCCGCGAAGCAGGCCCATAACAGGTCGTCATCAGAACAGGATGCACATTGTCTCCGAGCTCGTGGCGTGGCAACTTATTCAACGCTTGCTGCGGAAGTAGTGTGGTGGACCAATTCGGATGTGGCAGACGACGTGCAGGCGGGTTTCGGGTACAATGGGGAGGTCCTTGGGGGCGAGAAAGCTTGATTCGCGATTAGGGGATAATCACAGGGGTGCGAAGCCACTCCAAGAGAGCCCAACTTGCCGAGAGGATGGCCACCCACGAGAGAACTCTTAGGATTCTGTGCACTACAAACAGTGGCATGTATTCCACCCGACCCGGAGATACCCAAGACCGTTCTTCAGTATCGCGCAGACGAGTTACCAGAAGGGTGAGCATACCGCGCAAGACGTTGTACACAATGAGGACTACGACAAGGGCCGATGAAGCCCAGTTCTTGTTCAGTGCCAGTAGGACCTCCCAGGTTGGCCGCATTCTTGCCTTAAGCATGTTGGGGTCCAAATGGGCCCAATCAACAATATTGGCCTGTGTTTGTCCGAGCCAGGCCAACAATGAGACTTCCAAGAGTCTAGGAACGAAGAAGATGAGCACAAGCAGAAAGACGAGAATGAACCGCGGTCCGGTATACGCTATGCGAAGCTGGGTCCATGGGTCATCCTTCCAATGCGGAAGATTCTCACGTTCGTGCTCATGCCAGATCTTCAAACGAATGAGTACCCACTGAATTATGACGAACGCTTTCGCCATAACCCCCCACACAAGACCTGAACGATTCGTGAACTGAGTTCGGAAGACTGGATTCTCGTCCAGCCGAAGGCCCTTAACACCGAATAGGTCGGCGTGGTCTAAATCTGCACTACGCAAATCAGCTCCAGTCAAATCGGCATTTCGTAGTTTTGCATTCTTCAAATTAGCACCACGAAGATTAGCATTGCGCAGGTCGGCGTATGATAGATCTGCCCCTGCAAGATTCGTCTTAATCATACTGGCCTTACGCAAAGTCGTTCTGACCAAAGAGGCTCCAGAGAGATTCGCAGCACTAAGATTTGCTTCACCAAGAAAAGCACCGTTCAAACGAGAACCTCTCAGGTTGGCTTCGAAATGATTGAGGTATTCATTCTCCGTAGGCGTGAAGTAGGCATTTGTAAAATCGATACCCTCCAATTGAAGCCGGCTCAGCGAAATTTCTGGGAATGCAGGATGAAACTGGCCATCTGAGAATTTAGACGTCCAGGCCGCGTTCCACTCCTTAACAAGCGCTGCCGATCTCGTCATCAAGGCAGCCCGGTCCTCGTCATTCTTGGAATAGTCACGCTCAAGTCTACCCCATACTGAAGTGAGATTTTCGGGCAGTTCAGTTCGTAACGTCTCAATAATGCCCTGCCGCAAATCCGATCGAATATTTGCATCCTCGAGGTCAGTCATGCTAATACTTTCGGCCAAGTGCATATCAAGCCGTCTCCTATGCTCCTTAGGAAATAGCTGCTCCACATTAAAGTCAATCCAGTCCTTATCAAAATTCTGGGGCGGTCCGGCAGGTTCCATGTTTGGCAGGGGATGTATTCACTAAATATGCACCAACCAGGCTTCATCCACAAACTTCATTTCACGGAATCAGTTTGACTAGGCGGCCGTTGAGAGGATTAGGTGAATTATGAGTGGTGACTACCAACCTGGACTACGAACGACCTTTCATTGTTCCAAACTACCCAAGCCCAGATCACCTGCCCCAAGTGCGGCACACCCATCGACTTGAACAAGGGGCTCTTCGAGAAGGTGCGCACTGAGATTGGGTCTTAACTCTCGAAACTCCTGAAGAACTCCGGCACCAGCTCGTACACGGTCTTCGGCTTCAGGCCCAGCTCGTACTTCTCGAACAGGCTTACCAGGCGTTCGCCGTCGATCAGCTCGATGGGAGGGACGCCATCCCGGTTGGCCTCCTTCTGTGCTTCGGAAGTGAAGCGACCGGTGGTGAGGATCAGACCCTTCTCGGCGCGGCCCTGCATGCTGCCGCGGAAGTCGCGGACCAAGGCGGGGGAGACGGTCTCCTTGTAGCGCTTGCACTGGAACACGATGTTGAAGTTCACCACATCGTTCAGGCGGATGCGGCCGATACCATCAATGCCCTGGTCGCCAGCGCCGCCGGTGATCTGGATGTCGTGAATGCCGATCTCGGTGAGCAGTCGCTTGCAAATGCGCTCGAAGCCTTTCGGTGTGAGCCCCTTCAAGGTGTCCAGCAGCGACTCGCTGTGGGCCTCGTCCTCCACGATATCGTTGTCCAGGTTCTCCTTTTCCTTCTTCTCCTTCTTCTCGGCGCGCGACTTGGGATCACCGCCTACCGTTTGATGGATGCGCTGGAAGAGCTGGTAGACCTGCTCCT
>JBGAJW010000011.1:0-90107 GCA_044224725.1 Flavobacteriales bacterium
AGCTTTTCAGTGGAGTGGCCAACGCACAAGGCGACAACACCGCGCACTTCGCGCACATCGGCGGGCTGATCGCCGGCTTTTTCCTGGTGCGCTATTACGAGAAGAAGAACATGTTCTTCGATGATCACTGGCGTTGAACGATGGCGATAGCGGACGAGACAAGGAGAAACCCATGACTCTGGCAGACGATATCCGGAGCCGCTGGAGGCATGGCGGTATGCTGATCAGACTGGTGTTCTTGAACATCGCCGTCTTCTTGGCGATCTGGACATCGTTCCTCGTGCTTTGGGCCATAACCCGCGACCGTACGCTGGCGATGGAACTGTTCCACACGAAGGTGGTCGAATACATGGTCCTTCCGTCCGACTTGGGCGTTCTGCTCCGCAGACCTTGGACCCTGGTTACAAACATGTTCTTGCACTACGACCCGGGCCATCTGTTCTGGAACATGGTGCTCCTGTGGACGATCGGTCGACTCTACGGCGATATCCTGGGAGACCGGCGGATGCTCGGAACTTACCTGTTGGGGGGCTTGTTCGGCTCCGCGCTCTTCGTGACGACCAGCAACTTTTTTCCTGTGGGAGACAAGCTCCCGACCGCACTTGGAGCATCAGGCGCAGTAGTGAGCATTGTTGTGATGATCGCCAGCTACCGCCCTGACATGTTGGTGAACGTGCTGCTGATCGGGCCAGTGAAGTTGATGTATTTCGCTGGCGTACTGATGCTCTTGGATCTCATCGGCATGGGATCGCCGGACGGCGTAGCCCATGCTGCGCACATCGGTGGTGCGTTATACGGTTTCTCTGCCGCCATGATGATGAAGCGGGGCAGTGATTGGAGCGAGAGTTTCGTGAACGGCCTCGTCCGCATAGGTGACTTCCTCCTTGGAAAGAAACGCTCCCGCCTGCGTGTGGCGAAGAAGCCGACCCGTCGCGGCGTGATGGTGGACGTGGAGTTCAACACGGCCAAGAAGGAGAAGCAGGCGCGCGTGGACGCCATCCTGGACAAGATCTCGCGCAGCGGGTATGATAGCTTGAGCAAGGAAGAGAGGGATTTCCTTTTCCATGCGAGCAAGGAGTGAAATGCGCTGCTGGCCTTTGGCTGCTGGCCACTGGCCCTTCGGCGCGGCACTGCGTTCAGCGCATCGGG
This sequence comes from Flavobacteriales bacterium, assembly GCA_044224725.1. GTDB lineage: Bacteria > Bacteroidota > Bacteroidia > Flavobacteriales_F > PHOS-HE28 > PHOS-HE28. The sequence continues at coordinate 1,150 of JBGAJW010000011.1, forward strand.
CGCGGGCGCTGGGCTGGGCGACACCGGAGCGCAGCGCAGAAGTAGCCGCCCGGCGCTGCCCAGCCAACAGCCAGTGGCCAGCAGCCTGTGGCGCGGTCACCGGAATTGCACAAAAGGATGATGCCTGCGTAGAAACCGTGCGGAGCTTGTAGCTTGAGGCCGGAAGGTTGACGGGAAAATGAGCGAAGAGAAGAGCGAACAGCCGAAGAAGCGCCGACCCAGCCGCTGGCACTTGCCGTTGTGGTGGCTGAACGGGCTGGCCGTTGTGGCCTTGCTCCTCTCCTACCTGAGCATCCGGGTGAGCCCGACGACCTTCTGGCCATTGGCGCTCTTCGGCATGGCCTATCCGTTCATCCTGCTGGCGAACCTGTTCTGCATCGGCTGGTGGCTGATGTTCCGCCGGAAGCGCATCTGGCCCTCGCTCATCGCCATCCTCCTCGGCTACGGTCATGTGGGCGAATACCTGCAATTGTTCGGCGAGAGCGATGCACCTGAGGCAACCCATGCGCCCTTCAAGGTGATGAGCTGGAACGTGCGGATCTTCGACCTGTACAGCTGGAGCCACAACGCACAGACGAAGGAGGAGATGCTGGACCTGATCCGCGTGGAGGACGCGGACATCCTGTGCATGCAGGAATTCCTGAACGTGGAGAAGAAGTTGGGGACCGCCGTACGCGATGAACTGATGCGTGACTACCGTTTTACCAACTACGCGGACGAGTACACGGCGCACACGAAGGCCGGGCACCATTTCGGTATCGCCACCTTCAGCACGAAACCCATCGTGGCCAAGGGCGCGATCCACTTCCCGGACGACCTGAACAACCTGTGCCTGTGGACGGACATCCGCATCGATGACGACACGGTGCGGGTGTACAACGCGCACCTCGCGAGCCTGCGCTTCGGCGACCAGGACTACCGCTTCATGAAGGACGTGCAGGACGGTTCGTCCACCGAGGTGCTGGAGAAGGGCGGCAAGCGGATACTGCGGCGTTTGAGGAGCGGCTTCATCCGCCGGGCAAGCCAGATGGAGACCATCGCCGCGCACATGCGCACCAGCCCGCACCCTGTGATCTGGTGCGGTGACATGAACGACACGCCGATGAGCTACAGCTACCACCAGCTGCGCGCAGTGGATCTGGAGGATGCGTTCGTTGAGAGCGGCAGCGGCATCGGTCACACCTACATCGGGGCCTTCCCCAGCTTCCGCATCGACCACATCATGCACGGACCCGAACTGTGTTCGTGGGGCTTCCAGACACTGCCTGACGAGTTGAGCGACCACCGGCCGATCATCTGCTGGATGGACGCATCCACACGCTGAGGACATTCTGACAGTCCTGATCCGACGATACCGATCACAGGCAGCGGTTCGTCCTTGCACGAACGTCGTATTGGAAAGAAAACGCCATGCGTGACCTGACCTTCTCGCTCCTCCTCATTCCGGCGATTCTCAACGCTCAATGGTCCGCATACGATGAACGCGTACCGGTGCAGGACATAGAAGCTGGCGCGGGACCGCATGCACTGGAATTCGTGCGCCATGGGGATGGCTCCAGAACGGCAGCGATATCGACGATGGGTGGAAGCATCCAACTTCTCCGAATAGACCCTGAGGGGGATGCGACCTGGCGTATGCGGGTGCAGCCGAGCACCACTACCGCGTCCTACTGGCTGTACGGCGCGGTCGGGCTCCCCGAGAATGGCGTCGCGCTGCTCGTGGGATACGCTGCTGCACCCACGCTCTTCGATGTGCTGCGCTTCGATCCCTCAGGCCAACTCCTCCTCTCCAAACAGTATACATTCAGCCCGACCGATACATCCAGCCTGATCGGGATCCCGAGAATGATCGCACTGCCATCCGGGGATCTCGTATTGGCCGCTTGTCGTGCAGGGGTCGTGTCGATCACTGAACTGGCCCCCGATGGAGGAGTGGTATGGTCCACAGGCTTTCGCCCCATGCTGGGCAGCATGGAGGCCCCCCTCTCCTCGTTGGCGGTGAGCACCTCTGGTGATCTTTTGGTCATGGGCAACAGTATCAACGGCCCGCGATACATCGCTCGCTTGAACGCGGAGGGGAGCGTACAGTGGTCCAAGCGGTATTACACGACCCAAGCACCCGCGTACGACTACGCCATTCCCATGGACGATGGTACCATCCGGTGGATCTCTTGGCCGGATGGAGGGCCAGCCCAAATGGCGCAGATGGACGGTGAAGGGACCATCCTCAACTACTGGACCCTGCAATGGCCGAGCAACCCTTACCAACAACCGCTCATTCCGAAACACGTGTTCGCTCAGCCGGACGGCACCGTGCTCTGTGAAGGCTCAGTCCCCTTTTTCGTCATGCGCTTGGGCACTGACCTCGCGATCCAGGGCGGTGTACAACTCGATCAGAGCACTCCGTTCAACACGATGATCCAACGCACCGCATCCTGGATCGGGGACAGCCTTTCCTTCGCGATGCTCTTCCAGGACACGCTGGTATTCGATGATCACGTATCGATGGAACTTTCGAGCAGCACCGTACCTCAGTCGTGTTGGCTGGACCAGGCCGTTATCGAGCGGACCCCATCCACACTGAGCCATAATACAACGATCGGCTACGTGGCTGACCCGATGGTTCTTACAGGCATGGACGTGGACTACGCGGTCGAGATCGTCCCTACCACCGCCTTCGCCGCTTGTGGTGGCATTCCGCAGAATATCACGGAGGAACCGGCAAGGAAAAACGTGTTGGAGATCCTGGGAAACCCGGCCGATGCAGCCACCGGCATCAATGGTTATGCATACGGCGGTGGGCAACTGGAGTTGGTGGATGCACGCGGTGCTGTTGTCTGGACGCAGCGGATCAGCGGGACCGGTGCTCGATCGGGTTTCAAGCTGGGGCCATCAGGCCTATCCACAGGGCTCTACACGGTCCTGCTCCGGGAAACGACAACTGGCCGGATGTTGGCGCGAGAGAAAGTCGTGGTGAGATGATCACTTCGACCCGAAGGGAACGAACGAGCCGAGAAACTCATCCGCCAAAACGGCCTGTGCCGCATGATCCGCAGGGAACTGGGCGATGAGCAGGAATTGGTACGTACCGGTCAGTACCATCAGAGAACGCATTTCACCACCGTCGTTGGCCTTTCCCGACATCCGTAACGCGGGAAAGCCATGTATCTCGGTCCGATGAGCATTCTCTTCCCCTATGTCGCCGATCAGGGAGGTGAGGATCTCTTCATCGGAAGCGCCTCCTGCAAGCCTGAGCCCGACACCGATGAGGCAGACCGGAGCGTCCGGGCCTGCTTCACTGATGTACTTGGCCCTGCGCTGGATGCCGTGCTCGCCCTGCGATGAACCGGTGATCGGCAGGACCGGACCGGGGAACCAGGCCGAGAAGCCGAGCGAATCCACGTTCAGGAAATTCCAATCGACGCCTTCTGAGCCCGGTCGGCTCGCGATGGCGCGCCGCAGTTCTTCTTGTGGCGGTGGCACCTCTTCAAGCACCGCGTTGTCACCGGTCGCATCTTCGCGAGCCTCTTGCGACAAGGGCGGAGGCTCGACACCCGTTTCAGTGAACGCGGGTCCGATGGAAGCGGTTTCCCATACGGGTTGTACCTGCAGGCCGTGGGCCACGAGCAGCGCCAGCACGCCGCCCGTGCCCGGCAGATGCGCGGCACCCACCGCGAACATTGCCGGGCCATTGGTCATCAGACTGTCGATGCGCTTCGCCATGACCATGTTCCGTTCAATAAGCAGCGAGCGTGAGAACGCATCGGTCATTCCGCCGGTCTTCATCAGCTTGCCGATGACGGCGAGATCCTGCCGGGCATAGGCATCCAGCATGCGGTCCATCTCCTTCGCCTGGCCATGGGCGCGCACGGTGGCGTAGAGCATGTCGGCCTGGTCCTTCAGCGGTATGGCATCCATGGCCGTGAGCTGCTCGGCGATGGTCTCGATGCCGCCGGTGCGTTTGCCTTTCTCCTTGGCGCGGGTCTGCAGGTATTCGTCCAGCACCAGGGCGCTGTCCTTCCCCATGGTCTCCTCGGTGAGCATGGCCGAGAGAAGGATGGGTTTCATGTGCGTGAGCATCATGTACATCGGCCCGACCTTGTCTTGGAGCACCTTCTGCACGCGTTTGTACTTGCCGGGGGAATACAGGTCCGAAAGGCGTTGTCCGGCGGGCATCAACACCCTGTCCATGGCGGAGGCCCCCAGGTTCTTCGCGGCGGCCATGTCCAGCTCGCCGTACACGCTGGCACAGGCGTCCATGGCGGCTTGGGCCAAGGCGATGGCGGCGTACGCCCGGGCGTCGCGGCTGTGCACGGTGCCCAAGAGGTAGCTAGGCGGCCCTCCTTCTGGTCGGCTGATGCGCCAGAGGAGGGCGTTCTGGGAGTCTTGGCCAAGGACCCAAAGCGGCAGGGCGAACAGGAAGGAGAGCAGCTGGCGCATCAGCGTGATCAACGGGTCGGTTCAATCAAGCGCCTTGCCCTCGGTGATGCGGATGCTGCGCACCACGCGATCCACGAAGTCCTGGGAACGGCCCATATCATTGGAGATGGCGAAGACATGCGTGCGCAATGGCGTGGCCACCGTGATGCGCAGGGCCTGATCGCCCAAGACAGGATCCCCGTTGCAAGCGAAGGCTTGGGAACCATCCACGCGGGTAAGGGCCGCGGGTGCGTCTTCTATCTCCCCTTCCCTTTTGCGCAATGCGTCGATGCGCGAACGGGCATCCAACCGCGCGATCCCAGCTCCCTCCCATGTGGTGACGCTCACGGTATGAAGGCCATCCGGGCTGGTAGCTGTCCATTCGATCACCTGCACGGAATCGTCGTCGCGCACCACTCGCATCAATGGGGGCTGTGGCATATCCACTGAGTACCCGAGCGTATCGTTGCGCACATGCACACCCTTTTTCAGCGCGATGGCGGGAGGCAGTACTGCGATTGGGGCCGGTTCTACGGCATCGCATGGGGCCACGGCACCCTTGATCACGGCGACGGGAGCCACGGGCTGCACGCTGAAACCGCGCGCGCGGAGTTCGGCCAACATGCCATTCTCACCGGAGAGATGCGCGGCACCGACAGCGGCAAAGACCCGGTGCCCGCCGGACATATGCTTGGCCAAGCGGTCCGCCATGCGGGCGTTCCGCTCTTGGAGCAGGGCTTTGTCGGCGTGTTCGGGCAGGCCATCTCGGCCCACGATGCGCATGAGCGCGTCCAGATCACACGCCACATACGCGTTCATCGCCTTGCTTGTCCCGTCGTCATCCTCGTCCCGGACCACCACATCGTACAGGAGGCGCGCTTGGTCGCGGAGCGGGACGCGCTCCACGGCGGCGAGCTGCTCGGTGATCGTTTCGAGGCCGACCACTTTCCGGTCCATCGCTTCAGCACGTTGCTGGAACCAGGCGTCCAAGACGATGGCGCTGTCGTTACCGAGCGCCATTTCGCTCAGCATCGCCACGGTATAGAAGGGCCGGAGCTTGGTACACATGGGGGCCAGGGGGCCGAGTTTCTCCTTCAACCCATCGATCACGCGCAGGTAGTCACGCTTGTTGTAGAGGCGATCGAGCGAGCTCCCGTTCGGCAGCAGCATGGCGTTCATCACGGCATTGTCCAATCGGCGGGCCTCCTTCACCTCGAGTTCGCCCGCGATGACATCGCACGCGGCGAAGGCCAGCAGCACGCTGTCCTGGAACTGGAACACGCGGGCATCGCGGCTATGCAGGGTGCCGTACAGAAAGGAGGGCTCGCCCATGGGGGCCGTAACGGACCAAAGCAAGGTTCGCGGCGTCGGTTGGGCACCGACGATGGCAGGAAAGAGGGGAAGCAGCGTTGCGAGCAGGCGCCGCATCCGCGAAAGATAGCCGCGCCGACGGAAGGAGCCCGATCAGAGCACCAGGTACGCCACGCAGAACAGGGTGGCGGAAAGCACGGCGCTGACGATGCCGCTGGTAAGGATGAGGTTCGATCGGCTGGCCATTGAGGAGCGTTCCATCGGGTAGTTCATCAGGAGCGATGGGTAGACGGCGCTTCAACGGAGGGGTTGCCGACGCGTTGCACATTTAGTTGAACATCGCCGCATCGGGGTCATCCAAAAGGGTGAAAATGAGGGGGATCCGGAACGTGTCCGATATTTCCGAAACAGCCCCCAAAGACCTTACTGCTTCACGAAACGGCCCAGCAAACCATCGGACCGAACAGCATATGCCCCGGGAGCGAGCGACCGGACATCCAAAGTGCCGTCCAGGCGGATCAGCAAACGGGTGATCCGGCCATCCGCGGCTAGGACATCGACGTAAGCGGGGAGCGGATGACCAGCGGGCAAGGTGATGGTCAACTTGTCCGTTGCAGGGTTGGGGAACACTACGGGTCGATCTGAGACCTCCGCAGATGCCACCCCCACGCTGAACTCCGCCAACACACTTGCCGTGTTCGTTCGCACCGGATCATTGAAGTCGAAGTAGATGTCCGACGCATTATTGATATAGATACCGCCGCCGAGGTCTTGGGCCGGTTTGATGTCGAACCCGATGAAGCCATGACTGGCCACCTCGTTGGTCCCACTGTCGGGAAGGAGGATATCCGCGAAGGTCCAGCGTACGACACGGTCGGCGAGGAATTCCACCGTGCAGGGATGTGAGCTGGCGCCTTGCAGGAACGCCCCCATGTCAAGGTCGGCACTCAGTGTATCGGTGACCACCACGTTATAGGCCGTATCGGTGCCCGTGTTCTGGAAGCGGATCACATAGCTGAGGTGGTCATCGATATCCAGGAAGAAGATGTCCGATGGTTGCACCACCTTCTCGTTCGGGTCGAAACTGCCTGTAACGGTGGTGTTCAGCGCGGCGTTGTTGTTCACCACGTTCGCGTCGGGCTGCGTATTCGTCACGTACAACGAAGCGAAGACGTTGCCGCCCAACGGTGCGCCCACGGGCACTTCGAACTGCACCCCGATGGTCTGTTGAGCATACGCCGTCAGCACCGCCAGGTCCCAAGTGATCGTATTGCCCACGATGCTGGCGGGCGTGACCGTTGCGCTCAAGAAGTTCAGCGACAGGTCAGCGCTCAGCGTCATGGTGACCGGACCGCTCACCTGTGGGCTTGCGTTCTTCACCTTCAGCGCATACGTGATGGTCATGCCCGGATGCGCCGCCGTTCCGCTGATGAAGGCCTGGAGGTCCAAGGGCACTGAGCTGCTGTCCGCCAGATCGATGACCACGGCATTGCTCGCCATCGTGAAAGGTACCGGAGATGTGACCGGGCAGAGCTGCACGAGGCTCCCATCATTCTGGGCCAGCGTGTAAGCTCCATCACCAAGGTCCACGGAATAGTGGCCGTTCGCATCGGTGATCGCATAGGTGCCGCCCGGTTCGATCTGCAGCACCAGTTCGGGAACGTTCACTTCTCCCCCGCCCTGCGCGCAATCCTGGTCGTTGTCGATAAAGACATCGCCGCTCACTGTGCCGCAAGCCGCGCCCAGATCGGGAATGTCGAACGGCAGTGTGGCATCCATGTCGCAGGGAAAAGCCGTGTACTGGTAAGACCAGTTCCAATCGCGTTTGGCATAGTACTGTCCCGGCGGCAGATCGGCGAAGACGACCGTTTGCCCCACACCCTGCTGGCCCGCGATGTAATTGTCCTGCATGTCATAGAGCGTGAGCGCCGGTGCTTGGAAGAAAGTCCCGTCATATACGTTCTCAACGGTAACTGAACCACCACTGCCACCGGTACAAGAGCCCTGGATATCGGTAACGGCCATGGGTAGCGAACCGATCTGGGGTTCGGCGATCACGACCATCATCGTTCCCGAACATCCGGTATTATCGGTAATGCCGATTTGATAAGTGGTCCCGCCGCATGCACCACCAGGGACATAGAAAAACGGCTCACCGAGGATATCATAGCCCGCGATGGGCTCACTGTACTGGTAAGGGGCCACACCCGGCAGGTAGCTTTCCGGAACACGGAACTCACCCCAGCACTGGCCCGGGCAGTTCGCATGGCTATCCTGTGCAGGGTAGTTGAATTCCGTTCCGAGCAGGTCCGGATCGTTGATAACGGTCCACGATAGGCTCGTTTGCTGGGCCATGGCATCGGTCACGGTCAACGTCCAATCACCCGCAGGTAGTCCATGGATCTGCGCAGTACCTTGACCATTGGGTGGTTCGGGCGACCAGACATAAGTGTACGGAGGCGTACCACCGGACACATAGGTCTCGATAGCGCCGTTGGCCTGCCCGCAATGGGCTTCATGCACGATACCGGAGGAAATACTGAGCGGATCGGCGAAGGTGGAAGCGCTGAAGAGGATGGCCCCGAATGCGGAAAGGTGGTTCATGGTCGGTGGTTCATGGGTGGAACGACGGGAAGACGGGATCCGTGGTGAAGGTTGCGCATCCCGGCGATCTCGCGATATCACCGCCGGATGTCCAGAATCATGACTGGACAAGGTGAGCTTCATGTTTGGGTGCGGGCACGCACGCTCATGGACCGACGAGGCACAGTTGAGTTCCATGAAACAAATGGGGACGAGGGCTTGACCATCACGTATTCGGGTGATTCCGCATGAGGGATCCCTTCCGGTACTCCCGGTCGCATAGTTTCGGCCGTCCCAACTCAACCCGCGATGAAATACCTGACCACTATTCTGTCAACGACGATCGTCCTGAGCACTACCGGTCAGAACTGCATCCACCAACTTTATGTGCCGCAGCTGCCTGGATGGTCCCAGGGCTGGAACGGTGCAAAGCTCGATGCCGCAGGTGGCGTGTTGTACGCCGAGTGGACCCAGGCCATGAGCATCGGCCGGGTCGGGCCTGATGCACAACCGGATTGGATGCGGCGCATTGTTCATATGAGCCCGAGCAATTGGCTCTCTCCGGAAGGCGTCATGGAGCGTTCGGATGGCGGGTCGCTCGTCAATGGATACTTCAGCCCGGCCTGGCAATACGATGCCCCGTGCCTGGTATCGATGGCTCAGGATGGGCAGTTTGATTGGTCCCGCATCTATATGGCGGACTCTACTTATCAGAACCTGGGGGCTTACGTGCATGATGTTCAAGAACTGCCGAACGGCGATCTGTTGGTCACCGCCGATTGCATCAAAGCGGTCGGGCTCGCCCGATTGGATGCGAGCGGCCTGCCCATCTGGTACAACAGGTTCTCGGTCACCACTATGGATGCATTGCACCAGATGGGCGCCATGACGGTGATCCAGGAACCGGGCGACGAGATGACCGTTCTCGGACAATGGCACTCGGCGGCCAAAACAACGATCATGCGCATCAATGGGGATGGCAGTGGCCTATGGGCGTTCACCTATGAGTTCCCCGGTGTTTTCCCCAAGGCCATGATCCGCGCTGCGGACAACACCTATTACGCCGCAGGTCGATACCAGACCACCTACGGCGGCTGCGTCATACACTTCAATGCCGATGGCACCTTGGATTGGATCAAGAGCTATCCGGCGGAACTGACCAGCATCGCGCAATTGCCGAGCGGCGACCTGCTCGTGGCCACCCAACAGAACGGTTCAGGTCTTCTCGCGCTGGGCACGGATGGAACGCCAACGTCCGCCTGGACAAGTTTGACGGTATCCAATGTCCGGTCGGAGATCATCGGCGTTCGCAGTGACTCGGTCTATGTGCTGAGCAACTATGACGATGGCACCAGCGGCCTCACCATCGCCACCAGCATCAACGACCTGTCCTGTGAGTTCAACACGGCCACGCCCCCCAGCGCCACAACGCTCGGTGCACCGGTTTCCATAAGCGATACGCTCATCGTAACCCCGGACGAACTGAAGACCTGGACGATGAATATCGCTCCCTCACCGGGCATGGATGAAGTGGACGTACAGGCTTTCGGTGCCTCGGCTCCGGCCCGCCCGGGATTCACCCACATGATCTACTGCAATACACCCAACATGGGAGGTGCCACCACCGGCCCGTTGACCCGCACGCTCACCGTGGATCCATTACTCACGCTGGTGGACATCTACCCCACCCCTTCCGATGTTTCCGGCAATGTGATCACGTGGACCGGACCGGACAGTCTGGGCGGTTTCGACTACACGTTCGCCTACGTGGAAGCAGCCGTGCCCGCGGATCCCGGATTGATCGGAACGACCGTGACGCATACCTACAGCGTTGTACAGGACAGCACGGAGACGGACCTGGCCAACAACACCATCACATTCACACGTGAGATCACCGGCAGCTTCGACCCGAACGACAAGCAGGTGTTGCCGCGCGACTTCTACCACATCATGAACGACAGCGTCCTGGACTACACCATCCAATTCCAGAATACGGGCAACGACACCGCATTCACCGTGGTGGTGCGGGACACCTTGCCGCTGGATGTGGACACACGCACCTTCGAGATGGGCGCGGCCTCGCATCCGTACACCTACACGCTTACCGGAAACGGCATCCTCACATTCACCTTCAACAACATCCTGCTGCCGGACAGCAACACCAACGAGCCGATGAGCCATGGCCTGGTGAACTTCCGCATCAAGCCCATGCTCCCACTCGCCCTCAGCCAGGAGATCAGCAACACGGCGGACATCTATTTCGACTTCAACCCGCCGATCCACACACCGGCCGCCACGGTGGTAGTGACCGACGAAACAGGAGTGCGGCCATTGGTGAAGCCCGCGCAGCTCGTGGTGTATCCTGTTCCTGCCAAGAACACATTGTCCGCCATGCTGCCTGAGGGCTTCAAGCCCACGCAAGCGTTCGCTATCGGCGCTGATGGCCGGAGACTGCCGCTGGTGTTGCCGCCCAGCAGCGCAGGTCAGGTCCAGTTCGCCACGCAGCACTTGCCAGCGGGGGCCTATGTGCTCACACTACGGTCGCAGGATGGGAAGCGACTTTCCGCGCGGTTCGTGAAGGAGTGAGCGGGCGCTCGTTAGGTACTTTCGCGGCCCTTCCTGATCAGGGACAGGAGCAGGCGCGGTCAGGTCCTTGCTCCTGCTTTTGGTCCTGCTCATTCACCCCATGGGTTCCACACGCACCGCCGCCTTCCACACCCTCGGCTGCAAGCTGAACTTCGCCGAGACCAGCACGCTCGCGCGTTCGCTGGAGGAAGCGGGCTACGCTCGGGTAAAGGTGGAGGAGCGCCCGGACGTCTTCGTGCTGAACACCTGCAGCGTGACGGAGAACGCGGACAAGGAATGCCGCCAATGGGTGCGCCGCTTCCAGCGGATCAATCCCGAGGCCTTCATCGCCGTGGTGGGCTGCTACGCGCAATTGAAGCCAGAAGAGATCGCCTCCATCCCCGGCGTTGACCTGGTGCTCGGCGCGAACGAGAAGTTCGACCTGGTCGAGCACATCGAGAAGAGCGCTGTTCACTCCACCCTCCCCACCGGGGAGGGCCGGGGTGGGGTGCACTACTCCCCCATCAAAGAAACCCGCACGTTCGTCCCCTCGTGGAACGCGAACGACCGGACGCGGACCTTCTTGAAGGTGCAGGACGGTTGCGACTACTTCTGCTCCTTCTGCACCATTCCGCTGGCACGCGGAAGAAGTCGCAGCGGCACCACAGCGGAAACGGTCGCCATCGCTCAAGGCATCGCTGCGAGCGGCGTGAAGGAGATCGTGCTCACGGGTGTGAACACGGGTGATTTCGGCCGCTTGAACGGCGAGAGCTTCCTTCAACTCATCGAAGCACTGGATCGTGTCGAAGGCATCGAACGCTTCCGCATCAGCAGCATCGAGCCGAATCTGTGCGATGACCGCATCATCGACTTCGTGGCCGGGAGCCGGAAATTCATGCCGCACTTCCACATGCCGTTGCAGAGCGGAAGTGATGAGATCCTGCAACGCATGCGCCGGCGCTACGACACTTCGTTGTACGCCGATCGCGTCGCGCACATCAAGAACATCATGCCCCATGCGTGCATCGGCGCGGACGTGATCACCGGTACACCCGGCGAAACGGATGAGGGATTCCTGAAGACGCACGCCTTCCTCCGTTCCATCGCGGTCGACTACCTGCACGTGTTCACTTACAGCGAGCGGGCCAATACCACAGCGGTGCGCATGGAGGACGCCGTTCTGATGGATGTCCGCCGCGAACGCACCAAGCAACTGCGCATCCTCGGAAGCAAATTCCAGCGCGCGCACTACGAGCGGCACGCCGGAACAACAAGGCCTGTCCTTTTCGAGACAGAGGAGCATAGCACCTCAGGGTCCCGAAGCGGAGACCCTGAGGGAGAGATGCTGGGTTACACGGACAACTACATCCGCGTGACCGCCGCGTACGACGCATCGCTCACGAACACGACCGCATCTTCACGGCTTGATCGCATAAACGGTGACGGGCATATGGAGGCGCTTCTCATCGGCGGTCCTGTAGACGTTCTGTCATCCGCACATCAGCACATCGCCTGATCGGCCATCATGTACCCCACGCTCTATCACGCCTTCCTCGACCTCTTCGGTGTGGACATCCCCACGCTGAAATTCCTGAACAGCTTCGGGTTCTTCGTGGCCATCGCGTTCGTTGCCGCGCACTACACCCTCGCGGCCGAATTGCGGCGCAAGACGGACCAGGGACTGCTGAAACCCACGCAGCGCAAGGTGATCATCGGTGAAGCACCGAAGCCGATCGAACTGGCGATGCAAGCGGTGGTCGGCTTCATCGTAGGCTGGAAGCTGCTCTACATCGCCTTCAACATCACGGAGGTCACGGGTGACCCACCGGCGTTCCTGCTCAGTGGCAAAGGCAACCTCACGGGGGGCATTCTGGTGGCGGTCGTGTTCAGTTGGATGTACTGGCGCGACAAGAAGAAGCATGAGCGCGAGAAACCCGAGGAGGTCGTTGAAACCGTACCGGCCGCGCAGCATGCGGGGAACATCACGCTCACGGCGGCGCTCTGGGGCTTCATCGGTGCCAAGCTCTTCCACTGGCTGGAGAACCCGCGGGACTTCATCGAACTCTTCCACTCGCCGAACGCGAAAGACATCGTGACGGGTCTCACCATGTACGGCGGGCTCATCCTCGCGGGCATCATGGTGATGCGCTATTTCAGGAAGAACGGATTGGCGTTCTGGCCTTCGGTGGACTCGGCAGCTCCCGGTGTTCTGCTCGCTTACGGTATCGGGCGCCTGGGTTGCCAAGTGAGCGGTGATGGCGATTGGGGCATCGCGAACACATCACCGGCGCCTTCATGGCTGCCAAGCTGGCTCTGGAGCTATGACTACCCGAACAACGTGAACGCCGTGATCGGCGAGCATCGTGGCGGGTATGTCGGCGAGCGCATGGCCACGTGCCAGCCCGGTTTCGAAGAGTACTGCACGCACCTGGTACCCGGCGTGTACCCTACTCCGCTGTATGAGGTCATCATGTGCGTTCTGCTGTTCGGCGTGCTGTGGATGCTGCGCAAGCGGATCGCGACACCCGGCATCATCTTCAGCCTCTTCCTCATCTTCGACGGTGTGGAGCGCTTCCTGATCGAGAAGATCCGCGTGAACGAGCTCTGGCTGGGCTCATGGACACAAGCGGAGGTCATCAGCTCCCTGCTGGTGCTCGCCGGGGCTTTCGGCCTGTGGTGGTTCCCACGTTCCGACGATCGCGAGGGAGTCCCCGACCGAAGCGATCAGTGATCAAGTCACCATCATGCCCTTCGACCTCGCCAACCTCACCGACCGGGTCATCGCCCTGAGCCGCGAAGTCTCCGCCTTCATCCGCACAGAAAGCGAGCGCTTCACCGAGGCGAGCGTGGAGAGCAAGAGCCTGAACAACCTGGTGAGCTACGTGGACAAGGGCGCGGAACAGCGCTTTGTCGACGGCCTCTCCAAGCTGCTACCGGAAGCGGGCTTCATCGCTGAAGAAGGCACGGGGGCGCGCGGTGCGGAACTGAACTGGGTGATCGACCCGCTCGATGGCACGACGAATTTCATCCATGGTATACCCTGCTACTGCACCAGCGTGGCGCTGTTGCGCGGGAACGATGTGCTCCTCGGCGTGGTGCTGGAAGTGACGCGCGATGAGTGCTTCAGCGCGTGGAAGGGCGGTGGTGCCCGATTGAACGGTACCGTCATTCGCGTAAGCGCACGCAAGACGCTGATGGAGAGCCTGCTCGCCACCGGCTTCCCGTATGATGATTTCGGCCGGGAGGCGCAGTACATGGACCTGTTGCGCGCGTTGATGCACAACAGCCGCGGCATCCGTCGGCTTGGCAGTGCGGCAGCGGACCTGGCCTACGTGGCCTGCGGTCGTTTCGAGGCCTTCTACGAATACGGATTGAACCCTTGGGACGTGGCCGCGGGCGCATTGATCGTGGAAGAAGCGGGCGGTACCGTTACGGATTTCAACACTGGTGCGAACTACGTCTTCGGGGAAGAGATCGTGGCCAGCAACGGTGCGATCCACGCTGAGCTGATCGGCCCCATCGGCAAATTCTTCAGGCGCTGACCTGTCTTCCGATGTCCGGCCCGGTCGGAGACGCCGATCGGACGCATCTTTGGTGAAACCACTCCCTATGCGCGTGATCGCCTCCTGTCTGTTGATTGTTCTTGTCGCGCTCACCCATGCGCAAGAACTCAAAGGGCACCAATCGCAACCGGGCTATTCGTTCACCATTCCGGACGGCTGGGCAGGTGAAGCCCAGGATGGCAGCTATGCGCTGGCCAGCGCAACGGTGGCGGGTATGATCCTGATCGGACCGACCGATTACGCGGGCGCACAGGCCATGCGCGATGAGCTGGCCGCTCCCACGGAGGACGGAGCGGGCACGTCGATGCATGTGACCGAAGGGCCCACGGACCTGGGAAACAACACGGTTTTCGTCGCGCATGCCGGCACGCTGGAAGGCGTGCCGATGAAAGTGGTCGCCATCGGCACATGGAATCCGGGAGGCAGGACCGTGACCGTAGCCGGGCTCGCTCCGCCGGACGCGTTCAGCAAAGAACTCCTCGCCGCTCTGAAGCTGGTGCATACGAGCGTGGTATACACCACTTCCGCCACAGCGCTTGCAAGCCCGGCGGGCGCAAAGCCCCTGAAAGAAGCACCTGTTCCGGAAGGCGTGGTGGACGAATTCTGGAAAGAGCGGCTCAGTGGCAACCGGCTCACTTACATGGACAGCTATTCTTCGCCTGCGGGCTATCCGGGAGGCATCAGCGGTGGGTACAGCATCACCCGGAAGATCGATCTGTGCCCGCAAGGCTTCTTCACGACGAACGGTAACAGCGACCACAACTTCGGGGGTGATGGCGTTTCCGCATACGGCAGCAGCAACAGCGCTGGAGAAGGCACGTGGACCGCGGTCAAAGGAGAGCAAGGCCGGTCGCTGCTGCGATTGCGGTTCAACGATGGCTCTGTGCGGGATTATCTCCTGGACGACCGGGATGGTTCCACCTACTTGAACAACGAGCGCTGGTACCGGACGAACAAGGAGCGGGACGGGGCGGACTACGTGCCCAACTGCCCGTGAGCACGGAAGGCACGGCCCCCCTGTAAAGCAGGAAGCCCCGTATCAACGGGGCTTCCTCCATTTAACCAAAACCTGAGAACACCGGCAATGGGAACCGATCGTTCTGGAGCATTGACGCATAAACTGGTGGAAAGGCTGCCCAAGAACCCGGGCAGTCATGCGGTATCGCCCTCCCGATCCTTGGAACCCCGCATTGTTTGTGCGAAAAGGAACCCTACAAACCATCGAGCGCGGTCTGATAGGCGGTGAGGGTGGTGGGTTGCAATGTGATGGTCTGCTGATGATCGTCGGTGATCGTGATGGGAGTGAAGGACGATCTGTATTGGCCACCCATTTCGGAGAAGGCCACGATGGTCCCCTGGAGACCGATGCGGAGCGGGAATCCGGCGCGGACCACATTCGAGTTCCAACCCTCCATGTACACCATGCAATCGATATCAGGCAGCACGATCCACACGGTGCATCCCCAATTGGCGAATTCCGCGGGCACGATGATGGTCACATCGGTGCTGTCACCTCCGGGAGGCAGGGTATTATCGCAATTGATATAACCGTAGTCCGGCCAGGTACCTCCTGGGCTCTGGGCCGGCCATGGTGTGCCATAATAGTTGCCTTCGACCCAGCCACCCCCTCCGCCAACGGTATCGCCAGCGAAAACCATACTATCGAGACCCAACTCGCCATCATCCTCCCACAGCACGTTGCCATTCTCGTCTTCAGCGCCAACGAAGCGCCGCATCAGGGGATCCGGCTGATCGACCGGAACGTGGATAATGGCCGCTCCGGGAGCGACGGTGACCTGTTCGCCGTTCTGTTCGGCGCGCAATCGCAATTCCCCCCCGCTTTGGAGGAGCATTTTTTCGCCGTTCCCGCCAATGGCCACGGTCTGCATGTTCAACCGCACCATATCACCTGGTACCATGGCTTCAATGAGCTCCACATCCACGGTTCCGGTCACCGGGTTGCCGTCATGATCCACGAACGCGTGGGGCAGCACGTTGATGATGGTGCCGTGGCTGCCGATGATCGATCCTCCCTGGGCGGCGTTCAGCGAGAACGATTGTGTCGCGGCCACGCGGGCTTGATCGACGATGGCCAGTGAATGATCGGAAGCGGGCATACCGCCACCGTCATCGTCCTTGTTGCACGCTGTGATGGACAACAACGCAGCGGCGGATGCGAGCAGGGTGATGGGGGTTCTCATGGGGTCAGTGTGTCGGTTTGTAACACCAAGAGCGCATCAACCAGAATAATGTTGCCCAGGCAACGGATCAGCCGGATACCACGTCCTGAGGATTTCTGGAAACGAGCCAAAGCCCGAAGAGCGTCAGTAGCCCGTTCACGATGAGCGTTTCGAATCCCAACTGGTAGCCCCAGAAGAGCTCCGTGCTGTTCGCACGCAACAGAAAAGTAGCGAGAGCCGCATTGATGCACACCAACGGCACGGCGGCCCCTTGAACGTTCCACCGTGTGAAAAGCCCGAAAGCGAAAAGCCCGAGCAAAGGCCCGTATGTAATGGCCGCCAGGTCGAAAAGCGTCTTGATGATGGTCGGGTCCTGCCGCCAGTGGAACCACATGATGCTACCGAAGAACACGACCGCCATGCACAGGTGTACCACGCGGCGCACGTTCCGTTGCTTGGCTTCATCCCAGCCACGGTCGCGGATGCCGATCAAATCGATGCAGGTACTCGCTGTGAGCGCGGTGAGCGCGCCATCGGCACTCGGGAAGAGCGCGCTGATGAGGCCAACGATGAACAATAGACCGAGCCAGGACGGGAACTGCTGCAATGCCATCATCGGGAACAACTGGTCGCTTTTCTCCGGAGCGGCCACTCCCATTTGCCCGGCCTTCAGCCAGAGCAGCGCGCCGAGCAGGAGGAAGAGCACGTTCACACCAAGCAGCACGATGCTGAACACGCGCATGTTCTTCTGCGCCCCTTCCACCGTGCGCACGCTGAGGTTCTTCTGCATCATCTCCTGGTCCAGACCGGTCATCACGATGGTGATGAACACGCCGCTGAGCACCTGCTTCAGGAAGTAGCCGTCGCTTTTCCAATCCAGGTTCCACACGCCGATCATGCCGCTCGAGGAAAGCAGTTTACCCCACCCTTCCATGCCCGCACTGTTCACGATGAAGATGATGGTGCCCAGCAGCGCGGCCAGCATGAACACGGTCTGCAGCGTGTCCGTCCACACGATGGTCTTCACCCCGCCTTGGAAGGTGTAGAGCACGATCATGAGCATCACGGTGGCGGCCGTGAGCCAGAACGGGATGCCCATGCTCTCCAGCGTGAACAGGTGGATGACGTTCAGCACCACGTAGATGCGCAGCGTGGCGCCCATGAGCCGCGACAGGATGAACCACGAGGCACCCGTGCGATAGCTGATCATGCCGAGCCGTTCCCGCAGGTAGCCGTAGATGCTCGTGAGCTGCATGCGGTAGTAGAGCGGCAACAGGATGCCAGCGACGATCCAGTAGCCGATGGCGAAGCCGATCACCAGTTGCAGGTAGGTCCAATGGTTCTTCGCCACGGCACCGGGCACGCTGATGAAGGTGACCCCGCTGAGGCTCGTACCGATCATGCCGAAGGCCACCACCCACCAGATGCTCTTGCGCTCCCCGCTGTAGAACGCGTGCTCGCCCGCGCCCCGGCTGGTGTACCACGCGATACCGAGCAAGAGCAGGAAGTAGCCGAAGACGATGGAGAGCAGCAGGATCGGGGTCATGGGCGAACGTTACCGCGCAAGTTGGTCGGGCAGGCCGTCAGCTCAGGTCCCCTCTATCAAGACTTGCGAACTACCGCGTCGTGATAGCAAGCGACGGATCCGGCGCGGCCACTATTTTCACCCCATGACCCGCTATACCGCACTTGCCGCTTTCGCGCTCGCCGCCACGATGGCATCCGCCCAGAACGCCACCATCTCCCGTTTCCGCTTCTGGACGGCCGACACCGCATTTTCCATCTGGACCGATACCAGCACGGTCTTCGTGTACAAGGCACCGGATGGTTCCAAAGTAACGGTGCCCACGGCCGATACCCTGTACAACTACACCGTCGCGAAGCTGAACAAGCGCCTCGACATAACGCTGGAAACGCTGAACGTGGACGGAAGCGAAAAAAGCGAGGGCAAGGAACGCCTCACCGGCTTTCCTGACCGCAAGACGAAGACCGTGCTCGCCGACGGCAAATTCGGGATGGTCGTGGAAGTGGAGGTCGTGGTATCGGCCGTCTTCCGCAAGAGCGAGAACCCGCGCAAGAAGACTCCGGACCGCTTCATCGGCATGAAGGTGACCGTGGAGACCTTCGACGGGGCCGGCAAGCGCACCGCCAAGTACATGGAGCACACGGAGGCAAAGGATCTCAAGCAGAAGCAGAATTGGCAGCCCGGCTATGAACCGGAGGTCGGCCTTACCGGCAACCAGGTGATGGCCTTGTATTCCGAAGCCTTGGAGAACGCGCTGAACACAAAGAGATAGCGACCTCCAAGGTTCCATGTTCGGCGTTCGAGGTTCCTGGTGTGTGGCAGGAACCTCGAACACCGAACGCATTTCCAGTTGATCGTCAGCGCCCCCGAACACTACATTTGGCCCGGGGCAAGTCCCGTACGACCAGCTCCCGTTGAATCCCCCAGGGCCGGAAGGCAGCAAGGGTAAACGGTTGTAGCGGTGCGATGCGGGTCGCTTGCCCCACTTTTTTTGGGGTAACCGAACTTCACAGCTCTCACCTTACCCTTCACACTGCGCTTGATCACCTCCCCCAGAGTCGTCCTCGTTACCGGCGGCAGCAGCGGCCTAGGTTGGGCCATGTGCCAGCGCTTGGCCGCGCTGGGCCACCAAGTGGTGGGTACGGGCCGAAAACCGGACAAAACGCCCACGGGCTGGACGCTCATCGCCATGGACGTCACCGACGAGGCCTCCGTGAAACGCGCCGTGGACGAGGTCATCGCCAAGCATCAGCGCATCGATGTGCTGGTGAACAATGCGGGCACCGGCATCCAAGGCGCGGTGGAGGACATCGAAGTGGACCTGGCCAAGCAGCTCTTCGAAGCCAACCTCTTCGGCCTGCACCGTGTGTGCCGCGCCGTACTGCCCCACATGCGCGCCCAGAAGAGCGGGCTCATCATCAACATCAGCAGCATCGCGGCGAACTTCGGGCTGCCCTACCGCGCCTTCTACAGCGCCAGCAAGGCGGCAGTGGACCGCTACGGCGAGGCGCTCAGCATCGAGGTGAAGCCCTTCGGGATCCACGTCGTCACCGTGCAGCCGGGCGAGTTCAACACCAATATCCCGAACGCCCGCCTACGGCCAACGAGCGTGAGCGAACCCTACAGGAAGGGCTATGACCGTGCGATGGAAATACTCGGCAGCAGCTTGCACTATAGCCGCGATCCCGATGAACTGGCGCTCGTAGTCGCCAAGATCATCGCCACTCCAAGGCCGGCCAGTGTGTACCGCGTGGCGCAAGGCGTGCAGAAGCTGAGTGTACTGCTGAAGAAATTGCTCCCGGGAAGACAGTTCGAGAAGATGGTGGGTAAGCACTACAAGTGAGCGGCCCCCGTTCATTCAAGAACGGATCGAGCGCATGCCCAGCATTTTCACCCACGCCGTAGCCGGTTGCGCGTTGGCTGGAACATGCGCCCCACACGATCACCGATGGAAATTGCCGCTGGCCGCCGCACTGAGCGCGATGGTGCCGGACCTGGATGCGATCGGCCATATGGCAGGCGTGCCGTACGGTAGTTTCTGGGGGCATCGCGGGTTCACCCACAGCATGGCCTTCGCGGTGGTGTGGGGCGCATTGCTCGCGTGGCTGTTCTTCCGGAAGCATCTTCGTCCCGGCCTGTCCGGGTCGCCGTGGCTGGCATGGCTTCTTATCGCACTGGCCACCGTGAGCCACCCGCTGTTGGACATGTGTACGAACGGTGGCTTGGGCTGCGCGCTCTTCGCCCCCTTCGACGATGCGCGGCTGTTCTTCCCTTGGCGGCCCATCCGGGTGGCACCCATCGGTGTGGGGGCGTTCTTCAGCACGCACGGGTGGGCGGTGCTGCGCGGTGAGATGGTTTGGGTGTGGGTGCCTTCAGCGGCGGTGATGTTCGGCGCACGTGTACTGCGTTCCCGTTGATGCACCGCGGAAGAAGCGGAGTACTTTCGACCATCCAACCCACACGCTCATGCGAACACTGTCCGCACTCCTTCTTTTTGCATCGCCGCTCGCCGCTTCGAACGCACAATGGACGAACAACACGCTGCTGAACACCTCCGTACGCAGTGGAGCGGGTGTTGACGCGGTCACACCGCTCATGACCGACCGATTCGACGGAAGCACCTATGTGAGCTGGTTCGACAACCAACCCGGTGGGTACCAGTTGCGCATGCAACGGCTGGACGAGAACGGCTATGCGCTTTGGGGGGCGGAGGGGCTGATAGTGAGCGATCATCCGCAGAACAGCGCCCTGTTCCGCTATGACCTCGCGGTCGATGGCAGCGGTGACGCCATCGTGGCGTTCCAGGACGAACGGAGCGGGCAGTTGGACGTCGTGGTCTACAAGGTGTCCGCATCCGGGGACATGCTGTGGGGAGCGGATGGGATCACGTTGACGGACGCGGGCTCCGTCCAAGGGTTGGCACCGGTGATCGGCGTGCTCCCCAACAACGATGTACTCATCGCATGGAACGCGAACGACGGCGCATCGGCCAAATGGATCCCGTACCAGCTGATCAGTGAGGCTGGCGATCCGCAGTGGCCATCACCGCATCAGGTGATCGGTGCCAACGGGTTCTCACGGCCCGAGGTGGTGCCAACACTGGACGGCTTCGTGCTTTTTTATGTGGAAGAGACCGGATCGTTCCCGTTCACGAGCAACATGTTCGCACAACGGTTCGACGTCACAGGCTCCGCGCTTTGGCCCACGCCAACGCAGGTATCCACGAAGACGATACCGGTGTTCTATTTCCCCCAGCCGGTGCGCGATGGGCACAATGGTCTGTACGTGGCCTTCAACACCGGCAACCCGGACAACCCGGCTTTGGGCGATGTGTACGTGCAGCGGGTGCGAGCGAACGGTGGCACATGGAGCGCCGCTGGCACACAGGCGATCACCGGTACCACCACCCAGCGTTTCGGAGGACCGCTCACGCTGTTGAACGACATGATGGGGCTGATGCTTCCAGTGCAGGTGACCAACACCGCGCAAAGCGCGGGCGGGTGGAATGTGCAACGGTTGGATACGAGCGGTGTTACGCAGTTCGGACCCTCAGGCGACGAAGTGGTGGCTCAGAGCGCCGCGCTCCCATCGCCGGATGATGTCACCAACATTTCGGACGGGTGTATCGTGGTGTACAGCGAGGGCGGTTTCGGACAGCAACAGGTAAAGGCCGCACGGATCGGCGTCGCGGGCAACACGGTGTGGGACCTGGCTCTCTGCACGGTGAACAGCAACAAGGACGATGTCGGGTGCGGGCGGATCGGCAATGCGGGTCAGTTGGTAACTGTATGGCAGGACGACCGTACGGCCGCAGGCGTTTACGCGCAGAACGTCAGTTTGGAGGGTGATCTCGGAACCGGCATGGCTCCTTTCGCGGCGGAAAGCACCGCATCCATCCGAGCGGTCGTGATCGCTCCCGGTACGGTGGACCTGTTCACCGTTGGCGTAACCGAACAGCTCGGCCAACTGCGGGTCCTTGATGCCGTCGGCCGGTTGGTGCGGTCTCTTCCTGTGAACAACGGACATGCGCGACTGACCTTGCCCACGCCGGGGGTTTACATGGCCGAACTGGTCACCTCGACCAAGCGCTCAACGGTGCGCTTTGCCGCCCCCTGAGCCCACCTACCTTCGCGCCGCGAAACCAGCCGGAATGAAATTCTTCATCGACACCGCCAGCCTAAGCCAGATCAAAGAAGCCCAGGACCTGGGCGTGCTCGACGGCGTGACCACGAACCCCAGCTTGATGGCCAAAGAGGGCATCAGCGGTGATGAGCGGGTCATCCAACACTACTTGGACATCTGCAACATCGTGCCCGGCGACGTGAGTGCGGAAGTGATCAGTACGGACTACGCGGGAATCGTTCGCGAAGGCGAGAAGCTGGCGGCGCTGCACCCGAACATCGTGGTGAAAGTCCCGATGATCCGCGACGGCGTGAAGGCCATCAAGTACTTCTCCGCGAAGGGTATCAAGACGAACTGCACATTGGTGTTCAGCCCCGGTCAAGCACTGCTCTGCGCCAAGGCCGGTGCCACTTATGTGTCGCCATTCATCGGCCGCTTGGATGATGTGAGCACGGACGGTGTGGCCTTGATCTCACAGATCCGGCGCATCTATGACAACTACGGATACAGCACACAAGTGTTGGCCGCCAGTATCCGTCATCCGATGCACATCATTCAATGCGCGGAGGTGGGTGCCGATGTGGCGACCTGTCCGCTCAGTGCGATCGTGGCCCTGTTCGACCATCCGCTCACCACCATCGGCTTGGAAAAGTTCTTGTCCGACCACAAGAAAGCAGCACAACAGACCGCCAAGGCCTGAGGATGCTGAAAGGGAGAACACCACTGGGGCACAGGGACACAGAGGCCTTAATGGGGAATGTTGCCGTGATCAGGACTACCCCCGTGTTCTTTGCACCTCTGTGCCTCAGTGGTATGCAGCGTTGATCTTTCGCAGATGCTGCTCGCTATCCATCCGAAGAATCCGGAACCGAGGAAGATCCAACAGATCATCGATCTGCTGAACGACGGCGCGGTGATCGTATGCCCAACGGATACGGTGTACGCCTTCGTTTGCAGTGCAGAACAGTCGCGGGCCATCGAGGAAGTAGCGAAGCTCAAAGGGGCCAAACCACAGAAGGCGGACCTCTCCTTGATCTGCCAGGACCTGAGCCAGTTGAGCACCTACGCGCGCGCCGTTCCAACCTCGGCGTTCCGCATCATGAAGAGCGCCCTGCCGGGGCCGTACACCTTCATCGTACCGGCGAGCAACGAGATACCCCGCATCTTCAAGAACAACAAGCGCACGGTCGGTATCCGCGTGCCGCAACATCCGGTGCCCATCGCGTTGGTGCAAGGTCTCGGTCACGCCTTGGTGTGCGCCAGCGTTCATGGAACGGACGTGTTCCTGGAACATGCGTCGGACCCGGAGGCGATACATGACCAGTTCGGCCATCAGCTCGGCGCGGTCATCGACAGCGGTGCGGGTGGCTTGGCAGGCAGTACGGTGATCGACCTCAGCGGGGACGAACCCCTGGTGTTGCGCGAAGGCAAGGGACCGATCGAAGATCTGTTCTAGGAGCCATCTCAATATCACATTTGTAGCGAGCCGCAGGTATTTCGCGGCCAGCCAAGGCGCGAATCCCGCGCATAGCTGGACGCTCTGCAAGGAGTGAGCAACGCTGGATGGTCGCGAAAGACCAAGGCGCAGCCCAAAGGGCGATCTTGAGTTGGCTCCTAACTCGAAGCCCTGATCCCGCTCCACGCCAGGGGCAAGTGCGCGATCAGATCGCTCGGGAGCATACCATCCATGCCGAGTTCTTTCGCCGCGAGGTCACCAGCGAGACCATGCGCATACACGCCGAGCACGGCCGCCGATGTGGGCTCCAGCCCTTGCGCGCGCAATCCTGTGATGATTCCCGTTAAGGCATCTCCCGAGCCGCCTTTGGCCATGCCGGGGTTACCGGTGGGGTTGAAATAGACCGTTCCGTCCGGTGAGCACACCGCCGTGTGCGCCCCCTTCAGCACGAGCACGATGCCGAACCGCACCGCGAAGGACCGGGCCTTGGCCAACCGTTCGAAGCCTGTTGCGGAAGTGTCTGTCAAGCGGTCGAACTCCTTGGGATGCGGCGTGAGGATGGATCCCTTCGGCAGGAAAGCGAGCCATGTGCGGTTCTCGCTGAGGATGTTGAGCGCGTCAGCATCCAACACCAATGGAGCGGGAGCATCCTGTACGATGCGCTTGAGCATGCGGGAGGCGTCATCATCCGTGCCGATTCCGGGCCCGATACCGATGGCGGAAAAGCCGTGAGGTCCAAGGCCTGAAGCGCGCTTGTCGAAAACGTCCACCAGAGCCATCACCTCGGGTAAAGCCACATGCATGGCAGGCTGAAGATCAAGGGGAAGCTGAGCGGTGATCAACCCGACGCCTGAACGGGCGCAGGCGTGGGCGGCCAAGATGGCCGCTCCGCATTTGCCACTGCTGCCGGCCGCGATCAGGGCATGCCCAAAGGTGCCTTTGTGGCCTGCGCGTGGGCGGTCAGGCATCAATTGGTGCACATCATCGGCCTCCACCAACAGGTCTTTCGAGCCCGATCCGTGGATGAAGGCACTATCAAGACCGATAGGCAAACGCTCCCATTCCCGCACATAGGGCGCGTTCTCGGGAAGGAGCAGTGCCAGCTTCGGGACTTCGAAGGTGAGCACCACGTCAGCTTGCACGATGGCCTTGGTATCGTTCGCGGAATTGTCCTCAGCGAAGAGGCCGGAGGGCATGTCGACGGAGACGACCACGTTCGGAAGGGAGTTCAGCGCCACCACCAGATCCTTGTACCAACCGGTCAAGGGCCGATCCAAGCCTGTCCCGAACAAGGCATCCACGACCACCTCATTTTCACGGATCCCGGACAGCGGGGATCCGACCTGGAGTTCAACCACCTCCAGTGCCAGCTTGGTCAAACGCGCACGGTTCGCGGCGGCATCCGGGCTGAAGGGGCGTTCACCCGGGCAGGCGATCACCCGCACCGCATGGCCCGCACCGAAGAGCAAGCGCGCGATGGCCATTCCATCCCCTCCATTATTGCCGGGTCCGCAGAGCACGACGAAGGCGGGCTGGGTGGCAAGAGGGAAAAGGCGGGTAAGCCGGTCCGTGCAGGCTTGGGCAGCGCGCTCCATCAGGTCAATAGAGGAGATGGGCTCGTTCGCGATGGAATAAGCGTCAGCCTTCCGGATCTGCTCGGCAGTGAGGATGGGGATCATCGAGCCGAAGGTAGCTGGGCACAAAAGCAGAAGCCCCTGCCGTTGGGCAGGGGCTTCCTGAAAAGATCCGACTTCGCTTACTGGAAGTAGAAGTTGATGCCAACGCTGCCACCGCTAACGCCGGTATCCAAGCTGAAGTTGCTGGATTTGTCAACACCGTTCGGGTTGCCCTCCGTCGTAGTGGTCGTAACGCTGTTGTTCGCGCCGTTCCATGAGTCGGTCGTGGTAGAACCCAGACCCTGGCTGCTGAGAGCGAGGCCCCAGGTGTACTCTCCGCTGAGGGAGATCTTCGGAGCGCAGAACCACTCTACACCCGCGAAGGCGTTCACGCCGAGGGAGAAGATGGAACCGGACTTCACTTCGGTCACACCAGCACCTTGGTTGAAGGTGTTGGTCGCAACAGGGTTGTTGGCGCTCAGCGCATCACCGTACTCGTAGGTCGTCTTTCCACTGGCGAGACCAACGTTGAGTTCAGCTCCGTAGATACCCACAACACGGGTGCTGCCTACACGCTTTTCGATACCCGCACCGATGTTCAGACCGAAGAAACCGATCTTTTGAACGTCCTCTGTGGTAGCAGCGGCGTCATCAGCAGGGTCGGCGGTGAGAACCAATTCCGTGTTCTTGGTGCTGCCGAAACCGATGCGCAGTTTGCCGCGGTAAGCGGTGTTGGCATCGATCAGCTTCTTGCCACCGATCACCACTTGGGAACCATTCGCGGCGGTGAACAGGTTGTTCACGGCCACGCCACCGTTCTGGAGGTTGCCATTGAACAGGTTTCCAGCGTAGTTGAGCAGGGGCTGGGCATCGAACGTGAGGCCCCAATCGCCGTCCTGAGACAGCCAGTTCTCACCTTTCGCGCTAGTGATCTCACCCGTTTGGGCGGTCGCAGCTGCTACGGTGAAGATCGCTGCGGCGAACAGTACAGTCTTCTTCATGTTGAACGTTTTGGTTTGACGTGTTTTTTCGAGGTTGTTGCTGAGAATCCTGGAACGAAAGTACCCGGAAGCGGCGGCAAACTTATAAACAGTTTTGGCACATATCCACAGAGAATTGTGGATGGACCGAAATGTTGGTTCGTCGTCGATCTTGGCGCACTCGTCGTTCCAATAAGCGGGGGCGAAAGTAATGGGATAGTTGATACCGACAAGCTCAACCGTTGGCTTTGTGCGCCAGCATCGGCACGAAACTGAATGCCCCATACTCCTGACGTTCAAAGGAATCTGGTCCTGTACGGGTCCAGGTACACATGGTCTGTTTGCCATCGGATCCGACCGGGATCACCATGACCCCACCCACTTTCAACTGCTTGGGAAGGTCAGCGGGCACCTCTGGCGCACCGCAGGTAACGATGATCCGATCAAAGGGCGCATGGGTCGGGGCCCCCTTGTATCCATCACCGAAAATGAGATTGGCCCTGTACCCGAGCTTTTCCAAACGCTGCTTGGTGGCCATGTGCAACGGGCGGTGCCGTTCAATACTGAACACTTTTGCGCCCAAGGCGCAGAGCACGGCCGTTTGATAGCCGCTGCCCGTCCCGATCTCCAGCACTTTATCCCCCTTCTTCACCTGCAGGAGCTGCGTCTGGAACCCTACGGTGTAAGGCTGCGAGATGGTCTGGCCACAGGCGATCGGGAACGCTTGGTCAGCATAAGCCAACCGGAGGAAGGCACTGTCGTCGATGAACAGGTGGCGTGGTACGGTGGCGATGGCCTGCAGCACCGCCAGGTCCGAGATGCGTTTGCGCTTGAGCTCTTCCACGAGCTGCTTGCGCATGCCTTGGTGGCGGTAGTCGTCGATGGGAATGGACATATGGAGCGATCCGCCGTCCGGTGAAACTCACCGGTCCCTCTGATGGGATCCGGGTTCGTCGGGCGCAGCGAAGCTATCCGGAGTACTCGGGAGGCGTGAAAGCGCATCCGTCTACTTTTGCACGCCTTTCATGGAAAAACGACTTCGCATCGGCATCCTGGGTGCCGGGCACTTGGGACGGATACACGTGCAGCAAGCACTGGAGGTGCCCGGGCTCGAGGTCATCGGTATCCATGACATCCATCCCGAGAAGCGCGATGCCGTAGCGAAGGAATTCGGTGTGCCCGCTCTGGCCAGCATGGAGGAACTCATCTCTTTGTCTGACCTGGTGGATGTGGTGACCCCTACCCTCACCCACCATACCTGTGCGAAAGCAGCGTTGTCGGCGGGCAAGCATGTCTTCATCGAAAAGCCGCTGACGCACACCTTGGAAGAAGGCCGGGAACTGGCCGATCTGGCTGCCCGTTCGGGCCTGAAGGTGCAGGTGGGCCATGTGGAGCGGTTCAACCCGGCGCTGCGGATGGCCCTCCCCTCCTTCGACCGGCCCATGTTCATCGAGACGCACCGGCTGGCGCAATGGAACCCACGCGGGACGGATGTGAGCGTGGTGCTGGACCTGATGATCCATGACCTCGATATCGTGCTGCACGTGGTTGGCCGTCCCGTTTCGCGCATCAGCGCGAGCGGTGTTGCCGTGGTAAGCGATACGCCGGACATCGCCAACGCGCGCATCGAATTCGAGGGCGGTTGCGTGGCGAACCTCACGGCGAGCCGCATCAGCTTGAAGAACATGCGCAAGAGCCGCTTCTTCCAACGGGATGCCTACATCAGCGTGGACATGCTGGAGAAGAAGACGGAGATCGTGCGCATGCGACCGGTGGATAAACCCGACCCCTTCGCGGTGAGCATCGATCTGGGACACGGCCGTGGCCATCGCGAGATCGCCTTCGACAAGCCGGAGATACCCGCGGTGAACGCCATACGTGAAGAGCTGCGATCCTTCGTTGCTGCCTGCTTGGAGGATCGCGTTCCCGAAGTACCGATCGCCGATGGTCTTGCGGCCTTGGAAACCGCGCACCGCGTTTTGGAAGCGATGTCCATGATGAGCCTCACCTCACCACACTGATCAGTGACGGAGATACGTTCTACCGTACACGGAATGACTTTACGCGCCCTACGGACCGCGCCGCTCCTGCTTTTGCTCTTGTCCTCCTGCGGCAAGGACGGCGGCACGCCCTCCTTCATCCGCATCGGTACGCCAACGGTGAAGAGCGCGGACGGGACCACGGTGATGCCCGCATCGGTCACGGATTTCTGGGTGTACGCGAATGACGAAGCCATCGGAGTGTGGCAGGCGAACCGCCGGATCCCGGTGCTAGCGGACGGTACGACGAACATCAAATTGGTGGCCGGGGTGCGGAAGAACGGCATCACCATCGATAGGATCCAGTATCCCTTCTATGAGACCTGGTCGCAAGACGTGGAGCTGACCCTCGGTGAAGAGACCCGGGTGGAACCGGTCTTCACCTACTATGATGCTCCGGTCTGGACCGAAGGGTTCGAATTCGGCAACTCATTCGACACCAGCGGGAGCGATACATCGTTCGTCCCGTTTGAAGGCCTCGCCGATAGCGCGGACATACTCGTCGGTAGCAGGGCGGTCGGCATATTCCTTGATCCCGAACATGACCAATTCCTGGCATCTACCATCGCCGCCCCGTCCTTCCCCAACGGCACCTCGCCCACGTTCCTGGAGATCGACTACCGGAGCGATACGCGATTCCTCGTCGGAGTGAAGTACAATACCCAGGACGGTCAGCCCATCACCCTGCCCTACTTGTTCGTGAACGCCACGGGTCCTGTTGGCGGTGACTTGCCTTGGCGGCACGTCTACATCGACCTGGCTTCCGCTTGGGGCAACGGAGGATCCGTGAGCCGTCAGTTCTACATCGAAGCCGCGCTGGAGAACGGTGCTACGAGCGCCCGCATCACGCTGGACAACCTGAACGTGTACCACTGAGCGGATGGACAAGCGCGCCCAAGTAGCCAAGTACCTGGTGGCCGACGCGGTGGCGGCAACGGCGGCTTGGACGCTCTTCTACCTCTTCCGCAAGATCTATATGGAACCGGCCAAGTTCAAGTACAAGGTGCCGGTGGAGTTCGATGACAATTACTGGTGGGGACTGCTGCTGATCCCCGTCTTCTGGATAGGTCTGTACCTCGTTATCGGGGGCTACGCTGACATCTTCCGGCGGTTCCGGATAAAGGAACTGGGGCAGACCCTCCTGATCTCGCTGATCGGCTCGGTGGTCATCTTCTTCGTGCTGCTGCTCGATGACACGGTGGCGGACTACCGCTACTACTACCGGTCGTTCGTGGTGCTGTTCGGCCTGCACTTCATCATCACCTTCCTGTTGCGCTTCATGCTCACCAGCCGCACGGTGCGCCGAGTGCACGGCCGGGAGATCGGCTTCAACACCATGCTGGTGGGCGGGAATGAGCGGGCGATCGCGATCTACCAGGAGATCGAAGGCATGCCCAAGAGCCCGGGCAACCGCTTCATCGGTTTCGTCAGCGTGAACGGCGGCGACCAGCAATTGAGCGGTGCGGGCCTGAAGCGCCTGGGCAAGTGGAACGAGTTGCGGCCCCTGATCGCGCAGCACGGTGTGGAAGAGGCCATCATCGCCGTGGAAAGCGGGGAGCACGAGCACATCAGCCGCATCATCAACGAGCTGGAGGGAACCCAGGTGCGCATCAAGATCATCCCGGACATGTATGACATCCTCAGCGGCAGCGTGAAGATGACGAGCATCTTCGGCGCGCCGCTCATCGAGGTGAACCCGCAGATCATGCCGGCCTGGCAGTTCGCCTTGAAGCGCGCGCTGGACATCGTCTTCAGCCTCACCGCGCTCGTTGTCCTCTTCGTGCCGATGATCCTCATCGCATTGTTGGTGAAGCTGACCTCCAAAGGACCCGTCTTCTTCAGCCAAGAACGTGTGGGCCTTCATGGGCGGCCGTTCCGTATCGTGAAATTCCGGAGCATGGTACAGAACGCGGAGGCCGAAGGTCCCCGCCTTAGCCACGCCACGGATCCGCGCATCACCCCCATCGGCCGCTTCCTCCGGCGCATCCGCATGGATGAACTGCCCCAGTTCTGGAATGTGCTGAAGGGCGACATGAGTTTGGTGGGCCCACGCCCTGAACGGCAGCACTTCATCGACGAGATCACCAAGGTGGCCCCCCATTACCGGCACCTCCACAAAGTGCGGCCCGGTATCACCAGCTGGGGCCAGGTGAAATTCGGCTACGCGGAGAACGTGGAGCAGATGCTGCGCCGCTTGAAGTACGATATCCTCTACATCGAGAACATGAGCCTTGCCGTGGACCTGAAGATCCTGGCGTACACCGCGCTCATCGTGTTGCGGGGGGACGGCAAGTAAGAGCGATGCACGCGTCGCCCTTACTTTGCCGACCATGAAAGTATCCGTCATCGGCGCCGGCCAAATGGGCAACGGCATCGCCCATGTCTTCGCGCAAGCTGGGCACAACGTAACCCTCATCGACATCGCGCAAGACCGGCTGGACAAGGCGTTGGCCACCATCGCCAAGAACCTTGACCGCCAAGTCGCCAAGGGTACCCTTACGGAGGAACAGAAGAATTCCACACTCGGCAACATCGGCACGGCTACGGATATGGCCACTGGTGTGAAAAGCGCTGAACTGGTGGTGGAAGCGGCCACGGAGAACATTGACCTGAAGCTGAAGATCTTCAAGGACATCGACTCGAACGCGCCCGCCGGTTGCCTCCTCGCCACGAACACGAGCAGCATCAGCATCACGCGCATCGCGGCGGTGACCGGTCGCCCCGAGCACGTCATCGGCATGCACTTCATGAACCCGGTGCCCGTGATGAAGTTGGTGGAGGTGATCCGCGGCTACAACACCAGCGATGCGGTGACCAGGACCGTTATGGACCTGAGCACGGCCATCGGCAAGGTTCCGGTAGAAGTGAACGACTACGCTGGCTTCGTGGCCAACCGCATCCTGATGCCGATGATCAACGAGGCCATTGAAACGCTTTTCCAAGGGGTAGGCGGCGTTGCGGAGATCGACACCGTGATGAAACTGGGCATGGCGCACCCGATGGGACCGCTGCAACTCGCCGACTTCATCGGATTGGACACCTGCTTGGCCATCCTCCGCGTGTTGCATGAAGGCTTCGGGAACCCGAAATACGCGCCCTGCCCCCTGCTGGTGCAGATGGTGACGGCGGGCAAATTGGGTGTGAAGAGCGGCGAAGGATTCTACACCTACACACCCGGCAGTAAAGATCTGGTGGTAGCCCCCACCTTCCAGCAGTGACCATCCGCGAGGCCAGCACAGACGATATCCCGACGATCCGCGCGATCGCCTTGGAAGCATGGCCCGCCGCGTATTACCCGGAGATCCTTTCGGCCGAGCAGCTGGACTACATGCTGGAGTTGCTTTATAGCGAACAGGTACTCAGTGAATCGATGACGAAGAAGAACCAGCACTTCTTCCTGCTGGAGGATGCGGGTGCGGCCATCGGTTTCGCCAGTTGCACGCCGCACTACGCGCGTAGCAAGGTCACCCACCTGAACAAGCTGTACGTGCGGCCCGCCGTGAAAGGCCATGGAGCCGGCAAGACCCTGCTGCTGCATGTGCTGGACTTCGCCGCCGACCAAGGTGACAAGGTGATCGAGCTGAACGTGAACAAGCGCAACAAGGCCATCGGGTTCTACGAGTACATGGGCTTCAGCATGCTTCGCGAAGAGGTGATAGACATCGGCGGCGGGTATGTGATGGACGATTACGTGATGGGGCGCGCGATCTGAAAGGACCGGGCACTTTGCGGCGAGGGAACGCGTTCCCAACGAACGATGCGATTCCACCCTGTTCAGGCCTTGCTGGCGGCACTTCTATTCGTGACCGAGGTGCTTATCGCGCTCTTCGTTCGCGATGCATTCATTCGTCCCTACCTCGGCGATGTGCTGGTGGTGATGCTCCTCTTCTTCGCCGTGCGCGCGTTCTGGCAAGCGTCTCCAATTCCTTTGGCCGCAGGGATCCTTGGCTTCGCTGTGCTGGTGGAGTTCGCGCAAGCGCTCCACCTCATCGATCGCCTGGGCTGGTCGCACATCACCCTCGCCAAGGTGGTCCTCGGCAATACCTTCCAATGGGGTGACCTTGTTTGCTACCTCATCGGCAGCATCATCTCCTTGGGTATCGCTGGTATCGTCGAAGGCGAGCAGCCGGCCCACTGAGAACGTCTACTGCGCCAGACTCGTGGGGGCCGTTTCCAGCCCGTAGCGCTTGTACAGCCGGGCCTTGCGCTTCTCCAAACGGGCCTGCGCCTTCTCGGTGCGTGGCGGCCGCGGCGTGCAGGCCAGTTCGCGGTTCTCGATCCGGCGTACGATGCTCTCCACGAGCGCATCGTCACCATCCGGATCGTAATCGGACTTCAGGTCGTTGCCGAAAAGCTTCGCCACGCCCTGCCACAGCCATGCTTCGAATGAGCCCCGCAAGGTCTTCACCAGTTCGTAGCTCGTTTGTCCGGTCTCCCGGTCGATGAGCTTGATGAGCAAGCGTCCCTGGCTTTGGGTCATGCCTTTCAGCTCCTCCGTGAATTCGGCCTTCAGTTCGGCTTCGGCCAACTTGAGGTAAAGGTCCTTGTCGCTCTCGCGTTCGATGGAAGCGAGGTCATGGTCGTACTGGTCCAGCAACTTGGCGGTGGTGAGCGCGTAGGGGAAGACCTTCTGCACGTTCCGCGTGAGCTTGTCGATCCGAGCGGACTCCCGACGCGTCTTGGCGTTCATGGTGGCTTCCACCAGGACATCCGGCAACTCGTATATCGGCATGGTATCCTCTCCGGTGATCACCACCGGTGTGAGGTTCTCGTTCTGGGAAAAACCGACCCCAGCGATCAATACGACCACGGCAAGCAACGTGTGCCTGGTGCGGAACATGTTCAGTGGGTATCCGAGAGCCAAGGTAGCAACGCGCGTACCGGGCGCGCATTGCCCTGTTCAACGGCTCAGCGCCGGTTCAGTTTCCAAGCGGACAATTGCCCACTGGAAGCAGCCACAGGCAAGGGTTTGCGGGCGGACTCGGCGGAAAGATGCCCGGCGACGAGGGCGGCTACGGCCATTTCCTCCGCATCGATACCCATCAGGACCTCCGGCGTGAAGTGGTCCCGGACGAAATGGGTGTCGTACTTCCCGCTGCGGAAGGCCGGATGCCCCATGGTGAAACGGCAGAACGGCAGGGTCGTTTCCACCCCGGCGATGGCATAGTCATCGATGGCCCGCTCCATCCGGCCGATGGCCTCCTCGCGGGTGGCCCCGTGGGTGATCAGCTTGGCGATCATGGGATCGTAGTGGATGGGGATCGTCATGCCCTCCTCGAACCCGTCATCCACCCGGACACCCGGACCTTGCGGGGGACGATAGGTGGTGAGCGTGCCGATGTCCGGCAGGAAGTTGTTCGCCGGATCTTCGGCGTACACCCGGATCTCGATCGCGTGCCCGTTGATCTTCAGATCCTCCTGTTTGATGGGCAGAGCCTCCCCTTCCGCCACGCGGATCTGGAGCTTCACCAGGTCCAGACCGGTGATCATCTCCGTCACGGGATGTTCCACCTGGAGGCGGGTGTTCATCTCCATGAAGTAGAAGTTCATCTTCTCATCGAGCAGGAACTCGACCGTTCCAGCGCCGGTGTAGTCCACGCTTTTCGCCACGGCCACGGCGGCTTCGCCCATGCGTTTGCGCAGTTCCGGGGTGAGCACGGCCGATGGTGCCTCCTCCACCACTTTCTGGTGGCGACGCTGCACGCTGCACTCGCGCTCGAAGAGGTAAAGCGTGTTACCGTGCGTATCGGCCATCACCTGCACCTCGATGTGGCGCGGCCCGGCAACATACTTCTCGATGAACACGCTGCCATCACCGAAGGCGTTCTGGGCTTCACTGATCGCGCGTTCGAGGCCTTCCTTCAGTTCGCTCTCCTCGTTCACGATGCGCATGCCCTTCCCTCCTCCACCGGCAGCGGCCTTGATGAGGATGGGGAACGTGATGGTCTTGGCCACCTTCATGGCTTCTTCCAGACCGCTCACCGCGCCCTCGGTCCCCGGCACCAAGGGCACCCCGTGGTTCTTCACGGCCTCCTTGGCGGCGAGCTTGTCGCCCATCACCTTCATGGCGTGGGGCGAAGGCCCGACGAAGGTGACGCCCGCTTTCTCCAGCGCCCGGCAGAAATCGCCGTTCTCGCTGAGGAAACCGTACCCGGGGTGTACAGCGTCAACCTTCAGGTCCGTACAGACCTTGATGATCTTGTCGAACACGAGGTAACTCTCCTTGCTCGGCGCGGGGCCGATGCACACCGCCTCATCGGCGAAACGGACGAAGGGCGCATTGCGGTCCGCTTCGGAATACACGGCCACGGTGCGGATGCCCATTTCCTTGGCGGAGCGCATCACGCGCAGGGCGATCTCGCCGCGGTTGGCGACGAGGAGCTTTTGGATCTTCTTCTTGGTCATGTGTCCCAGGAACGTTCGCGAAGATGGAGAAGACGGCAAGAACCGTGATCCGTCCAAGTGGGGCCACCATCCGTCCATTGCCGGGAGCGGTGACTGATCGGTGCTTTGTGGCCGCTCGCAGAAGTGAGCAGCAAACCGAAAACCCAAGGACTTATGCAACGGACGACTCTGATACTGATCATCGGCTGCCTGACGAGTGCGGCCATGGCCCAACAACCGCACCCCACACGAACGGCAGGTGAAAAGACGCCCGAGGGTATGATGGTACCCATGATGACAGATGCGCACATGCGTTCGCGCACGCCGTTGGGCCAAGGCGAACTGGTGTTCAACAAGACCGACCACGGGTTCTACTTCTTCGACGGAACGGATTGGCGGCCGCTGCTGCGTGCAGAGCCGGCCCCTGACGGGAAGGCCCTGCACTGGGTACAGCAGCGACCCGGAAGCGAAACAGGAGGCAACGGCATGCTCAAACTCTCCTTGGGCACATCCGGGTTCTGGGACCTCACCGGCAACGCGGCCACGGACCCGGGCACGGATTTCATCGGCACCACGGATGCGCAGCCGTTGCGGTTCCGCGTGAACAACGCCTTCTCCGGGCAGATCGGCGCGCAAACGAACGCACTGCTCTCGCTCGGGGTGCTGGCCGGTGCAGCCAACACAACGGGCACGAACAACACCTTCATCGGCGCACAGGCCGGACTGAACAACACCAGCGGCAGTGGCAATACGGCGATCGGCAATGGTGCAGGCAAAGCGAACACCACCGGGCAATCCAGCGTGTTCGTCGGGAACGGTGCCGGTCTGAACAGCACGGGATCGTTCAACTGCTTCCTGGGTTCCAACACGGGCCTGGGCGTGACCACAGGAGCCAACAACACGTTCGTTGGCCACAACAGCGGAGCGGCCACCACCATCGGTGCCGGGAACGTTTGCCTTGGCGCGAACGCCGGTCAAACGGCCGTACTGGGCAGCAACAACACATTACTGGGGACCAATACGGACATCTTCCTCAGCGGCATCACCAACGCCACGGCGATCGGCGACCGCGCGACCGTTTCCGCGAGCAACAGCATGGTGCTCGGCAGCGTGGCGGGTTCCAACGGAGCCACCAGTACGGTGAACGTGGGCATCGGTGTGATCGCACCGGCAGACCGCCTGCACGTGGTGGGCAACATCCGCATGGTGGATGGCAACCAATCCGCAGGCAAGGTGCTTACCAGCGACGCGAACGGCAGAGCTTCCTGGCAGGCGCTTCCCGCTGGAACGATCGATTGGGGGCTCTCTGGCAACGCGGGCACCAACCCCAACACCAACTTCATCGGCACCACGGACGCCACGGATCTGCGGATCCGAACGGCGAACGCGGAACGCATCACGGTGACCAGTGCGGGCAAAGTGGGCATCGGCACATCCACGGCGATCAACACACGCTTGCTCGTGGCCGGTGGCATCAGCACAAGCCCGAGCAACACCTTCACCCTGGTGGCCGGCACCAACACCATAACGGTCGGTGATCGCAGCTTCCTGCGTTTGACCACCACCACCACGTCCAGCCTGGTACTGACCGATGGTCTGAACGCGGGTCAAATGCTCTTCGTTGAACACGTGGGCACCTCCGGTTCGATCTCGGTGACCGACCTCACGTCCAACTGCAACTTGCAAGCGAACCGCAGCATGGGCCCCAGCGACATGCTCACCCTGCTCTGGGATGGTGTGGATTGGATCGAGGTGAACTTCGCCAACAACTGATCGGAACGAGGATTGAAGCCCGCGCTTGCCCGAGAAGCGCGGGCTTCAGCGTTCATATCGGTGATCAGCGCACCAGGCCCCAGAACATCTCCAGGTGCCTTTCCAGCACATCAAGGTCCACCTCATCGAACGGATGACGGGTGTTCGCCAACACCTCCACCCGCGCATGTCGGAGGCCACTGGCGAACACACGCGTATCGTGCGGCACGGCCGTGGTATCGCCATCGCCCACGCACAGCAATACGGGGCATTGGATGCGGTCCACCAAGTCCTTGGTGAGCAAGGGCGAAGCGGCCAGGTCGCTCATGGCCTTGGCGATCGCGAGCACCACGGCGCGCCAGCGTTCCGCCCCATGCGCATGGGCCAGGGCTTGCGCGAAGGCGGGCACCTTGGCCTCCATCATGTCGGGATCGAGCGTGCGCAACTCCTTCTGCAAGCCTTCATCCGTCCATAGCAACTTGGTTCCCACGGTGACCACGCTCTCCACGCGCCCCGGATACCGCGCCGCGTAGAGCAACGCCGCATAGCCGCCCATGCTGTAGCCGAAGAGGTGGGCGGTCGTCCATTTCTGCTCCGCGAAGGCGCGATCGATGTCGGCGATGAAGTGATCGAAGGTGAGGCCGCCGACAGGGATATCGCGGCTGCCGTGCCCGGCGAGGTCGATGGCGATCCCGCCCATGCGCTCTTGCAGCGGCTTCAATTGGCGGGCGCTTCCCAAGGCACCGTGCAGCAGCAGCAGGTTCATGGCGGCAAGGTAGCGGTGGTCAGGACGGGGCTGATAGCTTGGCGGCCCGATCAATAGCATGGTACTGAGGAAGGCCGACCGAACGGAGCTGCCCGCGATCTGGGAGATCATCCAGCACGCTATCGAACAGCGTCGGCGCGATGGCAGCCGGCAATGGCAGGACGGGTACCCGAACCTCAGTACCCTGGAGAACGATCTGGACAAAGGCTATGCCTACGTCCTTGAGGACAAAGGCGAACTCTTGCTGTATGCGGCGGTCATATTCGAACCTGAGCCCGCGTACGCCGCGATCGAAGGTCAGTGGCTGACGGACGGCCCCTACCTGGTGTTGCACCGCGTGGCGGCCTCACCAAAAGCGGCGGGGCTTAGCATCGGGACCGCGTTCTTCCACATGGCGGAGGACCTGTGCCGGGAACAAGGCGTGCCGAGCATCAAGGTGGACACCAACTTCGACAACAAGCCCATGCTGCGGATCCTGGAGAAACTCGGCTACACCTATTGCGGCGAGGTGTACTTCCGAGGTAATGCGCGCAGGGCATACGAGAAAGTGGTCGGGATGTGATTCTGGAGCGAGGGCGCGAGGGCTGTGACCCGCGAGCCTTGCTACATTCAGCACGTGGAACGCTGGTCGATCCAGCGTTGTGATCGGCTAATGAAAAGACAACTGCTCATAGCACTCCTCGGACCGACCCTTATGATCGATGTGTTCGGACAGGTTCAAGTCATGAAGGAGTACGACTTTGACAAGAGCGGCTATTACCTGCTGGGGATGCGTTCCGAAAGCGACCCGAATGGGCTTGCGGATACACTGGGAGAGTTCTACACGAAGGACCCTTCCACACTGAATGACTTCAAGGCGGCTTGGACCTTCACGGAGCCCAGCCCGATGTATGCGTGCGGCTACCACTATGAGATCCATATTTGCAAGGGTGGAAAAAGCATGGAGAGCTTTGTGGTCAACCTCAACTGCAACGTGATCGCGACCGAGGAGGGCTACTTCTTCTTCGACACGGACAAACTCAGGACCTTCATAGGAAAACTTGACCGACCCCGTCGAAGGAGAGATCGGTTCACATCACTCGTGGACGCAAGACACTATATCGATTCGATCCTTACCGATACGGCTCTTCTTCACATGCCAATTCCTGACTGGACCCGCTATGAGGGAGAATTCCAGTTCAGATACCCCTCCACGGACTACATTGAGAACGAGGAAAAATGTCTTCAAGAGGCGACCCGCGAACTGAAGGCAAAGTATCCGGATGAGGATTTTGAACTCTCGGTAAGAGGTGGGTCGACCGAAGATCTGTTCGTTCGAGCGATGTGCAACAAGACACTGTCTGACCAGTTCGACCTATATCCGTTGAGGGGAGAATGGGATGCTTATGCACCATCCCTGGTGACCTATTGGACAGAAAGAAAGTAGAGAGCCGTCCCCAACAAGGAACGGAGCCCGTCCAACGGATCAGGCGATCTACTTCAGCACCTCCTTCACCCGGTCCGCCGCCTCTTGCAGCGCCACCGCGCTCAGCACCTTCAAGCCGCTCTTGTCGATCAGCTCCTTCGCCTCCACGGCGTTGGTGCCTTGCAGGCGAACGATGATGGGCACCTTGATGTCGCCGATGTTGTTGTAGGCATCCACCACGCCTTGGGCCACGCGGTCACAGCGCACGATGCCGCCGAAGATGTTCACCAGGATGGCCTTCACACTGGGGTCCTTCAGGATGATGCGGAAGCCCTTTTCCACGCGGGCCGCATCGGCCGTACCGCCGACGTCAAGGAAGTTGGCCGGTTCGCCGCCGCTCAGCTTGATGATGTCCATTGTCGCCATCGCGAGGCCCGCACCGTTCACCATGCAGCCCACGTTGCCGTCGAGCTTCACGTAGTTGAGGCCCGCTTCGCCGGCTTCCACTTCGATGGGATCCTCTTCGGTCTTGTCGCGCATCTCGGCGTAGTCCGGATGGCGGTAGAGCGCGTTGCCGTCGAGGCGCACCTTGGCGTCCACGGCGATCACCTTGTCGTCGCTGGTCTTCAGCACGGGGTTGATCTCGAACATGGCGGCATCGCAGCCTTCGTAGGCGCGGTAGAGGTCACCGATGAACTTCACCATGGCCTTCTTCGCCGCGCCGGTGCAGCCCAGCGCGGTGGCGATCTTGTTGCACTGGAACGGACGAAGACCCACGCGCGGATCCACGAACTCCTTCTGGATCTTCTCCGGGTGGTGCTCGGCCACCTCTTCGATGTCCATACCGCCCTCGGTGCTGTACACGATCACGTTCTTCGCGCTGGCGCGGTCGAGCAGCACGCTCATGTAATACTCCTTTGTTTCGCTGGCGCCGGGGTAGTACACATCTTCAGCGATGAGCACCTTGTGCACCTTCTTCCCTTGTGGGGGCGTCTGTGGGCTCTTGAGCATCATACCGATGATGGCGCCGCTCTTCTCGCGCACCTCGTCGTAGTTCTTGGCCAGTTTGATGCCGCCGCCTTTGCCGCGCCCGCCGGCGTGGATCTGGGCCTTCACCACCCACCACTTGGTACCGGTCTCCTGGCTCAGGCGCTTGGCCGCGTCAACGGCCTCATCGGCGTTGTAGGCCACGATGCCGCGCTGAACGGTGACGCCGTGTTTCTGGAGGATGCTCTTGCCTTGGTACTCGTGCAGGTTCATTCGTTGGTCGCTATGGGCGGCCGCGAAGTAAGTACCCGGAGGCGAAGTGGGGCGCCGCGACTTTTACCGGGCCAGCTTCACGAACCGGCGGTCAAGGATCTCAGCCCCGTTCACGACATGGAGCAGATACGTGCCATCGGCCAGCGCAGCCGTAGCCAAACGCAGGTGGCGAACGCCCCGGAATGGCACGCGCATCAGGATCCTTCCCGATGGATCGAAGAGATCGAGGAACGCATCGTCCGCAGGTGTCTGGGCAAGCTGGACCAGGAGTTCATCATCCGTCGGGTTCGGCATCAACCGCAGATCGAAGGCCTTGTTGGCGGCGAGGCCCGTGGACGGATCCTGCACCAGGCGCACATTGTCGATGTAGAGATGCTTGATGTTCGGGCCATACCCATGACCAGCGAAACCGAAGCGTGTCGTGGCGGAAAGTTCCAAGCCGGTCAAGAACACCGTATCCGTTCGCCAGGTAGAAGCCGAGGGCACCCAGATACCGTTCGCCGGCGTGGTGGTTCCCAAGTCGGCGCCACCGATGGTGTGGATCAGCTCTCCTGCGGACGAACAGTCCGGCGTATGGAAGACCCGCAGGGTGTCGTAGTCGGCACCTGCCAGCGGGGGCTGATAGGCACGGTCGAACAGGAGCATCCAGCCGGTCGGGTCGCTAAGATCGAACGCAGGGGTCATCAGCACGGTCGGACCGAAGGTCGACGATACTTCATGGTACCTGAAGGACGAAGCGCTGAGGCTATAACCGCCCGCAGCGGCACCCGAATAGCGTACCCAGCCCGGAGTATAGGGCCCGTCCGGGTCGAAGAGGCTCCACCCGTCCGGAAGGCTCAACGCTTCCTCAAAACCCTCCGCCCACGGAACGACATCCATTGGCAATTCCACGTGAATGAGCGCCGTGTAGGCTATTGAGTCCTGCCCGTTCGCCGTGGTCAGCACCAGCTGCACATCATAGTCGCCTGAGGCAGGATATTCGATCA
The DNA here is from genome assembly GCA_044224725.1 of Flavobacteriales bacterium. Lineage (GTDB taxonomy): Bacteria > Bacteroidota > Bacteroidia > Flavobacteriales_F > PHOS-HE28 > PHOS-HE28. Next base: position 42,062 of record JBGAJW010000011.1, read on the forward strand.
GCGGCGACGCCTCCGTGGAAGTGGACGGTACTCCGCCGGGGAAGGACCATTGGTACGTGGATCCGAACCCGGGGCCGCTGTTCAAGCTGTTATCATGGAAGCGCACCGATTGTCCGGGGCAGAGCGTGGTCGGTTCCGCGATGAGGTCAGCGACCGGTGCGGCCGTGAGGTCGAATGACAAGGGTGACGTCCATAGGCCACGGCCTGCGGTCGAGATCATCGCCTCACCGGTGACCGGGTGCACATTCACGTCCGTCAGCCCGATGAAGGGCAGGCCGTCCCCTGCGGGCTGCCAATTGCTGAAGCGGTCATCCAGATAGAAGACCGAAGCGCCTTTGATCAAGAGCAGACCATTATGCCCGTTCGCTACGTAGGCGATCAACCCGGATGCGCCTTCGAGGATATCGACGGTGTTCACCTCCTGCCAGGTCTCCCCTCCGTCCTCGGTCCTGTGCACCTTGGTGATCCCGGCGCCGGAGAGCACCCAGAACCGATCAGGATCGGCGGGATCCAATGCCAATGTGGCCACCGGCCGATACGGTGGATCGATCGGCTGCCAGCTCTGCCCGCCGTCCGTGCTTCGGTGATAACGGGTGAAGATGTACTGACCGTTGGCCGGATGCACCAACAAGGTCCAGCCCCCGGCGTCCTGGGTGAAGTTCGAAAGCTGCGTATACGTTAGCCCTCCGTCCGTGGAGCCGAACACGTTCCCGCGCAGCACGTAGGTCTTGCTGCCATCGTTCGGATCGATGGCCACGGGTTTGTCCGCCTGGAACCCGTAGCTGTCCGGCGCATTGCCGGGAAAAACGGTCTGCCCACCGTTGAAGGTGACCATGGCATCGCCGTACTGGTTGTGGACGATCACATGGTCCGGGTCCTGCGCATCGATGGCGACGTTGAAGCCGTCACCGAGGAAGATGGAGGAGAGCTGTCCGTTCACCGAAGAAGTGCCGCAGTTATGCCACGCGCCGAAGGCGAAGACCGCGGGATCCACCGGCGATCGATCGATGTCGGTGATGAACGAGAGCACCATGTCGGCGGTGCGGTCCTCCCAGGTCTCCGCCGGCACCGGCGCATAGTTGATGCCGCCATCATTGGCGGACCATGCACCGTTCGCGGTGATGAGCACATGCCGATGGTCCACATGCATGTAGTTCGCTTCGCCGAGGTTGAGCGCGTGGGCGGAGGTCCAGGTCTGGCCACCGTCGGTGCTTCGCCCCAGGTAGATCCCACCGGCGAGGATCAGGTCCGGATCCGTCGGGGAAACAGCGAAAGCCGACCACAGGCCGGAATACGCCCAGAGCAAGGTGCTGCCCGTTCCGTAGGTGAAGGTCTGGCCCTGGTCCTCCGAGATGGCCACCTTGCCCAGCCCGGTTTGCGATGTGGAAGGCAATAGAGCATACACGCGGTCCGGTGCAGCCGGTGAAACGGCCAGCTGCGTTGGTGAGAAGTCGCTCCAGATGCTCGTTAATGAATCGTACGAGAGCCCTCCATCGGAGCTGCGGTAGAGCACCACCCCATTGAGACCATAACGTATCGAAGGATCGTCGGGCTTGACCACCACGCTTCGCACCGTGCGGTCGCTCAACCAGGTCCAAGTGGAACCCTGATCCTCTGAGCGCGCCATCATCTGGTACCCATAGAGGTCCACGCGCAGCGGGTTACCTGGATCCACCACGATGCTTGTCATGCGTTGGGCGATGCTGTCCGGCACCGGCAGTTCGGTCCAGTTCAGACCTGCGTCGTCGGATCGGAAGAGTTTGTCCAAGGAGATCGCGTAGACGTGATCCCCGTCCACGGGATCGAAGACGACCAGGTCCGGATCGTACAAGGCAGGCACCCGTTGCCAGTGGCCTCCTTGATCGGTGGTGCGCCAACACCCGGCATCCTCCGTGGCTACACAAACGATGCTGTCGTTCTGCGGATGCACGGCCACCTGGCTCACCACACCCAGGCCTTGCACGGTGGCTTGCATGTAGGGGCCGATGCAGGACCAGTGTTCCGACAGGCCGCGTTCGTCACCTGTTGGTGCGTGGGCGGCCAGCGCCTGCCAGTAGGCGCGGTAGCCGATGTGATCGCCGTGCTCATCGGTCCGCCACCTGGCGCGCTCGGCCCACCGGAGAAAGTGCTTCTCCAGGTTCCGGAAGGTGCGTTTGCGGGGTGCTCCATGGGGCAGTGCTGCAACCTGTGGGGCCTCCTCGGCGCGCCACTGTTCGTAGGCCGCCTTCACCACGAAGTAGTTCGCGTAAGGATCCTCGATGCGGGTCAGCCAGTCCTGCGCGGAACAGCAGTGCGTGCAAGCGAAAGCGAACAACAGCGCGAAGTACGGTCGCATGGGTAGCGTAGTTGAGCGGAAGACGTTCCAAAAATCCATCAGTGGCTTCACCGGGACAAACAGTTCTTTTGCGGTCATGATCCAGGCCCGGACGATCCGCAAACGATATGGCACCTTGGAGGTGCTCAAGGGCGTGGACCTGCATGTGGCCAAAGGCGAGATCGTGAGCATCGTGGGCGCCAGCGGCGCGGGCAAGACCACCCTGCTGCAGATCCTCGGCACCTTGGAGAACGCGGACAGCGGCACCTTGACCATCGGCGGCGAGCACGTGACCGGTCTCCGTTCCAATGCCCTCAGCGCCTTCCGCAACAAACACATCGGTTTCGTGTTCCAGTTCCACCAGTTGTTGCCGGAGTTCACGGCGCTGGAGAACGTGATGATGCCGGGCCTGATCGCCGGAAAGAGCCAGAGCGAATGCCGCCCGCGCGCGGAAGAGCTGCTCACGCGCCTGAACGTGATCGCCCGCAAGGAGCACAAGCCGAACCAGCTGAGCGGCGGCGAACAACAGCGCGTGGCGGTGGCGCGTGCGCTCTTCAACAACCCGAGCGTGGTGCTGGCCGATGAGCCCAGCGGCAACCTCGATTCAGCGCACGCGAAGGAATTGCACCAGCTCTTCTTCGACCTGCGGAAGGAACTCGGCCAGACCTTCGTGATCGTGACGCACAACGAGGAACTGGCCGACATGGCCGATCGGAAGCTGACGATCAAGGACGGGGTGATCTGAGCCGTTCACCTGATCGCGTCGAGCGACCTTCTCAGCAACCTGGTGGGATATCGATCGTCTATACCGCTGAAAAAAGAACCAAGAAGATCATGAGCCCATCAATACGATCGCTCGCGACCGGTCTTCTGGTCACCTGCTGCCTTGGCTTGCACGCACAAGAAGGTTCATTGGACCTGGGATTCAACCCGATCGACATCGGCTTCGCCCTGGGAGCGAACGCGACGGTGAACACCACGGTCCTTCAGCCCGACGGGAAGATCATTGTCGGTGGGGGCTTCACCACCTACAACGGCACGGCGTGCAACTATATCGCACGGCTCAACTCCGATGGCTCTTTGGATGCCGCCTTCACTCCTGGAACCGGACCGAACGCCGCGATCCACACCGCAGCCTTGCAGCCCGACGGGAAGATCATCATCGGGGGATTTTTCACCACCTACAACGGCATAACGCGCAACTATATCGCACGGCTAAACTCCGATGGCTCTTTGGATGCCTCCTTCAACCCCGGATCCGGAGCGAACAATCTGGTCATTACGACCTCCATACAGCCAGACGGGAAGATCATCATCGGGGGATATTTCACCACCTACAACGGCTTGGCGCGCAGTCGCATCGCACGGCTCAACTCCGATGGCTCTTTGGATGCCGCTTTCACTCTTGGAACCGGAGCGAACGCTATTGTGTGGACGACGGTCCTTCAGCCGGACGGGAAGATCATTGTCGGTGGGGGCTTCACCACTTACAACGGCATGGCGCGCAATTATATCGCACGGCTCAACTCCGATGGCTCTTTGGATGCCGCCTTCACTCCTGGAACCGGACCGAACACCTCGATCTCCACCGCAGCCTTGCAGCCCGACGGGAAGATCATCATCGGGGGAGCGTTCACCACATACAACGGCACCGCGCGCAACTATATCGCACGGATCAACGCTGATGGCTCTTTGGATGGCTCCTTCAACCCCGGATCCGGGGCGAACGGCACTATCGCTACGATGACCATACAGCCCGACGGGAACATAATCATCGGGGGAAATTTCACTACCTACAGCGGTTTGGCGCACAGTCGCATCGCACGGCTCGATCCCTATGGCTCTCCGGATGCCGCATTCAACTCCGGCACCGGAGCGAGTACTACGCTTACCACAACGGCTGTGCAGCCCGACGGCAGGATCATTATCGGAGGTGCGTTCACCAGCTATAACGGCGCAGCGCGCTCCCGCTTCACGCGGCTCAACACCGACGGTTCTTTGGATGCCACCTTCGGCCCCTCAACCGGAGCGGACAACACGGTCTACGCTGCGCGCGTGCGGCCCGATGGGAAGATCATCATCGGGGGAGCGTTCACCACATACAACGGCACAGCACGCATTTCCATCGCGCGTCTCAACACCGATGGTTCGTTGGATGCCTCCTTCGATCCCGGTACCGGACCGAACAACTCTCTCAACGCAGTGGTCATGCAGCCCGACGGGAAGGTCTTCTGCGGAGGCGACTTCACCACCTTCAACGGCACAGCACGCAATCGCATCATGCGGCTCAACCCCGACGGGTCGTTGGACGCCTCCTTCGATCCCGGGATCGGACCGAACACCTCGGTCTTCAGCGCAGCCTTGCAGCCCGACGGCAAGCTCATCATCGGTGGGGACTTCAATACCTTCAACGGCTTGGCGCGCAGTCGCGTCGCGCGGCTCAACAGCGATGGTACGTTGGATGCCTTCTTCAACCCCGGCTCCGGAGCGAACAGCCGGATCACTACCGGCACCCTGCAGCCCGACGGAAAGGTCATCATCGTGGGTCTCTTCACCACCTTCAACGGCACGGCCCGCAACCATATCGCACGGCTGAACGCCGATGGTTCATTGGATGCCTCCTTCAACCCCGGTACTGGGGCGGATAGCACTGTCATCACCTCGGTCCTGCAACCTGACGGAAAGATCATCATCGGGGGCTGGTTCACCTCATACAATGGCACGGGGCGCAACCATATCGCACGGCTGAACGCCGATGGTTCGTTGGATGCCTCCTTCAACCCCGGTACTGGAGCGGACAACTCTGTCAGCACCGCGGTCCTACAACCGGACGGGAAGATCATCATCGGGGGATATTTCACCACATACAACGGCGCGGCGCGCAACCATATCGCACGGCTCAACTCCAACGGCTCCTTGGATGCCACCTTCAATCCCGCGTCCGGGGCGAACAGCCGTGTCAGCACCATCGCCCTACAGCCCGACGGGAACGTCATCATCGGAGGATCCTTCACCGCTTACAACGGTATCGGTCGCAACCACGTCACCCGCCTCAACGGCTCGGCCCGCGCTGGTATCAAACTCATGCTCGAAGGCCCGTACAGCGGCACATCGATGAACGACGCGCTCCGCTCCCTCCCCTCCTTCCCCCTCACCGAGCCCTTCACCGTCATGGGCTACGCGGAAACGGGCTTCACCTCCGGTGTGACCATCGGCTCCAGCGTGCTCACCACCACCGGCAACAACGCCATCGTGGATTGGGTGCTCGTGGAGATGCGACCGGTCAGCACACCGGGAACGGTGGCCGCCTCGCGCGCTGTGCTCCTGCAACGCGATGGCGATGTGGTGGACCTGGACGGGGTGAGCACCGTGGGCTTCGCGGGCCTTGCACCAGGGAACTATTGCGTAGCGGTGAAGCCGCGCAACCACCTGCCCGTGATGCTTTCAACGACCACGCCAGTGAGCTACGGAAGCAGCGGTATCGCCACCGTGGACTTCACTCTACCCGCCACGCAGGTATACGACAACGATGCGCGCAAGAACGTAAGCGGTGTGATGGTGCTGGCCGCAGGCGACGGCTCCTTCAACGAGACCGTGCGCTACACCGGCAGCGGTAATGACCGCGACCCCATCCTGATCCGTGTGGGCAGCACCACGCCTAACAACACCGTGAGCGGCTATTGGCGCGAGGACCTGAACATGGACGGCACTGTGAAGTACACGGGCAGCGCGAACGACCGGGACATCATCCTCACCAACGTGGGCAGCACCACGCCGAACAATACGCGGGGGGCGACGCTACCGTAAAGACCAGGGCCACGTCCGCGGGCTGCGTGGGAGCGCGCCGCGAGTGCCGGCAACCCGGTGCGCAGGATCCGGGATCCGGATGCGGGCACGTATGCGACCTGCCGCCTATTTTGCTCGTCGTAGTTCCAGCAAACCTCCCCATGGTCCTCAAGTACAAACTCCTCTCTTGCGGCCTCGCGCTGTGTACCAGCGCGACCATCGCCCAGGACGCCGCGCTCGACCCGACGTTCAACCCGGGCGACCCCGGCTTCTTCAACGGGGATGGTGCTGACAACACCGTGCGGGCCATGGCCTTGCAGAGCGATGGGAAGCTGCTCATCGGGGGGGACTTCACCACGTACAACGGCGCGGCCAAGACCTACCTGGCGCGGTTGCAGAGCAACGGCACCTTGGACACCACGTGGCCGAACGGGAGCGGGCCGAACGGACCGGTGCATGCGGTGGAGCCGGTGAGCGGTGGCAAGCTGATCATCGCCGGTAGCTTCACGTCGGTACACGGCACGGCTTGCGGGCGCATCGCGCGGCTGAACGCGGACGGCAGTTTGGACAACACCTTCACCCCGGGCACGGGCGCTGACCAGAACGAAGTGCGCCTGGTGCGGGTGCAATCCGACGGCAAGCTCCTGTTGTACGGTACTTTTTTCACGTTCAATGGCGTGAGCAAACCGAGCTTCCTGCGGCTCAACGCGAACGGAACCATCGACACGCCCTTCCCCGCGGTCACCACACAGTTCGTTGGCGGGAACGTGACCGACCTGCGCCTGCAGCCGGACGGCCGCATCGTGGTGGTGGGCAGCTTCACGGAGTACGACGGCACCTTCCGCCGCCGGGTGGCGCGCTTGAACACCGATGGTTCGCTGGACACGAGCTTCGACCCGGCCACCGGCCCCAACGACGAGGTGAACACCGTGGCCATCCTGTCCGACGGCCGCATCCTCATCGGCGGATCCTTCAGCACCTACAACGGCACGGCCACCTTGCGCATGGCGCGGTTGCAGTCAACCGGGGTCCTGGACCCCACCTTCACCGGCATCGGCAGCGCGGTGGCGTACGTAACGGCCATCCATGTGCTCTCCGACGGGCGGCTGTGGATCGCGGTGAGCGGACTGACCAACGACCTCAATGTGCATCGCTTCACCCGCCTGAACGCGAACGGCGGCATCGACCCCACCTTCCTCATCGAGAACGCCATCGGCACGGAGAACAATACGACGTTCGCGGTACGGCCGGACGGCACGCTCCTGGTGAACTGCGGCGTGTTGGGCATGAACCGGCGCGGACCTTCCCAATTCCTCGTGAACGGCGCGCTGGATACCGGCTTCAACGCCGGAACGGGCGCGGGCCAGGGCGTGAACGCGGTGGTCTTCCAAGCGGACGGCAAGGCCATCATCGGCGGGTCGTTCGTCCGGTACAACGGCGTGCTGTGCAAGCGGCTCGTGCGGGTGAGCGCGCAGGGCGTGATCGATCCCAGCTTCGTTACCGGGCTGGGCTTCAACGAGGAGGTCCTCAGCATCGCCCTTCAAACGGACGGCAAGGTGCTGGTGGGCGGCAACTTCACCAAGTACAACGGGGTCACGCGCGCGGGCCTGGTGCGCCTGAACACGGACGGCTCCTTGGACGCCACCTTCACCCCGAGCATGAACTCCGCCACGCGCACGGTGAACGCCATCGCGGTGATGCCGGACGGCCGCATCGTGGTGGGTGGGGATTTCACCCTGGCCAACAACATCCCCCGCATCCGGGTGGCGCGCTTCCTGGCCAGCGGAGCGTTGGACACCAGCTTCGATCCGGGCACGGGACCGAACCTCAGCGTGGAAGCGTTGGCGGTGCAGGACGATGGGCGTGTGCTGATCGGTGGGCAGTTCGCCACGGTAAGTGGCAACCCGTCCGCGCGCTTGGCCCGGTTGAACGACAACGGCACCTTCGACGCGAGCTTCGCGGTGGGCTCCGGTGCCAACGGGACCGTCCACGCCATCCACCTCCTTCCCGGCGGGCGCATGCTCATCGGCGGAAGCTTCGGCACGTACAACGGGGCCACACGCAGGAACCTGGCCCGGCTGGAAGCGAACGGCGGGGCGGACGGCACCTTCTCCGATCCGGGCATCGGCATCAGCACCATCAATGCCATCAGCGTGCAGCCGGACGGGCGGATCATCCTTTCCGGGTACTTCTTCACCATGCAGGGCAGCCAGCGCTACCACTTGGCGCGCGTGCTAGCGGACGGCGCGCTCGACCCGACGTTCGTGACCGGTCCGGGTACGGATGGCTCGGTCTATGGCCACACGCTGCGCACGGATGGCCGGATCCTGATCGGCGGCGGGTTCACCGACCACAACGGTACGGGCCGCAACCGCGTGGCCTTGATCCGCGGCACACCGCGCGTGCAGGTGAAGGCCTTGCTCGAAGGGCCCTACACCGGTAGCCTGATGACCGATTCCTTGCGCCGGCAAAGCGTGCTGCCGTTGACGGAGCCGTACACCGCGCTGGGCTACAGCGCACCGGGCTACACGTCGGGCGCCACGGTACACAGCAGCGTACTGGACGTCACCGGCAACGACGCCATCGTGGACTGGGTGCTCGTGGAGATGCGCCCATCGGCCTCCCCCGGCACCATCGCCACCGCGCGCGCCGTACTGCTGCAGCGGGATGGCGATGTGGTGGACCTCGATGGCCGCTCGACGATCGGATTCGCCGGTCTGGTGGATGGCACGTACTGCGTGGCCGTGCGCCACCGCAACCACCTGCCCGTGATGCTCTCCTCCTCCACGCCGATCGCGTATGGTAGCGGCGTACCCGTGGTGGACTTCACGCTTACAGCCACACAAGTATCCGATGCCGACGCGCGCAAGAACGTTGGCGGTACGCAGGTGCTGGCCGCCGGGGATCCCACCTTCAACCAGTCGATCAAATACACCGGAAGCGGTAACGACCGGGATCCGATCCTGGTGCGCGTGGGCAGCACCACCCCGAACAACAGTGTGAGCGGCTACTGGCGCGAGGACGTGAACATGGATGGCACGGTGAAGTACACCGGCAGCGCGAACGACCGGGACATCATACTCACCAACGTGGGCAGCACCACGCCGAACAATTCAAGGGTGGCGACGCTGCCGTAGCCCTCAGGACCTTTTCGCGCGAACCGGCCCGTGGCAGCCGCGTCGCCGTCGAGTTCTACCTTCGGCATCCCAACACCCTTTACCATGCGCAACCTCCTTTCCCTCCTCGCCTGTTCATTGGTCCTTTCCACCACGGCGCAAACGGACATCAACAAGATGCTCCAAGAGCGCATGGCCGGCGGTGGCATGAAGGTCGAGGACGATAACAGCCCATTCGTTCCGAACGAGTTCGTCGGCAGCTTCCGCATGGAGATGCACATGTTCGATGGTGCCGCCGAGAAGAAGAACAGCCCTACGAACATGCGTTACTGGAGCACGGAGGACAAGACGATGAACAAGATGGAGATGCCTGATGAAAAAGGGCGTGATATGCGCATGATGACCGACCTGAAGGGCAAGTGGCAGTACACGTTGATGACCGATGAAAAAGGCAAGAAGACGGCGATGAAGAGCAAGAAGAAGAAAGTGACGATGGCCGAGGAAAAGGCGACCAAGGAGCCGGAGATCACCGTGACGAGCGAGACCAAGACCATCGAAGGCCACGTATGTACCAAGACGATCGTGAAGACCGAGGACGGCACGTGGACAGGTTGGGTGGCGAAGGACATCAAGGCGCCTTTCGGTGACATGGCGCGCAGCGTTGGCCACAGGGGCAATGACAAGATGATGAAGAGCTACAAGGGCATGCAGGGTTTCCCCCTGGAGTTCGAGTGGGTGGATGCGAAAGGCACGGACCGCATCGTGTGCTACATGAAGGAATTGAAGGTCGGGCCCGTGGATGCCGGCGTCTTCAGCCTCGATGGATACGAGGTGACCGAGATGCCGAGTTTCGGGCAATAACGCGCGCCCATGAACCACCTCGCGATCCTCACCTGCGCGCTGAGCGTCTTCGTGCTCGGCGCGCCTTGGTATTCCAAAGCGATGTTCCTGCGCCCGTGGGCCAAAGCGAACGGGATCGACCCCGATGCGCCGCGCGACAAGTCCAAGGGAAAACACCCGGCCAGTGTGTTCGGCGTGTCCTTTCTCATGGCGTGGATCGCGGCGTACGCGTTCGCGATCGTTGTCGGGCACGGGCACGGACCGTTGACCTTGATCCATTGGCTGCACCACGGCTTCGTGTGCGGGATCGGTATCGCGGCCACCAGCTTCGCCATCAACTACCAGTTCGCCAACAAGCCCTTCGTACTGCTGCTCATCGACGGAGGCTATCACACCGTGCAGTTCACGCTTTACGGATTGGTACTCGGGCTGTGGCCTTGATCAGCGCGCCACGATGAAGCGGCGGCTCCGGCCGTTCTCCGCGGAGCGCAGTTGATAGCTTCCGGGGGCGAGGTCGTTCACCGGAATGAAGGAGGTCAGTTCCGGGATGCGTTTCACCGACCGACCGTGCACGTCCAGCACATCGAACCGGCCCGGTCTGTCCGATGTGAGCATGTTGTCCGCCGGAACCGGATGGATCGACCAGCCATCGTCGGAAGCCGCGGTGCCGATCCCGGTGGAAAGCTGGCCCACACAGCAGTTGCCGCCCGCGCTGATATCCCAAGTGGTGTTCCAACAACCGTATTGGGTGCGATGGAAATACAGGTCCCCGCCCCACGCGTCGAGGAAGTAATCCGCTACTTGGTCCACGGTGTTGCACCCGCCCTGTTGCGTGCTGATGTCGCAACTGTACGCGCAGATGATGATGGGGTAGCCGTTCGCGTTGGTCAATGTGGACGCGGGCATCACGACGATATCGGTGATGCCCGAGGTAACGCCACCGATCACCGTGCTCTGGGTGATGGCCCCTGTTCCGCAGTGGTCGTTGTTGCCATTGTACCCCGCCCATCGAACGGCGACAACGTTCGACGCGAACGGTCCCGTGATGTTGATCACCGCGAACTCGTAGCTCACGATACCGATGTGCAGGTCAGGGATATCCTGGTCCACGTTGATGGTGAGCGCCCCGCCGTCGTAGTTGCTGAAGATGGCCACATTGCCTTGCGGATCGCAAAAAGTGCCTTGAGCGGAAGTTCCGGAGGCGACGAACAGGGCGAAGGGGAACAAGCGGATACGCATGGCGTGGTGGGTTGGCAGCGTGAAACTAGGGAACCTGTCCATTCCTTCGCGGCATGGCACGGAAGGGCATCAAGCTCTCGGACGCATCGCTGAAGGATCTCTTGGACGAAGCGTACGAACGCTACGCGCGCCCGGAGTTCATCGCGGACGATCCGATCCGGATCCCCCGGTCCTTCACCACGCGTGAAGACGCGGAGGTCATCGGCTTCCTGGCCGCCACCATCGCGTGGGGCCAGCGCGTCACCATCATCAACAACGCGAAGAAGCTCGTGGCGCTGATGGAGGGATCGCCATACGACTTCGTGATGAACTCCACAGAGGCTGACCTCTCACGTCTCGACCGCTTCGTGCATCGCACCTTCAACGGCATCGATGCGCGGCACTTCATGCGGGGTCTCAAACACCTTTACGCCGAACACGGAGGTATCGAGGACGCATTCCTCGAGAACGGGAAGGTCGGCGACCTGGGCACAGCCATCGCGCGCTTCAAGTCGCGCTTCTTAGAGCCGGAACATCAAGCACGTACACGCAAACATGTGGCGGACCCATCGAAAGGGAGCAATGCCAAGCGCATCAACATGTACCTGCGCTGGATGGTCCGGCCGGACGATCGAGGCGTGGACCTCGGCCTGTGGAAGCTCATCCCGGCTTCAGCGCTGCACGTGCCGTTGGACGTTCACACCGGCCGCGTAGCACGCGAACTGGGTCTGTTGATGCGTACGCAGGACGACTGGAAAAGCGTGGTCGAACTCACGGAGAAGCTCCGTGAGTTCGACCCGTTGGATCCGGTGAAGTATGATATCGCCCTGTTCGGGATCGGGGTCGATCACTCGAAGGTCATGCGGGTCACGCGTTCCGTGCCGCGTTCATCCACCGCGCGCAGCAGGTAAGTGCCGTTGGGCAGATCGCCGCGTTCGATCAGGAAGGTCTTGCTGCGGCGGGAGATCCGTTGGAGCAGCTGGCCTTTCAGGTCGAACAGCTGCAGGTCGATACGCCCGATGAATTCATCGCTCAACCGGACGGTAGCGTTCCCTTGCGAGGGATTGGGGAACACCAGCATTCCTGCACTGGTATTGTCCGCTTCGCGCACCATGGTGAGCGAGCCGTAGGTCAAGGTGTTCAATGTGGTATTGGTGATCACCGGCGCGTTGTTGTCGAAGTAGATACCCACTCTGTTGTTCAGCACGGTTCCCTCGGGAGCATCCTGGATGTGATCGATGCTGAATCGCACGAAGCCCTGGCTTCCGAGGAAGTCGCTTCCGCTGTCGGGCAGGTTGATGTTGTCGTAGGTGATGCGCAGCACGCCATCGGTCTGCAGGAGCGCACGGAATGTGTGGCTGCTGTTGATCATATGAAGTGATGAGAGGTCGAGGTCCGAATCGAGCGTATCGAGGATCACAACTTCCTGCGCCGGGGCATTGCCGGTGTTCTGGAAGCGCACATGGTAGAAGAGCTTCTCGCCCATCGGGGTCAGGTGCTGGGGGCCCTCGCCCGCTGGTACCACTTGCTTGTCGTTCGGGTCGACCGCGCAGAGAAGGATGGGTGAATAGTTGCGCGTGTCCACACTGACGGGCACACCATCGATCAAGGCGGTGGCCTGCGCTACGTCGTTCAGCGTTTCGCCCACATGATCGCTACCAGGCAGGTGTACGATGATGTACACGCTCCGGTCGTGCGTGGGCTGCACGTTCGGGAAGATCCAGGTCGCCGTGCCGTTCTGCACTGTGGTCGGTGCGGGGGTCGCGTCCACGTACGTGGAAAGGTCGTCCAGATCGATGGAGAGTTCGATATCGCTGACCTGGTTGCCGGTGTTGGAGACAGTGGCCCAATAGGAGATGTCCGTACCGCAGCGCATCGGTGCGCTACCGAGATCCGGTGAGAGTTCGCTGAAGGGGATGTTCGCCTGCAGGCCGAAATCATTGTCCTGCGAAACACCTTCCGTGGGAACCTCCACCACGTACGTGTTCGTGGTGGTGAACTGCCAGTGGTCCTCTTCCGGTTTGCTCACCGCATAGCCCGCCGGCACCGCATCGAACCAGTACAGGCCGCTCGCATTGGTGTAAGTGGCACCGAGGTCGGTGGCTTCCACGCGCATGTTCATCAGGCCGTGGTCGTTGCCATTGAATAGACCGTCACCGTTGATGTCGTTGAACACGCGGCCCATGATCTTGCCAGTGGCGTTGTTCAGGTTCGTGTAACGGACCACCTTGTCCAACGAATTGCTCGCGATGAACAGGTCCTCGTCGCCGTCGTTGTCGATGTCCCCGGCAGCGATGGCTGTGGCGGGCATGTCGAAGGTCACGGTCTGGTGCGGGCCGAAATCACCTTGGCCATCGGTGTTCTCGTACCACGCTACCTCTTGCAATGCGCTGGAGGTGACCACCGCGTCCTTGTCGCCATCGCCGTCGAGGTCCATGGCGGAGACATACTCCGGCGTGTTGAAGGCCTGATCCAGGAAGGCGGGCGTGTCGAAGGCGATGTTGTCCGGGTTGTTGCGCTGCCAACCGACGACACCGGCGGGAACGTTCGCCACGATCATGTCGGGATGGCCATCGTTGTCCAGGTCTTCCGCCGTGCCGAAGCCGGAAACGCTGAGCTGTTCGGGGGCTTGCAGTTCCCCGTCGATATTGAAGCAGACCTGCACCTGGTTGGCGACACGCGAGGAAAAGAGCACGTCGATGTCCCCGTCACCATCGATGTCCACCGCCTTGGCGAAGGCCATCTGTGTGAGCGTGGCGACGACCACGGGGGCGCTGAGGTCACCGGTACCGGAATTGTTGTAGGTCACGGCGAGCTGGCCGCCGGGCAGCACGAAGAAGGCGTCCTGGTCGCCGTCGGCATCGAGGTCCGCGCAATGCATCTCATCGGCGCTCAAGGTGCCGCTGAGCATCATGGTCTCCCCGAAGGAACCCTGGCCGTCGTTGAAATGGACGAAGATGCCGCCGTTCTGCTCGCGGCTTCCGATGATGTCCGGAGCGCCATCGCCATTCAGGTCACCGGCGCATGCGACGGTTTCTTCGGTACCCACGGTGAAGGGTTGATCAAGCGTGCCTTGGCCATCCGAGTTCAGGTAGACACCCAAGCCCTGTCGGGAACCGATGATCAGGTCCAGGTCGCCGTCAGCGTCCACGTCGGCGAGATCCACGGTTCGGGGACCTTCACAGATGTACTGGAACTCCGGGCCGAACTGCGCCGAGGCGCAATGGAAGACCAAGAGGGAGATCGGGAGAATGGAGAGACGCACCAAGCGCATCGGACAAAGAGTTTGGGGCGCTCCTACGCTCCACTCCTCCGATGAGTTTCAATTTTCCAGCGACAGACAGCTATCTCTCCCCGACCAACACCGTGTCAATGATGGCTGTAGTTCGGAGCTTCCCGCGTGATGTACACGTCATGGGGATGGCTCTCCTTCATACCAGCGCTGGTGATGCGGATGAAGCGCGCGTGCTTCAGTGCTTCCAGATCGGCGGCACCGCAATAGCCCATGCCCGCGCGCAGTCCGCCCACCAGTTGATGGGTGACCTCCTGCAAATGGCCTTTGTAGGGTACGCGACCACTGATCCCCTCTGGCACAAGCTTCTTGATGTCGTCCTCCATATCCTGGAAGTAGCGGTCCTTGCTGCCTTGCTGCATGGCCTCGATGCTTCCCATGCCGCGGTAGGTCTTGAAGCGGCGTCCCTCATAGATGACGGTTTCGCCCGGGCTTTCTTCCACCCCGGCGAACATGCTGCCGATCATGACGGTGCTGGCCCCGCCGGCCAAGGCCTTCACCATGTCACCCGTGTAGCGGATGCCGCCATCGGCGATCACGGGAACGCCGGTGCCTTCGATCGCACTGGCGCAATCATGCACGGCGGTGAGTTGCGGAACGCCCACGCCCGCGATCACCCGAGTGGTGCAGATACTCCCCGGTCCTATACCCACTTTTACCGCGTCCGCGCCGGCTTCGACCAATGCGCGGGCGGCTTCAGCGGTGGCGATATTTCCAACGACCACGTCAATGCGTGGGAAGGCTTTCTTCACCTGTTGGAGGGTCTCAACGACGCCGCGGGTGTGGCCATGGGCCGTATCGATCACAACGGCGTCCACGCCCGCTTCCACCAAGGCTGCTGCGCGGTCCATCGTATCGCCGGTAACACCGATCGCGGCGGCCACACGGAGCCTGCCGAGCTTGTCCTTGCAGGCGTTGGGGCGCTGGCGCAGCTTGAGGATGTCCTTGTAGGTGATGAGGCCCACGAGCTTGCCTGCGGCATCCACTACAGGGAGCTTCTCGATCTTGTACTCCTGCAACACGCCCTCGGCCTCGGTCATCGTGGTCTCCGGCTTCGCTGTGATGATGCGGTCCTTCGTCATCACTTCGGCGACAGGCCTCGCCATCTTCTTCTCGAAGCGCAGGTCCCGATTGGTGACGATGCCTACGAGCTTGCCGGTCCCGTCGATCACGGGGATCCCACCGATCCGATGTTCCGCCATCAGTTTCAGCGCATCACCCACGGTAGCGGCCTGATCGAGCTTCACGGGATCCTGGATCATGCCGCTTTCACTGCGTTTCACCCGGCGCACCTCGTTGGCCTGTTCGGCGATCGGCTGGTTCTTGTGGATCACACCGATGCCGCCTTGCTGCGCGATGGCGATGGCCAGTTCGGCACCGGTCACCGTGTCCATGGCGGCGCTCACCACTGGAATATTCAATGCGATGTTGCGGCTGAAGCGCGTGCGGATGTCCACCTGTCGCGGCAGCACTTCCGAATACGCCGGGACGAGCAGTACGTCGTCGTACGTCAGTCCTTCAACAGCAAAGCGTTCTGAGGGGGAATGCCCATTGGCCGAAGCGGAGCGCTGGGGCGGGCGAATCGCGCCTTCGTGAGACGCTTTGGCGGACGAAGCGGGGGCAGCAGAGGATCGTTCCATGGCCAAAAGTAAGGCTTTGGACGATCACGCGATCTTGAGCAGGTGGACGGCCGCACTCAAGGGCAGCACAGGAAGGTCACCGTGCCGCGTTCTTCGAACTTCTTGCCCGCACCGTTGTACACGGCCACGTAGTAAGCGTAGACGCCTTGCGGAACGTAAGTCCCGTTCACCATGCCTTTCCACGGCTCGCTCACATCGGTGGTGCTCCAGATCTGTTGGCCCCAGCGGTTGAAAATGATGAACTCGTAGCCCTTCACGTCAACGAAGGCGACCACTGGCTGAAAATGGCTGTTCTCCAGGATCGTGCTCCCCGCGTTGAAGGCGTTGGGCACCCAGACGGCTTCCTGCTGGATGGCGCAGGCCGTATTGCTGGTGCTCACCTCATCGATCCCGGAAGTGTTCCCTGTCTCGATCGCTTCGACGTAGTAGCAGAAGCGGCCATTGCTGGCGATCAAGGTGTTCACGTTGTCTTCGGCGTCCCAATCCGTTGGCCCGTTGAAGGTAAGTGGCGCAAAGGGACCATCACCGATGCTCCGGTACAATTGGAATCCACTTACCTGACCCGCCCATTGCTCGTAGCCATTCCAGCGCAGCCGGTTCACCCCATCCGTTCCAGCTTCGGCCACCAAGAGGATGGAGGTGCCTTCGTTGCTCGTGAGCGTCTCCACCCCGCAGCTGTCCTCAACGATCACCCGGTACGTATAGCTGCGCAAGGCGGTCTGCACATCCAGATCATTGAAGACGACCGTGGGACCGCCGGTTCCAGGCTGCGTGGCGATCTCCTCCCAAGGTTCACCGTTGTTCGTGCGTTCCAGCCGGTAGCGCCTCACACTGGCGGATTGATCCACGCTATCGACCACGACGATATGGTCCTCGCCGACCACAGTGGCGACACGCAGGTAGTTGTTCTGCGGCAAGGCCGGATAATCCGTGACCTGGCAGGCCAAGTTGCTCAATGACCGCATGTAAATGGAGTCCCCGATGGCCCTGATCACATAGCAGTAGGTAGCGAAGGGCACCAGGTCTTCGTGCGAGAAACTGTGCGTGGAAGCGGGCAGCGTGGCCAACAAGACCGGCGGGCCACCATTGTAGGTCGAGTAGATCTCGTACGAGACCACATCCCAGCCGACATAAGGCGTCCAGATGACCGTGCATTCCGCAGCGCAACGATCGTAGGTCGTGGTAGCGTGGATCGACGTATGCGCGGGCTTGGTGGCGCTGGTGTTGGGTGCTGCGGGATTGCCCGTCAAGCAGGTATCGAACGCGGCCACGGTATAGGACTCCGGGTTAGCTCCACCGGCACTGTTGGCCCACACGTATGCCGTGTTGTTCTGCCCGTAAATGGTGTCGATGATGTAGTTGTTGCTCCCGTCGATGTAGAAGATGATGTAACCGTCGGTATCGCCCTCCGGGCTGGGGTCCCAATCGAGCACGACCTGATCCGTGGCCGTATCCACGCTTACCGTCACCATACTGGGCGGTGTGGGTGCGGTCACGTCGGCGAATATGTCACCGGTGAGGTTGCTGTAGCTCACGCAACCCAGTTGGTCCTGTACGGCGATGCGGTAGGTGAGCGAATCCTCACAGATGGAGATCACCTGTTGGTAGTGGTCGATCAGTTCACCGACTTGGTCCACTTGGGACCAGGTACCCTGCGGGAATTCGAGTTGGACGAGCTGGTCGTTCGCAGTGGTGATGAGCGGAGGCTCGTGCAACAGGTTCCAATCCAGAACCGCACTGCCCAGCGGCGTGCTTTGCGCCACAGTGAGGAAGATGGTCGAGAGCGTATCGCTGGAAATGGACTCGTTGGGTTGCGGATCCGTGGAGACCGTAGTCATGAAATAAAAGCGGGGTCCCTGATCAGCCCCTGCCGAGAGATGCTGATAGCTGAACTGGCCATAGACCAGGATCGTATCCAGGATCGCGAACGGACCACCTTGAGCGATACTGCCGTAGACGATATAGAACTGGAAGGAATTGGTCGGATCCGGGGGAATGGCCCAGGTCAGGGTAACGTCACCAGCAATGTCCACTGACGCGCAGCGCAGTGAAGGCGGATCCAGAATATCCGCGCGGGCCGCCAAGGAAAGCAGGAAGGCCAGTATCGTCAGTGTCTTGCCCACGGAAAGGCAACGCCAAGAAGATCGGATCGTTGCCGGAAGGAAGACGTTCACAGGGCGGGTTATGTTGCCACCGGTTGAGGGCAGCGAAGGGCGCTAAGTTCAGAAGGGATCGGGCTGGGCCAACACGGATCGCGCCGCGCGGTACTCGGAAATGATCCGCTCCACGATGGTGCCGGCCGGTAGAATGCCGTCCAGTGCGGCACTCACCTGCCCTATTTCGAGCTCGCCTTCGGACAGGTCGCCCTCGAACATGCCCCGTTTGGCACGGGCCCGGCCGAGCAGGGCTTTCAGTTCGTCTACCGAGGCACCCCGGGCGTAGGCCGCCTGCACATCAGCGAAGAACTTGTTGCGCATGAGCCGAACGGGAGCGAGTTCCTTCAGGGTCAGGAGCGTATCCCCTTCCTTGCTGTCGATCACGTGCTGCTTGAACGCCGGGTGAGCACTACTTTCCTCGCTGGCCACGAAGCGGCTGCCCACCTGTACACCGTCAGCCCCCAAGGCCATGGCGGCGAGCATGGCCCGGCCATCCGCGATGCCGCCTGCCGCGATCACCGGCACATCCACGGCATCCCTTACCAAGGGCACGAGGACCAAGGTGGTCGTCTCTTCCCTTCCGTTGTGTCCCCCGGCCTCGAATCCTTCGGCCACCACTGCGTCGGCACCGGCATCCACGGCCTTCCGGGCGAACTTCACGCTGGCGGTCACGTGGACCACGGTGATGCCCTGGTCTTTGAGGTGCTTCGTCCATGTGGCCGGATTGCCCGCACTGGTAAAAACGATGCGCACGCCTTCCTGCATGATGGTGCGCATGTGCTCCTCCACATTGGGATAGAGCAGCGGCACGTTCACTGCGAAAGGACGGGACGTGGCAGCCTTGCACTTGCGGACGTGCTCACCGAGCACCTCCGGGTACATGCTTCCGCTGCCGATGATGCCCAGTCCCCCGGCATTGCTCACGGCCGAAGCCAATCGCCACCCGGAGCACCAGATCATGCCGGCCTGTACCAAGGGATAGCGGATCCCGAAAAGCGTATTCAGTCGGTTGGGCATCAAGTCTTTCGCTCGCCCGGTAAGGTTCAGGCGGCGGCAAACTTAGGTTTCCACGATCAGGGCCGGGATCGTTGATATCCTGCACCTTGCGCACCCCGTAGCACAGGCGGGAATTCTTGTAGGTTTGCCCGGTAGTTCCAACCCGTACGATCGCCGCTCATGAATGCTCGGATACGCAACGCTTCTTTGGTGCTCCTCCTTCTGACCGCCACGGCGGGCGGCACCAAGGCGCAATACGCTTGGGATTTCGGCATCCACCTCGGTGGGGCCAACTACCTCGGCGAAATGGGTGGGAAGGAAGATCCGCGCAAGGACTTCATCTGGGATCTGAAAATGAACCAGACCCGTTGGTGCGTAGGCGGTTTCGCCCGCCGGAAGATCAATCGGATGATCTCCATCAACACCGGGCTGCTCTTCTTCCGGCTTCAGGGTTCTGACATCAACAGCCAGAACCCGGCACGTGTTGGCCGGAACCTGAACTTCCGCAACAACATGCTGGAGTGGTACCTGCGCGGGGAGTTCACCATCTTCCAAGACAATGACCTCGGCGGCCGTGGCCGTTACAAAACCGACTTCCGCTTGTTCGGTTATGCGGGGGCGGCCCTGTTCCTGACCAATCCGAAAGGCGAGTTCACGGGAACGGACGCCCAAGGCAACGGTGTACTTGGTGCAGGCGATGTGGTGGCCTTGCGGCCGTTGCGCACGGAAGGCGTGGACTACGGTAGCCTCGGATTCGCCGTACCGGTCGGTATCGGCTTCCACTTCACGAAAGCCCGCCGCCATCGCTTCGGTTGGGACTTCGGATGGCGCACGACGTTCACGGACTATCTGGACGACGCGAGCACGACCTACATCGATCAGCGCAACAGCGACCCCGAGACGCAGCTGATGTACGATCAGCACCCTTACCTGTACGCGGATGCGAACGCTTACAACACCACCAACAACGGAGTGGACGTTGAAACGCTCAGCGGCGATGTGGTGCATACCCCGAGCAAGTACCAGTACGGCTATTGGGACACGGAGGGTCCCAGCCCCGACAGCAAGAACAAGCGCGGGGACGCGACGCACAACGACAGCTACCTGACGATGACCTTCACTTACAGCTATGTGCTGCGGGGCCAATCCAACTTCTACCGCCAGCGCTACAGCTGGATGCGCGGCAAGAAGCGCATCGGACGTAAGTCAAGGGCGAAATTCTAGCCCCATCCCAAACCCTTCCCCGGAAGGGAAGGGCTTACAGTGATCCAAGGAAGGGGGCTTAGGCCCCCTTCTTCGTTTGCCTCCCCTTCAGGCGTCGACCTCACCGTTGCCCCTCACCCGGCATCCCACTTCCGGGAATGAATGGATGAATTTTGAAGGAGGCCGCTGAATGACGTGCAGGCGACGATCCATTCGCCGGAAGCAACCCGTACTTTGTGTTCGTGAGTGAAGAAAAGATCACCATGCGCAAGAAGCACCCGCTGGCGATCCGCTGGTTCCATTGGGTGAATTTCCCGGTGCTGGCCGTGATGATCTGGAGCGGCACATTGATCTATTGGGCGAACGATGAGTACGCCCTGCATCTCGGCGATCTCGAACTCTTCAAATTCTACCCGCCGGGATTCTACACGGCGCTGAACATCCCCTACCGCCTCGCCGATGGCATGGCCTGGCATTTCGCCTTCATGTGGCTCTTCTTCATCAACGGCTTCCTCTATGTGCTGTACACGGTCTTCAGCGGTGAGTGGCGCTACCTGCTTCCGCGGAAAGGCTCGTTCAAGGAAGCATGGCACGTGTTGCTGCACGACCTCCGCATCAGCAAGAAGCCGCTCCCCGGGAAGAAGTTCAACGGTGCACAGCAGATCGCCTATACCAGCATCGTGGTCATGGGCATCGGTTCACTGTTCACCGGTCTGGCGATCTACAAGCCCACGCAGCTCGCGTGGATAACCGCCTTGTGCGGCGGATACGAGAGCGCACGGCTCATCCATTTCATCCTCACGATCGGCTATTGCCTGTTCTTCCTGGTACACATCGCGCAGGTGGTCCGTGCGGGCTGGAACAATTTCCAAGCGATGGTGACGGGTTGGGAGGTGGTGAAGAAGCAGGGGCAGGATCAGGGACAGGTGGCTGTTCCCCTTGTACAAGACCCGAAGACGACATGAGCGACGAACGCGAACTAGCACCCAAGGACTGGCAGCGCAGGAAGTTCATCGCCTTCGGTGCATTGGGGCTGTTCGGCGTAGGGGTCTGGGGTGTGCGCAAATGGATCCTGGACGCGGGGAAAGTGAGCGGCGCCTCCGCTCCTCTTCGCGCGGTGCTCGACTTCAACGAACGGGTGAACACGGCCTTCCGCGGCGATGGCGCACGCGTAAAGGAATTCCCGAAGGAGATGGCCGCCAAGAAGGTGCGCGTGAACGGGAAGTACGGCGTGAACGGCGCGATCGACCTGGCGAACTGGAAGCTGATGGTGGTGTGCGACAACCCGCGACCCGGTACCGTGCTGGCCATCACCATGGACCAATTGCGCGCACTGCCGAAAACGGAGATCGTGTACGACTTCAAGTGCATCGAGGGCTGGAGCCAGATCACGCATTGGGGCGGTGTCCGCTTCCGCGACTTCTGCGAGCACTTCAGTCTGGGAACCAAGAGCGGCGAGGCACCATCCGGTGAGAAACCCGACGACCTTTATACCTACACGAGCCTGCGCACGCCCGACGGCGGGTACTACGTCGGCATCGACATGCCAAGCGCGCTTCATCCGCAAACGATCCTCGCCTACGAGATGAACGGTGCCCCCCTACCGATGAACCAGGGCGCACCGCTGCGGCTCATCATTCCCACCAAGTACGGCGTGAAGAACCTGAAGCGTATCGGGCTCATGGGCTTCAGCGATGAGCGCCCCAAGGACTACTGGCACGAGCGCGGGTACGACTACGACTGCGCGTTGTGATCAGCCCTCGATCCCGTTCCGCTCGATCCAATCGGCGAGCACCACGAGGTACCATACGCGGCCCCAGGTAACGCGCTTGTCACCGGACAGGAAACGTTGCCAGAGCAGGCGCACGCCCGCCTCATCGAACTCGCTCCGTTGGCCGAGCTTGGTGAGGCGCTCCTCGCAGAAGGACTTCAATTCGTTCTTCATCCACTGCTCCCACGGCAAGGTGAAGCCCATCTTCGGTCGGTCCACGATCTCACGCGGTAGCAGATCGCCGAGACTGTCCACGAGCAACTGCTTCGGCGTGTGCGGGAATTTGTGCAGGTCATTCACGCCGAGGACGAACTCCACCAGCTCGTGATCGAGGAAAGGCACACGGACCTCGAGGGCATGGGCCATGCTCATCTGATCGGTATCGCGCAGCAAGACGTTCTGCAAGTAGGTGCTTAGCTCCGCCAGGGAAACCTGCGAGAGCAGTGGCAGTGATGAACCGTCTTCCTTGTTCAGCAATTCGGTAACGATGTCCTGCACAGCGTTCCCGGGCAGCTTCAACGCCGGTGCGAAAGCGCGCAATTCGGAATTGGTGAAGGCGAGTCGCGAGAGCGGATACGTTTCCTCGATGGCAAAGGAGCGCACCTTCAGCAGTTCAGCCGCTTTGCTGGCCGCCGCAGTGCGACGCGCGCCCTTGTAGGCCGCACCGGCCATTGCGCGCAACGGCTTGGGCACAGCCGTGATCCAATTCTTCTTCAAGAGCCCCAGCGTTCGCGAGAACACTTCGTAGCCAGCGAACAGTTCATCGCCGCCAAGGCCGCTGAGCGCCATGGTGATGCCCGCTTCCTTCGTGACCTTGCTGACCACGTAGGTATTGGGACCATCCACACTCGGGTGGTCCATGGCCTGCAGCGCATCGGGCAAGAGACGCAACATGTCGGCGGGCTTCAGCTGTATCGCCGTATGCTCGGTATTGAACTTCTTCGCGACCAGCTTCGCGTAGCGCTCCTCACTGAAGGCTTCTTCATTGAACACCACGCTGAACGTGTGTACCGGCGCATTGCTCGCCCGTGCCATCAGGCCCACCACCGCGCTGCTGTCAATGCCGCCGCTGAGGAACGCACCGAAAGGCACGTCGCTGACCAGTCGCCTTTCCACAGCGCGTCCCAGTCGCTCGCGCACTTCACGCTGGACCAAAGGCAAGGGCATGTCGTTCGCCTCGCGTGACGCGTTGCCCACCATGTGCCAGTAGCGATGCGTTGTCACCTCCCCTGCCTTTGCGCCGTCGCCAGAGCGCTTTGGCGCAGGCACCCAACGCAACCGATGTCCGGGCATCAGCATGCGCACATTCTTCACCAAAGTGGCCGGGGCATGCACGGTGCCGTAGCGCAAGTAGTCGGCGAGGCCATCCGTATCCAATTCCTTAGGCACAAGGCCGGTCGCGAAGAGCGCGCGGATCTCCGAGGCGAACAACAGATGTCCGTCGTGCTCGAAGAGGTACACCGGCTTGATCCCGAGCCGGTCACGCACGATGTGCAGCTCCAGCTTCTGCTTATCCCACAAGGCGAAAGCGAACATGCCATGGAACCTCTCCAGGCAGTCGATGCCCCACTCGGCATACGCCGCCATCACCACCTCGGTATCGCCGCCGGTGACGAAGGCGTGATGCGCGAGCCGAGCCTTCAGCTCCTTGTAATTGTAGAGCTCGCCGTTGAAGATGATCACCGACCGGCCGTCCGCGCTGTGCAAGGGTTGGTTGCTGGCCGCGCTCAGGTCGATGATGCTCAGGCGGCGATGGCCGAGGATCACGTCACCACCGTTCCAGATGCCTTCCGCGTCCGGGCCACGATGGGCCTCGCGGTCGGTCATGCGCTTCACCAGCGCCTCGGGCGCTTCGAGGCCGGCAAGGCCCGCGATCCCAGCGATCCCGCACATCAGCGGAGCGCGATCATCTGATCATCTGATCGTCTGATCATCTGATCTGCGTTCAGCTCAGGATGAAGCGCGTGTCGGCGAGGATCCGCTCCAGTCCCTTGTGCAAGGGCAGCAGTTCGCGGCCGAGCAACTGGCGCATGCGGGTGATGTCGGGCATGCGGCGCGTCATGTCACCTTCTTCCAACGGCGGTAGGTGGGCCACCTTGCTCTTGCTTCCGGTGATGTCGATCACGGTCTTCGCCAGTTCCAGGATGGTGGTCTCGCGGTCGTTGCCGATGTTCACCACGTCGTTGATCACCTCGTTGCGGCGGAAAGCGTTCAGGCAGGCGTCGATGTTGTCATCCACGTAGCAGAAGGTGCGCGTCTGCGTACCGTCGCCGTAGATGGTGATGTCCTCGTTCTTGAGCGCCGCCCGGATGAACTTGCTCACCACGAAGTCCTTGCTCTGCTTGGGCCCGTAGGTGTTGAAGAAGCGGAAGACGGTGTAGTCCAGGCCGTATTCCTTCTGGTAGGAACGCAGGAAGGCCTCGCCGATGTTCTTCACGATGGCGTAGGGCAATTTGCTGTTCAGCGGCGTGGTCTTCTCGTTCTGGGGGATCTCCACCGGCTCGCCGTACACCTCGCTGCTGCTGCTGAAGAAGACGCGCTTCACGCCGGTGTTCTTGCACAGGTCGAGCACGTTGCGGATGCCATCGATATCGCGCAGCACCATCACCGGATTGTCGGTGGTGCGCTTCACGCCCACCACGGCGGCGTAGTGGAACACGTATTCCGGACGGAAGGCGAAGACCACGCTGCTGATGTCCTCGAAGCGGTTCACATCGCACTTGATGAAACGCAGGTTCGGGTGCTCGCTCAGGGACAGCTTGTTGATGTCGCCGGTGAGCAGGTTGTCCACCGCCACCACTTCATTGGTGCGGTCCTGGGCAAGGCGCGTGGTGAGTTCGCTGGGGACGAAGCCGGCGCCACCGGTAACGAGGATACGGGCCATGGATGCTGTTGGGAAGGCGTTCGTCTACGCGGAGGCCGAGATGAACGAGGCGCGAAAGTAACCCTCACTCGTAATCGCGCTCCACAGTCGTCATCGCGAGCGAGTCCCCGAGCGAAGCGATCCATATTTCCCGGGGCTCCGGGGAATGATGGATCGCTTCAGTCCCGCCAAATGCGCGGGTCTTCGCGATGACGTATCAGGAGGCTCAGCGCCGATAGAGCCTGCGAATGAGCATCAGCACCAACACACCGCCGAGCATGCCCCACCAGAACTCCTTCCGGAGCACGGTGGTCTTCACCAAGTAGGGCAGTAAGCGCCAGTTGAAGTCCTCGGACTTGCCAACATGCTCCTGCCACCACGCGGCATTGTAGGCCTCCGGTGCAAGGAGCTTCTGGCCGGTAAGGGAGAACGAACTCCACTTCACCGTGTCCGGGTACACATCGGCGATCAGCAGGGCATCGCGCGGCTCATCGCGGATGGCGCATTGGATATAGGTGATGTTCTTCGCGTGCTCCTGGAAGAAGATGCTGCTCGGCGCGCTGCCGCCCAAGCTGCCGCTGATCCAGTACACATGCGCATGCTCGGCGATCTTCTCCAGCAGCGGGTACACGTCCTTCTGGAAGTTCGTGCCGGTGAGCGAGCGGGTATTGTCCTTGAAGAGCGGACTGTACTGCGGGTCGTCCTCGGCCCAAATGGGGCGGTGGGAGAGGAACATTACATCCTTCTGGCCAGAGATGACGACCTTCTGCACGATCATTTCAAGAATCTCCAAGTCCTCGGCGGTAAGTGAGCCTTCGTTCTCTTCGGTATTGAAGAAGTATGCACCGTCACCAAACTCATCATCTCCTGTTCCCACCAAGCAGCCTCCGATCGGATGAACAGGATCCTTATGGGTGCAGGTCCGCCTACACATGACACCCGTTGACATGCGGCTAGGGCTCCCCTCCGACAGATCATGATTCCCCGGCGCATTGAAGAGCGGCATCTTCAGCTTGCTGAACAAGGACCGCTCATAGCGGGGCATGTCGTTCACGAGATCCATGAACAGATCGCCGGTGCTGAGGAAGAGGTTCGCGCCGAGGCTGTTGATCGTATCCAGGTTCGCGAGCAAGGTGGCTGCCGGGTAGCCGCTGCGGTTGGTGCTTTCACCGTGGAAATGCCCACCGATGAGGATGCGGTAGTGGCCGGTGCTGTCAGCGGGAAGGACTTCCAGACCGTTGAATGGCGATCGCTGCGCTTGCACGACGACGGAACAGATCAAGGCCAGAAGAAGCCACGAGCTGCGAGCTGCGAGCCACGAGCTTGACCGCTGCAGCTCGTGGCTCGTGGCTCGTGGCCCGAAGCTCGTGCGCATTGCTCTGCTCATGTTCCTCCGGCGCTCTTCTCCCCCACCGCCTTCCCATCCACGTTGATGATGCTCTCCTCTCCTCTTTTGAACTCCTGCTTCGCGCTGGTGACCGTCACTTTCGTCAGGTCGATCCGCACGGGGCCGTAGCGCATCTCCTTCTTCTTCGCTTCGGCGACAAGGTCCACGTCCTTCACGGTGCCTTCGGTGATGAAGAGCTTGGAGCCTTCCCGGCCTTCGAAGGCCATGCCCATCTGCTCGATCGTCACTCCTTCCGCGATGATGCGGGCGGCGCGTGTGCCCTTGATGCCGACACCCGAGCCAGCGCGGCCGAATGCACCAACCTTCTTCAAGGTGGCCGCGCCTCCTTCCACGCTGACGGCGTCATCGCCGGGATGCTGGAAGATCGTCTCGCGCATGTTCACATCAGCGAAATGGAATTCGGCCTGATCCGAGCCGCCCTCGAACCAGCACTTGGCCATCGTGATCGAGGAGACGGACGCATCGAAGAGTGTGGCACCCGTTCCGCGGAAGAAGACATCCGTGATGACGGCGTCGCTGTTGTGGAACGACACATCGCCGCTGCGCTCTTGGTCGTATTTGTAGCGTGTGAGCGAATTGAACGCCACATGATCGAGATTGGACGTGGCTGTGGCATCGATCACATGCAGGCCGTGCGAACTACTGTCCGTGCTGAAGACCTTGATGTAGGCTTCCTCCATGCCCTTCCAATACACCGATGCGTAGCTGATGATCTCCGCGCCGTTCGTGATATCCAGTTCCAACGGCGCGCTGGCCACGCAGCGGTAGCCTGCGGGCAGCACCATCGTCCGATCGACTTTCCACGCGCCGGGCTTGATCGTGATCGTCTTGGACACCTCATCCAGAGATAGGAAAGGGAAGTCCTGCGGGTTCGGATTCCTGCCCACGAGCAATTCATCCTGCGCGGAAGACACGGACATCTTGAACGGGAACACGTCAACCTCCTTGCGCACTGAGGAACCAAGCACGTGATAGATCACTTTCGTAGCGCTGTCCTCCTTTGTCAGGAATGCGACTTCCAACGGGTCCCCGACGGAACCGATGCGCCTGCATGGAACCACCGTCGGCTTCAGCGGAGCGACGCGCGTTCCGCCACCGAGCACCAAGCTGTCCACTTGCATCGGCAGGCTTTCCACGGGCACGAAAACGAGCGTGAGCGTATCGCCATGCACCCCGTTGTTGTAGGCATGAAAACCCTTCGGCGTATCGAGCAATGCGCGTATCGACCTCTGGTTCGCGTAGTAGATGGACCGGTCCAATTCCTTGTAGGGGAACTCGCCATAGAGCGTGGCGCTGGCGGTATCGAGCGGGCCTTTCAACGCAGTGAAAGCGCTGTCCAACCAGGACTTGTCGCTATAGCGCTCCAGGTTCCGGACGTACGAAGCGAAGATCCCCGGGTCTTTGAAGAAGGCGGTGTGCAGTTCATCGCTCTCGCTGAATGCACCCGTGGCTTGGTAGGCCCCAGCGAGCTCGGTGATGCGCTCGGCGCTGAAGCTCTCGTAGCTGATCGGTTCCAATCGCTGTGCGACCGGATCGAAGTAGAATTTCACATCGCTCCAGTCCATGCTGTGGTGGCCGCCCACGAGATCGAGCATGGCGAGGCGCTTGCCCGTGCGTTCGACATCGAAGACCTCGCTCGCTTTCAAACGTCCACGCCGGAAGCCGTCCATCAACGCGATGGCCTGCTCATAGTACTTCGTCTGTTCGGGGTCCTTCGCGATATCATCGGTGCCGAACGCATCGAGGTTGGCGGCTTGGTAAGCGCCGTACGCGTCTTGCACTTTGGCGCCGCCCTCAAGTCCCTGTGTGCGGTGCAGCCAGAAGAGCCCTGGATCGAAGCGCACGATGGGACCCGGCAAGCGGCCATTGTTCTCCAGCAGTTCCGGTCCGAAGTGTTCCTCGTACGCATACACGCCGAGGTCCTCATCGTTGAGCTTCACCTTGCAGAAGCCGTAGCGCAGCGCGATGATGCCCTCACCCTTCATCAGCTGGTGGAAGAACCAATCGCAGAGGTAATTTCTGGTGCCTGGATGTTGGAGCGAAAAGCGCTTCATGCCAAGGAAACCGCCGTTCTTCTTGGCCACCACACGGAAGCTCCACTTCTTCCCTTCCACGTGGTCGGTCATCTTACCCTTGATCCGCAGTTTGCCCTTGAAGTCGCCCGTGCCCTCACCGCCGCCGGGCATGTCGATATGGAACTCGCCGTCGACATAGTCATTGCCTTCGCGTTCGATCACGCCCGCGTCGCGCGCGCGCTCGACCACGCCGTACAACTCTTCCATGCCTTCGTCATCCACGGAAATGGAGACCACGGGCGGGTCCATCCGGAAGCTCTTCGGGTAGTTGCGCCACCACTGCTTCGCGAAGGTGACCAGTCCCGGATGGCCGTGCGCCTTGATCTTCCGATCTGCATACCAGCTGCCGACGACGCCCAGTACCAGGACGATCAGCAATATCCAGCGCCAGCGCTTTTTCATCGGTTGGCGAAAGTAGGCTCAGCGCGCAGGCAGGATGAGCCGCGGCACGGCTTCAACGGGCGGCTCCTCGGTCGGCTCTTCACCGGCCTCGGCGCGTTCCGCCTCAATGCCGCGCCAGTTCACGATCTCTTCTTCGGTGAGCACGGTGATGATGCTGAGCAGGATGATGGTGAAGGGGTTGAGCGAGCCTGTTAGCCAGCTCTCGTAGAGCACGCTGAACATGGAGGAGAACATGACGGCGAAGGCATAGGGCGCATACTTCACCGCCTTCAGGAAGATGAGGAAGTAGCTGCGGAAGAACAGCAGGATGCCCACGATGCCGGTGTTGAACCACATGGTGAGGTAGCTGTTGTGCACGCCCCCGTGGTGGCCCATGCTGCGCAGGTAGGGATAGTATTGGCGCATGATCCACTCGTCGTTGCCGAAGCCACCACCGAGCAGGAAATAGCCGCCCTCGTTGATCTTGCCCCAAGCGAAGTTCCACGCGAAATAGCGGCCGGAACCGTCGGCGATGGTATCCACCCGGAAGTAAGTGTGCAGCCCGAGGGCGTTCAGGATGGCCGGCAGGTTGCTGGAGACCGCTTCAGCAGCGACGCCGAAGGCGAGGAAGAAGATGAAGCCCAGGAAGGGCGAAACCGCGAAGAAGCGGTAGAAGATCAGGAACATGAAGGTGGCGGTGAGCGAGGTCCGCGAACCGCATTCCACCAGGAAGTACACGAGCAGTGCGTAAACGGCGAACTTCCCTTTGAAGCTGAACAGGTCCGGCTTCACCTTGAACAGCACCGTAACGAACATGAAGCACAGATAGGAGAAGATCGCCAGCCCGTTCGGGTTACCGAAGTACCCGCGGAAGCGCCCACCGATGAAGGACCACCAGCTGGGGCCGTAGTAGGGCATCGCCAACTGGGACACCAGCATCACCACGATGAAGAGGACGAAGTGGCGGAAGAAGGTCCACCCCATTCGGCGGTAGCAGAGCAGGATGTAGTTGGGCACCACCAGGTAGAGCAGCACGTAGGAGATCGTCTTCTGGATGGAGACGAGCGGTTCGCCGGAGGCCACGATGGGCAGGAAGGCGAAGACCAGGAAGGGCGCGAAAACCTTGAAAACCTGCGAGTGCGGCTGCATGCGGGCCGTCTCCATGAAGAAGATCAAGGCCAGGGCGATCATGTAGGCGTACTTGGCGGTCTTCACCACGCGGAAGGGGAAGATCTCCGGGGTCATGTCCGACCACACCAGGATGATGAGGAAGCCGAAGAGCATATCCGGCCACTGGTCGCGGCTGCGCATCATGAACACGCTGGCGGGCAACACCACGTACAGCAATGGCCCCAGGAACACGACGGTCGCGGCCCAGAACAGGATCAGGATGAGTACCTGCGAATGCTGTCGGAAGAAGTCGCCCATCTAGGGAAGCGGATACTGGGAAAGGTACACCGCGGCTTGTTCCTTCACGGCTGCCGGACGAAGGCGGGCAAAGGTGAGCAAGTCCTCCACATGCCGTTCCCACGCTTCCATCGTAAGCGGCCTGCGCCAGCGGCGTATGTGTGTGGGCATCTCATCGGCGATGGCATCGCGCATCCGGACGATCTCCCGTTCCATGTTCCCTGCGGAAAGCGGATCCCGGAGCAGTGAATCCAGCGTGTGGCTGAAGCGCGCAGTCAATTCCTTGGAGCGCAGACAAGCCTTGAACAACCGTGCGATGGGCGCGTTCGGATGCCGATCGATGTGGGTGAACATGTCGTACTCCGGCGGAGCAGCCAGCCCCATGCCCATGTCGCTATCGCCCATGAGGAAGCGCCAACGCCCATCGAGCGGACCGATAGCGGCGGTATCATGCTCCCTTCCCTCGCGGGGAAGGGCCGGGGATGGGGCCGTATATCGCCACCACCGCACGTTCTGCTCCGGCCAGTCCGTATTGGAGAGGATGATCTGCGCGGCCATGTAGCTGAGGAAGCCGTCCACGTCCATGCGCCGCTCCAAGCTGTCAACGAACGCGCGACCACTTGCATCCCATTGCTCGGTCATCGTCAGGAAGCGCGAGAACGTTTTGAGTTCCTCCTTCTTCCCTTCGTACAGCACGATGCGGTCCTCGATGATCGTGATGTCCTTCGGTTTCAACCCATGTCGCCGGGCGATCTCCTTCTCATCGATGCGCTCGCGCAGGTTGTGGATGCCCCAATAAGCGCCGTTCACGAACAGAACGCTCTGTACACAAGCCGAGGTCTCGAACGACAACCCTGCGCAGAGCCGGTGCTGCAGTGCATCACGGAAGAAGGCATGGTCTTGATCATTGCCGGCCGTGCGCAACAACACGCGCTTGAAACCGGTACCCCGTTCCTCACCGAAGAGCGGTTGCTCCAGCGACTGCTCGAAGATGACGCGCAAGGCGTGTTGCGGAAATCCGCGCGTGTTGTTGCCGTTGATGCGCAGGCGAACATCAGATGACCACAAGGACCGAGGAAGCTGATCGTCGTACGTCGCGAAACACTCCAATCGACCCGTGCGCTCTGCATCCGCCCCGCGCAAGTGGAAGTTCCCAGGGTACTTCCACCATTTCTGATCGCGGGGATAGCGCTTCACAAAGTCTTCCCCAGTGCGGAAGATGGCATTGCCCACCACATAAATGCCGGTATCCGGATCGAAGAACGCCCCGTCGGCGATGGTGAGCGATAGTGTTGGAAGTACGTCGTCCAATTGAACCAACGTCCGTTCGGTGATGGGTCCCGGTCTTCCTTGCGCGTCGAAAGCACGCGCACGCAAGGACACACCGACCGGAAAGTCCCCGATAGGACGGCGCCATTGCACAGATGTTGATCTCATCATCGATCGCGACGCGTACACCTCAGGGTCCACCAGGAAGTGTTCCCTATAGCGCGTAGAAGCCAAGCTCGGCTCTGAACCATCGAACGTGTAGCGGATCTCTGCTCCGTCAGCACCGCTCAAAGTGAATGCGACCTGTCCGGGTTGGACGATTGTGTACTCGATCACTGGGGCATGCAACAGCGCATTGCGACCATTTGCCGCACGTCCGGGCAGAAACGCGGTGAGCAGGAACGCCGCGCCGGATGCGAGCAGGAGCCCGATCAGCGAGCGGAGATCTTCGCGACGCATAGTGGATCAGGAGCGTTCGGAAGTGCCCCAGCGCAGCAAGAGCCCCAAGGGAACCGCCAACGCGGCCACGATGAGGGACGCGCTGCTCCCACAGCCCAGACCGATGGCCAGCGCGGCGAGACGCAATGGCAACACCTTCTTGTCTGCTTCGCGCACTTCACCGCGCAGCAGCAAAGCGGCGGCCACCAAGGCGATGCTCAACGGAACGGAAGCGCGCACAAGGCTGACCGCGAAGGCTATGACCGCAGCCGAAAGGGACAGTTCTCTGGGAGCCGGGGCCTTGGCCAGCAAGCCCACGACATAGGCCAGCAGCGCCGCAGCGAACAGGCTGATCAAGGCCGTGCCGATATCGTACGGCGTGAAGTGGCCCAGTTGGTCGGCGAGCAGCGCTTTGAAGTCCATGGTGGTCGCGGAAAACGGCCGTGAATGTACCGCGATGGTTCAAGACGGGCGTCTACCTTCGCCACCCCTCATGCAACGTGTGGCGCTCCTGTCCTTCGGCCTGTTCACGGTCGGCACCGTCTTCAGCCAGATGCTGCTTCCGAGCGGAACGGCCCTGACGCTTGATGAAGGGACCTCGTTACGGATCGAAGCCCCCCTGACATGGACCTTCGAGTCAGGCTCCAGTGCGGTGAACAACGGCACGATCGTTCTGGGTCCAGCAACGGACCTTGTCGAAGCATTCGGCGCGGCGCTAACGGGAACGGGTACGGAACGGACCACCCGCGACCTTTCAGGACCACTGACGGATGAGAACCCCGGCGGATTGGGCGGCACGCTCACCACGAACACTTCGTTGGGCAACACCTTGATCGTGCGCGGCCACCTCCCCTTCACGGATTATTCCGGCCATACCTCGCTCGCCCGCTGGATCGACTTCACGCCTGCGAACAACAGCGGCCTGAGTGCTGCACTGGGCTTCCGCTACGACCCCGCTGAACTGAACGGCTTGGTGGAAACCGAACAACGCGTCCATATCCGTGCGCAACAGGACATCTGGTGGACCCTCGGCAGCGCAGTGAACACGGGCACGCACACCGTTACGACCACCGGTCTCGACAGCCTTGGCGTTTTCACCACCTTCGATACCGACCTGCCCAACGCGATCTCGGTCACTCCTGCGGAAGGCGAATTCGCCTTATTGGGCGCGCCCGGCGAGCAACTTTACTTGCGCGTTCCGATCGGTTCGCGTGCGGAAACACTGGAGATCTTCGCAATGAACGGCAGCCGGTTGGCATCCCTGTCACCCCGCTGGGGCGAAGGACTGCACGCGCTCCCGGCGCTGTCCGCCGCCAGCGGCGTCTATCAACTAAGGGTGAACAGCCAACGGATATTCTCCTTCCTCCGCCCATGATGCGTTGGCTCCATAGCGGCTTGTTGGCATCGCTCGCGATCGGCTGCGCCGCGCAATGGCAAGTACCGACCAGCGTGGTCCTCGACGGACCGGACGGAGCGGACAGGCAAGTACACGGGCTCGGTGCACCGGAGGGTGGAAGCCATGGCGCGGCCGTAGTCGCCGATCGCTCAGTGAGCACGACCTACGCTGCGGCCACCGGGACGGATGCGCTCACCCTCACGCTTTCACCCGCACCCGGCGCTTACACGCCCGGCATGCGCATCACCTTCACGCCCACAAGCACGAATACGGGTGATGCCACATTGGATGCGAATGGCATGGGGACTGTACCGCTCCGCAAGAATGTGAACGTGCCATTGGACAGTGGCGATCTGCATCCGGGAGTTCCTGTACAAGTGCTCTACGATGGCGCTGTCTTCCAGGTCACAAGCCAACTCTATCCCGGATGCCCGGCCGGCTACAAGCCCGTCGGCGTCAGCTCCTGTGTGGAAGAAGTGAGCCACGATCCGGTGAACTGGTTCACAGCGAGCACAAGCTGCGTGGGCCAAGGCAAACGCTTGTGCGGTTTCGCGGAATGGATCCAAGCGTGCTTGCAAGGGAACGGCATTCTCGGCTCCATCGTGGACTATGAGTGGGTGGACGAAGCCTCGAATTCAGCGAACGACGCGAAGACGATGGGCATCAACGGCACCTCCTTGCTGCCGGATTGCCGCGCCGGGGGCACACGCGAACCGCTCACATTGATCCGCTACCGCTGTTGCTACGACCGATGAGGAAACCGGCGCTGATCTGCTCTTCGCTCCTGTGCGTGCTCGCGCTCGCGCAAGTGCATGTGGACAAGCCGCTGGTGCTCACTTCCACCGACAGCACCTTGCGCGCCATCGAAGGACTTGCCCCGGCAGCCGATGAGAACGCGCTCATCACGCTGGGCGATGCGCAGAGCGGCCGCTACCATTGGGGGCAGGCGAGCGGAACCCCCATGGCCATCGCACTCACGTTGGACCCACCGTGCGCGGCTTACACGAACGGGCTCACCGTGCGTTTTCTGCCCACTTCATCCAGCTACGGGGCCGTTACACTGAACGTGGATGGCCTTGGCGCGAAGCGGGTGTATCGTAGCGATGCACGGCCGGTGAGCGTGGGCCAATTGCAACCGGGCACGATCGCGGAAGCCGTTTACGCGGACACGGCCTTCTTCCTCATGAGCCGGGAACAGTCGGGCTGCCCTGCGGGCTACCTCTCCGGAGGTGGGGACCTGTGCATCATGCGCGACGACACGCTGTACATGAGCATCTACAGCGCCACGAAATGGTGCTTTGACCGCGGAGCGCGGTTGTGCTCGTGGGATGAGTACATCGCGGGCTGCACGGCGAACCAATCGGAAATGATCGGCCTGTTCAACGAATGGGAATGGATCGACGGCACGAGCGACCATACGCACACGGCGAACCAGGCCGGGCGCTGGCAATGCCGCACGCAACGCCAATGGGGCGCGGTGGAAAGCGACAACAACTACGCGCAGGTGCGCTGCTGCCTGCGGATACGGCGATGATCGGACGTGGACATATCGCATCGCTGCTGATGGTCTTGGCCTTCTGTGCGCAGGCACAGATACGCGTGGACAGGCCCATCGAACTGAGCGGCGCGACAGCAACGGACCGACAGGTGATCGGGCTGCGCGATGGCGTGGACCCGACCGACGCGTTGAACGCACGCACGCTCCAGCGCGGGGCCTACCTCTTCGCTGAAGTCTCCGGAGGAAGCATTTGGCAGGCGAACGTGCAACCGGCCATCACCCAACCAGAAGAAGGTCTTTGTCTGATGCTGCGCTCTGCGGATGCGAACGTCGGTGCAGTCACCTTGAGCGTGAACGGTTCCACACCGATCGCGGTGTTGAAGGAAGGCGACAAACCTTTGCAAACAGGAGATATCGGCGCGGGAGAAACGGTGAGCGTGGTGCACGATGGGAACGCGTTCCAATTGGTGAGCGCACGGCGCATGGACCGTAAGCCCTGCCCTTCCGGCTCGGTAGCGGTGAACGAACTCTACTGCATCGAAACGCAGGAGCGCGACACGCTGACATACGATGTCGCGGCCGTAGCCTGCGGACAAGCGGGCATGCGCCTTTGTACCTGGGGACAGTGGTACGCCGCCTGCACACAGGCGACCACACTCGGCCTGCAGAACATGACCGGCCAATGGGAATGGACCAACAGCGCGGCCAACGCTGATGAGTCTGTGCGTATCGTCGGTTACAACTCCTGCACGCACGCCGGCATCGCTTCGGCGTGGGGCTCGGACGCGCTTCCGCGGAATTACCGCTGCTGCTTCAACCGTTAACGGTCGCCGAGGGCCGCGTCGTAGATCGCCGCAAGTCGCTTGTTCCGTACACGCAGATCGAACTTCTCCCTCACCACGGCGAGACTTTCACCGCACATGCGCTGATAGGTCGCCTTATCGTCCATCAGCTTCAGCAGGCGGGCAGCTATGTCTTCGGCGATCTCATCGCTCGGCCTGTCGGTTACCGGCAGGAGCCAGCCGTTCCGGTCATGCGCCACGATCTCGGGGATCGAGCTGATGTCGGACGAGATCACAGGAAGCTGCGCGCCCATGGCCTCCAGCACGGTGTTGTTGAAGGGGTCGTTGAAGGTGGTGCTCACGAACACATGGGCCTGCCGCATCAATTGCAGGAGGCGGGCATGCGGCAGGCCGCGGTGCAGGGTGATCCGCGCATCATCAGCGATGGTCTTCTCGGCCCATGCGACCTCTTCCGCCTTCGGGAACACGCCCCAATCCACTTCGAGCGTACTCACGATCCAGAGCTGCGCGTCTTTCCGGCCAAAGCGCTGGAAGGCCTTCAGTAATTCAACGCCGCCCTTGCGGTAGAAGCCGTTGCCGGCGAAGAGGATGATGAAGTGATCGGCATCCTTCTCGGCGGGCAGGTATTGCTCCACAGCGCGGTACACCACGGTCATCTTCGCGGGATCCACGCCGATGGAGACCAGCTTGTCGCGATTCATGCGCGCGGTGTTGTCGCTGGTGAAGATGAGCTGCTTGCAATCATCGCTCGCCAACCGGCGCTGGCCCCACCTGAACAATGGGTGGGTCTCCTTCATCGGCTTGTAGCGCGGCAGGTAGCTCTCCACCTCGATCACCCACGGGCGGTGGTTGGCTACCACGCTATTGTATGTGTGGAAGATGTCCGCCGGCTTTCCGGGGAAAAACAGCTTGGTGTGCGCCAGGAACTGCTGCTTCACCCGAAGCACGTGCCACGGGATATCGAGCATGCGCGAATAGCGGTACCCGTCAGGCGGATTGCTGAAGCAGTAGTGCTGCCAGTAGCGGGTCTTGTTGCTGATGCCGACGATGCGCATGCGTGGTCGGCGAAAGTAGGAGGCTGTCCCGGCCAGCTCAGCGGGCGACCTTCTCGCCTTGTGCGATCCAATCGTGGAAGAGCTTGAGCCCTTCCCGGATCGAGGTCGTGGGGGTGTACCCGAAGTGGCTACCGGCCTTGCTCACATCGGCGAAGGTCTGCGGTACGTCCCCGGGCTGTTCGGGCTTCAGGTCGATGATGGCCTTCTTGCCGATCTCCTGTTCGATGGCCGCGATCAGTTCGCGCAGCATGATCGTATCCGAATTGCCCAGGTTGTAGATCTCGAAGGGTCCGCCCTGCTGCCGATCGATGCAACCGCGCACACCGCTGATGATGTCGTCCACGAAGGTGTAATCCCGGCGCGTGCTGCCATCACCGAACTGCTGGATGGGCGTGCCCGCCGCGATCTTCCGGAAGAACTGGTGGATCGCCAGATCAGGGCGCTGGCGAGGCCCGTAAACGGTGAAGAACCGCAAGGCCGTCACCTTCATGCCATGGAGATGGGCATACACCTGCGCAAAGCCTTCCGCTGAAAGTTTGGTGGCCGCGTACGGACTGATAGGCTGGATGCCGCGCTCCTTTTCCTTCCACGGCACGTTCGGGTCCACACCGTATACGCTGCTGCTGCTGGCGAGCACGAAATGCGCCACCTCGCTGTAGCGCGCGCGTTCGAGCAGCTTCAGTGTGCCCGTCACGTTCACGCGGTGGTAGCCGATCGGGTCAGCGATGCTGGGCCGCACACCCGCCTTCGCCGCGATATGCACCACCACCGCACCCTTCTCATTGAATGCACTATCGAGCACCGCATCATCCAGGATGTCACCTTCGATGAAGCGATAGTCCGGGTGATTCAGGTGCGCGGCCATGTTGGCCTCTTTCACCGCGCGCGGGTAGAACGGATCGAAGTTGTCGATAACGGTCACCCGCCAATCTCCTTCCGCGAGCAGGCGGTCCACGAGGTGGCTTCCGATGAAGCCGGCACCGCCTGTGATGATCGCGTGTCTCATGAAGGGCTGCGAAAGTAACGGCTGTGGATGGACCGCTTTCCGCACATTCGCGGCCGCCCTCCGCAGGTGCGGGGCCACGCATGCGACCCGGTGAGCCCATCCTTTTGATCAGCCACACGTTCCCGCCATACAAAGGGATCGGAGGGCGGCGCTGGGCCAAGTTCGCCAAAGCCTTGGCGCGGATGGGCCATCCTGTTCATGTGATCCACAGCGCGGGAAGCGACGAGTTGAAAGGCTCCTTGTGGACGGCGGACATCAGCGAGCCGGGGATCACGGTGCATCCGATCCCGCAGCGCTATCCGACCGTGCTCTTCAAACGGCCGCTCACGAGCCTGGCCGAGAAGGTGATGTACCGCGGGTGGAAAGCGGTGCTGCCGATGATCACGAAGGGCAATTGGCTGGACAAGTCGATCCTGTGGCAGGAGCAGCTCGTGCGGGAAGGCGGTGCATTGATCCGGCAGCACGGCATCCGATGGGTCATCGTCTCCGGGGCACCGTTCCGGCTCTTCCACTTCGGGGTGGAATTGAAACGCGCGCATGGCATCAAATTGCTCTGCGACCTGCGCGATCCATGGACCTGGCATGACGGCTATGGACAAGGCTCCCTCAGCGCTTCGGACCAAGCCTACGAGCGTCAGTTGGAAAGCGAGATGATGGAGAACGCGGACCGGGTGACCAGCCCGCACCCGAGCGTGATCGGTCATTTGCGGAAGAACTATCCCGAGTGGGCGGCCAAGTGCTCGGTGCTGGGGCATGCCATCGATCCGGATGAACTCGGACAACCGCTGCCGCCGCGCAATGATGGCGAAGTGCGTTTGATCTACGCCGGGAGCCTCTACGGCGCGCAGGAGGCGGAAGCGTACTTCGAGCAGTTGATGCGCGCGTTCGAGAAGGTCCGGGATCAGCGTCCGGACCGCTGGCCGTATGTGAAGCTCGACCTGTACATCACGGGCCACGGCACCGATGCGTATCGTGAAAAGCTCAAGTCGCGCGGGTTGGACGGTCACATCCGCATGCACCAGCCATTGCCCGCGCGCGAAGTGTTCAAGCGCATTGCCGAAGCGGACGGTGTGTTGATCTTCATCCCGAGCTTCAACAAAGACCTGCTGGGCACCAAGTTCACGGAGATCTTCTACTTGCGGCGCCCAGTGATCCACGTGGGCGATGCAGGTGCCGTGAGCGAGGCGATCGTTTCGCGCAAGCTGGGCGTGTCCATTCCTGTGGACCGGTTGGTGGAGGAACTTCCCGCGGTCCTCTGCGGCGAACGCACGATCACCATCGACCCGAACATCGACCTGAGCGAGCATTTGTTGGGCTCGATCACCCAAAAGCTCGCCGCCGACCTGCTGGATTGAGCTCGGCACCAGCGGCTACATTTGTGCAAAGCCGATGACGATGACCCTGCTTCAGCTCAAGAACCAACTGAAGAAGAAGTTGGAGAAGTCGAAAGACCCGGAGATCCTCCGGACCGCGCTGCTCGTGCTCGCACAAGAAGGTGATGACACCAACCCCCAACGCAACCTCGTTGAACGGGTCGCGAAAGCGGAGAAGGACTACACCGACGGCCGTACGATGACGGTCGACGAAGCACGCCGGAGATCCAAGAAGACGATCGGCGAACTCTACGCCGCCAAACGGCAACGCGCGAAACGCGCATGAAGCTCGTCATCACCGCGGGAGCCTATGAGAGCTACCACGCATCGATGGCATTCCTGTCTGAACTGATGTCCGAAGAACAGCTGGACCGGCTCGACGATCAGCTCTGGGACACGATAGACCTCTTACCGAACAGACCCCGCATGGGACCATTTGAGGACATGCTTCAGCATCCTGACCACCGATACCGAAAAGCGATCATCCGGAATTTCAAGGTCATCTACTGGATTGACGGGCAGACGATCGTGGTCACGGATATCTTCTATGCGAGGCAGGACCCGAAACGGATGAAGGCCTAACTGCCCTTTCCCGCCGCGACTTCCGCGAAGAGCCTCTCGAAGCCCTTCACCACCACGGGCCAGCTGAACACCTCCTTCACGCGTTCGTAGCTGTAGGCACCCATCTTGGCGCGCACTTCGAGTGAACGGGAAGCGAAGGCGAGCACGGCGTTATAGAGCTGCTCAGCATCGCCCGGAGGAAGCAGGTATCCGTTGTGCGGCGAAACGAGTTCTCCGCTCGCACCCACATCACTGACGATGATGGGCTTGGCCCGGGCCATCGCTTCGAGCACCACCGTAGGCATGCCTTCGAAGCGTGTGGGCAGGATCAGCGCGTCACATTCAGCGTAGAGCTTGTCGAGCTGCGGATCGTCCACACGGCCGAGCAACTCCACATTCGCGGGAAGACCCGCCTGCTGGTATTGCGCCAACAGCGGCCCATCACCGGCGAGCTGGAAACACACGAGATCGGGCTTCCCTTCCTTGACAAGTCGTTCCGCAACTGTCATCAGCACATCCAGTCCTTTGTTGAAAGCGAAGCGGCCGACGAAGAGAAGGGTGAGCGGTTGTTGGTATCCCCGGCGAAGGCCGGGGTCCCCCGCTGTCAGTTGCTCAGCCGGCAGTTCCGAGCGGACCGGCACATCGGTAGCATTCGGAAGAACCACCACGCGACACTTGCTGCCAATAGCCAGGCCCTGCAGGATGCTGGTGAGCTTTCCACCCAGACTGATGACGATCGCGCTTCGGCGAACGATGAACTTCAGCGCGGCACGGAAGGGCCAGCCCAACATGCGCTCTTTGGTCGTGAGCATCTGGAACATCTCCAGCCCGTGCGGGTGAACGATGAGCCGATCGCTGAAACGTTCGATGCCTTTCCACACACTGAATCCTTGCGAGAGGATCACGTCGGGCTTAAGTTCTTCGAGCTTCTCCCCTACCCGATCGCTATAGCGCCAGAGTTCGCGCAGGTAGAACTTGCTCTTGTCGATGTCCGGTAAATGCACCTCACTGATCCCGAGCGACTTGTCGAAGATCTCCGTGCCATGCGGATGCAGCACGGTCAGCTCCACCTTGCCGGACCGCGCCAAATGCTCGGCCAGCAGTCGGGAATGCCGCTGCATTCCGCCCATGGCCTGGGGATAAACACCGTCGGTACAGAGGACAACTCTCATTTCAAGCTTCAAGGCTCAAGACACAAGTCCCAAGCTTCAAGGGTTCGCGGAGTTCCTGCATTCGTTGAGACTTGACGCTTGAGTCTTGTGTCTTGAAGCTTAGCCGACCTGCTCCTTCAGCAACGTGGCCACGCCTTCATCGATGCCCCACTTCGGCTCCCAGCCGGTGGCTTGTTTCAACTTCCGCACGTCGGCCAGCAAGTGCATGCGCTCCACCTTCCGAACGCGCGCCGGATCCACTTCGATGGTGAGTTTCTCGCCGAGCTGTCGCTCGAAGGCTTCCACCACTTCGCGCACGCTGTATTCGATACCGCGCCCGATGTTGAACGTATCATAGCCCTTCATGCCCTTCGCGAGCAACGCGCTCATCGCGCGGCTCATGTCCTCGGTGTGGATGTAGTCGCGCTTGGGATCCAGGTTGCCGAGCTTCAGCGTGCGCGCACCGCCGAGCACTTGTCGTTGGATCTCGGGGAACAAATGCGGATTGGTCTCGTTCGGCCCGAAGGCGTTGAAGAAGCGGCCGATGATCACTGGCATCTTCGTTCGCAAGTGGAACTCGCTCGCGATCTTTTCCGTGGCGAGCTTCGTGGTACCGTAGATGTCCATCGGCCCGAGCGCATGCGCCTCGTCCATAGCACCATCGGCGATCGGGTACACGGCGGCGGTGCTGGCCACGAAGACCTGCTCCACGCTGCCCTTCATTCCGGCCGACTCCAGCACGTTGATCGTGCCGTTGATGTTGATGTCCGCCGCTTCGGCCGGATGCTGGTTGCAATACGGGATGAAGTGGATGGCCGCCAGGTGCAGCACGATGTTCGGCCGTGTTTCGTCCAGGACTTTCTGGGTTGCGGCACGGTCACGGATGTCCGCGTTGAAGAAGCGGTTGCCCGGAACACCGGCCAGTTCACGGCGGCCGAAGCTCAGGTTGTCGAGCACGAAGACCTCGTGGCCTTCCTCCTGCAAGTGCTTACTGAGCGCGGAGCCGATGAAGCCAGCGCCACCGGTGATGAGGACCTTTTTCGACATGGGAGCGCGAAAGTAGTCCCTTGCCTTCAGGCGGAAACGGCGGTGAGCAGCGTCCGGTATTGCTGTTCAAAGCCCTGCTTCGTGAAGCGCTCCTTCGCGAACCGGCTCAACCGTTCGCGCTCGTGCTCACCAACAGGCGTAAGCAGAGGCAATGGTTCCCTATCGCGCAGCACAACACCCAATTCCTCATTCCGCACAAGTTCGCTGAAGTCGCCCAGACCCTCGTTCGTGATCACGCGCAATCCATTGCTCAGGTACTCAGCGAACTTCGTGGGGCTCGCGACGTGATTGGTGATCGTGCGCTCCCGCACCATGATGCCGTAGTCGCAGGTGGCCAGTGCTTGGGCGACCTGCGCGTGATCGAGCCACTTCACTTCCACACGTCCTGGATAAGCTGCTTCCAAAGCGCTGTTGTTCGCGTCACGCTTGCTGAGGAAAAGCACATGCACGTTCGGTTGCGCATCCAGTGCCTGTCTCAACAGTCCATTCAGCAGCTCGAATGACTGCCAGCCCGCCGTGCTTCCGCTGTAGACGAGACGAACAATGTCATCGATCCTCTCTTTCGGTGCACCCGGCCGCACGTCAGCTCCCAGCGTGCAAGGGATAACCACATGCGCATCGCCCTTGTAGTCGTATCGTTCACGCCAGTGCGAAACCAACGCGTTGCTTACGGCCAGCCGGAAGTCGCTCTTGTTCACCGCTTCGTTCTCCAACGGTCGGAACTGAGCGATGAGCGCATCGTCATCGATGAT
The DNA here is from genome assembly GCA_044224725.1 of Flavobacteriales bacterium. Lineage (GTDB taxonomy): Bacteria > Bacteroidota > Bacteroidia > Flavobacteriales_F > PHOS-HE28 > PHOS-HE28. The sequence continues at coordinate 84,877 of JBGAJW010000011.1, forward strand.
GCGGTACTCCTCCCACTCGGCGGCATATGCTCCACGGCCGTCGAAGCACACCTTCTTCGTCAGGCTGCGTTCGCGCATGCGCAAGGCCATCCAGGTCGCGAAGGGCCCGCGACAGATGATACCCGAGGGACGCATCAGCCGACAAACCCAAGCCAAGATCGCGGTGTTCTGCTTCCAGCGCCTCATCGTGGGCACCATGGGCAGCACCCAGGCTGAAGGCGAGTGGGCTTTGATCGCCCGGCGCGTCTTCAGGAAGTCACGGCCGCTGACAAGCGCGACCAGTTTCACCTTGCCCGCACCAAGCGTGTTCAAACACCGCTGGGCTGGTCGTTGTAGGTGAGGTAAAAGATCATGCTTGACACGGCAGTGAAGGCCAAGATCGGTGCGAAAAGTCGAGCTAAGTTCCTGACATTCGTTGCCACCACCCGATTTGCTTCGAATTACCGCACCCGATCACGCATGAAGCGCATAGTCCATCTACTGATATTCGCCATGGGCTTTGGCACGGCCTGCACCCAACCTACCACTCTTGGGCCAAGCGACTTTACCGCAGCATGCGCTGACGCATTGCCAAAGGCGGACCCAAGCCTTCAGGTGGTGATCGTACGCGACCTGCAATTGAAGATCACCTCCTCGAATGGCAGCGATGTAGCGGCCTTCTTGGACAATATCTACACGACCTATGTGCAAGATCCCGACACCAAGGATGAAGCGATCCAACGCATCATTCTGTCGAACTTGGAGACGATCGGGAGCATCTCCGACCGGCCAAACCGGGCAGCGATCGTGCCAATCATCAAGGATCGACCTTGGTTGTCTGAGGTTCGACAGTCCTCGCAAGACAGAGGCGTGAAAGCTACTGAGCAGGTCTATGAAGACCTCAATACCGACTTGGTCATTGTATATGCGCAGGATTCGCCGAAGAACATCCGATACTTGGTACCCGCTGACCTGGACACGCTGGGGCTGAAAAGATCGGACTTAAGGGCACTCGCTTGCACGAACCTGGGCCGTCTGCTTCCAAAGCTCGAGCAGCACGGCGAGAATGGGTTCTATATGCTCACGGCCGGTGGTGATTATGAGGCCAGTTTGCTTCTGATCGATTCGGTCTGGAACAACGGCAACATAAAGGTAAACGGTGATCTGGTCGTTGCAATTCCCACCCGCGATGTTCTACTCGTCACTGGAAGCCGCGATCCACAAGGTCTTGCGAACATGCGACAAACAGTGGATAGAGTTTTGGCCGAGGGGGCTTACAGGATCACTAAGAAGCTATTTGTCCGTCGGCATGGGCAATTTGAAGCGTTCACGAACGGCCCCGAATGAAGGCAAAACGGTCTCTTCTAAAGGCAACTCTCCAGCACTTCGAAAATCCGTTCCGTCGCGTGCCCGTCCCACAACGGCGGCACCTGTCCCTTCTTGAACGTACCGTTCTCAATGCGCGCAATGGCGTTCCGAACGGCGTTCATCTCCAGTGGAACAAGTTCATTGCTTCCGATGCTGACGGTGCTGGGCCTTTCTGTATTGGGACGTAGCGTAAGGCAGGGAACTTGTCGGAATGTGCTCTCTTCTTGGATGCCTCCGCTATCGGTAAGAATGAATCCGCAGGTGGCGATGAGCTTCTGGAAGGCGAAGTAGTCCAGCGGTTCGGTGAGCACCAGGCCCTTGATCGCGTCGCACTTCGCTTTCAGCCCGAAGGCTTCGATGTTCTTCACCGTGCGCGGATGGATGGGGAACACCACCTTCCGCTTCGTCGCGACTTCCGCGATTAGGTCAAGGAGTTCGCTCAAGCGCTCGGGAACATCAACCGTCGCAGGGCGATGGATCGTCATCAGCACGTGCCCTCCCGTGCCCAAGCCGTAGCGCTCGAGCACATCGCTGGCCTGTACGTTCGGTTCGAAGGCCACGAGCGTGTCGATCATCGTATTGCCGACGAAATGGAGCTTCTCGTTCTGCTCTCCTTCGCGCAGCAGGTTGTCCAGTCCGCTCTGCTCGGTGATGAAGAAATGATCCGTGATCCGGTCCGTAAGCACGCGGTTGTGCTCTTCGGGCATCGTACGGTCGAAGCTGCGAAGGCCGCTTTCGAGGTGGCCGATGCGCACGCCCATCTTGTTCGCGGTAATGGCCGCGGCGAGCGTGCTGTTCACATCGCCCACCACCATCACCAGATCGGGCTTTTCACTGGCGATCACCGGCTCCAGATCGCGCATGATGGCGGCCATCTGTGAATTGGGGCTTCCCGCGCCGATGTTCAGGAAAATGTCCGGCACCAGGCCGAACTGCTCGAAGAACACATCGGCCATGTTGGCGCTGAAGTGCTGGCCGGTATGCACGATGCGGACATCGATCGTTCCGCGTTCGGCTGCGACCTTCTTGAAGCGTGTGACCTTGATGAAATTGGGGCGCGTGCCCACGACGATCAACACCTTCTTCATCCCAGGGTCTTCTTGTGGCTGCGTGTAGCGATGATGAACTCGCGGCTATCGGTATCGCTGACCTTCCGCGCCGGGGCCCCGGCGATGGTCATGTTGCCTTCCGGGAACGAGCTGTTCACCACGCTGTTCGCACCGATGGCGGAGTTGGGCCCGATGACGATGTCGCCGAAGAGCTTGGCCCCCGGTCCGATGTAGCAGTTGTCGCCCAGCTTCGGGACGAGATCCTCGGGGCCGGGCCGCGTGCCGATCACCACATCCACGTGGATGCGGCAGTTCTGTCCGATACGTGCGTCCGGGTGGACGACGATGGTGCCCCGGTGCGCGATGCTGAGGCCCGGCCCGAAGACATTGGGCGGTATGTCGAACCCGCACCGCACGCTCTGGCCGTGGAAGCGTATCGACCAGTACTTGTACAGCAGCTTGCCGAAGAGCCCTTTCGACTTGTGGCAGTTCAAGCAGTATTCCACGCGGCGCAGCAGGCGTTGGAACTTCCACACCTCGTCGAACATCATCTGCGAGGAGAATTCGCGCCGAAGGGCCAAGCGGTCCGCTTCACGATAGGCGAGGAAGTCGGCGTGCGAGCGGATCATGCTGGGGTGTGCTGCGGTCCGCGTCCCTTCACAAGACGCATGAGTCGCTCCGTAGTGGCGAAGCCGAGCAAGTTATACAGCGCAGCGTAGCGCTCGGTGATGGCGCGGCCCACCTGCGGCCGGAAATTCCGGCCGATGCTCCGCTCATGGACGGCCAAAGCCTTCGGCAGGTCATCGGCCGCCACGATGCGCAGGGCCATGAAAATGTACTGGCGCAGCGTTTCGATCTCCTCGGCGTAGCGGGCCGGGTCCGTTCCACGCAAATGCTCCATGATCGCATGGCGCAGCGCGATGTACCTGTCCCAATTGGCCTGCACGCCGGTCTGGGAAATGGAACCGCTCACGCGCTTGAGCACATGTGTGCGGATGTGCGGATCCCAGCCAAGAGAAGCACCCTGCTTGAGCAGACGGAACATGAGCTCGTAGTCCTGGCTGCTGGCGAGCTGTTCGTTCCAGCCACCCACAGCGGTGAGCGCATAGCGTTTCCACAGGTTGGCACTGGTGGTCCCCATGCGGGTCTGGATCAGGGCCATCCACGGCCGGGCATGGAGGGCGAGTGCGGGAAGCAGGAGGCCATTGGGCATCACCTGCTCGAAATCACCGATGATGAGGTCCGGTGATCCCGACGAACGCGCCAAGGCGACCTGAGCGCTGATCTTCTGCGGCAGGATCACGTCATCCGCATCGAGGAACTGCAGGTATTCGCCTGATGTGACCGCAGTGCCCACATTACGGGCGGAAGACGCGCCCTTGTTGACCTGGGAAATGATGCGGACCTTGTGTGGGAAACGCACAGCGTAGTCGGCGAGAACACGGGCGGTGCCATCGGTGCTCCCGTCATCCACACAAACGATCTCCGTCTCGGGATGGTCTTGCGCGATCGCCGAGTCCAGCGCCTTGGGCAGGTGCTCCTGCACGTTGTGGCAGGGAATGATGATGGAAACGCGCATGTGGCTCATCCCGCTCAGGCGTGTCAGCGGCCCTTGGTGACAGGACGGCGAAAGTACCGGCGAACGGTCAACCGCCTTGAGCGGCCGTGGGCCGGAAGAGCGCGAGAGTGACCCAGAGAAAGACCAGGGCGATGGGGTTCTGCACGGCGTGGAGCAGGTTCACCGAGGCCTCTTCCGCCAATGGGGCACGATAGGCCAGCAGGTGCAAGAGCAACGCAGCAGTGGGCACGAGCACGAATAGCGCGGAGACCAGAAGGAAAAGCCGTCGTGGTGCCGCATATGCGCGCAACAGGAGAAGGCAAAGGGCCCACATCAACAGGATGAAAGCCACGGCCATGGACCACTTGAGCGCGACGAGCGCTTGGGTGCCCCAACCGGCCACCCGACTTTGGAAGGCGGAATGCGCATAGGAAAAGGGTGTCGCACGGTTCACGTGATCGATCTGGTAATTCACGTTCACGAACAGGAATTCGCGGAGGGATCCGAGCGCGATAGCCGCCATCAAAAGCAAGGACACGCCCACCCACCGTTGCTTCATGGCCGGGGAAGGGCAGGCAACGGCGCGAAGCGCTTCACCCAGAAGAACCACAGGAGCACCACGCACCCATAGACGACGACCTGGAAGGTGTAATCGTGCTGGAAATTGAAAAGCTCATAGTCGATGGTCGCTACGATGCAAAGCGCCGCCACCCTGAACGCATTGATCGCGTGGATGATCAATGTGCCGACGAGCATGAACCAAGGCTTGTGCTTGCCCGGTCCCGGGAAGGCCAGGATGAAGAGCATGAACACGACCATCACCGAAAGTCCATCGCAGCGGTCACCGATCCAGAGCAGGCTGCCGCCCTGCACGCCGATGTAGCGGTCCGTGCCACCGGGTTCGGGCAGCAGGTCGTAGCCGAGTACCCGCAGCAGGAACCCCGCATGCCCGGTCAGGCGGTCGATGAGCCAATGGTCCAAGGCGCCCCATGGATGGATGACGAATGCGTACAGCACTTGCCATCCGACAAAAAGGAACAGGGCAAGAAGAAGGAACCGGACCAGCGCATCACGCCCGACCGAAGTGGACGGGGCGCTGGGGGCCATCAAACAGCCTGCTTGGAACGCTTGTGCAGGTCGTAAGAACGCTTGGCACCGAGCAGTACACCTGCACCGATGAGCAGGGAGAGACCCCCATCAACTGGAATGCACGGAGGGGGCCAGCAGGGAGGCGGACCGCCTACGGGTGGACCGCCTTGTGCGAACAGGCCTCCGAT
>JBGAJW010000012.1:0-87767 GCA_044224725.1 Flavobacteriales bacterium
GAGGGGTCGGGACAAGTCTGGGACCAGTCACGCAACGAGGGTGGTCTATTTCCAGCGTACACGTCCTTTTGCGGTTCAATGCTGCATGATCGCCCGAAGGACCCCGATCAACAGCTATGTCGATCGCGCGAGAGCATTCGCTTGACCACAAGGTTGGTGAAGGACTTGGAACTGCCTCTGACAAGGCACCAGAACAGACAACTTATGGCTCGAACTCCTTACCCCGGTCCTCTTCTGTAGTAAGCACGCCTTGCTCGTTCGACTCGCGGTAGACGCCATATGGGCGGTTGTAGCTCTTGAAGTACTCCGCTTTCATTTGGCCGTTCGGATAGTACTCGCGGTTAGCCCCGTGGGGATGTCCGTCCATCAGTTCGAACTCCGACCGAAGTGTACCATCGCCGCGTCGGTCCTCAATAACACCCGTGAACCGTTGACCCGCATAAGCCCAAATATCACTGCCCCCCGCGTCAACGCCAATAGCCTTCAGCAATGGGTCATGAAAGTCCACTCTGTGCTGTTGCGGGTTCTGCTGCACGCCACGAAAATAGCCGCGCTGGGCAAGGGAAGCGCCCGAAACGAGGCACGAGGTCATGTATGGTCCAGGGAGTTCTCCACAGGGGGCGTACCCGCCTTCCGCCCAAAGACATAACTGATCATCAAGCGCGCATAACGTGGTGGACGCCCTGCGACCAATCTTCCACAACCCACACTGAACTCAGCCGAGAACCGAAGGTCACGGAGAATGTCGATCTCGACACCCACAGGAATGGCCAGTTGGTATTCGTTGACCAACTCGAAGCCTCTGCCCACTGTGTCCACAAAGCTGCTGTCCGTGTACTCCATATAGGTATGCCCGCTGGACCACGCGGAATTATAGCGGGTAAGCGTCCTGTCATGGACCCTTGATGCGAGCGCGATGCTCAGATCGGCGCCGAACAAGAGCCTCAACTTCGGACGGATCGGAACGACCAGAAAAGGTGTGGCGGTAAGCTGATCGATCCGCGAATCGACGTTTCCCTCGTACTCATAGGCTTGAAACCCGTTCTGATCGTATTGCGTGGCGTGGCTGATAAAGGACTCGCTCCACCAGTACCGTTGCCAGAGCAACCGGATCCTGAGATGAGTAAGGGTCTCCGCTCCGTTGTCCCACGCTGCCCCTATGTGCAGACCAGGTCCGTGGCCCTGATTCGTCTTGCTGTAGGAATACGGAGCGTAAACCGTACCTGTATTGAACCCATAGCCCATGCCGAGCACTGCCGCTCCGTTCTGTGGCAAGGCCTGTGAACAAACGAAAAGGACGGATAGCGTCAGAAGGGATCGCTCAACCATGGGAACGAAAGGTATCACTCCCACTGCTCAAACTCTTCTGAGCGATGACACTGGCGATCGGTCGAGGTTGATGAACACCACCATGACGCCAAGGCGTGCAACGATGGATGCGCCCGATCATTTCATTCGCACGCGTCCTCAATTGAACCACACCGCGTACCCCTTACGGCGCAGTTCCAAGGCCAGCCCCTCCTCCACTTCCAGCGCCTCTTCTCGGCTCATCGGGCCGATGTCCTGGTACAAGCTGGGGCGCAGGTAGCGGCCGTATTTCTTCACGATGGCGGATGACAGGTCGTGCCCTTTCGCGTTACGGTAACCGGTCTTGTGCTGGATGAACCGCTCTTGTGGCGTCTTGCTCGTCATGCCCACGTACAGGCATTCAAGCACCCCGTTGAATTGAGGGTTCGCCGCCCGGAACTTCGCGTCCTCCGTGAACACCCGTCGGCTCAACTCGATCACATAGACCCGGTAGCTGGTCCTGGGCATTTTCGTGGCAACCGGCAGGCCGCCTGCAAATAACGCATTCCGCTATCGCACCAGCGTGATCGCACCACGCACCTCCTTCCGCTTCTGGTACGGCAGCCGATAGCCCGCACGGTACGCGTAAACGCCGGGTGCGCACAAGGCCCCATTATAGGTGCCGTCCCACGCGGATTGCGGGTCGTTCGAGCTGTACACGAGTTCACCCCAACGGTCGTACACCAGTATCGAGAAGTCCTCGGGTTCGCAGGCTCCTTGCCAGCTCCAAGTCTCGTTGCGGCCATTGCCATCCGGGGTGAAGGCCGATGGGATCCACACGCTGCATGAGTCCGAGCAGTCGTCCAAATGGATGGTCCGTTCTACTTCCACGACACCACAACTGAGCGTGGCGCGAAGTGTGACCAGTACATCGCCTTCGGTGGTGAACCGCATCAACGGATCGATCTCCGTGGAACCCGTGGCCATACCACTGAACTCCCATTGCGCGCCCAACACCACGGAATCCGCCAGCAGGGTGAACTGCGCAGGCTCTTGCATGCACCGGACATCAGTCGTGAAGTCCGCTACGCACATGCACTCCACGTTCACCACGGAGGCCGAGGCCTCATCGATGCAGCCGTTCGCGTCCGTCACCGAAACCACATAGGTACCGGAGTCCGCCACGGCCGTGGGATCCGCCAATGGCTGGCCGTCCAGCGTGTACGAAGCGCTCATACCGGCCACGGGGAAGACCGCCCCCAGATCCACCGTTTGCCAAGGGCACAGCGAAAAGAAGAGGTCTCCGCCCAGCGATGGGTCAGGGTTCACCAGCAAGGTCACCACCGCGGTATCCGTGCAGCCAGTGCCATTGGTCACCACCAGCTGGTAGTCACCGGTAACGTCCACGGCCGAGGGGTCCACCACGGTCGCGCCGTTGCGCGTCCAAGCTGCGCTGAGTCCGGCGGTGGAATACACCGGCGCCAGGTCAAACGTGGAACTAGCGCAGATGCTGGATGACTGGTCAGCGCCCAAGGAAGGCGAGACTTCGAGGGCCAAAGAGACGACCGCTGTGGCCGTGCAGCCCGCGACGTTCGTAACCGTGAGCGTGTATGTGCCCGAGCTTGTCACGGATGCCGGTTCCGCGACGGGAGTGCCATTCAGCGTCCATGCGGTTCCATCCGCGCCGGTCGCGTACAGGGTGGTCAGGTCCACTTCGGTGCCTTCACATTCCGTGAGCGATTGGTCCGCCCCCAGCACCGGGTTGGCGGCTATCATAACTACTACCTGGGCCGTATCGCTGCAGCCGTCCGTATTCGTGGCGATCAGTGCGTACGCGCCTGATGCATCCACTGAAGACGCATCCGGCACGGGAGCGCCCGCCAAGGTCCACGCGCTGCCCAGCCCGGTGGTGTTGAAGATCACCGTCAGGTCCACCACTTCGCCCTCGCAGGCCGCCGCCGTCGCATCCGCGCCCAACAGCGGGCTGGTCAATGCGTTCACCGCCACATAGGCCGTGTCCCCGCATCCCGCGCCGTTCGAGGTTACCAGCTCATAGGTAGCGCCTGCGGCCGCGTGCGCGGGGTCCGCCACCGGGGCTCCCCATAGCGACCAGGTCGCTATCAGGCCCGTGGTGGTGTACAAGCTGGTCAGGTCCAAGGTGGTATTGGTGCACAGGTCATGGATCTGGTCTGCTCCCAACGAAGTGAATGCCTCCACGGTCAGGGTCACTTCCGCCTGGGCCGTGCATCCGGAGCCGTCCGTAACGTCCAATGTGTATGCGCCCGCGTCCGTAGCTTGCGTGGGCGTAGTGTATACGCTGCCTGCGAAACTCCAACTGGCCGTCATGCCTGCGGTGTTGTAGAGGGCGGTCAGGTCCAAGGAGCTGCCCGGGCAGGTGCTCAACGCTTGGTCCGGCCCTGGCTCCGGTGCGTTCAGGATGTTCAGCGTTACCAATGCTGTATCCCCGCAGCTACCGCTCGGGTCGATCACCTGGTACACGCCCGCCGTTGTGGCCGCTGCGGCGTCGGAGGTGTTTATCGGCGCACCGTTCAAGGACCACTGTGGCCACGGATTCGCGTACGTGAAGAGGGCGGTAAGGTCCACAGGGCCGGCCCCATCGCACTGATCCACTACTTGATCAGCGCCCAGCGAGGCCGAGGTTGCGGCGACCACATCGAAGGTCGCGGTATAGAAGCAACCACCCCACATGTCCGTGGCATTCACCCAATAGGATCCCGGTGCGCTCACGTTCATCGGGTCGGGTACCGGTGTCCAGCCATCCAAGGTGATGCTGATGTCATAGCCGGACCCCGAATAGTAACTGAGTATGTCCACCGTTTCGCCGGGGCACAGGGTGGCCGAGCCGTACGGTATTCCGCCCCAACAAGGCGGCGGTCCGGGATCGAATCCGAAAGCGAAGCCGCCATTGCCGCCCGAGCCATCGAACCAACCGGGTGTCCAGGCATTTCCGCCACCACCTCCCCCTCCACCGGTATTCGTGCAGGCCGTATCGATCACCGTTATCGTCCACGTCCCGTTCGGGTCCTCATAGTCGAACGCGCTGAACGAACCGCCTTGCGCGTTGAAGTACCCCGTGAACGGCGCCGTGCCCGTGGTGATGGAAGGATAGCCGTCGTAATTGAACACCGTGTTCGTGTAGTTCTGGCCACCCGCGCCGTTGTATTCGCTCAGCAGCAGGTCCGTGCCCTGCGGTGAGGTCACGATGATCTGCAGCGTCTGCGGATGGTCGCTCGTGATGTTGATCGTCAGTGATTGGATCCACCATGTCGGATTCCAAGGGTCCCAGCTGCCCGGAGGACTGAGTATACCGATCCCCCACACCGAGGCGGTAAAGGTGCTCGTATCGCACAGCGGGATGGGACCGCTCGTGAACGGGAAGTTCTGTGCAGCGGCCGGCCGGGCCAGGCCCAGCACCAAAAAGAACGGTAGAACAGAACGAGCGGTACGGGAACGGAGCATGGTAGTGCCGGGGTGGAATGGGCTTCTTGGCCGATCGGTCAGTTGACGTTCTGGCGGGTGCGAAGTTGCCTCATCCGATCCCGTGCTTCTCCGCCTCGGCGTTGTGACCGGTCAGCCCTTCAGCAGGCCCCAACGCAGGGCGAAGAGCACCAGTCCGGTCTTGCTCTTGATGTCGAACTTCTCGAAGAGCGCGATGCGGAAGTTGTCCACCGTGCGCCGATGCACCCCCATGCGGTCGGCCATCTGCTCGTAGGTGAGCTCGGCCGGGTCGCAGACCAACAGCAGGAATTCCATCTCGCGCGGCGTGATGGAACCGATCACGCGCTCGCGTTCACGCTCCTCGCGCGTCTTCATCCCCGGGTGACGCTGCAGCACGTCATGCGTGCTGTCCGTGTAGTAATAGCCCGTCAGCATCAAACTGTCCAGGGCGTTCTTCAGGATGGCCGGCCTGGCGTTCTTCAGCAGGAAGCCGCGCGCACCGGCGCGTACGGCCTTCACCATGGCGTCGTCGGTAGCGTCGAAGGTGAGCGCCAACGGCAGCACGCTCGGTGCGTTCGCGCGCAACCACGCGATGGTCTCGTAGCCGTCCATCACCGGCATGTTCAGGTCCACGATGGCGATGGCCGGCAACTCCGCACCGTGCAACGCATCGATCAGTTCCTTGCCGTTGCCCGCCTCGATGGTCACATGGTAGCCACCCAGCGCGTTCACGGTGGCCACAAGGCCGCTCCGCATCAGGTGGTGGTCATCCACCAAGGCGACGCTATGCTCTTCCATGGTCGTTCTGCTGTTCAAAGATCCATGTGCAACCCGTTCCCGGCGCGCTGGTGCATTCCGCGCTGAACCCGATGAGCGCACAGCGTCTGCGGATGTTCAGTAGACCGTTGTTGCCCGCCGTGTTCGCCACATTAAAACCACGACCATTGTCCGAGACGGTGAGCGCAAGAGGCGGTCCAACGTCCAGCGTGATGGAGAGCGTATCCGCGCCGCTATGTTTCACCGCGTTCTGCACCACTTCCTGGAAAACACGGAAAAGGATGGTGGCCGTATCACCCGGCAAGACGGGCAGCTCGCCCCGCACCAGCACATGCGCGCGCAGACGGCCCACGCGTTCGATGCGTTCCGCTGTGGCGCTGATGGCATCGGCCAAAGAGCGCCGTTGCCACATATCCGTATTGAGGTCATGGCCCAAGCGACGCACTTCTTCGATGCCCTGGTCGAGCGCTTCACGCGAAGCGTTGAGGCGGGGGTCCGGCGGTGCCCCGTCCAACGCGTTGTTCAGTCCGAGCTGCGCAACGGTGAGGAGTTGCGCCACGTTGTCGTGGAGCTCGCGCCCCACCTCATGAAGGGTTTGGCGCGTGGCTTCGCGCTCAGCGGACATCACCTCCTGGTCGCGTTGCATGCGCAGTTCGGCGAGTTCGGCGCGGTGGCGGATGCGGCGGTTGGTGTTCATCACCATCAGCAGTACGACGAAGCCCATGAAGCTGGCCAACACCAAGGTGCCGATGATCACCATCCATTCCAGGTCCGTGGTGTTCATGTGCGCTCCAGTGATGGCGGTCCCAGCAGCCAACCTGCGACCCCAACCATGGCATAGCTCAGGAAGTACAGGGCGTCCACAATGTAGAACAGCCGGTCCGCAAGTCCCGGATTGGTCGCGTTCACCTTGTTGATCGAACCGACAAACGGAAGAGCTACGCCAAAAAAGACTACGATAGAAAGGTAGAGCCAGAACCGCTGGTCACGCCAGAGCATGCCCTCCGTGCGATCAGCCAATAGCACCAACGACCAGGTGAAAATTACAGTCAGATAGCCCCAAGCGAAGAGCAAGCTCCGACTAAAAAGGGTCTCGGCGTTCACCGAACCACGGGATTCTGACCATAGAAGTGTCGCGTAGACCATTATGGCCCCGATGCACAAGGCAAGCGGCCATATGCCTGGCCTGATCCGTTGAGCGAACACGGCCAGGAGGGCGAACTGGACGGGCAGATACATGTTATACAACCACGTGTTCGCTATGCCTCGCATGGCCATGAACGCACAACTATTGTCCACTAGGAAGGTTGCCGCCAACGCGATGTAATACCACGGCTGGGGCCGCGGAATGTGTCTGAGGCGCAGTGTCCAGAGGATGAACACCGCGCTCAGCACAAATACCTTGAGCAGGGATATGGTCTCGATCAGGGAAAGCTATCGCAATCATTCCAACAAGTCGTCTCTAGACTGCGGAACCCGGATCGCTGGTCTTTTTGCACCGAGGTGGACAGAGATGTCCTAAATCCGTCCCTCGATATCTGTATGGCACAGCAATGTTCCCATCATCAAGCATTGGCAGGAGCAAATTCCCCATCGCATCGACCCTTTGCATATACCAGCACAGTGAGTGACGCACGCCGTGCGGGCCGTTGAAGTGCCTTGGCGGTGTCTCGTCTCCATGGAACATAGCGTAGTTCGACAGCATCAGGGTGGCCAGCTCGCCGGTGGCAAGCTGGCTCCGGTTCTCATCGATCATCGCTTTGATCTCATTCTTCCACATAAACGTGACGCATTTAGGATCCCAGTCTTCAGCGATCTTCTGCGGCGCGCCGCCACCGGATCGCATGATGTGCACGGAGGCATAGTACGCTGCAGCCAAGCCGCTCCATGAGGCCGGTGCCCCCCCCATTCCCAGCGGCACCACCGATCCGTCAGTTTTGATGAAGTGCGAGGGGTACTGCCCGCCCTGCCCAGGTTCAAGGCTGGGGTTGATGTCAACCCCAGCAATTTCAACCGCGCGCACACCATGAACGATCTGATCCGACAGCAATCCGTGGTAAACCGTGATTGCGGCTTTCGTCGGATCAATGTCCTTTACGAGATCTTCGAGACCGGCATCTAGCACCTTAGTCGCATCGCACCTCAAAGCACCGGCCCCTCCATAGTAGAAGCGCGACCGGAAGTTGAAGAATCCTTCTTTGAGGTCGCTGTCCGAGACCTCCTTCGAGGTGAGTGCTCGATACCCTTTTTGTGTTCGGATCGTGACTGGCATGGTGGGGTTGGTGTTGGTTAGGTCGCAAAGCAACAATGTTGCAGTTGGACCAAGCATGTGAAAAATACGTGCTCCTCCCCTGTGAATAGGTCAGTGGCAGGTGAGCAATCAATGGAAGTGCTTTGGCCTATCAAACCAACAGCCATGGCGACCCTCCCAACCACTACCACGTCCGGTGCCTGTGCATGCAAGACATCGTCCGCCACAATAGCTGCTCCGAACGGCGTGTGTGTAAAAGGATACCGAATGTTCAGGGCATGGGCCAGGGACATTCGCACATCCAAGCCCACCCTTACCCACAAACGCTTCATCTCTCTTGGTGCATTGCTCTTGGTCTTATCAAGTGCTCTCGTCGCCCAGTCCAGCACGTTCAAGAAAACGTATGCGGGCAAAGCTGACCGCTGGAACATCACCATGGTCAGTGATGAGGACAAACTCTACAAGGTGACAACGGACCCTGCACAGGGAAAGGCAACCGGAGATACGCTGAAGATGTTTCTGTTCTCACCGGACGTGCTCAGAACCTACTTGCAAGCGAAAGTCCCGGACCTTGCTGATACCACGTTGGCCAAAGCAATGGCGGATATCACACATTTCTACGACCGGCCAAACGTGTCAATTACCGGGAACGGTATGGCGAACTACACTACAAGTACCAAAGGCATCACCGGATCCGGAGCGGCAGCCGGATTCGGTGTTATCGTGAACTGGCCTTCGGGGAAGAGGATCAACGTCATGGGTACAGTGACGCAGACACGTGACACGATCGAGAGCGTAGATGTGGTCGACTTCGCTCAGACCATCTTGGTTCCTGGGATCCGTCGGTTTTCCATCATGGCGCTTTACCGCGACCTATACGCCCTCAAGCAACGAAGTGACGGCAGCGGATGGGGATGGGGAGTATTTGTGAACGCCACTCCCGTCAACTGGAAGACGTTCAGGTATTCTTCCGTCGGGTCCGAAAAACGGGATTCTGTTGCTACTATCTCAAGTGTGAACCCTATCACCTTGGAACTTTTCCTCTCCAACACCCTCATTTACCAGGCCAATGGCCGGAACACCACCCGTATCACCCTCGATATGGGCGTTACTGCGAAGTACCTCGGAGACAATAGCATGTCCGCCGCCGATCATAAACTGTACCTCGGCTCGACCCAGGACTTGTTCGCTGGCCCCTTGCTCGGCATCGATCTCCGGGTCGCAGACTCACACGTGTACTTCTACGGCACCTATCTGATCCAAGGCAAGCAAGGCGGTGTTCCCGGTCTCACCGGCCCACAGCTTCAAGCCGGTCTGTCACTCTCCGCCACAATTGCGGACCTCACCAAAAAGTAGCTCTTCCGATCATGAACGCGGTGTCCGCATAAGATCAGCGAACATGGAAGTTTAACCGACCTCGCCGAAGCAACTCCCTAGCAACAAATCACCCAAACACCCAAAACACATGACCAACCAGACCTACACCCAGTTCAAAGACTCAGGATTGACCATCTCCGACGCGAAAGCAATCGCTGATCTCATCAAGGAGGACCGTACCGTTGGCGGTGTCTTCCCAAAAGGAGACCTGAACAACCCAGACCCAGCAGTTTTCAAAGCCAAGTGGTGTCCTTGGTGGGGGGTGGCCAAACTCCTGCTAGAGATAGCCAAGATCTTCACCAACGACACGACCGATAAGATCATCGACAAGTTGATCGAGTACGGGGACAGTGTGTGCAAGTGAGCGCTGAGCTCAATAGACCCTCAACAGCCCACCCCCACTCCGGGGGTGTTCTGTTTTCCGCCCCCCGCTACTTTGCACCCGTATGACCGCCAAACAACACCTGGAGCAAACCCTCTGGGACATCGCCAACACCCTGAGCGGCAAGATGGCCGCCGATGATTTCCGCGATTACATCCTCGCAGTCATCAGCTAGGAGTCTCCGATCGAGGTAACCCAAAAAAAAGCGCCAAGCCCCTCTGCGGCGGCAAAAGGGCTTGGCAGCTTGTGGTATGTGGCCGGCTCAGGCCGCGCGTGCCAAGAGCACATCGCTCTTGGTGCTTTCACCGGCAGCGCCGATGGCCGTTACCGCATCCTGCGCTCGCGTATTCGGTGACTGCGCCAACACATGTCCGACTCTGGCGGGAAACCGCTGCATCACCAGTAGCGTGCCGACACTTTGTAGGCCACGGCATGCCAGTAGAACTTGTCGCCTTCCTTGAATTTGGTCCGTGCGTTCAAGTCGCTTTGATGCTCATCGATCGAAGGCCATGCCGTCACTGGCCGGTTTCGTGAACTATGGACCGCATGGCTGCAATGCGCCCTTCTACGCCCAATCACCTCGGTCCCCGAACACCGGTATCACTCCACCACCACCCTCCGCACCGTTCGCTCACCATGGGCGAAATTGCCCTGCACCACGAATACGGCAGCCCCGTTCCCGGAGGGCAGTTGGATCGGCTGACTGGTCCCAGGCATCAAGGTGCAGGTGGAATACCCGCGGCCGAGCACGTCAATGACCTGCAGCCGGCAATCGGTCGCCGATGTATTCATAGCCAGGAATACGCCCGGGGTGCCGGTCGGTGTGAGGGTGAAGCCGCTGCTGTTGGTGGCCGGATCGGTACCTGCTGATGTGGTCAACGTGCTATCGGTTTCACAAACGGCGGTGTTCAGCAGCCCGCTGCGGAGGGTGGTGATCTGCGCGTGCATGCGGTCGCGCTGCCCGGGGGTGAAGCGCTCGTAGAAACAGTAGTTCATGAAGTTCCGCCGCGTATCCGTCCACAAGGTGGTGGCGGTGTCGCACAGGGCCACCAGCGAGGCGCAATCGCTCGAGCGGTGGGGCGCGGTATCGCATACGCGGTCACCTTGCTGCGTGCAATCGTCGTTCGGTGGACAGAACTGGCTGCCCCCATCGCCCTCGAAGGTGTGGTAGAGGCCCATGCCGTGGCCAAGCTCGTGCGTGGCGATGTACCCGGTGCAGGTGAAGGTCGAAGTGATCATGTAGGCACCATCCCAGGATGGCAGCTGGAAGGAAGGCAGGTAGGCGAAGCCCGCATTGTTGGCGCCGCAGATGGAGAAAACCAGGTAGATGTTATAGTACTGTTCCACCGGCCAGCCGTGATCGCTGGAAATGGTGTACTGCGTGGGTCCTGTGCATTGCGGCAGGTAGGTCGATGACATACCTGTGGTGGCGTACCCAGGGTACAGGGTGCCATCGATGCGATCGATGCCGTTGGTGGGTGCGCCATCGGGGTCCACCTGCGCCAGGCAGAAGGAGAGTTCGGTATCCACTCCTGAGCCGATGGAACCGGCGAAGCGCTGGTTAGCGCATTCCAGCGCGTTCATGATCACGCTGTCCGCCGGGTTGTTCGTGGTGCCGATGGCTTCACCCCGGTGGAGGATGTGCACCACCACGGGTATGCGGTGCGGCCCGCCCTTACCACGCACCTGGTCGCCACCGCGCGCGGCCGCTGCTTCAGCCGCCTGCAATTGCGAGGCGTAGGCGCGATCCATGCACGCCTGCTGCATGACGGCATCGAAGGCGCATTCCCCTTGGGCGCGGACCACGATCTCCCAGCAGCCGGCCAGTATCACCAAAAGCAATCGCATCGTGTGGCGACCTTCTTCGTCCAAGGTAATTCTTCTGTCCAGCATGAGCAGAGTGGCCCGCGCTGGCTTCATCCCATGCTCGGTTCACCGCATGGCCTTGTTAAGGACCGTTACCAGTTGACAGCCTTTTCGTGAAGCATGACGAAAACCCGCATGCGATCAAAGCCGAAGAGGCCCAACGACCGTCCCGGCCATCGCAGACCTGTCAGTGAAAAACACCCGTCAGCCGCTGCTCAAGGCTGTCCGTTCCTGTTCCGCATACGCGCATGGCGTACACCTGTGGATGCTACTTTCGATGACCAGACCCTCTCCCATGGCCATCCGCACGACCGCCCTGCTCACCCTCCTCCTGCCCTTCATCACCAGCGCGCAGACGCCGCGGCTCTGGGGCCTTGCCACCAATGGCGGCGCGCACAGCAAGGGCACCATCTTCCGCATCGATGCGGACGGAACGGACTTCGTGAAGGTCTTCGACTTCGATGACTCTACTGGTTGGGGGCCCGAAGCGGGCTTGTGCCTGGCGCCCAATGGGAAACTCTACGGTACCACCTCTTACGGCGGCAGCGGCAACCCCGTGGGCGGCACCTTGTTCTCCTATGATCCCAGCGGCGCGGGATTCCACAAGATCGTGGACTTCGACATCACCAACGGCGGGGGCAATTGGGGCAGCTTGGTATTGGCTGATGACGGCCTGCTCTATGGCGGCCAGTACATGGGCGGTGCGGGCGGCGGCAGCATCTACCGCGTGGATCCCGCCACGGACACCTACACCATCCTCCACGGCCTGAACACCGGCACGGACGGCAGCGGCATCACCGACAAGTTGCTCGTGGGCTCGGACGGGTGGCTGTACGGTACGGCCCATTATGGGGGTGCGTTCAACGTGGGCACCATCTTCCGCTACGACCCGGTGAACGATGTGTTCGAGACCCTGCACGACTTCAGCGGTGGCGAAGGCGGCGATACCCCCTACGGTGGCCTGTGCGAAGCGGACAACGGCTGGTTCTACGGTACCACCTTCACCGGTGGGCTGGGCAACATGGGCATCGTGTACGGGTACCATCCGGCTACCGACCAGCTGGTAACCCTTGCCGACTTCGACACCGTACCGGGCTCCAACTGCTGGTCCTCCCTGGTGAATGCCGGGCCTGACCGGCTCATCGGCTCCGTGGGTACCGGCGGCCAGTACGGCTCCGGCTTCCTGTTCGGCATCACGCCTTCCACGAATGTCTTCAGCGTCATGTTCTCCTTCACACCGGTGAACGGCGGCAACCAGCTGGGCAATGACATCACCGGCAGTGATGGCCGGGTGTACGGGCTCTGCCAGGCAGGAGGCACCAGCGGGCTCGGCACCGTGTACGCTTTCGACCCGGTCAGCCAAGTGATGACCGTGCTGCACAGTTTCGACCTCACGAACGATGGCGGCGCACCGCGTGGCGACCTGGTTGAAGCGGGCACGGCCGTGGGCATCGCTGAGCGCAAGCAGGAGCCTGCCTTGCTCGTTTCCCCGAACCCTTCCTCCGGTCCGGTAGTGCTCACTTGGTCCGATGGTGTTGCCCGCCAAGCGGACTACTCCATCACCGACGCATGGGGTCGCGTTCTGCGATCCGGCAAATTGACCACCCAACGCGCCGTGTTGGACCTTCCCGCCGATGCAGGGGAATATGCGATCAGCCTCCGTAGCGAGAAGTTCCTGCGCACGGTGCGCATCGTGAAGAACTGACCGGTCGCTGGTCTGCGGGCCGAACCCTCAATTCAAACCCCGGCGGTCCAGCAATGGCTGCAAACGCGCATCCCTTCCGGCGAAATCGCGGAAGAGCTGGCCGCTCTCCTTGCTGCCGCCTTGTGAAAGAACCGTGCTGCGGAAGTGCATACCGTTCGTACGGTTGAAGCCGCCGTTCTCGGCGAACCACGCACAGCCGTCGGCATCGAGCACCTCGCTCCACATGTAGGCGTAGTAGTTGGCGTTATAACCACCGCCCCAGATGTGGCTGAAGTAGCAGGTCTTGTAGCGCGGGGGCACTTGCGGGTTCAGCAGGCCGTATTTCTTCAGCGCGGCATCCTCGAAGGCCTGCACATCCGTCACCGGGGGCGCATCCGCTCCTAGCATGTGCCACTCGATGTCGAGCAGCGCCGCGGCGAGGTACTCGCTGGTCATATAGCCCTGGTTGAAAGTCTTGGCGGCCTTCATCTTGGCGATGAGCGTGGCGGGCATGGCCTCCCCGGTCTTGTAATGCTTAGCGTAGTGGGCCAGCACTTTCGGGTCGGTGGCGAGCGCCTCGTTGATCTGGCTGGGGAACTCCACGAAGTCCGTGGTGGTGGCCGTGCCAGCGAAGAGCGGGTAGTTCTGGCGGCTGAGCATGCCGTGCAGCGCGTGGCCGAACTCGTGGAAGAGCGTGGTCACATCATCGAAGCTGAGCAAGCAGGGCTGCCCGGCGGCCGGCTTCACGTAGTTGCAGTTCTGGGTGATCACCGGCTGCTGGCCGAGGAGGTAGCTCTGATCCAGGAAGCTGTCCATCCATGCGCCGCCGTTCTTGTTGTCGCGGGCGTAGTAGTCGCCATAGAAGAGGCCGATCACGGTATTGCCCGTGTCGATGATGTCGAACACGCGCACGTCGGGGTGGTACACCGGCAGGTCGTGGCGCTCCTTGAAGGTGAGCCCGTACATCTCCTGCGCCGCGTAGAACACGCCGTTCACCAGCACGCTATCGAAATTGAAGTAGGGTTTCATCGCGGCCTCGTCCAGGTCGAACTCGGCTTTGCGCACCTGCTCGCTGTAGAAGTCCCAATCCCACGATTCCAGTTGGAAGCCTCCTTTCTGCTTGTCGATGAGCGCCTGCAGTTTCGCTGCTTCAGCGTGCGCATTCTTGGCGGCGGCGGGCGCGAGACCGGCGAGGAGTTTCAGTGCGGCCTCCGGCGTTCTGGCCATCTGGTCGTCCATTACATAGGCGGCCCAGTTCGGGAAGCCGAGGAGCTTGGCCTTCTGCGCACGCAGCTGCGCGAGGCGTGCGACCAGTGGCTTGTTGTCCGTATCGCCGCTCACGTTGCGGCTGGTGCTGGCTTTGAAGATGCGTTCGCGCAGGGCGCGGTTCTTCAAGGAGGAAAGCACCGGCTGCGTCGTGGTGTTCACGATCTCGATCAGCCACTTGCCCTCCTTCCCTTTTGCCTTGGCGGCGTCCGCGGCGGCAGCGATGGCCTCCTCGCTCAGACCGTCCAGTTCCTCCTTGGTGTCCACCACAACGGCCGCGGCCGATCGCGCTTTCAGGATATTGTCCTGGAAGGAGGTGGTGAGCTTGCTTTCCTCCTCGTTCAGCTTCTTCATCTCCTCCTTCCCCTTCGCGTCCAGCAATGCCCCGGCGCGCACGAAGCGCGTGTAGTAGCGCTCCAACAGGCGGGCGTCCACGGGCGTCATGTTCATGGCCGCGCGGTTGTCGTACACCGCCTTCACGCGCTGGAAGAGCCCATCGTTCATGGTGATGGCATCGCCGTGCGCCGCGATCTTCGGCGCCAGGTCCGCCTTGATGGCTTGCAGGCTGTCGTTGGTAGCGCTGCCCGTAAGCGCGTAGAAGATCTTCACCGCCCGGGTGAAGTCCACACCGCTCTTTTCCAAGGCCACGATGGTGTTCTCGAAGGTGGCCGGCTCCTTGTTGTCGGCGATGGCCGCCACTTCCTCCAGTTGCTTCTTCATCCCCGCCTCGATGGCCGGGCGGTAATCGCTGTCGGTCAACTTGTCGAAGACGGGTGCCTGGAACACGAGCGTGCTCTTGGCGGAAAGCGGGTTCTGCATGGTATCGGAGCCGAGTTGGTCTGTGGGCGCCTTGTGTTCACCGCAACCAATGGCGAGAACGACGGGCAACAGGGCGAGCGAAGAAAGGGATGGTTTCATGTTTCAAACGCCGAAGCGTGTTTTCTGGGGCCGAAGTGATGCGAAGGCGTTGGGTGAAAAGGGTTCAGCCAGCACAAGGATGCTTCGGCGAACAAGGGGCCGCGAAGATGGCATACCGGAGGGCTTCCGTGGATCAAAGAGGTGTGAAGGGTGGATCCGGAGCTATGAGGTGTGAGGTCGCCTTACCGCAAGGGTAGTCGGGCTTCCAGCCCGTGCTGTACACACCGGCTGGAAGCCGGCGTAGCATCCTCTGCACCGGCTGGAAGCCGGTGACCCGTTCAGGGAAGCTCCGCAACGGGACACGGCTTCCAGCCCGTGTTGTACGAACCCGCAGGAAGTCAGCGTAGCATCCGCCGCACCGGCTGGAAGCCGGTGACCCGTTCAGGGAAGCTCCGCAACGGGACACGGGCTTCCAGCCCGTGTTGTACGAACCCGCAGGAAGTCAGCGTAGCATCCGCCGCACCGGCTGGAAGCCGGTGACCCGTTCAGGGAAGCTGCTCGGTCCGCACGTTGTTCGGCGTGGTGCTGCCGACATTCAGCAGGATGGGGTCGCGGTCGTTGGCGGAGCCCGTGTACTTGGCGAGTCCGTCCATGTTCACGTCCGTGCGCAGGTAGCCGCTCACCGTATTGTTCGGCGTGGTGCTGCCCACGGTTGTGAGGACAAGATCCCGGTCGTTCCCGCTGCCGGTGTACTTCACATCAATGTCGCCGTTCGCGTTCCCCGCCCAGAGCACTTGCACCGTGCCAACAGACTTGCGCGCCTCTGTGCCGTAGGTCCCGAGGGCCGTTGCCGTGAAGTCCACCACCGTGGCCGTACCGTTCAACGCGATGCCCTGGGAGGTCATGCACCCGTTGTGGTTGCGGTGGCGCACAGCCACCCGGTAGGTACCGGGCGTACCGCAGAAGCCGAGCGGATTCACGCCGTCCGTCGCGGTGATGTCCCCATCGCGCTGCAGCAACGCCACCTTGCGCTCGATGACCGTTGCACCGGTCGCCGCGTCCCGCAGTTCCACCAGCACCCAGTCCACAATGGCATTGTTGCCCGGGGTAGCGAGCACACCGGTGGTCGTGGCGTTCTGTCCGGTGATGGGGAAGCCCAACGCCGTGTACGGTTCGCTCAGCGGCAAGACCCCCTGCTTGCGCAACGAGTCGGTCATCAACCCTTCCGCGCTCTTGTACGGGCCTTCCAACAGCAGCTTGGCGGCCACCAGTATGGGCGGTGCTACTTCGCACGGCGCGGCCACCGTGGTAAAGGTGTGCGTGTTCGAATACTCCGAACCGCTGCCTTGCGTTCCACCGGCACAGACGGAGCGCACCTGCGCATCGTAGCCCGTGAGCGGCGAAAGCCCGCCTAGTCCGTAGCTGTTGGTCGTCAGACCGGTCACGTTCGTCCAGGTGCTTCCACTGGAAGGCTTCCACCGCAGTTCATAGCTGGTGGCAGAGGCGACCGCCGTCCACGTGATGTTGGCGCTGTTGTAGGTGATGCCATTGCTCGTCACCAGGTCCGGCCGGCCACAAGCGCTGCCGTAAAAGCTCGCGTACAGGTTGTAGCACTGCACGGCATTGAAGGCCCCGCCCACACCGATCACGCGTATACGGTAGGTGCCCGCAGAGGCCGGCAGGTTGATGGACTCGTTCGCCGTGCCGGCGTTCACCGAACTGGCCAGTACCACCCCGCTGTTGTTCAGCAGGTACAGGTCGTAGTTCGCCGCCAGTCCGCTCAGGTACATGTTCAGGTTGCCGCTCACGGCGAGGGTGAAGCTGTAGTGGTCCTGGTCAGCCGCCGTGGCGATGAGCGCGTTGATGGTGGCGGGCAAGGTGATGGCCGCCGCCGCTGGCCAAGTTTCGTTCGGCTCCAACGCGTCCGGGCAAGGCGCGGGCGTGGTGAAAGTGGTGGATGCTGAATACGGCGAGCTGCCGGACACACATACCGCGAGCACCTGGAACTCATAAGCCGTGGTTTGCGACAGGCCTGTAAGCTGGTAGCTGGTGGTCGTCAGGCCAGAGACCTCGTTCCATGTGCCGCTGCTCTGCGCCTTCCACCGGAGGGTATAGCTCACTGCTCCGGTGTTCGCCCAATTGAGCGTGGCGCTGTTGGCGTTCATCGGGTTCACGAAACGATTACCGGGCGCGTCGCAGGTGGTGCCGCACACGGCCAGGCAAATGGCGGCGTTCGTGCGGTCCACGATCACCTGTTTGGGTTGCGGGCCGAAGCCGAAAGAGAAGTTGATACCCGTGCCGCCGATGAGATGGCAGTAGCTCATGATCGTTCCGCCACCCACGGGCAGACCGGCGTTCGGGCAGCTGCCTTCGGTGTAGCCTGCCGTAGGCCCGCAGCCATCGATGGCCGTGCTGTTGCCGTTCCATACGCACGCGTGGGTATGGCTGCTCCCCAGGTTGTGCCCCTGCTCGTGCGTCACCACTTCTACGCTCCAGCTATAGGTGGGCACGTTGTTGAAGCCGTTGTTGATGCCGCTGTACGCCATGCGCGAACCGGTGCCGCCGCAAAGCACGTTCAGCCACGCCACGCCGCCATAGCCGCCATAGTCGAGCAAGTGCGCGACATCCCCGTTGAAGCTCGTGCGCGTGGTGGCGAACTGGTTCAGCCGCGCGCCGCTGCTCGTTCCGTTGTACGGGCTGGGCACGTCCCACACGAAGGTTTCCAGCAGGCTCACGTCCACACCGTCGTTGGCGAAAATGGTCGCGCTCTGGTTGAACAGGCCTGTCAAGAAGTTCACCGTGTTCGGGATACTGCTCCCTTTGTTCTGGTAGATGTCGTACGCCGCCTCCCAATACCAGCGCACGCAGCGTGTGGAGCGGTCGCCGGAGGGCGCGTCGTCGTGGCCATGCGTGTCCTGGTCCGGCAGCTCCATCGCTCCGCAGGCGAACGCGTTCGTGCTCCGCAGTTCGCGCTCCTCATACAGCACATGCAGCCCGCGCGGTGCACGCTCGAAGCGTCCGATGATCCGATCGCCGTTCGCGTCGGAGATCATGCCCATCAGTTCTTCTTCGAACACGCTGATGGACACCAATGATCCCGGGTCGCCATCGATGATGCCGCGATAGTGGACAGCGGCGGGTGCTTCAACGGCGCGTCCATCGCTCGCACGACGCACGGTGAAGTCGTCCGTTGTCACTTGTGCGCGTTCAAGGTCCAGTCGCAATGTGCCGCTCGCCGTGGGGATCTCCAACGCGATGAAGGTCTCGTGTCCACCGATCAACGCATGTGCGGCAGCCTCATCATAGCGCAATACATCAGCCGCTCGGCAGGCCCCGCTCCACAACGCCGTGTTCGCTGCCGTGGCAGGCTCATGCGCGAAGAGCGATACGGGGGTGAAAGCCGTGCGCGCGGCCAGTTGGTCGTCGATGCGTTGGGAAACGATGCCGGGCTCCTGTGCCAAAGACGCGGTGGTGCTGGCTATAGCGAAAAGCAGGAGGGAACGATAGGACATGGCACGTGAGGATTTGAGCGTGGCCCCAAGGTACCGGATCACATGCTTTCCCTCACGGAGCCTTGCTCCGGAAGTGGCCGCAGACGCCTTCGAAGAAGCCCCGTGAAGGCTTCTCGGTCACACGTTGAACAGGAAGTGCATGACATCCCCGTCCTTCACGATGTACTCCTTCCCTTCCACGCGCAGCTTTCCGGCGGCACGGCAGGCGGCTTCGCTACCAAGGGTGATGAAGTCGTTGTAGGACATTACCTCCGCGCGGATATAGCCTTTCTCGAAATCGGAATGGATCACGCCAGCGGCTTTCGGGCCCGTATCGCCCTGGTGGATCGTCCACGCCCGCACTTCCTGCACCCCGGCGGTGAAGTAGGTCTGCAGTTTCAACAGGTGATAGGCCGCGTGGATCAGCTTGTTCACTCCCGGCTCCGCCAGGCCGAGGTCCTGCAGGAACATCGTGCGCTCCTCGGGCGTCTCCAATGAAGCGATCTCCGCTTCGATGGCGGCGGTAACGAAGATGACCTCGGCGTTCTCGTCCGCTACGGCCGCCTTCACCTTCTCCACGTAGGCGTTCCCGTTGATGGCGCTCTTCTCGTCCACGTTGCACACGTACATCACGGGCTTGGTGGTGAGCAATTGGAATTCGCTCAGCAGGGCGGGATCGTCGTTGGCCGTGACCACCGCACGCGCGCTGACTCCTTTCAGCAGGGCCTCTCGGATACGGCTCAACAGGTCGAAGCGGCGTTTGGCCTCCTTGTCACCGATCTGCGCTTGCTTCTCCACCTTCTTGATGCGCGCCTCCACCGTCTCCAGGTCCTTCAATTGGAGTTCGATGTCGATCACCTCCTTGTCCCGCACGGGATCCACCTTGCCGTCCACATGCACCACGTTCGGGTCGTCGAAGCAGCGCAACACGTGCAGGATCGCATCGCACTCGCGGATGTTGCCCAAGAACTGGTTGCCGAGGCCTTCGCCCTTGCTCGCGCCCTTCACCAGCCCAGCGATGTCCACGATCTCCACCGTGGTGGGCAGGATGCGTTGGGGCTTCACCAGCTCGGCCAGCTTGTTCAAGCGCTCATCCGGTACAGTGATCGTCCCCAGGTTCGGCTCGATGGTGCAGAACGGGAAGTTCGCCGCTTGCGCCTTGGCGTTGCTCAGGCAGTTGAACAAGGTGCTCTTGCCCACGTTGGGCAGGCCGACGATACCGCATTTCAATCCCATGGTCTTCAGAAAAAGCGCGCGAAAGTAGGCGAAGGGCCAACGCCTATTTCACCCGAACCACGACCCAGCCGTCAGGGCGCTCCTCCACCCGCTCGACGCCTTGCGCTTGAACGCGTTCCCAGTTCTCCCAGGGATGCAAGCCCTGCCACTGCTCCTGGAGGTTCCTCGGATCCACCAGCACCAAAGCCCCCGGCTCAAAGCGCTCGATGCGGCCGTACCAGAGCTCGGTGACCTCTACACCGGGGCAGTAGTTCGATAGCGCGGGTCCCATGCCGTGCGTGTACACATGCCGCGCGCCCGCTTCGTGCACCCCGGCGGCCAGTTCGCGCTCGATGCGCGCATTCCGCATGAAGGGATGAATGGCCCGCGCGAAGAGGCCCATCTGCACCACCGCTATAGCCCCCACGATAAGCCAGGGCCGTATCCTCTTTGAGCCGAGCCACGACCACGCGCGCCCGAAGGCCGGAGCGAACAGGTAGGCCACGAAGGGCTGGGCCATCAGCATCACGCGGTCGTTCTGGAAGGGCAATCCGGCCGTGAAGAGCAGATAGGCCATCAGCATGCACACCGCCAGGCCCGCGCCGAACGTGCGGAAGTCGGCCCGGCGGACGAAGGGCAGCAGCAGGACTCCGATGGGCATGAAGCCGGGGTGGATGATGATGCTGACCACATAGAGGATGTTCGGCACGCGGTAGCGCAGCACGCCATCGTCCGAATGATGTTCCGTGCGGAAGAGGTTCATGCCGCTCCAATGCTCGATCGGCGTGCCCGCGCAGTGCTCAGCCAACCACACCGGTCTGAAGGTGAAGAGCCCGGCGACCAGGAGGAGAACCATCCCGATGCCTGCACGGATCATCCAACCCCGGCGGCCAACGCCTTTCTCCCAAAGAAGCCAGCACGCTGCCCCGCCCAAGACGGGCACCGCCGCAAAGCGGAAGGCCACCGCCAACGCACCAGCAAGCGCGGCGAGCAGGAACCACCTTGCTGATGCACGCTCCCGCCAGACCACAATGCCCCCGAAGCTGATGAACACCAAGGCGGCGGCCGGCACATCGCTCATCACCACCAACGCATGGCGCAGCAGGAAGGGACACACACCCACGCACAGCAGCACGAACGCGAGGCCGACCGTGCCTTCCAGCCCCTGCCGAGCCACAAGTCGCAGCATGACCAGCCCGATGAGCAGAAAGGACACGAAGGGAATGCAGCGAAGCGCGAGCAGGATGTCACCGGTCGCCGTGCCGAGAAGCGCACCTGCCAGCGGGAAGGCCGCCGGATGCTCCGCGGCCGGAGGACGCTCGCCGCCGTGCAGCCAAGCCGCCCAGGCCCGCGCAACGCGGAAGTAGTCGTGGCTGTCCGCCCCGTTCAGCCCTTCATAGCCGTTCCACTGCACCCAAACCAAGCCCAGCACCAAGGGCAGCACCCACACCGAACGGCGTACGATGGACGGGATCCAATGCATGAGGCCGAAAACGACTGGGGCCCCTGATGAACAGGAGCCCCAGCGCTCAGTGAACCCGTAGGGAGTCGAACCCCAAACCTCCTGATCCGTAGTCAGGTGCTCTATCCAATTGAGCTACGGGTCCTGCTTTGAGGGCGCGAATGTAATCATCCGAGGAATTCGGACGGATGCCCGTGGGTTCGATGCCCCGCACTCTATGCGGAACGACTACAACACCCCCTTCCGCTGTATCCGCACCACAAACACGTTCGGCTTGAGGATCACCCCCGCACAAGGATCAGCGCCACGCGACCTTGCTGTTCAATCCGCAGGTGACTGCCCCCGCCCTACTCCACCACCACCCGTTGGTGGTAAACCCCATCCTTGGCCGTGCACTTGATCACGTAGATGCCTTTGCTGTAACGCGACAGATCGACCTCCTCAGTGCCTTTGCCTGCGGGCAGTGGGCGCTGGTAGAGCAACTTGCCGGTGGCATCGAACACTGAATAATAGGTGTCAGCCAGCAACGCGTCTTTGAAATCCAAGGTGAAGCGCCCGGTGTTGGGGTTTGGACGCACGCGAATCTGCCGTTCAGGTCGGCCTGTCTCAACCAGGCCACCGATGGTGCAAGCATCTATCGCGACCATAGGGTCGTACTGCATGTCCGACACACTTGCTGGCTGCTGGGTCGCACCAGTGAAAGAGTTGAGGGTTACGCTACTGTCCGCCGGAAACAGGTCCACAACCTCCACGGGGAGACTTCCCGCATGGCAGGGCAACTGTCCGAGAACATCTGTTTTGAACAGAAACATCGCATCCGACCATTGACCGAAGTTGCCGGTTGCGAGGCCATCTACATAATAACCGCCATCCGAAGCGGCCAGCAGACTTGCAGCGAGATATCGGTAGCCGCCAACCCCAATGCTCCGTGTCCACAGGGTATCTCCGTTCGCATCGGCCTTCATCAAGAACAGTTTGTCTTCCCAGTTGTAATTGGGTACCCCGGTATTGGCCAGCACCACGTAGTCGCCTTCAGCCGTGCGTTCCACCTGTGCGCCCAAGTCGGCATACCACCCGCTCGGGGTCGCGTAGCCCTTGCACCATTGCACCTGCCCGCTCCCATCAAGTTTCATCAGGAAGAGCTTGGGGTCATATTCTGACGGCAGTGGGAAAAGTGACGATCCGGTGAAGCGGTCCGTATAGCCGGTGATGATGAAGGACCCGTCGGATTCCACCACACAGTCCAGTATCCGGCCTTTGGTCCGGATGTAAGATCTGCTCCAAACTGGATCGCCATTGGCTGTGAGGCGCGCAACCACGATGCCCGCCGTATCCATGGTGATACCCGCTAACAGATCACCTCCGGGTAACTCCCGAATGAAGGTGATGCTGCCCTCATGGTCAAATTGTCTCGACCAAACGGGCGCACCGGATGAATCCACCCTAAGGGCGAAGAAGCGGTCGTCACTGTCCCAAACCACGGCTCCCCCACCCTGTGTCACCTCTAGGTCCATAGGGGGATAAGTGCACTTGGGGCCGTTCAGCACATATCGATGCATGGATTGAATGGTTCCCATCGAATCCATCTTGCCGATGACGGGATACGTAAAGGGTATTGTGCTGGATCCATTGGCACCGCAACTATCGGCCAAGTAGCCCCCACAGAAGTAGAACGAATTGTCGGTGAGTTTGCGGTGCGAGAGCATCTTGGTCATGGGTATGACCTCATAAGAGTGGACATTCAGCACATCTCCTTGTTGAGATAGTAGAGAGGTCAACCCAATTCCGGTCAACAAATTACCACTGGTCAGTTCACACATGGACATGGTGGCGCTGACTCCTAGATTCGAAGTGTAGTACTTCTCAAATGAGACCTGCGCTCGGCCGAGCAGAGCTGCTGTGACGACAAACGCAAAAACCATCGACTTTTTCATGGCTCAACGGATCATGAGGTTCCTTTGCTTGCTGCCCAACGCCCCAAACTGCCGCCAGTCTTCCCGCCGCCGCGGACAGCGCCAAGGCGGAGGGGCGACTGGCCTTCAATGTTCTCTTCACGATTCAGCCAACTTGAGCGGCCCGAGCTTTCCCGCGAATGCCCGTGCCGTATTGTAAACGTAGTCTTCTCCGCTCTTCAACGAACGGCTGAAAGGGATGATGGATTGGTGGGCCTGCTCGAACACAAGGGTGCGCATAGCGCTGCCTTCCAGATGCGAAGGGCATCGCCGCCCGTTCCGCGTGTGTTGCTCCACACAGCTACCTACACCCCCTTCGCGCGAGCCTCACTGTGGCTTGTAATACTTCATCGCCTCGGGCATATACGCCTCCAGATCCGCCACGCGGCGCTCATCGCTGGGGTGTGTGCTGAGGATCTCGGGAGGCTTGGCCCCTCCTTGCGCGGCCATGCGCTTCCAGAATTCCGGGGCGCTACGCGGGTCGTAGCCGGCCATGGCCATGAAGACCAAGCCCATCTTGTCGGCTTCGGATTCGTGGTTGCGGCTGTAGGCGAGCATGCCCAATTGGGTACCGATGCCGAAGCTCTGCAGCAGCAGGTCCTTCGCCAAGGTCGGCTTCTGGGAAGCCATCACTTCCAAGGTCATCCCTGCGCCCTGCACGGCCAATCCCTGGCTCATGCGCTCGTTCCCGTGGCGTGCGATGGCGTGCGCGATCTCATGGCCCATCACCAGCGCGAGGCTCGTCTCGTCCTTCGTCACCGGCAGGATGCCCGTGTACACCACTACTTTCCCGCCGGGCATGCACCAGGCGTTCACCGTCGCTTCGTCCACCACGTTGAATTCCCAGTTGAAGCCTTCCACCCGGTTGGCCGCGCCGTTCTCGGTGAGGAACTTCGTGGCCGCGTCCGCCAGGCGCTTGCCGATGCGCCGCACCATTTGCACGTTGGCGTCCGATGCGGGCAGCGGGGCGGTCTCTTTCAGGAAATCCTGGTAGGCGCCGAGGCTCATGGCCATCATCTCGCTTTCCGGAAGCAGGTTCAATTGGCGCCGACCGGTGATGGGCACCTTGGTGCAGCCGATGGCGAAGGCCGTGATGGCCAGCAGGACGAGGGTACGTTTCATGCCTTGAGCGCCGAAGCGTGTTTGGGTTGCCGCAGCGGTGCCAATGCATCGCGTAGGCGTTGGTTCTATGCCCGGAAGACGACGGACGGGGTCGGGTTCACTCGATGTCCGCTGACAAACCGCGTTCCAGCAACGCGGTACACATCGGCTCCAAGTGATCGAAGGTGCCGCGCTTCACCGCGCACTTGCCGTTGTTGTGAACGATGTGCGCGCATTGTGTGGCCTGCATCGGCTCGTGGCCGCACACGTCCATCAGGCTGACGATCACATGCTGGAATGTGTTCACGTCGTCGTTGTGCAGGATGATCTCCTTGATCGGCCCTTCCTCGAAGAGCACTTCGTGGAGGAGTTCCTCCTCTGGACTGAATTGATGTCCCATCGTCACCTCGTTGAGGAGGCGAAGGTAGGGAGGCGGTGTCCGATCAGCGCGTGATGATGGAGGGGTCCGCGAAGACGCCGGGGCCGAACTTGGTGATCAGCGCGCGGGCATCACGCATGGGGATGCGCTTGCCGTTCAGGTAGGCGGTGATGAAGGCGTCCTTCACACCAAGGCTGACCGTCTGGTCCTTGCGCGAGCGGGCCTTGTCCATATCGGTGAATACGCCCGTGGTGTAGCGGATCTTGGCGTTCTCCGTGCGCTCGCTGTTGAGCGGGGTGATGTTGAAGAGCTTGTCCAGCGCGGTGGGCTTGCTGTACACACCGACCTGCACGGTGAAGAAGAGGCCCTTGACCGTTTCCACCTGGCGTGCCGGAGCCGCCTTCGGGTCGCTGTAGTAGGCGGTGGCGTCGGCGGGCGGCTGGAACTGCGCGAGCACCTGCTCCACGGAAGTCGGGTACTTGGACAGCACCTCCTGCTCAGCCGCGAGCGCGCTGTCCGAAGGCAGCACGGCCATGGTCGCGGGCGGAGCGATACGCGTGGGAGCGGAAACAGGCAGGTCCGCGGCGATCTCGGTAGACGCCGAGACCGGTCGTGCCGCGCGCATCGCCTGCGTGAGCGAAACGCGGCGGCCATCCTGATAGGCCACCACGAAGGCATCACGGTAGCCGCGCTCACGCACCGTTTGCGTGGCCTTCACCGCTCCTTCCGGCGTGGTGAACATGCCCACGGCGTAGCGCGTCAGCCCATTGCCGACACTTTCTCCTGCGACCGGCGCGAGGTCGCTGAACAGTTCGTTCGGGATGTCCTGCTTGAAGGCCCCGATCTGCACTTTGTACACCACGCCCGCAGGCATCGGCGCATCGATGGGGATCGGTCCGGCGCGCGGTGTGGCGGTCTCCGCTTCGAAGACATCAGCCGTGAGCGGGGCCAACAGGCGCGGCGCTCCCGCATCAGGTGTTGCGAGTACCGGATGTTCGGCAACGGGAGTCGCGGTCGAAGGAATATTCTCCGCTGTCGTGGTCGTGACGGCTTCAGTCTGAACGGCAGGTACGTCTGAAGAGGTAGCAGGTGGCTGCGATGCCGAGGTCTGTTCCGCCCGGTTCTCTGGCGTGCCGGTTGTCGGTGTCACGACCGGGTTGGTATCCGCGCCCGTGTTCGCGGCCACATCCGCACCATTCAGTGGCGGTGTAACCGCGTTGGCGGGCTGCTGCAAGCTGCGCGCTTGGGCCAATACCGGTTCCACACGGCGGGCGCGCTGTTCCATCGCCATGATGTCCGTGCCCCGTTCTGGCGTGAGCGCCTGCAACATCGAAGCGGCCTGCGACTCGTTCACGCTCGCGGCCATGTTCAAGCGCTCACTAGCGCTGCCCAAGGAATCCGCGCGGTGGTTCAAACGGATGGCCTGATCGGTGAGCAAACGCGCCTGGTCCATCTGTTCCGGCGTAAGGGCAGCGCCTCCGGCGTTCTGGTTCTGGAGGATCTCTTTGCTCTGTTGCAGCAATGCATCGGCCAGTTGCTTGGTGGAAGCCGCCTGCTCTTGCGCATGCGTGGCCTCGTCGCGTTGTTCGAGCGCCTTGGCCCGCGCTTGGAAATAGCGACTGCGGTCCTCCTCGTACAGCACGATCGCGTGCTCCTGATCGTTCAGGTAGTAGTATTTCAGCAAGCGCTCTTGGAACACCGCCGCGTCTTGGGCCATCGCGGCCTTCTGGTCAAGGTCAGTGGCCTGCTCACTGGCGAGCAACGACGCCTGGTGCAACGAATCCGAGACGGCACGCGAACGCGAGGCTTCACGCTCCAAGCGCTCACGTTCAGAGCGCTTGCCGGTGGCGGCGCTGTCCTGTAGCGCACTGGCCCGGTCAGCGGCGGCGAGTGAAGCCGTCTCCAGTTCCCGTGAACGTTCAGCAGCGCGCTGCGCTTCCGAACGCAGACTGGATGCATCGCTGGCCTGCACCTCGTGCATCGATGCCGATGATGCCGTATCGCCGCCCATGAATTCGGCGTAGCGCGTGCCGATCGTCGTGCTGGTGGACGCACGTTGGTCCGTCACGACGCCGGAAGTCGCGGGAACATCCGCGATCGTTCCCCTTTCCTCTTTGCCCGCGATGTTCTCGGCAACAGGTGCCTGCTCCTCTTCACCGAACATGCGCTGTTCCACCTGCTCGTAGGTCAATTGCTCGCCACGTTGGAAAGCCTCCGCCTGCAAGTAATTGCGTACGGTATGCGAGCGGTCCATTTCGCGCAGCGCGGTGAGCTCCTCGGCGTAGGCCGTGCGCAACAAGCTGTCGCGGAGCACGATGTCCTCCGTGCGGTCCGCCCGCTTGCGCATTTCCGTCGCCTTCTTCATTCCGCGCTCGGCGTTCTCCTCGAAGGACGTTGCCAACAGCACCATCGGCTCGTTCGGCTTGAAGCCTTCCTTCACGTTCAAGGCGATGAGTTCCTTGGAACTGTCCTGTGCGGCCTCGAATTCCTTCTTGCTGATGTAGCCCATGCGCTGGCCGATCTCCGTGCGCAGGATCATGTGGTCATCGATCAGCCTGTCCGTCCTGTCACGCAACTTGGTCTGCTCCTTCCCGATCGGCATGCTTTCCAGCACACCTTCGAGCGAGTCGATGCGGTCCTCCAGATCGGCCATGGTCGTCAGGTCCCGATCGCGCTCGCGGATGGCGTCCCCGATCTTTTCCGCGCGGTGGTCCATGGTGCTCGTGTACACCTGTTCACGGTCTTCCGCGATGTTCACGTAATCGTCATTGTGCGGTGTGGCGCTGGCCGCGATCGGTCGGTCATCGCGCGCGCGATCGGGCGTTGCTTGCGACAAGGCCGCATCTTCCATCGCCCGCGATTCACCTGCGGCGTATTGCTGTTCGGCAGCGGCCAGCGCCCGGTCGGCTTCGGCCACATGTTCCTCCTTCATGGTGCGCAAGCGGTCCACGCGCTTCAAGACCGCTGCGGATTCACCCGGATGACGTTCCAAATGGTCCAACTGGCGCGTGTTCTCCGCGTCGATGCTGTCCACCAGCATGAGTTCCAAACCGTGCAAGGCAGCACTGAGCTCCTTCGGGTCGTCCAGCTCCCGCTCCATCAGTTGCTTGCGTGCGGCGTAATCGGGATAGATGTCCGCGATGAGCACCGCATCACTCGCCGTGCCGTCGAACGCCAACGCCGGTCGCGAAGCGCTGATGCTGTCCATCATGGCCTCGGCCTCTTCTTCTGAATTGGCGCGCAGTTGTCCGTCATTCGCCGCATCGGGGGATGTGGTAACGGACCTGTCCGCCGTTGCAGCACCCTCGGTCGGCGGTTGCTGAACAGTGCCGCTCACGTCATTCCCGCCGCGCTCTGCCGAGGTGGTGGTCTGTCCATTTTCCGCCCCCCGTCCGCTTGTATCAAGTACCTGACCGGAAGTGGAAGTCGGTTGGTCGGTGGTCGTGTTGGCCCGTTGCGTGCTGGAACCGGTCCGTTCCTCGTGCTGTTGGGTGGTGGTCGAGGCGACATCCGCCGCAGTGGCCGTCGCACGCATGGTGCGTTCCAGTTCCACGATGCGCGTATCCAAACTGTCCTTCCGCGCCCGGTTCTTCTCCGCGGCGCGCAACTGCTTCAGTTCAGCGAGCTCATTGGCCTGCACGAATGCGAGTTCCTCAGCATCCGGTTGAACAGCGTTCTCAGTGCGTTCTTCGATGAGGGCACCGTCCTCCTTCCCGCTGGTGTTCTGTCCGGCCGGCTGTTCTCCTGCTCCGCCCTGTTTTCCGTTCTCGTCTGTGGCGCTCTCCTGCATCGGTGTTACAACGCCTTTCATGGAGGCCAGGTCCGTATCGGTGCGCGAAGTGCCCACCGGCTCATTGCTACCAGTTGTCGGGCTCTCACTGCCGTTGGCTGATCTGGTCGGAGTGGTCCGGTCTTCCGCAAGCGTGTTCGTTGCCCCTCCACCGTTGGCGGCGTTCGCCGGTTGCCCTTGACCACGCGCTGCATTCCCGGTGGTGTCGCCTGCAAGGCCATTCTTGCTCGACCGATCGCCTTGGGATTGAGCGAGCAGGTCCGTGACGTTCGGAGCCTTTCCTTGTCCGGCGGTATCAGCTTGAAGCGTCGCGCCGGAAGCCGCCGCGTCGTTGGAACGGTCCTGACCGGTCTGTGCCTGTGCGTCGGCGGTTCCCTTGGGATCTACACCATTCGTAGCAGTCGTTTGTCCGGCTTGGTCCGAGGTCCCGTTCCGCAGAAGCTCCTTCGTTGTTCCGGCATCACTCTGCGGGTCCTGTTGGACCTGCGCCACGTCGTTCGCATTTCCGCCTGTTGAGCCAGCGCGCTCCGGTTGGCCCGGATTCTCAGCGTGCCCTTGTCGCGCGGTCACATCCGTAACGTTCAATGCTTCTGCCGAAGCACTGCTGTCCGGGGTCGCCGCTTCGGAACGAGTCAACGACGTTGGACCGTCCACCGTGCCTCCTTCGCGTACTTGGCCTTGTGCCAGCTCCGGTTGGGACACCATGGTGGTGGTGGGGTCCGCGTGTTGGGCGGTCGCTGAGGTATCGCGCTGAAGGGTGCGGGTCGATGCGATGGGCTCACCGGCACCGGTTCCGATGGGAGCACCCCAATCGAAGGTGCGGCGCTCCATTTCGCGGGACTCCATGGCGATGGCCGCGTCAAAGCGCTCATCCAATGCGATCGCGGAAATGCGTGACCCCGTACCCGAGATGCGCTGGGCGAGCTGCGACTTCTGGTCCTCGTCCAGTCCGGTCACCGTCATGCTTGCGGCGGCCGTGCTCAAATGCTTGGCCAGCGCCGCCTGGCCCCGCGCGCTCACGGTCTCCTGCTCGGCCACGCGCGCTTTGGCGAAGGCCCGCTCGTTCTCATCGCGCATGGCCTGCAACTGCGCTTCCAGTTCCGTGCGTTCGCGCGCGATGCTCTCCTTCTTGTTCCCCTTGGCCTCTTCCTCTTCGCGCTTCTTCCGCGCGATCCGGTCCACCAGTTCATTCTCCTCCCCCCGCGCCGTGTTCGCCCGTGCGAGCGCCGTGGCCGCTTCCTTCTCGCGCTCGGTGGCCATGCGACGCATCTTCTCCGCCGCGCTCAAGCTGCCGTCCGGCGCGTTCTTCTCGTCCATCCGCGTGCGCAGTTCCACCAGCTTGATCACCATCGCGTTCTCATCCTTGCCGGCGAGAACGCGTGTGAGATCGGTGCTGAGCTTCTCGGCCTTCTGCGCGCGGATCTGCGTGGCCATGCGCTCAGCGGCGAGCGTCTCGCCCGCGCGCAGGGCAGCGGTCGCGCGCTGGTTCGCCGCCCGTGCGCTCTGTCGCTCGCGGGCCGCTTCCACCATCAGGTCGTTCTTGCGCTTCTCGTCCGTCTCCCCATTCGCCTGCGCCACCAGTTCCTCGGCCTTGGTCGTATGCGTGGTAGCGAGGTTGGCGTTCTCCAGAGCGATGCTGTAGGCCGCCACGGACTGGTGCTCGATCTCGTCGGTGGCCTTGCGCAACGCCGCCGCATCCTCATCCGCCATGCGTTGGGCCACCGGTCTCGTCACGTCACCCGCGAAACCCGCACGCGTGAGCGGATCGCCGACCGGCTGTTCCACAGGCTTCTCTTCGGCTACCACGGCATGGGTACCTACGTCCAGTTTCGCGCGCCGCTTGATCTCGTCCAGCGCCAGCGCGATCATGTCCTCTTCCAGCGGCTGGTCGAAGTAGTTCCGGATCATCAGCTTTTCGCCGCCCTGGTCCACCAAGCTCATCTCCTGCCGGTAGGCGCGGGGCTCGTCGTTGCGCGGCACGTCCACCACGCCCACGTGCGTCTTCGCGCTCGGTCCCGCTTCCACCATGAAGCGGTACTTGCCGCTGCGCGGAAGGGAGAGCACGTAGTTCCCATTCATGTCCGTGTTCACATCGGCCACGTTCTCCTGCGTCAGCGCGTCCTGCACGATGATGTGGGCCTTGCGGTCCTCGGCGTTGAATTGCGAAGCGAAGGTGCCCTTCAGCACGGTGATGTTCACCGGGGCTTGGGCCGTGCTCACCCGGTACACGTGCACGGTACCCTGCTTGCTGTCCCGCCCGCTCGCGAAGCAGGCTTCCTTTCCTTCCGGATCGGTCAGGTAAAGCAGGTCGTCGTCCGGCGTGTTCACCGCGAAGTCCATGTTCACCGGCGCACCGAACACGTCCAGGCCCTTGTCGTAGGTGCTCTTGAACACGTCGTAGCCGCCCATGCTGTTGTGGCCCTTGCTGCAGAAATAGAAGCTCTTGCCGTCCGGTGCCATGAAGGGGAAGTCCTCGTCCTGGTCGGTGTTGATGTAGCCCGCCAGCTTCACCGGTTCCGTGAACTCACCGTTGGGCATCAGTTCCGACCGGTAGATGTCCCGCCCGGTGCTACCGCCTTTGCCGTAGCTCGCGAAGTAGATCGGGCCGCCCTTGTCCGGTAGGTACACGAGCGCGAGGTCCTTGGCCTTCTTGTCCGCAGAGCTCTTCAGTTCCTCCGGCGTCACCACGATCTTCCCGCCGATGCTGCTCAGGTCATAGAAGCGGAAGAAGTCGCTGCCTTCCACTTCCACCTTGTTGTGCACATCGATCTCCTTCAGGTTGCTCAGGAGGTTCTGCCCGTTGCGGCATTGCAGTTCCAAGGCGTCCACCGGTCGCTCGGTGAGCATCTTTTTGTCCGCTGTTCCGCGATAGCGTTCGTAGGCTGTCAGCGCCTCTTTGAACTGGTAGCTCGTGTGGTAAGCCTTGCCCAGGAAGTACCACGCGAGCGGCGAGGGCGCGGGTCCCAAGGTGGAACGCTTCAGGTACTTGATCGCCTCGTCCTTGTCGGCGCCGCCGTGCAGGGCACATACGCCATAGCGGAAGTTCAGGTCGAAATCCGACTGGTTGTTGCCGACGAGGGTCTGGTAGGGTTGGAAGGCCGCAGCGTATTCCCCTTTGGCGAAGAGCGCATCGGCACTGGCGCGCAACTCCTTGTCCCCGCCCTGCGCCAGAAGTGCGAAGGGCAGGCAGACGAAGACCACTATGCCCGAAGAACGGGTCATCCGAGAGTGGGCGCTTAAACCCGTCGATGCGCGGAAGGGTTTCATGGGCTGGTTCCGCCGCTTAGTCGCATGCGATTCTCTTCCCCCCGTAAAAGTCGGGTGATATTGGTCCGATGCGTCCAGAAAACAAGGATGCAGATGGCGATGGCGAAGCCTTGGAACACCCAATGGTCGTCGTGGGCCAAGAGCAGCACCAAGAATGGGAAGGCCAGTGCCGCGCACAAAGAGCTGAGCGAAACGTACTTCGACAGGAGATAAACGATCACGAATACACCCAAGCAGATCAGGGCGATGCCCCGGTGCAAGGCAAGAATGCCGCCGAACGAAGTGGCCACGCCCTTGCCCCCCCGGAACCCGGCGAACACCGGGTACAGGTGACCGACCACGGCCGCCAATGCCATGCACACCCGCAGCCAGGTGAAATCCGCCGAGCCGTCCTCCAACCCGCTCCACCAGGCCAGCACCCGCACCGGAGCGAAGCCTTTCAGCATGTCGATGAGCAGCACCGGCACACCGGCCTTGGGACCCAGCACCCGGAAGGTGTTCGTGGCCCCTGCGTTCTTGCTGCCGTGCTCACGAACATCCACCATATAGAACGCCTTCCCCCACCAGACGCTGGTCGGGATGCTGCCGCACAGATAGCTCAGCACCATGGCG
Organism: Flavobacteriales bacterium; assembly: GCA_044224725.1. Lineage (GTDB taxonomy): Bacteria > Bacteroidota > Bacteroidia > Flavobacteriales_F > PHOS-HE28 > PHOS-HE28. The sequence continues at coordinate 32,477 of JBGAJW010000012.1, forward strand.
ATCACCGCATACACCCAATGCGCGTCCATGGTTCAAAGACCGAAGCGGTCCCGGAATTCGTCCACCTTGCGTTTGCCCGTCAGCATGAAGCGGAACTCGGCCTCATCCTTCTTGCTGTCCTGCTTCATCTTGTCCTCTTTCAACTCGCTGATCTGCGTATTGAAGGCCGCGTCGCTGCTGTACACGAGCATCTGGCCGCGCGCGTAGCTGAAGAACCAGTAGGTCTGGTCGTCCAACATCAGCAGCACGTGCATCGCGTCCCCGCTGCGCTTGCGCTGGAACTCGATCTTTCCTTTCACCGTGCGGAACACCGGCTTCTTCAGGATGGTGGCGATGCCGATGGGCCCTTGGCTCTGCCAGCTCTGGTCCTCAGCGTTCCACCGCAGCTTCACGTCGGCCAGCACGATCGGCTTGATCAGTTCGTCCGGCAGGCGCTTGATCTCGCCCTTGATGCTCAATTCGCTGATCAGCTTGTCGCTCTTCTCCTTGCCGAGCATCTCGCGCATGCTGCGTTCGTAGGGCGTCTTGCCGATGTCCACCGCCTTCTGCTCCGGGTACGCGAGGATGTCCGTGGCCATCTTCTCCAACGCGTTCTCATGGAAGAAGAAGTCGAGGTACATGCTCACTTGCGCCACCACGCGCGCGCTGTCGCCGGCCCGGAAGTCGAGCGTGCCGAAGTCGTCGGCCTTCACACGTCCGAGTTCGGTGCCCGTGCCGATGCGCCCACTGGCTGACAAGGCACAGCTCTCGGTGCTCAGGGTCACGAGATCGCCCGGCAGCTCGGCCTGGCGGATCTTGTCCTTGCTGCCGATCATGTAGTTCTTCTTCGTCTTGTCATAGAAGAGCAGCCCCTTCGCCGCGATCACGGTGCGGTCGGCCTTCGCTTCCTTCTTGCTCAAGAAGGTGCCGTACGGCTTGAACGGATCATCGCTGCCGATGAAAATGCCCGCGCCGATGCTCGCGCCCGCATCATCACTGAGCGAATCACCCACGGGAATGAAGACCTCCTTCGGATCGATCGGCCCGCTGAAGCGCATCCAGTTCTTGCCGATGCCCGCGCAATCATGCAGGATGCGCGTGCTGCCAGTGAAGGTGAGCTCCTTGCTCGTGGCCGTCAGCAGCACATCTCCGAAGTAGTCGAAGGCCGGGCTCAACTGGAATCTCTCCTCCTCGCCGATGCGACCACGCGCATAGGTCTGGTAGGCCGTGTCCACGTTCACGCTCGCGAGATGGATCTTGAACTTCTTGTCCGTCTCGTCCACATAGTCGTAGTCGCCGTTCGCGTTGTATTCGCGCTTCTTCTTGATGTTGACGGTGGCGTTGTAGATCGTGTGGTACTTCGTCACGTTGTTCGCCGTGATGATCGCGTTGGTGATCGGGTCGATCTCCGCGTTCTTGCGGATGCGTACCCGCATGCTGTCCGGCGTGATGAGCGCGTCCGCCACTTGGATGTACTGCACGTCGTTCGCGGTGATCAGGTGCTGCTTCAGGTCGTAGCGCGCCTTCGGTGCCATGAAGCTGAGCGAGTCCTGGTCAGGCCGCGTGCTGATGAAGTTGCTGCCCGATAGCTGCAGGTCTTCGTTGACAGCGGCGGTCTTGCGGTCGCTTTCCAGTTCCAGATCCCCTTGGTCCATGTACCACTTGAAGCGGTCCATGTAGCACATGTACTGGTTCACGGGGAACTCCACCTTCGTCTCATTGCCGTTGCTCACGAATTCACCGATGCGCTCGTCCAGCTTCACGGTCGCGTTCACGTTGTCCGTGCGGAACGCGATGCTGGCCGTGTCCCCCTCCGTCAACCGGAAGTCGCTCGTATCGGCGTGCAACTTCATCGTCTCGAACTGGAAAAGCCGGCTTTTGAGCGTTGCGTTGGTGAAGTCGACCAAACCCGCGCCGGTCATGCCCGCAGGACGCAGTTCGGTCTTGCCGTGCAGGTAGGCCATGCCGTCATACATGACCATCGGCTTCTCCAATTGTTTCGCCAGGAGCACGTCTTGCGCGGGTTCGAAGCGGAGGAAGACATTGCTCGCGTGCACGTTGGGTACCTTCATCGTTGCGCTCGAGGCTGCGCCGTTATAGAGCGTGTCCGCAACGCCATAGGTGGTGTCCGGCGTGAAGTAGAGGTCCTTGCTCGTGGCGATGGTGGTGAGGTAGGTGAAGTCCCCGTCGCCATGCAGTCCAGCGTGGTCGAGCTTGAGCGTGTTGGCGAACTTGGCCTTCTTCCCATAGAGCGGGAGTCCGCCGTCGCCCGTGGGGCGCACGAAACCGAGCGCATAGTCCTGTTGCAGGGTGAGCGGCTCGCGGATGTCCGGGAAGATGCCACCGCTCATCAGTACACCCGCGAAGGTGAGGCCCGCATTGGTGAAGTTGTCCAAGCTGTCGATCGTGAAGGGATCGCTCTTGTAGTAGAATTTGTCGCGCTTGTAAGCGCCTTTCTGGATGTCGCCCCGATCGTAGAACACGAAGCTCTCCTGCGCGCTGTTGAACTTCGGGTATTCGGGATAGCGGCCTGTCTTCTTCCCGTCCCGCATCACCGTTTGGATGCCGCTCTTGTTGTTCGGCTCGTCGATCTCCAAGGTCCCCGTCACCTTTTCCAGCACGTTCTTCACGCGCACCAGGGAGAATTCGCCATTGGCGTCCGGCTCGAAGGCATCCGCGTAGAAGCTCACGCTGTCCACGTTCAGCAGGTCGATGATGAAGGGATCGTAGTGGAAGTAGTATTCCTTGCCGAAGTAGTTCAGCTTCCCCGCCGTGATCTTCCCACCGAAGGTGAAATCGCGGCCCTTCTTCACCGTCACCGTTCGCTCGCTCGGGAAGATCCGCACGTCCTGCGAGTCGCTGAGGATGATGCGTGCGACACCTTTCAATGTGAGGTCGTTGTTCAGCAGGTTGATGGACCCATTCAGCCCGTCCTCCGCATCACTGTTGAACTGCAATACGTCGTAGTCGATCTTCTTCGCGCTCGCCATGGTATGCTCGACCAGTCGCGGAAGCACATGCACGAGCTCGGTCTCCGGATCATAATCGATGTACCGGCGCACGGCCATATCGAACATCATGGGGATCACCTGCGGCTTCTGCAGCTTCGTGAACTGCGCGAAATCCCCAGCGAGGAAGACGTCCCCCGCCACCTTGTTGTAATCGCGCAGGCGGCTCAGCGGGTGTACCGCATCGGTGCCGAGCATGGCCTTGTAGCGGATCTCCTTGAAGTAGTTGTAGCTCTCGAAGACGGTCTTCGTCTGGGCGCTTCCTTGCAAGTTGCTGATCTCCACCAGCGGGTCGCCCTGTTTCCAGCGCAGTTCCTCGAACTGCATGTCCAGTTTGTGGAAACTGTCCCAGAAGGGCGCCATGCTCAGGCCTTCATTGTTCTTTATCGCCGCGAGCTGCTTCTTGTCCTTGCGGAAGCGGAGGCTCACGCTCGGGTGATAGATGGAGTCCTGGTCGAGCCGCATCGTCAAGGCCACGTTCTCGCTCGTGATCTTGTCCGGCGCGATGGTGAAGACCAGTCCCTTGGTGACGATGAACGGACGCTTGTCCCGGTAGAATGTGAGGAAGGCCGGCTCCTCCTTCGTACCGTAGCCCTGCAGTTTCGCGCCCTGCATAGTGAAGCCACCTTCGAAGTCCACGCCCTCGACGATCTCGCGGATCTTCATCCGGCGGTCATTGCTCTCGAAGCGTGGGTAACTCGCCTTCTCCTCGGTCACGTTCGCCAACACCTTGTCCGTGACCTTCCCGAAGAGCGTCTTCTCGAAGTATGGATCATTGAAGCTCACGCTGTCCACCTCCAGCTCCGAGCTCTTCACCTTCACTTGGTAACCGTGGTCCCATTCAGCGAAGGTGGCCGTCGACTTCAGGCCCGCGCGCACCCAGTCGATGCGACCGCCCTTGCCGTAGAAGATGCCGCGCGTGGGCATGTACACCCCGCTGGTGTTGTGGACCACCGCACTGTCCCCTTTGGCCAAACAGCGCAGGTCCATCGTGCCGAAAACGACCTTCGGGATGCTGTCGTAAGCGAAGGTGAACTTCGGGTTGCTGCTCTGCCATGAGACACTCGCGCCCTTGTAGAAGGTGTTGTCCTTGAACAGGCTCGCACTCATGGCGATGAGGTCCGTGAGGTTCTGCTTGCGCGAGCTCTTGGCGGCGCTCTCCAAGCAGGTCATGTACGTGTCGAAGTCCGCACCACTGCGTCCACCGGCCGAGAACGCCACGAGGGAGGCGAGGTAATCCCGGAACGACGGGAAGGCCTCGAACCGCTTCTTCAGCATCGCGTTGCTCAAGTCCACGATGCGCGTGCGTTGGGCCGTGTTGAAGAAGGTACCGTTCCACGCCGGCGTGAACTCCTGTTCCATGAACGGCTTCCCCTCCTTCTTGTCCGCGCTCACCAGGAAGTCGGTCATCTCCTGCAAGAAGGCCGCTTGGTCGTTGGTGAAGGACTTCGTTTGAGCGAACAGGGCTGACGATGTGCAAAGCCAAACGCCGCAGGCCACAAGCTTCAAGCGCTGGAACATCGAAGACCATCGATCCTTGAAGCCTGTGGTCTGTGGCTTGATGCCTGTAGCGGTACTCCTCATTTCCTGCATCCGATCAATGACCATTCACCGTGACTGAGCATTTCCTCCGGACGCAACCCCGCCGTCCTAACGCCTTCCAGCATAAGCGGTCGGTCGTCGTTCACGAAGCCGCTGAGTAGCAACGCACCGCCGGGAAGCAGGGCATCGCGCATGGCGGCCATGTCGCGCAGGAGCGTGTTGCGTTCGATGTTGGCCAAAATAGCGCCACAGGTCGCCGGTCCGAGAAGTGCGACATCCCCTTTATCGACACCGATGCGGCCGCAGCCGTTCAAAGCGACGTTCTCCCGCGCGTTGAGCACCGCCTGCTCATCGATGTCGATGGCGTGAACGCTCTTCGCCCCCATACGCTCGGCCAGGATCGCGAGTACCGCCGTACCGCAGCCGAGATCGCAGACGTGCTTGTCCTTGAGGTCGAGCCCAAGCATGGCTTCCACCATCATGCGGGTGGTGGAGTGGTGCCCGGTGCCGAAGGCCATGCGCGGGGTGATGACGATGTCGTGCGTGAAGCCCGGGACGAACGGATGGAACTCGGCCCGGATGCGCACCTCCTTGCCCACTTCCACCGGCTGGAAGCTCCGCTCCCATTCTTCGTTCCAGTTGCGTGGCTCAACCTCGCGCACCGTGTGGGAGATCCGCACATGGGGATCGCGCAGGACTTGAAGACCGTTCAGTGAGGTACGCTCGAAGCGATCGCTCCTCACATAGGCCTTCACCCCATGAGCCGTTTCCTCGAAGCTGTCGAAGTTCCCGTCGCCCAGTTCGGCGATGAGCAGGTCACGCCACGGATCGAGCGGCTCGATCAGGAAAGTGACTTCGGTGTAGCGCATCTTGATCAGAAGATCAGAGAATGAGATGATCAGATAATAGTGGCGGACTTCACCCTTTGGGCGATGCGGACGAGATCGATGAACTGATCCGCCACGAGCGAAGCCCCGCCGATGAGGCCTCCGTTCACGTCTTCGCCCGAGAAGAGTTCCTCGGCATTCTTCGGGTTGCACGAGCCTCCGTAGAGGACCGGCACTGTTTCAGCGACCTGCGCGCCGTGCGTGTGCAAGAGCATGCGGATATGCGCGTGCATGTCCTGCGCCTGTTGCGCTGTGGCGGTGAGCCCCGTGCCGATGGCCCAAACCGGTTCGTAGGCGATCACCACACGCATGAGTTGCTCATTGTCCAGCTTGCCGAGCGCTCCTTTCATCTGCTCGGTGACCACATCGAAATGGCGACCGCTTTCGCGTTCGTCCTTTTTCTCCCCGCAACAGAAGATGGGCGTGATCCCCATGGCCAGCAGCGCTGCGATCTTCTCGCCCACCGCCGCGTCCGTTTCACCGAAGTACTGCCGACGCTCGCTGTGGCCAACGATGCAATGCGTGACACCTACGCTCTTCAGCATGCCCGCGCTCACCTCGCCGGTGAAGGCGCCTTGCTCGGCCTGGTGGCAGTTCTGTGCCGCAACGCGTATCCGCGAACCCTTGGCGCGCTCCACCGCCGCTTCCAGGAACGGGAACGGCGGTGCGATGACCACCTCCGGTCCTTCTGGCACGTCCTTCAGCCCGTCCACGAGCGCATCGATGATCGCGAGCGCTTCGCCCTGGTCCTTGTGCATCTTCCAATTCCCCGCGATGATCGTGCGCATGTTCGTTCAAGCCGCGTGTTCACGGCAGGCGGTAAAGATCACGTCCTCCGCCACTTGAGCCGACCGGTCTGCGAAGGATCTTCAACAATGGATCGTGATCGAAAGGAAGACCACAGTGGCACAGAGACACAGAGGGCGCCGAGTAAGGCTCCTCCATCCCACATCACCACACGTCGAACATGACCCGTAGCTACCCTGTGTTCTTTGTGCCTCCGTGCCTCTGTAGTATGCTACTTCAGAAACGCAGCGAGAACCCGAAGTAGGGCACCACGGACCCGAAGCCCTTGGCGATCTCCTTGTTGTACACCAGCGCCGCATCGGCCGCCAGTTTCCGGTGGATGAAGCGCCCGCCCAAGCTGTAGATCGGGAGCACCTCCTTGCCGAAGTTCAGGAACCAGTTTTCCGTCACCAGCGCAAAGGGCTCCGTGATGCGCCATTGCCCGCTGAAGCCGAACTGCGGATCATCGGTGAAGTGGCCGTTGCTCCGGTGGTAGCCGAGGTTGATCGTGAAGTGCGCTTCCCCGGTGCCGAAGGTGGCCTGGCCCATGAAGGTGCTCAGCTGCTTGCCGGTCTTCAGCGTGTCCGCGAAAGGGGGATCTGTGCTCAACTGCGTGCCCATGATGAAAAGGCCCGCATGGATGCCCGGCTGCAACCGCTTGCTCGCCTTGATGGCCAAGAAACCGCCCGGGAGCTTGTTCTGGTCGGGCCGCAAGCTGGCCAGCACGCTGAGCATCTGGAAGCCGCCGCCGATGCTGATGTTGTCCAACGGTGCATACCACGCCGAATGCATGAGCACGTAGCTGTTCGCATAGTAACCATTGCCCTGCTCCAGGGGGATGGCGCTGGGCGAGAAGAACACATGGCTGCTGTGCGGGTTGTCCTTCCACGTGCTGAAGATGCGCCGGTACCGGGGGGCCAGGGGTGCGCCGGGCGGTGTGGCCAAGACCTCGCCTGAGGCTATCAGCCCGAGAAGGAGCAGGAAGGAAAGCCGGTTCGCGCGCATCAGAGCCCCGCGAAGAAAGCGGAAGCCGGGGACAAGACGCAGGAAGGGCGGATGGTTGGGTGGGGTGAAACATGCAACAAGCAACCGGATCAGCCAGAAACGTCTTACAACCAACCGTGCCCGAATATGAAGATCCAAAAAAGCGCAGCAACGGGGATCCTAGCACTGATCACCGCAACGGTCTCCGGCCAAGCCCCGATCTGGGAATGGCAGAACCCCACCCCTACGAGCCAAGGCATGAACAGCGTGGATCATTTGAGCCCTTCCGAAGCGTACGCATGTGGTGACGGGGGCCAACTGCTCCACACCACCGATGCAGGCGCCACCTGGCAGTTCCAGGATATGGAGACCAACCGGAACTTCACCCATGTGCAGTTCTTTGGACCGGATACCGGTTACCTCGCCGCCAGTTACTCGGTGGTCTATCGCACCTTCAACGGAGGTGCCACGTGGTCAACTTCGCCCACGGCAATGGGTCCGTGGGCGCCTGCGATGCACTTCTGTGACGCCCGCCACGGCTGGGTGGCAGGACAGAATGGTGTGATCAGGCATACCTCGGATGCCGGTGGGTCGTGGAACGCTCAGACCAGCGGATCTTCGGCATGGTTCGCAGCGATCTGTTTTGTGGACACCTCGCACGGCTGGGTCGGTGGGTCAGGTGGCACATTGCTGCGGACAACTGATGGGGGTGATTCGTGGGTCCCTTCCGCCAGCGGAATTACTGCAACCATCGGAACCATCTGCTTCTTGGATCAATTGACCGGTTGGGCGGGATCAAGCGGATCGAACATGCTCCTGCATTCCGTGGATGGTGGCGCCACTTGGACAACTTCATCATTCTCAGGGAATGAGAATATCGAGACGATCCACTTCTTTGACAGCCAACATGGATGGGTGGGTTGCTCGGGTGGAAAGATCTTCATCACCAGCAACGGCGGAGCTGACTGGTCGCCGGTAGCATCGGGGGTAAGCCCATACACGATCGATGCGTCATCACCGACATCGCTGCTCGCCGTTGGCGGTTGTGGTTCACTTGCCACATCCACAGATGGTGGCGCATCATGGACCTCCGCCCGCGAAGGGGTCGTGAACTTCGTGCATGACATCTCCATGATCGATGATCAGCACGGATGGGTAAGCGGGAACAATGGGCTCATCCTCGCCACCTCGGATGGCGGTGAGACCTGGCTGCAGCAGCCGACGGGGGAGCAATGGCCACTACGCGCCGTGCATTTCATCGATGAACAGGAAGGATGGGCTTGCGGCCTTTACGGCGCGCTCTGGCACACCGTGGATGGCGGCGGCTCATGGATCGAGGATACGACCACGATCAGCACTTCGTTCCAGGACATCCAATTCATCGACCATGAGCACGGCTGGATGGCTGGCATTGGATGCCGCATCTGGAAGACCGACAACGCTGGCGCGGATTGGCAAGAGATCCTCGGTTCCACGCCGGCCATCAATGACATCAATCGCCTTTTCTTCCTCGATACGCTGCTTGGATGGGCGTGCGGGGATAACGGGATCTTGTACCGAACGACCGATGGAGGTGCCAACTGGACAAGTTCCTTCGATCCGAACTGGATCGGATCACAGCATTGGTACAGTGCCATCGCCTTCGCGGACCCGCTCCACGGTCTTGCGGTGGGCAACGAGGGGCACATCGTCCGCACCGTTGATGGCGGCGTCACCTGGAACGCTCCGGTATTCGCGAACATCGACTACCTGAATATCACCGAACTCTCTTTCGTGCATTGGGTCTCGCCCACTGAGGCATGGATCACGGGAGACTACGGAACTGTGATGCGCAGCGTCGACCAAGGCGCGACATGGTCCCTCTTCGACCAATTCCGACTGAATGGCGGGATCGCCATGGCCTCACAAGGCCAAAATGCCTGGGTGATCGGTGGCGGCTGTGGCATGATCGTGCGCACCGAACTGCCTGATATCAGTACCTCGTCACCATCCACCGCAAAGTGGACCGCCACCTCACCTATCTATCCCAACCCGATCAGTAGTGGTACCGCGGCTTGGGCTTGTGGCGCTGAGGTTGGCGCGATAGTGTCGGTCCAACTCGTGGACATGCTGGGCACCTGCGTATCCCGGATCACATGCGTTGCTGGACCGGAAGGATCGCTTCGCATTTCATTCGGCAATATCGCCCCCGGCTCTTACGTCCTGGTGGCCGATACACCGACTGGACCAAGGGTCAGCCGTTTGCAGTTCGTCGCCGGCGAATAGGTCGGACTGACGGGTCACTCCCGGCTCACTCCACCGCCTTCTTCGCCTCTTCCAACGTAGGTACATCGTTGCAGTGCCATTGGCCCATGATGCGGCCTTCCTTCAACAGCACCACACCGGGGTTGCTGCGGATCATGGTCTTCAAGGTGATCTCGTCGCACGTCACGAAGTCGAAAGCCAGTTGGTGCTCGTGGCGGAACTCTTCCACCTCATCCAAGCCGGTGGCGGTGGCACCGTACACATACCAGCCGTTCGAGTAGGCGGCATCGGTGAGCGCCTTGATGGCAGGCAGGCAACTCGTGTTCGTTTCCTCGATCGTCTTCGCCACGATCAATAGTACGGGCGTCGGTTCGGCAAGCACGTCATCGGTGATGTCCACGCCGTCCTTGTCGGTGAGGCGGAAATCCTGCACCAACGAAGGCACGCCGGGGTCGAGCACGTTCACGCGCTGCTTCACGAATTCATGCGTGGCCACCCACACCGAGTCGTTCCATGGATAGTTGTTGCCGGGGTATTCCTTCTCCTCGCCGGTGCTCTTGTCCTTGTACACCAGGAAGATCTCGTTCTTCGGCGGTTTGGCCAAGGCCTTCTGCTCGCTGATGCTCTTGCCCACAGCGTACGCGCGGTAGTCTTTCAGCGGAAGGTGCGCGTAGCAATACCAGATGAAGCCAAGAGACAAGATGGTGATCCACAGGGCGGTGATCCATTCGGCCTTCACGCCTTGCATGGATCGCTTGATGAGCAGGTACCCCACGATACCCGCGATCGTGAACCAGAGGAAGAAGCTCCAGCCGAAGACCCAGCACCAGAGCGCCACAAGGATCAGTCCGCCAGGCAGGAGCACCTTGTCATCGGCAGCGGAGTTGAAGGGGATACGCGCGCCTGTGCTTCCATCGGGCCGCTTGCGGAACCAGCTGACGAAAAAGATCGGCAGCACGAATACGAGCAGGATGATGTCCTTGGTGAAACTCTCCCATGGCGTGAGGCTGCGGCCGAGCGAACCTTTCATCGCATCACCGAAGCAGCCGCAATCGGTCACGCAGGTCACGTCGCGCAATTCCTTCACGCCGTTCACGATCACCTCGTACTTGCCTTGCGGATCGCAGGTGGCCGTGTAGGCCGTGAGCCAGCCGAAGAAGAGCGTGAGCCAGAGGATGCAGGCCGTAGCGAGTCGCATGCGCCCGCCGACCAGCACCGCGAAGCCCAGCACCACTTCCGCCAGGCAAGCGAGGATGGCCAGGAAGAGCGCCGCCGGTTCCAGGAAGGTCAGGTTCAGCGCGCTCTCGGCGAAGTACTCTTCCAGCTTGTAGCTGAAACCGAGCGGATCGTTGGCCTTCACCAGGCCGCTGACGATGAAGGTGGCACCGACGAGGATGCGGCAGAAATAGAGGAAGTACTTCATGGCGGATCGGACGATCAGATGATGACCGGAGGTGTGCGGCGAAAGTATCCCGCTCCAACGATCGGATCCGACCGACCGATCGCGATCAACAGAACATTAACGCCGAAGGAGGATCAGCGCGCGGCTCCCCCGTGCTCGCGACGCAGGCTTCCCTTGGGCAAACTGCTCGAGGTCGCGTCGGCCATGGTGGTCATGCGGCGTTCGTAGTCGATCATCAGGCTCTGCACCTCGGGACGGATGCGCTGGTCATAGTCGGTATCCCAGGAAACGAGACCGGTCGCCGGTTCGAAAGTCGCTTGGCCCATCGGCAGGTCGAAGAACGAAAGGTCCATGTCCGACAAGCGCGTGAACATGGTCATCTCCACGAAGAGCTCCTTGGTCTTGCTCTCCCCATCCCATTCCAGCCCGTGCGTATCGACGGTGAAGCACTTGGTCTGGTGACCCGGGGCGCTGAAGCGGAGAACGTACTTGGCGTTGTTGTCGAGCGTGAAGCTGTAACGACCGAGCAATCCCGTCTCCTCGGCCTGCTGCTTCACGCCGTCCTTGTATACCCGAACGAGCGCGTCCGTCATGAGTTCACCCGAGAGGTACTCCGTGACGATACCGTGTACCCGCAGGTTGAAGGCCTGCGCTTCTGTGAGGAGCCCGCAGACCAGTGCGAGCGTTGCCAGCATTTTCGTTCCCCGCATGTTGCCCGACGCGGACCGGTAAGTGCCCCGCGAACGTGGGCGGCGAAATAAGCCCCACGCACCGGGGGATCAAAGGCCGATCGGTCGGTTTTCGGAGGGATCGACCAACAGGTGATTGTTGATGGCGTTTCGACGAGCTTGGGCAACCCCTGCATACTTTCCCGATCGTTGTGCGATCTTTCGCCTGCTTTGACCGCCCCGTTCCGGTCAAGGCCAAAACTCTTCCCCATGCTGCGCTCCTTCCACCTCTACCAAGGCCTGCTGATCGCCCCTCTCGTTTGCGCCCAGTACACGGCCACCGTGAAGACCTCCGTGACCCCGGTGGAAAGCCCGGGTTGGAAGAAATGGAGCGATAAGGAATGCTTGATCAACTATCCCGCGAACTGGACCAACGAGGGCACCATGGGTACCAAGGCGGTGGTCATCTTCTTCGCCCCCGCTGGCCCCGGGGATGACTTCCGTGAGCGCGTCTCACTCACCAGCTTGGACGCCACCGGAAAAACGATGGAGCAGCTGATGAACGAGATGGAAGCACAGAACCTGATGGGGTATTCGGATCTGAAGCGCACGGCCGCCTCTATTGAGGAGGACCAAGGGACGCTGGAATTGACAGGTACGCTCGATGGACAACCGGTGAGACTGAAACGCGAACTGAGCCTGAGGGGCAACAAAGCGTGGATCCTCAGCTATGTGGCCCCTGCATCCAAGTTCGACGACGCTCTCTACCTCGCCGACGCGATGTTCATGTCGTTCGCGGTCAAGTAAGATAAGCACATAGGAACGCAGAGGGGCTTCAACAACGGAAGACCATCGGTAGCCGCATTTGTCAGCGGCCATCGGCGCACATCAGCGCCTCTGCGTTTCTCCTTCCAGGATAAGCGCGAAGACGGCGTAGTTCACGATATCCGCCCAGTTGGCATCGATGCCTTCGCTCACGAGCGTACGGCCTTGGTTGTCCTCGATACTCTTGATGCGCAGGAGCTTCATCAGGATCAGGTCCACCAAAGAGCTCACGCGCATGCTACGCCATGCCTCCCCGTAATCGTGGTTCTTGCGGCGCATCAGTTCGCGCGCTTCATTCAGTTCAGTGAGCAAGGCTTCCTTGGCCTGTCCGGCCGAAAGATCCGGTTGCTCCACCACGCCGAGCTTCAATTGCACCAGCGCCATGCCCGCGTAGTTCACGATGCCGATGAGTTCCGGGCGGATGCCCTCGCCCACCTTGCTCTCCCCCACTTCTTGCAACGTACGGATGCGCTGTGCCTTGATGAAGACCTGGTCCGTGAGGGAGCTCACACGCAGGATGCGCCATGCGGTGCCGTAGTCATGCGCCTTCTTGGCGAAGAGTTCCACGCATTCGGCGATGACGGCATCATATTGTTCCAGCGTGAGTTCCATGGTCGGCGAAAATACCCCGGCTCTCGGCTCGCGCCTCGGCCGGGGATCACGGTTCGTTGACCGGGGACCCGGCCACGTCCTCATCGTTCGCAACTTGCGCGCGATGAACGCAACAGAAGGGACCACATGGCGGTTGGGCGATCGGCTCCATACGCCGCGCTTCCCGCTGGTGATGGGCATCATCAACGCCACACCCGATTCCTTCCACCCCGCCAGCCGAGCGGCTTCCGTGGTCGAGGCGCTGCACTTGGCCGAGCGTATGCTGGCGCAGGGAGCGGATATACTGGACATCGGCGGGCAGAGTTCCCGGCCCGGCAGCGGCGAGGGCGATGAGCGGGAAGAGAAGCGCCGGGTGATACCCGTCATCGAAGCGATCCTCCTCGAATTCCCGGACGCGTTGATCAGCGTGGACACTTGGCGTGCGGCCGTGGCCTCGGAGGCCGTGGCCTCCGGTGCGCGCATGGTGAACGACATCAGCGCGGGAACCTTGGATCCGGAAATGCTCCGAACGGTAGCTGGGCTCGGAGTTCCCTATGTGGCGATGCACATGCAGGGAACGCCTGCGAGCATGCAACACGCCCCTGTTTACACGGATGTCTGCGCGGAGGTCACGCACTTCTTGAGCGGACGCCTTCACGCCGCGCACGAAGCGGGCATCGCCGATGTGATCATCGACCCGGGGTTCGGTTTCGGAAAGACCTCGGAACACAACTACGCTCTGCTGCGCGACCTGTCACGCTTGAACGCATTGGGCGCGCCTGTTCTGGCAGGTTTCTCGCGCAAGCGGATGATCAACGAAGTGCTGGGGACCGGCCCGGCTGATGCGTTGAACGGCACCACGGTCCTGAACACGATCGCATTGATGAAGGGCGCATCCATCCTGCGCGTGCATGATGTGAGGGAGGCCGTGGAATGTGTGAAGCTCGTCCGGCAAATGGCGTGATCGGCGCGGTAACGCCGGAAGCTACTTCTCCTCCACCTCTTCCACGGCCGTACTGTCCTTGACCACGGCCCCGGTGCCGGTGTGCTTGTCCCGCTTGCGCTTGTAATAGCCCCGGTACGTCTTCTCGTACTCGTCCATCACCTTGGCGAGCATCGGCCGCATGCGTTCGGTGTATTCGATATCCCAACTCATATTGCGCACGCTCTGCTTGAACGAGGCTTCGCCCAACGGCTGTTCGAAGACCGAGAAATCGAATTCGCTGATCCACTCCACCATCGTCATCTGCACGTCCATCTCGTAGAACGGCACATCCGGATAGGCGGGAACCTCCTCCGTGTCGATGTTGATGTGCTTGGTGACCCGGCCTTCCTTGCTGAACCAGACCGAATAGCGCCAGCCCCGGTCCAGGGTGAATTCGTAGCTGCCGTCCGAGCGGGTGATCTTCTCCGCCTCCTGTTTGCCGGCCTTCAGGAGCCGCACCAGCACCCCCTTCACGGGATCACCTTCGAAATGCGAAGTGACCTTGCCGCTGAGTTTCACATAGAACCGTTGGGCGTCGGAGGTTCCTGCCAGGAAGAAGAAGGACAGCAGGAACAGCAGGGAGCGGATGTTCATTCGGTGCGGCTGGTCGCGTGCGGATAACGCTCGGCGAAATTACCCCGGTTCTTCGACCGGGGATCACATCGCATCTTCGCACGTTCCCGAATTGTCAACGCAATCCTCGTGCCTGTGAACATTTTCCGATCCGTACGCTCCGGCGAGAACTTCCACGTTCTGCTCTGGTTGTTGAAGGACGTGTCGTGGATACTGGGCTGGAAGACATTGGGGGTCGGCATGTTCTTCCCCACATTGGCCCTCGCCGCTTGGATCGCATGGAAGAGCCGCGAGGACATCGGTGAGTTCCTGCATTGCCTCGCCGTTGTGTTCTGGATCATGGCCAATGGCGTCTGGATGATCGGGGAGTTCTGGTTCGCGGATACAAAGAGACACTACGCTGTCCCTTTCTTCATCGCAGGGCTCTTGTGCGTGGCCTGGTACTATCTGGTGTTGCAGCCGCGTGATGCGCGCCGCGCGCGCCGACAGGCGAAGGGTTAACATTCGCTCGCGCCTGTCCGGGTAGTTTCGCCGACCGCCAATGGCCGCCACACTTTCCAAGCTCCAACGCCGCACGCGCCGCACACTGCGCATCACCCTCGCATGGGTGCTGGTGGGCCTGGTGATCGCCTTGTGGGAAAGCAACGTGCTGGAGTCCTACGGCTATGCACCCGAACGGCTGCGCACGTTGGACACGCACTTCTGGCGTTTCCTGGTGATCGGTCTCCTCGGGGCCGGCACCTACATCTTCCTGCTCCGCGACCGCCTGCGTAGACTCGCCTACCTGCCCGCCTTGGCCATCATGGGAACGCTCATCCTGGCCACCATGCTGTGCTGGGTGGCGTACCGCACTCGGGAGACCTACGACCCGTTCATCACCGCCTTCACGGAACGCGTGATCAGCTGGTGGTTCCTCGGGCAATTCCTCGGCTGGACCTTGTTGATGGCGGCCACCATGCTCCTCGTGCGCCTGAACGACCAGTTCGGCAGCGGAGCACAGAGCTTCCTGCTCGGCCGGTACTTCAAGCCCAAGCAGGAGCTGCGCATCTTCATGTTCCTCGATATGCGCTCCAGCACCGTTATCGCGGAGGAGATCGGGGATACGCGGTACTTCCAGTTGCTGAACGAAGTGTACGCGGACATCACCGACCCCGTGATCTACAGCGAAGGCGACATCTACCAGTACGTGGGCGATGAGATCAGCGTGAGCTGGCAATTGCACAAGGGCGTTAAAGGACAGCGCTGCCTGAAGTGCTTCTTCGCCATCCGCGAAAAGTTGCGGCAACGTGCCGAGCACTACCGGAAGACCTACGGATTCGCACCGGTGTTCAAAGCGGGCTTCCATTATGGCCAAGTGACCACGGGCGAGATCGGACTGGTGAAGAAGCAGATCATCTTCAGCGGGGATGCGGTGAACACGGCCGCGCACATCCAAGCAGCGTGCAACGAGCACAGCGTTGACATCCTCATGAGCAAAGACCTGCTCGATGTGCTCCTGCTCTCCCCCGACCGCTGGACAACACGCTCCATGGGCGAAGTGCCGCTGAAAGGGAAGAGGAGAACGGTGGCTTTGTTCACCGTGGAACCGAGGATCCAGGCTTAAGCCTGGTTGGCAGTTTCCAGTTCGCAGTCATAGGATGCAACTGCCAACTGGAAACTGCCAACTCATGACGTACATCAGTACCGCTCATACACCTTCCCTTTCCACCACACCTTCACCGTGCCGCTGTTGCTCTGCCAAACGACCGCGTCGCCGTGGAGTTCGAAGCTCTTCACGCCGGCTTCCTTGGTGATCACCGTGCGCTTACCGCGGTGGTACATGCGTAGTTCGCGGTTCAGGTCCTGGTAGGCGATGGTCGCGCCGCTCACTTGCCAGTTCTCGGGAACGAAGCGCTCCAATGTCTCCACCTTCCCCGCGTTCAGCGTTTTCCATTGGCCGTTCTCCACCCAGGTGATCACACTGTCCTGCACGTAATAGGCCGTGGGCATGAACTCGGCGAGTGAATACACCTTGTGGTCCGCATAGCAGCGCAGCGCGGCCGTCGCGCTGGTGTAGCCCACTATGCCCAGACCCGCACGGAAGTCGATCGGCGCGAACTGTTCCAGGTCGATGCGCTCACCGTGATCGAAAACGCGGAAGGTATCGTCGCTGTCGTCCATGTAAGCCACCACATCGCCGCCTGCGCTCACCCGCGCATAGTCCACGTTCTCACAAAGAACTTCCGTTCCGCCCCGGTAGAAGAGCAGCACTTGCCGCGTGTCCCGGTTGTACCAGGTGAGCGTGTTGCTGCCCGCCTGCCATTGCGGGGCTTCGCTCGCCATGAGCACGTCCGCCAAGGGGATCACCTGGCCTCGCCAGTAAACGCAAAGCGTCTTCTCGATCTCGTTGTGGTACGCCACCAAGCTGTCCTGCACGGTGAACTCTCCGGCATCGTGGCAGATCGTCTTCGGCCCCGCTACACCGGCGAACAACAGCCGCTCTCCTTGCTTCCAAGCGAGCATGCCGCGCGAGGTCTTCACGCTTACCGGTTCGCCGCGCTGGTAGTTCATCAGCTGGCCTTCATCCCAGCCGCGCAGCTCGCCCTGCTCGGTGATGTAGGCCACACGCGGTCCGTTGGGAAAGACCACCTGCGGCTTGCGCTGCTCCAGCTCCTCGAAGCGGCCATCGCGGAACACGCCGAAGTGGCCGGATGCCGTCGTGAATGGAACCGCGACCTGGGCGATGCAGGGTCCGGACA
This sequence comes from Flavobacteriales bacterium, assembly GCA_044224725.1. GTDB lineage: Bacteria > Bacteroidota > Bacteroidia > Flavobacteriales_F > PHOS-HE28 > PHOS-HE28. The sequence goes on from JBGAJW010000012.1 coordinate 49,689, forward strand.
GCAACGGCAAGAAGTTCACGATGGTTCTCCACAAGGTCATTCCGCGAAAATAGAGCCGTGCGGTGCGAGCGTTCACCACCGCTTCACGCAACGCGCTCCCGCCTCACGGTGTGCGTCCGCACCTCGCGCTTCTTCCCTTTCACCGGGATCACCTGCTCCTCGCCGAAAGCGAAACGCTCACGTGCCAATGGCAGCCGCGCCAGCAGTTCGGCACTGATCAGCACATCGGCCTTCAGATCCTTGCACAGGCCCAGCATGCGGCTCACGGTGTTCATCACATCGCCGCTGAAATCGATGGTGCGCTTGATGTGCCCGGTCTGTGCGGTGATCACGCGGCCGCCATGCACGGCACCACGGAATTTCGGGACAGTGCCGAACGTGCGCATCAATTCCGCCTCGTTCTCCGCGATGCGTGAAGTGATGTCGAAGAAGAGGTCCAAGCAGTTCAGATGGCTGATGCCCTTGCGCATGGTCCAGGTGAAGATGACCTCATCGCCCACGTACTTGTGGATCTCGGCCTCATTGCGCAACACCGCATCGGTCATGAGCGAGTGCGTCATGTTCAGGAAGCGGAAGTAGAGCAGGTCGCCGAGCTTCTCGTTCAGTGCCGTGCTGCCCACGAGGTCGATACTGAGCATGATGCGCTCCTCGGCCACAGGGCGTTCGTAACGGCCGAGCAGGAATCCCAGAAAGAGCCGTCGGCCCATGAGCTCTTCCACCTGCACAACGAGGATGGCAATGGACGTGACCACCACCACGCGAAGCACCAGCCGGTAGAGCTGCGGCATCAGCACCATCTGCATCGGGCTGAAGGGCGCGTCCTGTGCGAGCGGTAGCTGTTGTTCACTGTCGAACGCGAAGGCGATGATGATGAAGAGCAGGGTAAGCATGTTCACCGCGAGCACCTTGCCCAGGAACTGCAGCGGGATGGCCAGTGACCGGAATCGGCGACCGAAGAGGAACTCCTCCAGCACGCCGGTCCATACGCCCAACAGGAACCAGGCACCGATGAAACCGCGCGCGCTTTCGCCGCTGAACAGCGTGAGCACCCAGGCCACAACGAGTGTGACCATGCCGTATTTCAGCAATTTGCCGAGCTTGTAGCGGGTGATGGCGGTGAGGGAGAACACGGAAGTCAAGTTTCAAGCTTCAAGACGCAAGGTCCGAGACACAAGCTTCAAGACGCGAAAGCGTGCAGCCAAAGGGGGCGCGAAAGTAGGATCACGCGATGCTGACGTATGTGGCCGATCTTTGAGACGTGTTCGTGAACCTCGCCCGCTTGCTGAGCTACGTGTGGCCCGTGCGGGTCTGGAAGGGGAACGGTGCCAGCGGTCAGCTCGAACTGACCTGGGAATACGGCAGACTGGTGGTGAACAGCGCGAACGCTAACCAGAGCTTCGGCAGTTTGCACCGGGTTTGGCAGGCCGCATTCAGCGATGCGCGCATCGCTCAGCAAGCGCCGAAGACCGCCTTGATCCTCGGATACGGAGCAGGCAGCGCCGCTCACATTCTCCGGAGCGAACTCGGCTTGGACACGGCCATCACCGGGGTCGACCATGATGAGGCCATGCTCCGGTTGGCATCGGAACGCTTTCCATTGGACCAGCAGGAAGGGATCGAACTGGTCCGAGCGGATGCCTTCTCGTTCGTGGCCAAATGCTCAACGACCTTCGACCTGGTGGTCGTGGACCTTTTCCATGACCTTGACTTCGTTGAAGGCGTGAACGACCCTTATTTCCTGCGTTCTGTCCGACGCCTGGTGTCGTCTTCGGGGCGGATCCTCCTCAATACCGTGGCGCATGACGAAAAGTCCGCCTTCCGCAGCGCACGTCTGGGGGCTGAACTGCGTCTAGTTTTCAAGGAAGTGAAGGAGCAGCACTATGACGTCAGCAACCGGGTGTTCATCGCCTTGTGAAGAGCCATGGTCCTCCGGGGTTGTAGCATGTGGCCCGCCGGTCCGAAATTTGTCGAACGGCGCTGACCCGCACGCTTTGATACCCGGACGACTCCGCCCCCTCTTCCTCCCGGCTTTCGGCCTCCTATTGGCCGCTTCGGCTTCGGCGCAGCCCGTCTGTTCCATCAACATCGGTCCGGATGTTACCATCTGCCAAGGCCAAGTGGCGCAGTTGCAAGGACCAGCAGGCTATTCCAACTACCTCTGGAGCACGGGCGCCAACACGCAGGGCCTGAATACGGGCACCGCCGGGAGCTACTGGTGCGAGGTGAGCTACAACAGCGGCAACCTGGTGACGAACGGGAACTTCAGTGCGGGCAATACAGGGTTCAGTTCGCAGTGGAACTACAACTCGAACCTCACGGGTGAAGGCACCTACTTCGTGGACAATGTTTCCACCCCGCACCATGCGCAGTTCAGCGGCACGGGCAATGGTCTGTTCATGATGGTGAACGCCGGATGGGGCTCTTACGGCGTGTTGAATCTGCATGACGTGTGGTGCCAGAACATCACCGTCTGCCCGGGACAGACCTACACGCTGAGCTATCGCGCCCGGACACTGTCGAATGCCACCCCGGCCCGATTGCAGTGGTATGTGGACGGAACCGCCGTGGGCCCCGAAGTGAACATGCCTGCCTTCAATGGCGGATGGCAGACGATCAATCAGACGTGGACCTCAGGACCCGGACAAGTGAGCGCCAACTGCTGCTTGCAGGTGATGAGCGGGGATGGCGTCGGCAATGATTTCGGCTTGGACGACATCAGCATCAGCGGGACGATCGTGCTGCGCGATTACGTGCAGGTGAACGTGACGCCGCTTCCCGTTGTGAACCTCGGTCCGGACCAGACCCCATGTGTCGGCACCCCCGTGCTGCTGAACGCCACAGTGCCCGGTGGAACCTATCTGTGGCAGAACGGCGCAACCACGCCGACCTTCAACGTGTCCACATCGGGCAACTACAATGTGACCGTCACCGCGAACAACTGCAGCAACAGCGACGCGATCGCGGTGAACTACAATCCGTATCCGGTGGTGAACATCGGACCGGACGTCGCGCTGTGCATCGGGCAGCAATTGCTGCTCAATGCCGCGCAGCCCGGAGGTTCCTACAGTTGGCAGAACAACAGCACCGCAGCGACCTTCAATGTGATCGGGCCGGGGACCTACGATGTGGATGTGACCGTCGGCGGCTGCACGACCAACGACGCCATCACCGTGAGCTACAATCCGCTGCCCGTGGTGAACCTCGGCGCGGACCAGACCATTTGCCAAGGCGACCAGGTGCAGTTGAACGCCTCCCTGCCCGGCGCCTCCTATGTGTGGCAGGACGGCTCCACCAACGCAACGTTCACGGCTACAACTGCAGGCACCTATTCTGTGGACGTAACGGTGAATGGCTGCTCGGAGAACGATGCGATGAACGTGACGGTGAATCCCAACCCCGTGGTGAACCTCGGTGCGGATGCGACCCTCTGCGATGGTGATCAGATCATCCTGAACGCAACGACGGCTGGTGCGACCTACAACTGGCAGGACAACAGCAATGGGCCCACGTTCACCGCAACGACCACCGGCACTTACGATGTGGACGTCACCGTGAACGGCTGCACGACCAATGACGCGATAAACGTCACCTTCAACCCCATGCCCATTGTCGACCTCGGGCTGGATGCCACGATCTGCCAAGGCGATCCGTTGCAACTGGATGCGACCGTTGCCGGAGCGAGCTATCTCTGGCAGGACGGTTCCACCAGCGCGACGTTCGATGTGACAACGAGCGGCACCTACGATGTGGATGTTACGCTGGGTACCTGCTCCGCGAGCGATGCGATCAATGTCACCGTGAATCCGAATCCCTCCGTGAATCTCGGTGCGGATGTGGCGCTTTGCGATGGTGATCAGATCGTCCTGAACGCAATGACGGCTGGAGCGACCTACAACTGGCAGGACAACAGCAATGGGCCCACGTTCACCGCAACGACCACCGGCACCTACGATGTGGACGTCACCGTGAACGGCTGCACGACCAATGACGCGATAGACGTCACCTTCAACCCCATGCCCGTTGTCGACCTCGGGCTGGATGCCACGATCTGCCAAGGTGATCCGTTGCAACTGGATGCGACCGTTGCCGGAGCCAGCTATCTCTGGCAGGATGGTTCCACCAGCGCGACCTTCGATGTGACAACGAGCGGCACCTACGATGTGGATGTTACGCTGGGTACCTGCTCCGCGAGCGATGCGATCAACGTCACCGTGAATCCGAATCCCTCCGTGAATCTTGGTGCGGATGTGGCGCTCTGCGATGGTGATCAGATCGTCCTGAACGCAACGACAGTTGGTGCGACCTACAACTGGCAGGACAACAGCAATGCGCCAACCTTCATCGCTACGACGACCGGCACCTACGATGTGGACGTCACCGTGAACGGCTGCACGACCAATGACGCGATAAACGTCACCTTCAATCCCATGCCCGTTGTGGACCTTGGCTTGGATGCCACGATCTGCCAAGGCGACCCGCTTCAACTGGATGCGACCGTTTCCGGTGCGAGCTATCTCTGGCAGGACGGTTCCACCAGCGCGACCTTCGATGTAACAACGAGCGGCACCTACGATGTGGATGTTACACTGGGTACCTGCTCCGCGAGCGATGCGATCAATGTCACCGTGAATCCGAATCCCACCGTGAACCTCGGTGTGGACGCGGCGCTCTGCGATGGGGATCAGATCGTCCTGAACGCAACGACGGCTGGAGCGACCTACAACTGGCAGGACAACAGCAATGGGCCCACGTTCACCGCAACGACCACCGGCACTTACGATGTGGACGTGACCGTGAACGGCTGCACGACCAACGACGCCATTCTTGTCACCTTCAATCCCATGCCCGTAGTGGACCTTGGGCTTGACGCGACCATCTGCCAAGGTGATCCGTTGCAGTTGGATGCGACTTCCCCGGGTGCTTCCTACCTCTGGCAAGACGGCTCGACGAACGCGACCTTCGACGTGACGGCAACGGGCACCTACAGCGTTGATGTGTCGCTCGGTTCGTGTTCTGTGAGCGATGCGATCGACGTGACGGTGAATCCGAACCCCATCGTGAATCTGGGCGCTGATGCGATGCTCTGTGATGGGGACCAACTCGTGATAGACGCGACCACGCCGGGGGCGACCTATTCGTGGCAAGACAATAGCAACGGACCCACTTTCACCGCTGATGCGACCGGTACGTATGACGTGGATGTGACCGTGAACGGCTGTACCACGAACGACGCGATCAACGTCACCATCAATCCCATGCCTGTGGTGGACCTGGGGCCGGACGTCACCCTTTGCCAAGGCACTCCGCTGCTGCTGGATGCCACTGTTCCCGGTGCATCTTATAGCTGGCAGAACGGCTCCACTGACGCCACGTTCGCTGTGAACGCCACCGGCACCTACGATGTGGATGTTACGCTCGGCACATGCTCCGCGAGCGATGCGATCAACGTCACCGTGAATCCGAATCCCACCGTGAACCTCGGTGCAGACGCCGCGCTCTGCGATGGAGATCAGATCATCCTGAACGCAACGACAGCTGGAGCAACCTACAACTGGCAGGACAACAGCAATGGGCCCACATTCACCGCGACCACATCCGGTACCTATGATGTGGACGTGACCGTGAACGGCTGCACGACCAACGACGCCATCAATGTCACCTTCAACCCCGTGCCCGATGTCGATCTCGGGCTGGATGCCACGATCTGCCAAGGCGATCCGCTACAACTGGATGCCACCTCACCCGGCGTGACCTACCTCTGGCAGGACGGCTCAACCAACGCGACCTTCGATGTGACCGAGACAGGCACCTATAGCGTGGACGTTTCCCTCGGCTCTTGTTCGGTCAGCGATGCCATCGATGTGACCGTGAACTCCGCACCCGTATTCGACCTTGGAGCCGACGTGACCGTCTGCCCGGGCGAGGATGCCACGTTCGACGCCACCACGCCCGGTGCGACATATCTGTGGCAAGACAATTCAACGGCGGCGACCTTCACCACCGGACAGGCCGGCAACTACAGCGTGACGGTGACCGCCAATGGATGCAGCAGCAGTGATCAAGTCGCACTGGCCATCTTCGATCTGCAAAGTGTGGACCTCGGCGCGAACACCTCGATCTGTGACGGTACCGCGATCACCTTGGACGCCACGCTCGCAGGCAGCACTTACCTATGGAGCACGGGTGCGACCTCGGCCACGATCGATGTGACCCAAAGCGGCACGTACGATGTGGAAGTATTCCAGAGCGGCTGCTCAGCAACGGCTGATGTGACGATCACCGTATTGCCCTCGCCGACCGTGTACCTCGGCAACGACACAACGCTCTGCGACCAGAGTACGCTCACCTTGGACGCGACCTTCCCAGGTGCGACCTACGACTGGTCCACCGGAAGTACGGCCGCTTCCATCGCGATCTCTTCACCCGCTACCTATGGTGTGACCGTGGATCTCAACGGCTGCACGGCGACGGACGATATCGAAGTGGCGTACGTGGGCGCTCTGACGCTCAACATCGGGAACGACACGACACTGTGCCCGGACGCCAGTCTCACACTGAACGCTTCTCTTCCCGGCGGCACCACCGTATGGAGCACGAATACCGTAGCTACCTCCATTACGGTTTCCGAACCGGACATCTACTGGGCCACGATCACCGTGAGCGGCTGCGCTGTGAGCGATTCCATCACGGTGAGCGAGGTGCCGTTGCCGGTACTCGACCTTGGCGAGGACGCGGCCGTGTGCGATGGCAACGCGGTCGATTTCGATATCACTGTTCCCGGTGCCACGTACTTGTGGGAGGATGGGACGACCGAGCCGAACCGGACTGTGGACGATGCGGGGGAATACTGGGCGCGCGTCACTTTGAGCGGCTGCATTACGACGGACACGTTCAACCTCGCGCTGGTCCCTTTGCCAACGGTGGACTTGGGGCCGGACACGGGACTGTGCGCTGCGAATACGCTGGTACTCGATGCTACCACCGCGGGTGCCACCTACCTCTGGACCGACAACAGTGTGCAATCCACTTTCATCGCAACGCCGGGCGATTGGGATGTACAAGTGACGGTGAACGGCTGTTCCTCCTCGGATGCCATACACATCGATGCGCTGGCTACTCCCGTGCTCGATCTTCCTGAGGATACCACGCTCTGCAACGGTGCGGTCTGGCTGATAGATGCCGCCCAAACGGGTGCGGATTACCTGTGGCAAGACGGCTCCACCGCCAGCGGATTCCTCGTCGATCAACCGGGCACCTTCTCGGCTACCGTTACCATCGGGGCGTGCCCTGTGCAAGATGCGGTTGAAGTCTCCTACTTCGATGAATCGCTCGTTGACCTCGGGCCCGATACAACGCTCTGTCCCGGCGAACAACTCGTACTGACGCTCACCCTTCCGGGAGTGGATCTGATCTGGTCCGATGGGTCCACCGCTACGAGCTTCACGGTCAGTTCCGGTGGCGGCTACAGCGTGACAGCCAATGCGAACGGTTGCGTGACCACGGACGCCATCCAAGTGGGCTACACGCCGCTCCTACAACCGGACCTCGGCGCCGACCGAACGCTTTGCGAGGGCGACAGCTTGTTCCTTTCGGTGCAGCCAGCAACCGCCAGCGTGCTCTGGAGCACAGGCAGCCCGAACGATTCATTGCTTATTACAACGAGCGATGACATCACCGTGTCGCTGACCCTCGATGGCTGCGTTTCAACCGATGCGGTGGAGGTCACGTTCCTGCCGGTTGTCGATGAGATCGACCTGGGGCCGGATGCGACGATCTGCCTGGGCCAAGAACTTTTGCTGGATGCCACGGTGCACAACGCCCTCTATGACTGGAATACAGGCGATGATGATGCCAGCATCCAGGTAACGATGCCGGGTACCTATCATGTGGTGCTCAGCGGGCCTTGCATCCACGCGGCCGATACGATCATGATCGCCGAGGGCAATTGTGCGCCGCTGGTGTATGTGCCGAACGGCTTCACGCCCAACGGCGACGGCATCAATGAACTTTTCGCACCGGTGACCACGGGCAGTTTCCGGTATTACACCTTCCTCATTTTCGACCGCTGGGGCGAGAACATCTTCAGCAGTGACGAGCCCGGCGAACCATGGGACGGCAAAGTGAACGGCACACCTGTTCAGGATGGCGTGTACGTGTGGCAGTTGAGCTACAAAGCCGTGACGGATGAAGGTGTGAGGCAGCTCCGCCAGACCGGCAGTGTGACGGTGTTGCGCTAAAGGGACACGGGCCGCTTCCAGCCCTTGATCACATTTCACGCGCGGCTTTGAAGTCTGGGCTACTTCGAATCGAAGCCTTCCTCCTTCCAGATGTACTGGCCGTCCGCCAACCGCATGTAGGCCATCTTCATGTCGGTGATGCGCTCACCGGTACCTCGGCCAACGAGCGCGGTGGAGTCATCCACGAACTCGATCCGATCGTATGCGAAGGGTATGCGCACCTGGCCACCCGTATCGATCACGCCTTTTCGTCCCGCGGTCTTCGGCTCCGTTCCAGAAGCGATGAGCAACCCGACGCGTACATCGCCCAACTCCTGGTACTTCGTCGGCAACACGACTTTCCCGGTGCTATCGACCAGACCGAACAGCGCACCGTTCCGCACACGGGCATAGCCGTGGCCCATTTCCCACGCCCCATCGAAGCCAGTCTCGGTCAGCGGTCGTCCCGCGCGGTCCACGAAGCCCCACTTGTTCTTCTTCTTCACGGGCAGAACGCCATTCTCAAGGGTACCGATATCCGTGTACTTCGGAGAGAGCACCGCTTCGCCCCGCGCATCGATCAGGCCGGCCTTTCCTCCCGACATCACGCGTGCCGCGCCGTTGTGGAAGTCGCCCCAAGCGGGAACCGCTCCTTCCGGCATCTCGAAGCGCTGTGGGATCATGAAACGCCCGCTCAGGTCCACATAGCCGCACCTCCCCCCGTCTGCCACCAAGGCGAGCCCATCGTTGAAAACCCCGACCAGCGCATGCTCCACGGCGAGCAGCACATCGCCGAACGGACTGATCACGCCCATGCGGCCATCCTTGCGCACACGCGATACGGCACCGGTGAAGCCCTCGATCCAATCGTACTGGAAGGGCACTACCTGTTCGCCTTTCGTGTCGATCACGCCGAACTGGCCGCCTTGTTCCACCACCGCCACGCCGTTGTGGAAGGTGTTCGCACCATCGTACTTGAACGGGATGACAACAGCGCCTTTCGGATCGAGGTACCCGAACTTGCCGTCCTTCTCCGCATAGGCCAGTCCGCCGCTGAACTCGCCCACCTCCTCGTATTCCATCTTGATCACGAGCTTGCCCGAACGGTCTACCACGCCGGCCTTCTCGCCCCGCTCCACGGTGGCCAACCCTTCGCTGAAACCGAGCACGTCATCGTAGATCACCTCGATGACCTCCTTCCCCGTCTTGTTCACCGTGCCCATGAGTCCATCACGACCGACCTGGGCTTGCCCGCCCTCGAAGGGTTCGGCGAACTCGTAGACCGCCTTGATGCGCTCCGTGCCCTTCGCATCGATATAACCCCACTTGCCGCCCTGCCTGAACGGGTACAGTACGAGGCTCGCCGTCTGGAAGATCTCCGTCAACTCGTCCACGAACGGGTAGTCCGGGTAGTCCTTCAGAAAGCGTGTGATGCTGCCGACGCTGAGGTCCTTGGTGCGCGCCTCGTAGATCGCCCGCCAAGCCTCGGCCACATGCGGGCTCTTTGGGTAACGGCGGATAAAGGCGTACAGTTCTTCCGGGGTTCCGTTCGGCACGCTCACGCGGTAGATCTCCTTCTGCGCGTTCTGCACATAGGGGCTCTCGGGATGTTCGGCGATGAATCGCTCATACTCGGCCAAGCTGCCGTTGGGCGCGGCTTCCCGGAAGACCGCTTCCTGCATGCGGTTGCGCGCTTCGTAGGTCTGCTTGGCACCGGGGTGCCTCTCCAAGAACACGCGATAAGCATCCGCTGTGTTCAATGTGCGGGCGTCTTGGAAGGCGAGTCCATCCCGCGCAGCAGCAGCTTCCGGCACATGCGAACTGCTCACGTAACGGTCGATGAAACGCTGGTAGGACTCCGTCGTGTTGATGGCCTGCGTCTGTTCCCACGCGATCGCGTAGATGCGTTCCGTTTGCGATCGGATCGCCGCTTCATCCACGCCGAGATCCCGGTAGGTCTGGCGCTTCTTTTCCGGGAGCAGGGCCCAAGCGACCTCCGCGCGCTGGATGCAGGCGAAGCTGCTGTCCAACTGGTAGAACGGATTGTCCGCACGACCCGTGATCACGCTGAGCCCGTACCACGCGGCGGCGGGGTTCTTCTTCACCTCCTTGCGGAAGAGCTCCCGCGCCAGGAAGTAGTCATGGATGCCCAGCGCGTCGAAGGCCTTCTTCAATCGGCCCGCCATCAACGGTGCGGAAAGCGTGCAGGCCAGCAGCAAAAACAAGAAGCGGGTCCCAGGCGTTCTAAGCACGCGGCGAAAGTACCGGGGCCATTCCGGGGGGCTGACCAACTTCGCCGCGCAGGATCGACCATGCGCTGTTGATGGAGAAGGAACCTTTGCCGCTGGAGCGCTGGCTCACCCCGCGGAACGCACGCCTCGCACTGCTGTTCGTCGGCCTCGTCTCCGCAGCGGCCCTCTTCTCGCTGCGCAACGTGCGATTGGACTACGACTTCGAGAAGTTCTTCCCGAAGAACGATCCGGAGCTGGACCGTTACCTCGCATTCCGGGAGCGCTTCGGCTACGACAATGACTTCCTGATGTTCGGCATCGACCGCGATCAAGGCGTGTTCGACAGTGGACTGCTCACGCGCGTGGACTCGCTGGCCGCGCGGCTTGAGCGCACACCCCGGGTGCTCCGCGTGCTCTCCCCTACGCGCATGAGCGAACCGGTGATCACGCCGGTCGGCGTGTTCGAGACGCCGTACTTGCGCTTCTACAATGACACGTTATTGCCGATCGATTCCGCCCGGATCTGGAACGATCCCCGCGTAAAGGACCTCTTCTTCTCGAATGACGGCAAGGCGATGCTCGTGGTCCTTACCGCCGAGCCGGGACTTTCCAAGGAGAAATGCGACAGGCTTCTGGAGGACGTGCGATCGGTCCTTGCGGGAACGGGCTTCGCCGATGTTCGGATGGCGGGCCGCATCGTGGGACAGCACCATTACATCAACACCATGCTCAAGGAGATGATCTTCTTCCTGAGCGCGTCCATCCTGTTGCTCGCCGTGTTCCTGTGGATCGGCTTCCGCAGCCTGCACGGGGTGCTGGTGCCCATCGCCGTGGTCGGGTTGGCGATCCTTTGGCAAGTGGGCTTCATGACGGCCGTCGGCAAGCCGCTCGGGATCCTCACGATGCTCTTGCCGACCATCCTCTTCGTGGTGGGCATGAGCGATGTGGTGCACATCCTGGAGTGTTATCTCGAAGAGATCCGCAACCGTGTTCCGAGGATCAGGGCGATCGCCGTCACTTACAACGAGGTCGGGTTACCAACGTTCCTTACCGCCATCACCAGCGGCATCGGCTTCGCCACCTTGGGCACGGCGAGCATCCCGCCATTGCAGGAGTTCGGCTACTTCACCTCGATCGGTGTGGTACTCGCGTTCTGCCTCGCCTTTCTGCTGTTGCCCGCGTTGCTGGTGCTTACCGATCCGGCCAAGCTCCTTCCCCGGAAAGCGCAGGTCTCTCCATGGGATGATCGCCTGCCGAAGCTCTTCCAATGGACCATCAAGCGGCGCAGGGCGATCCTCTGGTCTTTCGCCGCGATCGCCGTGCTGGGCGTCTTCGGCATGTCAAGGATCAAGGTGAACAACTACCTGCTCGAAGACCTGCCCAACAACGATCCCCTCAAACAGAACTTCGTGTGGTTCGAGCAGAAATTCGGTGGTGTGCGGCCTTTTGAAATGGAGATCGCGGTCACGGATAGCAGTGCATCCGTTTGGGACCTGGCGGTGCTGCGGCAGATCGAGCAGGTGCAATCCCATGTCGATACGGCCTACCATGTGGATGGCCTGATGTCACCCGTAACGGTGATGTACTCCTTGAACAAGGCGTTCAACGGTGGGGATCGATCGTACTACCGGCTTCCGGATGACAGCGCCGAGTGCGCGCGCATGGCGAAACGCGCCCGGATGCTGGGCAAGGACATGCTCGGCACGCTTGTCAGCGCCGATGGCCACACCGCCCGCCTTTCAGGCCGCCAAGTGGACGAGGGCGGCTTCATCCACAAGGGAAAGAACGCCGAGCTCGACGCGTTCATCGCCAAGAACACGGATCCCGGAAGCATGCGTTTCAATCAGACGGGCATGGCCTATCTTATCGATCGCAACAACGCCACGCTCAGCACACAACTCGTCGGGGGCATGGGCCTCGCCGTACTCCTCACCGCGCTCATCATGCTGTGGTTCTTCAAGAACTGGCGCATGGTGCTGGTGGCGCTGATCCCGAACCTGGTGCCGCTGGCCTTCATCGCGGGCGTCATGGGGTTCGCGGGCATCGACCTGAAGGTGAGCACCGCCATCATCTTCAGCATTTCGTTCGGCATAGCGGAGGATGACACCATACACATGCTCGCGGCACTGCGTCAGCACATGCGCTCGGGCCTTTCGCCCATGTACTCGTTGAAGCGCACCTACTTGCGCACAGGTAAGGCCATCACGGTCACCAGCTTGATGCTCTTGTCCGGTTTCGTCACGCTCATCTTCTCGGACTTCGCCAGCGTGTTCTATATGGGCGTGCTGATCACGCTCACGCTCGCATTCGCCTACGTTGCGGAACTGCTGCTGCTGCCCGCCCTGGTGATGGCACTCATGAAGAAGGCCACCTGAAAAACAGAAAGCGGGCCTCGCGACCCGCTTTCCCATCTGTACGTGTCGGCTCAGTAGCTCTCGTATGCGCCCTTGAACTCGGCATCTTCCGCGAAGAATTCCTTGGCCGGCTCCAGCACTTCCTTCGCTTTCGAGCGGTTGCCCTTGCTATCGAGGTAAGCGGCGTAATAGATCAGCGCGCTCTTCATCAATTTCTTCTGGTCATCGGGCAGCATGCCGATGCCACCAATACCATCCAGCGCGGGCTGGTACTTGGCCACTTCCGCATCCCCTTCCTTGGCCATGTTGCTCTTCAGTAGGCTCAGGCCCAACATGAGGTGCGCTCCGGGGTTCTCGGGGTAGTAGCCCACCATGCCATCGAACCACTGCTTCGCCTTGCTGAACTGGTTGTCCTCATAAGAGGTAAGACCGGCGTCCTGCGCCATCGTGTTCAGTTCACTCCAGTAATCGGCGTAGTTGTCGAAGAACTCCTTGTTCTTGTCCTTCTTGCGGTACTTCTCCGCGTACTTGACAGCGTCCCGGTCGCTCTTCTTGTACTCCTCCATCATCCGGTACTTCTCGATCTTGCTCATCTCGTACAGGCACATGCTCATGTACAGATAGGGCAGCGGGTCCTTCTTCGTGTCGTCCTTCTCGGTGTACGACAGGGCCTTCGCCAGGCAGTCCTCGTACTTCTCATCGACGTATTTCACGAGCAGGTCCTCATAGGGCTGCTTCTGCGCTTGGGCGCTGAGGAAGAGGGTACCGAGTGTGGCGAGCGTCAATGAACGCAGCATGTTGAAGTGCTTTGGTGGAGGCTTTTCAAGAACGATGCCGAAGGTAGGAGACGCGGAATTGGCTAGAACAGCCACCCCGCCCGAATGGGAACAATGGAATGTGGGTTCCGGCGGCCCTTTCCGCACATTTGCCGTCCCGAACCCTCACCCTTGCGCATCGATATCCTCACGGCCCTGCCCCGCCTGCTGGACAGCTGGTTCAACGAGAGCATCCTGGAGCGCGCCCAGAAAAAGGGGCTGGTGGAGATCAAGGTGCATGACCTGCGCGACCACAGCACCGACAAGCACCGGCGCTTGGACGATTACCCCTTCGGTGGCGGTGCCGGCATGGTGATGACCATCGAGCCCATCCATCGCTGCATCAGCGGATTGAAGGCCGAACGCAGCTACGACGAGGTCATTTACATGAGCCCGGACGGCGAGTTGCTCGACCAACCCTTGGCCAACCGCCTGAGCACCGTGAAGAACCTGATCATCCTTTGCGGCCACTACAAGGGCGTGGACGAGCGCGTGCGCGAACACCTGGTCACCCGCGAAGTCTCCATCGGGAATTACGTGCTCAGTGGCGGCGAGATCCCGGCGGCCGTGTTGAGCGATGCCATTATCCGCCTGCTTCCAGGCGTACTCAGCGACGAGACCTCTGCCCTTTCGGACAGCTTCCAAGATGGGCTGGTGGCCCCGCCCGTCTATACCCGCCCGGCGGATTTCAATGGCTGGAAGATCCCGGACATCCTGCTCAGCGGCCACGAAGCCAAGATCCACGAGTGGCGGCACGCCCAAAGTCTGGAACGCACCCGGGAGCGGCGGCCTGACCTGTTGGAGTCCTTTGGTGATGGTTGAGTAGTGGCGCGAAGGGGATAATTCCCTAACATTGCGGCCCCAAATGCGGGACGTGTCCCGCTTAACTCGCTGAACGCCATGGACAAGATCAAGCAACTCGAAAAAGAGTGGGCCCCTGTGAAGCAGTACGCTGACTTCAAGGCGGGCGACACCATCACCGTTCACTACAAGATCGTGGAAGGTGCCAAGGAGCGTATCCAGCAGTTCCAAGGCGTAGTGATCCAGCGCAAAGGCAGCGGCAGCACGGCCACTTTCACCGTTCGGAAAATGAGCGGCTCGATCGGCGTGGAGCGCATCTTCCCCATCGCTTCGCCCTACATTGAGCAGATCGACGTGAACAAGCGCGGCCAAGTGAACCGCGCCCGCATCTTCTACCTGCGCGATCGCCGCGGCAAGAGCGCACGCATCACGGAGAAGCGTCAGCTCGTTACCGAGGTGGCCAAGTAAGGTCCAACACACTTCACTTCCGAAGGCCCCAGCGATGGGGCCTTCGTCCTTTCCGGGCCTTTCTACCTTTCGCTCCCGCTCTGGCGGCCCCGCTTCGCGGGATGAAACAGATGCAACACATGCACCTTCTCTGGAGCCTCCTCATCGGCGGCGTGGCCGGATGGCTCGCCAGCCAGATCATGAAGAGCGCCGGCAATGGCGTCTTCGTCAACATCTTCCTCGGTCTCATCGGCGGGCTTGTCGGTGGCTGGGTCTTCGGAATGCTCGGGCTCGCGGCTTATGGCCTTATCGGACGGTTGGTCGTGGCCACGGTGGGAGCCATCATCCTCATCGTGCTGGCCAGGGCGATCAGGAAATAGGCGGGAACCGGAGCGGCCGCCGTACGTACGAAGAGCGATACATTTGCACGTATGAAAGCCAAGCTCACCCTCCTGCTGGACAAAGTCACTATCGAGGAAGCCAAGGAATACGCGGCCGAGAATGATACGAGCCTCAGCCGCATGTTCGAGCAGTTCCTGCGCGCCACCTTCAGCAAGAAGAAGTCGGTGACCCGGAAGATCGAGGTTTCGGACTACGTCAAGAGCCTCAGCACCAACCTTGATGTGCCGAAGGCTTATGACCTGAAGAAGGAATACGCCAAGCATGTGGCCAAGCGCTATCGGCTATGACCAAGGTGTTCCTCGATGCCGATGTAGGATTCGACTTCATCGCGCAGCGTCAGCCGTTCTTCAAGTATGCGGCTCAAGTCTTCGAGTTGGCCCAGCAGGGTGAAGTGGTCCTCTATGCGTCAGGTCTCAGTTTCTCGCATTGGTTCTATCATTTCCGCCAGAAGAAGAGCAGTGCTGTGGCTTTGGCGAAGCTGATCGCGGTGAAACCCCTCATCGCCGTGGCAACAACCGATGAACGTGTAGTGGAACAGGCATTGGCTTCGGACTTCGGGGATTTCGAGGATGCCCTTCAGTACTTCTGCGCCTTGCGTGAAGGAGTGGATGTATTCCTTACGCGCAACCTCGCTGACTATCGGAGCGCCAAGCTCAAGGTGCTCACACCAGAGGCGTTCCTGAAGTCGATCTGAGGCCACAACCGTATTGGAGAGCCGCACAGGCAGCCCGCACGACCGTTATCCGTCTTGGTGGAAACGGGCGCTCATGCTGGAGTTCGATTGCCAGGAAAATTGGGATGCGATGGAACCGATCGGGGCTGGACGCTTCTGCGCGAAATGCCAGCACAGCGTGATCGACTTCACCGGGTGGGACCGCCGATCGATGCTCGCCTACCTCAAACAGCATCCCGGGACCTGTGGCCAATACCGCCCGGACCAACTGGAACCTGAATTGATACCGCTCGCGGAACTGCTTTCGCTGAAGAGCGCAGCACTCGTTGCCGGGCTCACCTTGGGAAGCATCCAGGTCTCAGCGCAAGCGCCGGAGCCTCCGCACACCGAGCAGACCTTGCCTATGCATGGAAGCGACGGCCAGCCGGTGTTGGATGATCGCACACCCGTGCTTAGCGATAAGCCGGATGGCATCCACGGAACGTGTCCGCGACCAGTGGCGCCAACACCCACGCACTCACCAAAGCACCACTTCTATGTGAGCGCGCGTTTTCCCTTTTTCCATGTGCGAAAGGTGAACTACCGAGGAAAGGTGATGCGGGGAAGGTTGGTCTTCTGAGCGCGTCTCAGTGTTGCGAGGCGCAGACTCTGCGGAAGGATGACGATCTCTTCAATCTATCACGCGCCGTACACGGGGCACAGGCGCGCACGCTCACTCATGAGGTTGGTCAGGGATTTGAGGTTGTCGTGCCCGAGGCTTTGTACTTGCGGCTCACGAGTACTAAGTAGAGAACATGGCACCGATCGCAGATCCGCGCCAGCGAGCCAACAGATACCAATTTCTACGGCCTTGCTTTCTTGACCAATGTCTGTACGTCCAGATTGGTCTTCTCGGCCATCATTTTAAAGAGCCCGTCGCTTCCGATCAACATAGCGCTCAACTCCATCGTTCGGCCATCCATCGCGCGCAGCTTGATCATCTTACTTATGGGATGGACCTTGCCCTCAGTGATTTCGGACCAAGCACATTTATGGACCCTGCCTCGACCATCAGTTATCTGGAGAACCTCCGCGTTGTAGGACGCTCGGTGGTTGCCGCCATCGCTGATCAGCTTCCAGCACAAATACGTAAAGGCCACCCCAGCAAGGAGGATCAGCCACGCCTTCCCAAAACCCTCATTGATCCACACCGAAGTGCCACCATAGAGGAACCCCATCGGCATCACCAAACAGATCCATCCGAGGATCTTATAGAACCTCGGCAGCCTCAATTCAGTACTACCATCACGTTCAGGCAATTCCACGGAGTTCTTCTTCCCCAAGACCCCCATGACGATCGGCACGATGACCATCACCGCGACGGGACCAAGCCAGTTTGAGCTCATCGTGACGTTTGCATCACCCCACCAACTCCTTGTTCCGGTTCGGGATATCCTCCTTGTTGAAGCTCACCTTCTCATCCTCCTCTTTCAGCTTCAGCACCAAGGCGAGCGCATCGGGCACCACATCGCTGCAGAGCGTTAGGAAGCTGCCGGGCTTTGCGGTGGAGATGGCGTGACGGATCGCTTCGTCCTCCTTCTTGATGATGATGTAGGGCTTGTTCGGGTCCACCTCCTTGATGCCCTTCACCATGAGCGCGATGATCTCGTCGTCGGTCTTGCCACGCAGGTTGCGGTCCTGGCGGATGATGATCTCATCGAACATCTGCGCACTGAGGCGGCCGAGATTCACCGTGTCCTCGTCGCGGCGGTCCGCTTCCGATGCGACGCGCTCAACTCCCATCGTTCAGCCATCATCGCGCGCAGCGATGCATCTTAACGCAGGATGACCTTGCCTCTGGTGATTTCGGACCAAGCACATTTATGGACCTGCCTCGACCATCAGTTATCTGGAAGAACACTCCGCGTTGTGGCAAGACGCTCGGTGGTTGCCGCCATCGCTGATGCGGCTTCAGCACAAATACGTAAAAGGCCACCCCAGCAAGGAGGATCAGCCCGCCTTTAAAACCTCATTGATACACCGAAGTGCCTATAGAGAGAACCCCATCGGCATCACCAAACAGATCCATCCGAGGATCTTATAGAACCTCGGCAGCCTCAATTCAGTACTACCATCGTTCAGGCAATTCCCACGGAGTTCTTCTTCCCCAAGACCCCCATGACGATCGGCACGATGACCATCACCGCGACGGGACCAAGCCAGTTTGAGCTCATCGTGACGTTTGCATCACCCCACCAACTCCTTGTTCCGGTTCGGGATATCCTCCTTGTTGAAGCTCACCTTCTCATCCTCCTCTTTCAGCTTCAGCACCAAGGCGAGCGCATCGGGCACCACATCGCTGCAGAGCGTTAGGAAGCTGCCGGGCTTTGCGGTGGAGATGGCGTGACGGATCGCTTCGTCCTCCTTCTTGATGATGATGTAGGGCTTGTTCGGGTCCACCTCCTTGATGCCCTTCACCATGAGCGCGATGATCTCGTCGTCGGTCTTGCCACGCAGGTTGCGGTCCTGGCGGATGATGATCTCATCGAACATCTGCGCACTGAGGCGGCCGAGATTCACCGTGTCCTCGTCGCGGCGGTCGCCCACGCCGGCGATCACGCCGACTTTCGGGCTGTCCGGGATCTTGCTCAGGAACTTGCCCAATGCTTCGAAGCCGTGGGGGTTGTGGGCGTAGTCCACCACCACCTGGAATTTCTTGAATTGGAAGAGGTTCAAGCGGCCAGGCGTCTGCGCTGCGGAGGGAACGAAGGTGGCGAGCGCTTCACGCAGCTCTTCGACTTTCACGCCTTGCACATAGGCCGCGAGCACGGCAGGCAGCACGTTCTGGATGTTGAAGACCGCTTTCCCACCATACGTGAGCGGGATGTTCACGGCCTTTTCGATCCGCAATTTCCACTCGCCTTTGCTGATGGTGACGAAGCCGTTCTCGTAGATCGCGGCCAAGCCCCCGAGCTTGCAGTGCTGGCGGATGAGGCGGTTGTTCTCGTCCAGGCTGAAGAGCGCGATCTTGCAATCACACTGCTTGCGCATGGCCATCACGAGCTCATCATCCGCGTTCAGGATCGCGTAACCATCCCGACGCACGCTGCGCGGAACGGTGCTCTTCACATGGGCGAGTTCCTCCAGGGTGTGGATGTCCTTCAAACCCAAGTGATCGGCGGCCACGTTGGTCACGATGGCCACATCGCAATGCTCGAAGCCGAGACCGCTGCGCACCAGACCACCGCGTGCCGTTTCCAGCACGGCCATGTCCACCACGGGCTCCTTCAGCACGAATTGCGCGCTGGCCGGGCCGGTGCAATCGCCTTTCATCAGTAGGCGGTTCTGGATGTACACGCCGTCGCTGCACGTCATGCCCACTTTGTAGCCGACGCTGCGCATGAGGTGCGCGGTCAGGCGTGTGGTCGTCGTCTTCCCGTTCGTTCCCGTCACCGCGATGATGGGGATGCGGCTCGGTGTGCCCGGCGGGAAAAGCATGTCCACTACGGGTTCCGCCACGTTGCGACCGATACCTCCGGTAGGATCCAAGTGCATGCGGAAACCCGGCGCGGCGTTCACCTCCAGCACAGCGCCGCCTGATTCGTTGAGCGGAAGACTGATGTCGTCCGTCATGATGTCGATGCCGCAAATGTCCAGATCGATGATGCGGCTGATGCGCTCGGCGAGGAAGACGTTGAACGGATGAACGACCTCGGTCACGTCGTCGGCCGTGCCGCCGGTGCTCAGGTTCGCCGTGGCCTTCAGGTAGATGGTCTCCCCTTTCGCGGGTACACTTTCGGGCGTCAAGCCTTTCAGCCCGAGCAGCTTCAATGTGTGATCATCGATGTCGATGCGCGTGAGCACATTCTCGTGGCCATAGCCGCGACGCGGGTCCTTGTTCACCTCTTCGGCCAGCTGCGCGATGGTATGCTTCCCATCCCCGACCACGCAAGCGGGTGTGCGCTTCGCCGCGCAGATGAAGCGGTGGTTGATGACGAGCAAGCGATGATCCAAACCCGTGATGTAGCGCTCCACGATCGCGCTGCGGCTGATCTCCTTGGCCTTGGCCAATGCGACTTTCGCTTCTTCCAAGGTCTTGATGCCGATAGTGGCCCCGCGCCCGTGATTTCCACCGATGGGCTTGATGACGCAGGGATAGCCCACCGAATCCAACGCGGCTTCCAGTCCTTCTTCCGAACGCACAACGCGCCCTTTCGGCACGGGGATCTCGTAGCTCTCCAGCAGTTGCTTGGTCTCTTCCTTGTCACAGGCGATCTCCACGCCGATGTTGCTGGTCTTGCTGGTGATCGTCGCGCGGATACGCTTCTGGTGGATGCCGTGCCCGAGTTGCACGAGACTCTGCCCGTTCAAACGCAGATAAGGGATGCCGCGTGAAACGGCTTCTTGCACGATGCTGCCCGTTGAAGGCCCAAGCCGTGACTCTTCGCGTAGTTCGCGCATCTTCTGCAGGTCATCGGCGAGGTCGTATTTCTCCCCGCTGATCAAGGCTTCCGCGATGCGCACGGCCGCCTTGGCCGCGAACATGCCCACAGGTTCTTCCACGTAGCTGAAGACCACGTTGTACACGCCACGATCGCGCGTGCTGCGCGTGCGGCCGAAGCCTGTCTCCATGCCGGCGAGTGTCTGGATCTCCAGCGCGATGTGCTCGATCACATGGCCCATCCACGTGCCGCGCTTCACCCGCTCCCAGAAACCGCCCTCGTGGTCCTCACTGCAGCGGTGGCTCACCATCGTGGGCAGCAACGAGGTGATGCGCTCGTAGAAACCCGGGATCTTGTCGGTAGGTCTCTCCTCCAGCCCCTCGATGTCGAGGCGCATGACGATGAGGTTGTGGCGCTTGACCGACCAGTAGTTCGGGCCGCGCATGGCCTTGAGTTCGAGGATCCGCATGGTAAGTGGGATGAATGGTCACGCCTTCGCGAAGCGCTTCGGCGGACGTGGCGGGGAAGTTAGCAGGGTGCGGGATCAGACGATCAGAAAATCAGATGTCCGCGCTCCGGAGAGCCCTAGGCATGGAAAACCTTGTTGATGAAGAGACCCGGCCATTCGGGCCGTTGCGGCCGATCCCTCTACTTTCGTGTTCGGTGCTCAAGCGCACTGGCCAGGCAGCAACTGCTAATTGCTGCTGCCGACGGCCGACTTGAGCCCACGGGGCGGGGGTAAACACCAAGCATGACACCCAAAGGGAAGCTGATCGCCATCGGCGGCAATGAGGACAAGGGCAAGGAGCCGGAAGCCGGGCACAACGTCAAGGTCTTTGGCGGCAAATTCATCGAGGAGGGCATCCTCAAGCGCGTGGTCGACGAGATCGGCGGCACCGGCAAACGGGTGGCCGTGATCACCAGTGCCAGTTCCATCCCGGAGGAGGTCGGTGCCAATTACATCGAAGCCTTCGGCAGGCTCGGCGTGAAGGACATCGACATCCTCGACATCCGCGAACGCGGCGACGTGAAGCCGGACATGATCAAGCGTCTTTCCCGGGCGGACGGCGTGATGATGAGCGGCGGCAACCAGCTGCGATTGACGACCATCTTCGGCGGAACGGCCTTCCTGCAGTTGATGAAGCGGCGCTACCAGGAGGAAGTGGGCTTCGTGATCGCCGGCACCAGCGCGGGCGCCATGTGCATGAGCAGCACCATGATCTACCAAGGGCACAGCTCCAGCGGCCTCATCAAGGGCGGCGTGAAGATGACCACCGGCGCGGCCCTCATCCACGACGTGATCGTGGACAGCCACTTCGTGGAACGCGGACGCTTCAGCCGATTGAGCCAAGCCGTAGCGGCGAACCCCGCTGCGATCGGTATCGGCTTGGGCGAGGACACCGGCGTGGTGATCACTGATGCGGACATGTTGGAAACCATCGGCAGCGGCCAGGTGATGATCTTCGATGGGCACGACATCACGTACAGCGACTATGCCGACGTGGAAGAAGGCGAACCCTTCAGCATCGAGGGCATGAAGGTGCATATCATCTCCAAAGGCCACAGTTACAGCGTGAAGCAGCGGGCCTTCTCGGCGGTGCGGGTGCCGGTGCGCAGCTGAAGTCTTCCCGGACTATTTTAGCTCCATGCGCGCCGCCATCATCGCCTCGCTCCTGCTCTGCCTCGCTTTCGTCCCTCTCAAGGACAAGCACCGGGAACAGTTCGTTTACGACCACGAGAACACCTTCGACAAGGATGAACAGCATCGGTTGGACACCCTCTTCCGTGGCCATGAGCTGCGTACCAGCAACGAGATCGTGCTGGTGACCACGGACAGTTATCACGGATGGGAGGACATGTCCATGTTCGCGGCATCCTGTGGCGATTCGCTCAAAGTGGGAAAGAAACACAAGGACAACGGCGTGGTCATCGTGTTCAGCAAGCGCCTGCGGGAGGTGTACATCGCGGGCGGTCTCGGTACCGAGCGGGTGATGGCGTCCGCGCGCTCCCAGAAGTACATCGACAGCCTGATGCTCCCCTTGTTCAAGGAACAGATGTTCTTCGACGGCGTTTGGGCGGGCTGCACGGCGGTGGTGAACCACCTGGAATTGCCGGAGAACCGGATCGAGTAGGTCCGCGAACGGCCCGTTCCGCTTTCTTTGCGCCGCCGAAACCAAGCGCACCATGTCCACCAAAGACACCTACACCCCGCATCCGAATTCCGCGCGCTGGCCGTTCTACGCCATGTCGCTCTTCGCACTCGTCTGTTGCATCATCTTCTGGCGTTCGTGCCACTTCAGCGGGAAAGACCCCGCTCCGCCCATAGCTGAAGCAGCTGCCGTGCCGGTGAAGGCCGAGGCCCCAGCCCCTGCGGCACCGGCTGCTCCAAGCGCCGGTTATTCCAAAAAGCTCGGTAGCGGTTTCGACCTCAACGGCAACGCCGACGGCATCGAAGCTGGTCTGGTCGGTTTCATCGAGAGCGACAAACCCGTGGACAAGACCACCTGGTTCAACTTCGACCGCCTCACATTCAAGACCGGTAGCGCGGAGCTGGACATGGACAAGAGCAAGGAGCAGCTCACCAACATGAACGAGATCCTGAAGGCCTTCCCGAAGGTGAACCTCAAAGTGGGCGGCTACACCGACAATACCGGTGAAGAGGCGGCCAACATGAAGCTCTCGCAAGAGCGCGCCAATACCGTGGTCACCGCCCTCGTCGGCATGGGTACGGACAAGGCCCGCTTGGAATCTGAAGGCTACGGCAGCCAGCACCCCGTGGGCGACAATGCCACCGAAGAAGGCCGCGCGCAGAACCGCCGCATTGCCGTGCGCGTGACGGCCAAGTAGTCTTACAACCGATCATCAATGGAACGCCTCGACGCATGTCGGGGCGTTCTTCGTTCTCAAGCGAACATCTCCTTCCGACCGATCACGGAGCAGATCGGGCACTTCCGCGGATCGTGCCCCTTCGCCGGGCAATGCTCCCTTCCGAAGTAGATGATGCGCAAGTGCAGCGCGTTCCATGTGTCCTCCGGAAAGAGCTTCTTCAGGTCGGCTTCGGTGTGCTCCACGCTCTTGCCGCTGCTCAGGGTCCACCGCCACGCCAGGCGATGGATGTGCGTATCAACGGGGAATGCGGGGTGACCAAAGGCCTGGGACATCACCACGCTGGCGGTCTTGTGCCCCACGGCGGGCAACGCTTCCAACGCGGCGAAGGTCTGCGGCACCTTGCCGCCGTGCTCATCCAGGATGATCCTCGAAAGCCCATGGATCCCCTTGCTCTTCATCGGTGAAAGCCCGCATGGCCGGATGATGTCCTGGATCTCCTCCACGCTCAGCTTCACCATCTCCTTCGGCGTGCGCGCCTTGGCGAAGAGCAACGGCGTGATCTCGTTCACCTTCTTGTCCGTGCATTGGGCGCTGAGGACCACGGCGACCAATAGCGTGTAGGGATCCTCGTGGTCGAGCGGGATGGTCGTGCGCGGATAAAGCTCGGCGAGTTTCGCAGCGGCGAAGTCGGCTTTCTCTAGTCGGGTCATTGCCTCCTTTTGATCCGCACGTGCAGGTTGTCCTCAGAAGGAACAAAATGACCATCCTTGGCCTCGGAAAGAACCCATCGATACACACAGGTGTCATCACCGCTACACTGCGGACACGGCCGTAACCAGTTATCATCAAAGCGAACAACCAAGCCACTATCCCGAGCGGTCCTCGCGACGTCATCCCATGCAGCGCCTTGCGCTGGGTTCGTCCCAATGGCATCCTCAACCATAGCTTGTAAGCGAGATTCCATCGCCGCTTCCAAAACTCTTCCACGCGCGATTTCACGTGCTATGAAGTCCTCGATCCCGCTTTTGGAGACAGTGCCGTATCCACATGATAGGCATCTCCATCCTTGTAGGTGAAAACGAGGGTCGCCAAGAGAGCGACGGAGTTCTGTGATGTCGAACTGACTTCCGGGGGCAGATGCTAGATGATAGCAGGTGCTCTTAATGCTCTCGAAGACCGCATTGAGCCATGGATCCCGCAGGACAACATCATTGAGGGATCCCATTCCTCCATAGGCCCTCAAATGATGCCTCGTGGATTCTGAAGTTTCCCAGTCTCGTACGTCTCGATCTAACCAAGCCTTCCAATGGGCTTCGTCGGCAGCATGAAGCAGGTCGCGCAACGCTAAAAGCGCGTCGCGCATGCCGGTAGATCGAGTCAGTACCATATTTTTCAGCGCGCTTATCGCCCATGGCGCTCGTCTCACTTCCATTCAAACGTATGCGGCGAAGATCCCCGGATGAACGTATGTGATCGGGTGGGCATCTTCTCCCCTTCCACATGCACCAGGTTCTGCTGGTCGCCGAACACGTCCATCAGCAGCGTGTTCTGGACCATCAGGTGGTTCGGCGTGGAAACATCATCCACTTGCAGGTAGCAATAAAGCGTCTCGCCATCCAACTCCTTGCCGATCCACTGCCAGCTGAGCTGCTTGTCCTCCAAGAACAGCACGAGCTGATGCTTGAAGTAGTCGTTCAGCAGGCTATCGGCTTTCGGGTTCTCCTTGTCCGATCCGAGCTTCAGCGGAGCGATGCTCTCAAAAACGTGCTCTACGTCGTGGGCGGTCATCCGCCAGGTAAGGTCCAGGGTGCGCGTTTCCGGCTTGTGACGGATGGTGAGGATGGAGACGAAGAAGTCGTGGATCGGCGCTGCAGCGGTCAGGCCGAGCGCGAGAAAGAGGGCTTTCATATCCCTGCAAAGATGTGCTAACGGCTTCGGGCCGGTGGCGACGATGATCTACCTCAGCACGGTAACAATGCCATTCCGCTCCCCTTCCACCCGGGCACCGCACTCCGCCGAATATGACACGGTGTAGAAATAGGTGCCTTCCGCAGCACCCGATCCGTTCCATGTGCGCTTCCCGCCGTTCTGTTGAACGGGAATGCCCCAGCGATCGAAGACGCTCAACTCGTACGCATCGAACATGGGCATGAGGTCCAATTCAGGGTTGCTCGGAAGGAAGGGATGCCAGCTATCGTTCTTCCCGTCCCCATTGGGTGAAATGACGTTAGGGAAAGCCAGCGTGCTGAGGTCGAGATCCACGACAGTGGATTCTATGATCTCCACGGAGGCGTTGTCGGTACAGCCGGTCACGGCGTCGGTGACCTGGAGGTTGTACAAGCCCGCGTCACTCACTTGAGGCGCAACGATCGTGCTGAAACCGGTGATCGTATCCGTAGGCAGCAGGGCCGTCCAGGAATACTGGACATCCTGCTGCGGCGTGACAGTCACACCCCCGATCGTGACCAAGGGGTTGGCACATGAAAGTGGATCCTGCGCTTGGGGAATGCTCACGTTCAATTCATGATCCGGCACCGTGACCTGTTGCGTGGCGGTGCATCCGCTGGCATCGATCAAGGTGACGGTATGTACGCCCGCATCCAATCCGTCCAGGTATCCATTGGGCATGGGGTTCCCGTCCACGAGAAGATCGGCTGGCGGCGTACCGCTCGTCTGGCTCGCTTGGATCGCGCCGTCTGAACCGTTGCATGCCGTGGTGGCCACCGCATCGAACGCGGGTGGTGCGATCAGCTGCACCTCGAAGGTGGTATCCACGGCCGTGTTGCCGCACACATCCTCCACGTTGCCGAAGAGATCCGTGATGTTCACCGTGAACGTTCCGCCTTCATTGATGCCCGTGCCCAATTCAATAGTGAAGGTGTTCTGGGCGGTCGCCACGGGGTCCGCAGGGATCACGTTGGTGCAGGGATAGATCTGCCCTTGGGAAGAAATGAGCTGGAAGTCGCCCGCCTCCACCGTCGAGGTGACCACGTTCTCGCTGAACGCGATGTAGAACGACTGATCGGCGCAATCCGCCACCACTCCCACCATGTAAGGCGGGGTCTGATCGTAGATGTTCGCCGTGCTCTGGGTGAAATCGATCGTGTATCCGTCCGGGCTGCCCGTCCAGTTCATCACGACCAACGCGTAGACCTGTCCTACCTGCACCGGGAGGTCCGCATTGAACGGAGGTCCGTTGGTATCGCCGGGACCGTTTGTGGTGCCGGTGCCACCATTTGTGCTCGAAATACCCGTAGGCCCATTGGTGGTGAACGATCCGTACGAATTGCAGTTCACCTCGGGGGAATCACCATTCTGGATGCCCGCACAACCCCCGCTCGTTATGTTGAACAATCCCCAGTCGTAGTCGTCAATATCGTTCGCCGGGTCCAGAATGAAACTGAGGTTGCCCGCTTCCTGCACGGTGAACGTGTACCACAAGCTGGCCGACTCCAGGTTCGCATTGCATGTGCCGGTGAACTCGTAAGTGTTCCCTGTGCCGAGCGGCGCGCTCGTCTCCGTATAGAGCCCACCACACAGCGGGATCGCGCCTATGCAATCGCTCGTGCTCGCCTGCCCCAGCGCATCACTCGCGAGCGCTATACCAACGATAATGCTCGTCCGGATCTTCATGGTCGTGGTTCGTATGTGTTCAAAGTTGGGACGCTGGATCGCTCCGGATCGGTGCCTGCGCCCGCGCTGTACAGCCCAAAGATGAACTGCTCGCACGCCTCTCCGGCAGACTCCGTTCATCCCAGCACGGTGGGATAGCCTCACGGATAGTCCTCCTATTTTCGCCATTCCCCTTGTATCCGGTCGCAACACATGTTCACCAAGCACTTCTTCCTCGCTCTCGGCGCCTTGGCCGCTTGCACTGCCATCGCCCAACAGGACCAACGTTACGGCCGCGACAAGTTCCGACAGTTGGATCAGGAACTGCCCACGCCCAACGAGCAGCGCACCGCCAGTGGCGCACCCGGCCATGCCTATTGGCAGATGAAGGCCGATTACGACATCCACGTGGAAGTGACCGAGCCTCTTGCCTCTGAGGGTATCCTACCGAAGCTCACCGGCTACGAGACCATCACCTACCACAACCAATCACCGGACAAACTCGAATACCTCTGGCTTCAGCTCGACCAGAACATCTTCGAACCGGGCAGCGATGCGAACACCACGCGCACCGGAACGATCCCGGACAGCGTTTCCACAGACCAGCTCGCCAAATGGGTGAAGCCCTTCGAGGGCGGCTACAAGATCACGAGCGTCACCGATGGCAGTGGCGGCAAGCTGAAGTACACGATCAACAAGACGATGATGCGCGTGGACCTGCCGAAGCCGCTCGCGCCGGGCGGGACCTACAGCTTCAAGGTGGGCTGGTGGAACTGGATCAACGACCGCTTCAAATGGGGCGGCCGCGGCGGCTACGAGTACTTCCCCGATGAGGACAACTACATCTTCACCATCGCGCAGTTCTACCCGCGTATGGCCGCTTACATGGACTATAGCGGCTGGCAGCACAAGCAGTTCCTCGGCGCCGGCGAGTTCACGCTCGACTTCGGCGACTACACATTGAGCATTACGGTTCCGAGCGATCACGCGGTGGCCTCCACTGGTGTGTTGCAGAATGAAAGCGCGGTGCTCACCGCCGAGCAACGTTCGCGTCTCGCCAAAGCCCGTTCGGCCAGTGCACCCGTATTCGTGATCACCGAAGAAGAGGCGAAGAAGAACGAAGTGAAGACCGCCGATGCCAAGCGCTCCCTCGGCAAGAAGACCTGGACCTACAAGGCGCAGAACGTGCGCGACGTGGCCTTCGCCAGCAGCCGCAAGTTCATCTGGGACGGCATGGACCAGCCGGTGCATGATCACCACGTCTTGTGCATGAGCTTCTACCCGAAGGAAGGCAACCCGCTCTGGAGCCAGTACAGCACCAAGGTGGTGGCACACACGATCAAGACCTACAGCAAGTTCACGGCGGACTACATCTATCCCGTGGCGCAGAGCATCCACACGGACAGGATCGGCATGGAGTACCCGATGATCTGCTTCAACGGCGGTCGGCCGGAGAAGGACGGCACCTACAGCGAACGCACGAAGTATGGCATGATCGGCGTGATCACCCACGAGGTGGGCCACAACTTCTTCCCGATGATCATCAACAGCGATGAACGCCAGTGGACCTGGATGGACGAGGGCCTGAACACCTTCGTGCAATACCTCACCGAGCAGGAATGGGACAAGGACTACCCGAGCTGGCGTGGAAAGCCCCGCAACATCGTGGACTACATGAAAGGCGACCCCAACGCGGCACCGGACAAGGTAAAGGCGCGTATCGAGCCGATCATGACGAACAGTGAGAGCCTCACGCAGTTCGGAAACAACGCCTACGGCAAGCCGGCCACCGCGCTGAACATCCTTCGGGAGACGGTCATGGGCCGTGAACTCTTCGACCACGCGTTCAAGACCTATTGCGAGCGCTGGAAGTTCAAGCACCCAACTCCCGCTGACTTCTTCCGCTCGATGGAAGACGCCAGCGCCGTGGACCTCGACTGGTTCTGGCGCGGCTGGTTCTACACCACGGACCATGTGGACATCAGCATCGAGAACCTGAAGTACCGCCGCATGGATCCGCGGGATCCCCTGCAAGCCGAGAAGCTGAAGCGTGAGGACAAGTCACGCGAAGTGGCCGACCTGAGCCGCCAGCGCAACATCGATAGCAAGGTCGATTTCGTCGTGGAACGCGACCCGAGCACCAAGGACTTCTACAACCGCTTCGACCCGCTCACCGCAACGGAGCGCGATGTCACCGAATTCGAGAAGTGGAAGAAAGGCCTGAAGCCGGAGGAACTCGCCCTGCTGAACGAGGACCTGCACCTCTACGAGCTCAACTTCAAGAACATCGGCGGGCTCGTGATGCCCATCATCCTGGAATGGGAGTATGTGGACGGCACCAAGGAAGTGGACCGGATCCCCGCCGAGATCTGGCGCACGAGCGACGACGTGAGCAAGTTATTCGTGAAGCGCAAGGAGGTGAAGGGCGTGACCCTCGACCCCTTCCTGGAAACCGCCGACTGCGACCTGAACAACAACAGCTGGCCGCCCAAAATGGTGCCCACGCGCTTCGACATCTTCAAGGAGCAGCAGTGGCGCGCGCCCAACCCGATGCAGTTGGAAAGGAAGCAGTTGGAGATGAAGGGGCAGTGACCGAACCATGGTCGACCGAGAGGAGATCATCCGATTCGTCCAAGAGCAACTCGGATTCATTCCCACGCCGAAAACAAAGTTCTTCTGGGGGACAGGAGTCGCAGGGCTTGATGCGTGGGCCTTCATGCAAGCCTTTGCGGACCACTACAGTGTCGACATGGAAGACGTCGGCAAGGACTTCGACTATGGTGGGGATGAACCTGATCTCGGTTCTGCGCTGGGATATCTTTGGAAGAGGATCACGTTCCGTCCTGTTCCCAGAACAAATCATTTCACCATCGACCATCTCGTTGAAGTAGCCAACAGGAGGAAATGGTTCGAAGCGCCAATTGAGGCATGAACGAGCCGATCCTCTTCAAGATCACCGACTGGTCGCAGGTACCGACCACCGTGGTGAACGGCGCTTCCGGCACGGCCACGATGCGCATCCAACAGCTTGGCGACCTCCGTATCCGCATGATCGAGTACTCTGCCAACTACCTCGCGGACCATTGGTGCGAACTGGGGCACTTGGTCTTCGTGCTCGAAGGCGAACTGATCAACGAACTGAAGGACGGCCCGACGACGGTGATGAAGGCCGGTTCATCCTATGCCGTCTCCGATGGCTTGAGTTCGCACCGCTCGCGCACCGTGGGGCCGGTGAAGCTCTTGGTGGTGGATGGGGGGTTCCTGAAGTAGGAACGCCATCAGGCTCCGGACCGAGTTTCCCATGATCGCTGGAACCGGTGGAGCCATTGCCGCTGCTCGTCTGTATCTGGCACGGAAATCTGCCTGGCCGCTGCCAGCATCTTCCATGCAACTTCAGGCTTGGAACCACACGCAACCATGATCGCCCCGCACAACATGCTGGACCTGCCGATGCCCATCCGGCAATGGACCGCTATGGATGATCCAATAGACAAGAGGGTCTTCAACTCAGCGGTCAGTTCCAGCGCGCGACGCATTTCAGGTAGGCCGCGATCCGGAACCGGAAAGGCGAAATAGTCCAGTCCAAGTAAACTCGCGATAGAGTGCTCTTGCACCAGGCCCAGCTCCTGTTCTTCACTCCGTTCAAGCGCAGACACGAGCACCGTCCAATCGCTACTTGCCATACGTGACAAGTCCTGCTCAAGCCAATCACCTCCTCTTGGCCGGGCGGCAATGGCCAATCGACCAGAAGGGAAGCCGGAGATGGGATAGACTTTCATCAATAGAACATCGAGCTACATCGTGCAGATGAAGCTGCTGGTGGTGGATGGGACGTTCTTGAAGTGAGAGTTGGCCCGTTTCAATGCATATGGCTCATGAAGTTGTAGAAGCAAGTTGCCCCACCAACAGTGCCGACGATGAAGGCGGTTGCCACAATCTTCATCGTACCCCCTCCTTGTTGGAGCATCTCCAAGATCGCCCTGAGAAACAGTACGGTCACATGGGCGACAACGAGCAGGAGGTGCGCTCCACTCAGATGACCGAATGGTCCATTCCAAATGGTGAGTACAGCGCTGTACAGAGCGAGCACCAGGAGATTGGCCCAGAGGAGCCCAGGAGTTTTCACCTCAGCGAGGGCCAATAGTCCGTCAAGCTCACCACCCAAGGCGTCAAACGATAGACCATGACGACAGGATAAGCACCACCGAGATTCATCATCATACAACTGTTTCCATACTGGATCCTAAGATGTTTCTCTGACCCCTCTTGTCGCTCACCAAGGTCAATGTGAACGTTCGCCAAGCTGGTTGATGGATCGGTGACAGCCTTGCCTTCAAACAGCAAGGAGTCATCCACGCTGATTCGCACGTCGCCAGCGAATCCGTCCATGAGTTGGAGTATCTGGCGTTCAGGGTTCTTTGGTTCGGTGTAAGTAAAACCTGGCTGATCCCGCCTTCTGACTTGCTTCGCTTGATCCGGCTTCAACATATCCTTGACCATTCCTGTGTCACGGACAAGGTCGTTCAAGCTGTCGTATTGCACCTTCACGGAGTCAGCGCAGTAAGCGTAGACCTGTCCACAAGCATGGCTAGCGACAAGAACCAGCAAACAGATGAACGGTATTCTCATGCACGTTCATCACATCCTCCGATACCACCCCTTGATCCTTTCCCTATCCAGCACCTTCTGCCAATCCGGCCCGAAGGCGTGATCCCACATGTGCGGTAGGTTGTAGGCCACTTCGGCCATCGCGCTGATGGTCTCCTCGCTCCAGTCCTTCGCGAGGCCTTGCGGGATGTGTACGTTCAGGTGCTTCACCATGCCCTTGAATTCCTGCACGTAGTCGCCATAGACGTCCTCCAACTTGTCGAAGGCGATGCAGTTGGCGATGCAGTGGTGGATCTCAAGCACCTTGCCCAAGCCGTAGCTCAGCGCGTGGCACACGCCCACTTCGCTGTACGTAAGGCTTAGACCACCCATGTAGCTGGCCACCATCAACAGCTCATCGCTCTTCGGATCTTTGCGATCGAGCTTCAGGAAGACCTCGCGGCACATGTCCAGCGCCTTCTCGCTGTACGCTTCGGCGAAGGTGTTCTTCTTGGTGCCGGTGATCGCTTCCACGCTGTGGATATACGTGTCCATGCCCGTGTAGAACCACTGGTCTCGCGGCACACTGGCGATAAGATCGGGATCCAGCACGATCTGGTCGAAGACCGTCCAATCGCACTTCAGGCCGAGCTTCTTCACGGGGCCGGTGAGCACGGCGGTCATGCTCACTTCCGCACCAGTTCCGCTGATGGTGGGCACGCCGCAGTGGTAGATGCCGGGCTTCTTGATCAGGTTCAGCCCTTGGTACTGCACGCTGCTACCCTCGTTGGTGAACATGAGCGAGGCGGCCTTGGCGATGTCCATTACGCTGCCGCCGCCGATGCCCACGATGCCCGCTGGGAGGCCGCGCCGCTTCAGGATGTCGTCGCGCAGCTTGTCGATGAGTTCCGTGGTGGGCTCCTTCAGCACGCTGATGAAGTGGACCTCATCGCCCTCCAGTTCGGGGATGCGCTTCACGAAGTCGGTCTTGTCCTCGAAGTAGTCATCCACCACGAAGACCATGAAGCCATCGTTGTTGAAGCGATGCGGCTGGAGGATCTCATCGAGCTTGCCGAAGGAGCCGCGACCGTAGCAGGTCTTGGTCACGGACTTGAAGTTGCGGAAGAGGTTCATGGCGATCAGATGATGTGTCGATCAGATGATCAGATGATCGGCCGACCGTTGTAATGAACCGCAAAGGAACGCGCGCGGCGGTTGCCAAAGAAGCCGCATCTTCACCGCGATGGGAACGGAGATCCTCTTGGGCTACACCGGTCTGGACGCGCTGCGGCTGCTGTTCGCGGCCATGGTGGCGATCCTCTTCCTGCAATCGGGCCTCAGCAAGGTGTTCGGTTGGAAAGGGGAAATGGAGTGGCTGACCGGTCACTTCGCGAATTCCATCCTGAAGGGCACCGTACCGCTGTTGTTGCCGGTGATCACGGTGATCGAACTGTCCGCTGGCGTGTGCGCGGCGATCGGAGGGGTCCAGGTGTTGCTCCATCACGGCGCGGTCATCGGCCTGTGGGGCATGCTGCTCGGTGCGAAGGCGATCGTCCTGCTCTTCTTCGGCCAGCGCGTGGCCAAGGATTATGCGGGTGCGGCCGCGTTGGTGCCTTACTTCCTGATGTGCACGGCGGGAATGTGGGTGTACGTGTCTTGATGTACCCGCTCTTGACCCCGACGGGGTCATAGCCCATTGGATTTATTTCCACCGGAATGTTTGACCCCGAAGGGGTCGCAGCATGTTGAACTGCTCCTCATGATCGGTCCCGACCCCGAAGGGGTCGCAGCCGGAGTTCTACATTCACCAGGCACATACCCGCACCATGTCCACCTATTTCAAGCTGCACTACCACATCGTTTTCGCGACGAAGAACAGAGTGGCTTGCTTGGACAAGTCGTGGCGGGCGCAGTTGTGGGAGTACATGGGCGGGACCGTCAGAGGCCTCGGTGCTGTTCCGCATGGGGTCGGCGGCTTCAATGACCATGTGCATCTGCTCATCGACCTGAAGCCCACGCAGCTGATACCCGATGTGGTTCGCGAGGTGAAGAAGGCTTCAACGGAATGGATCCGCCAGCAACACATGCGGGGTGGTTTCCAATGGCAGGAAGGTTATGGTGTGTTCACCGTCGGTTGGCGCGAGCGCGATGCCATCAAGGCCTATATCGCGGGCCAGGAGGTGCATCATGGCCGTCGTTCATTCCGGGAGGAACTCGTGGATATGCTGAATGAGGCTGGGGTGGAATTCGACCCGCAGTACCTGCCATAAGAACATCGGCTGCGACCCCTTCAGGGTCGTTGGCATTCGGGTTGGCACTTCAACATGCTGTGACCCCTTCGGGGTCAATGCCCAGCTTGTGTCGACTGCACCGCGCTCGACTCCGAAGGGGTCGCAGCTTGTTGCAGACAATGTGGATAGGATCGACCCCGAAGGGATCGCAGCCGGTGTTTATCAATCATTCATCGCTCCCCGATTGGCTTGAACACCACCTGCGCAGGCATTTCGGTATACCTCTTGGATCGGATGAAGGCAATCGCTTCAATGATGCACTGGCGATCCAGCTGTTCAACCATGGGATCTTGTGCGAGCGCTTGCAGAATGGAGAGCAGCATCTTCTCATCCGAGGATCGGATCGGAATGAGCACCCTATCAAGGTACAATCTGCCAGGAACACAGTCGCGGTCATGGTACTGCATGATCCAATGCTGGCCCAGCCTGATCACATGCTCGCCGCTATCGTCGGCGTAACGCACATCTATGGTACCACCGTCCATCCATGCCAACAATTCAAGGAAGCGCATGTTCGGCATTGAGAATCACGCGTGAATCCTGGTCAAAAACATTAATGATCATGCGTAGCTGCCTCCATCACCATTCTCAAACCGCCGCAGCCTTGGCGAAGGCGTTCTTCACCGCCCCCTCCACCTTCCCAAGGAACGCATCCAACTCCGCCTCCGACCACGTGACGCGGATGTTGAAGCTCACCAGGCGGCTGATCACCGCATCGCTCTGCGGGAAGGTCATCGTCTTCAGGTCCTGCGGCAGACCGAGTTCGTGCGCCACCAGCTTGTAGGGCATGCGCAGGTCCTTGATGTGGTCCCACTGCTTGATGTAGTGGTACATGTTGTT
The DNA here is from genome assembly GCA_044224725.1 of Flavobacteriales bacterium. Lineage (GTDB taxonomy): Bacteria > Bacteroidota > Bacteroidia > Flavobacteriales_F > PHOS-HE28 > PHOS-HE28. The sequence goes on from JBGAJW010000012.1 coordinate 84,208, forward strand.
GAACCAGTACATGGTGCCGATGCCCTGCGCACCGAGTTCCTTGTGCAGCGCGAAGGCCGCATCCGCGCTGGGCAGCAGCAGGTGGAAGAAGGTGGCGCTGTCGCCGGCATCATCACACTGCTTGCGGAAAGCGAGGCCAGAGATCTTGGAAAGGCGCGCCTGAATGATGGCCTTGTTCGCGCGCTGTTTCGCCACCATAATGGGCAGCTTGCGCGATTGCGCGAGACCGATGGCCGCATTGATCTCCCCGATGCGGAAGTTGGTGCCCATGATCGGGTGTTGCTCCATGCCGCGGTTGTCGCCCTCGTGGTTGTGGCCGTGGTCGCTCATGTACTCAGCGGCCTTCAGTAGTTGTTCATCATCGCTGATGATCACACCGCCTTCGCCGCAGGTGGCGATCTTGAAGAAGTCGAAGCTGAAGCTGCCCATCTTGCCGAAGAGGCCGAGGTGCTTGCCTTTGTAGGTGGCGCCGAGCGCTTGGGCGGTATCCTCGATCAGCATGATGCCCCTCTCGTTGCAAACGGCGAGTATGCCATCGATGTCGGCAGCGGCACCGCACATGTGTACGAGCAGAACAGCTTTGGTCTTCGGCGTGATCGCGGCACGGATGCCTTCTGCGCTCAAGCAAAGCGTCTCATCGATCTCCGCGAACACGGGGATCGCACCGGCCAACAGCACCGCTTCGATGGTGGCCACGAAGGTGAAGGGCGGAACGATCACGTGATCGCCGTAACCAACACCGCAGGCAGCGAGCATGGAGTTCACCGCCGTGCTGCCGCTGCTTACGGCAAGCGCATGCTTCGCCCCGGTGAACTTGGCGATCTCCGCCTCGAACTCCTTCGCCTTCCAATGGCCTTTGCGCGCCGCATCGTGGTTGTAGCGGAAGAGCACGCCCGTGTTCAGGACGTCCATCACCTCCTTCTTCTCCTCTTCTCCGAAAAGCTCTGTGCCGGGCATTGCGCGTGGTTTGGGATGCGAAAGTAGACCCGTTGTGGAAGTCATGGAATGGTCGCCGGTACGACAACAGGGCCCATCCGCTCCCTGTTACCTTCACGCCTATGAAAAGGACCCTCGCCATCTTGAGCGTCATTGGCCTCCTTCGTGTTGGCGCCCTGGCGCAGGGCTGTAGCGATGCAGGGGTCTGCACGGCTGGGCCGATCGGGCAATTGCACCTTTGGCAGGACAGCACGGCGGATGTGGTGGACTACCGGCACTACGCCCGCGTGGGGTACAGCTACGCTATCGGTGAACAGGGTACCACGATCATGCAAGCGAACGCTGAGATCAGCATCGGCATCGGGCCCAGACTTTCCGTGCAGGCGAAGGTGCCGCACATCTGGGCCAGTGGCAATCTGGGTGAGAACAGCGGCATCGGGGACCTGATCACCACAGCATCGTATGCGTTCATAAAGGAGCCAGAGCGCAACCTCACGGTAACGCTCGGTATGCGGCTTCCCACCGGCAAGTCCGCCCCGCATGAGATCAACAAGGCAACCCTCAGCAAGGACTTTCCGCCCTTGCCGATGCCCTACCAGACCGGCCTTGGTACCACGGATCTGCTCGCGGGTGTGGAGTGGCGATACCGGCGATACGTCGCCGCATTCGCTTATCAGCATGTGCTGCGCCAGAATAACCAGAACATGTTCCTGCACCGTTACTGGGATGATCATCCACAGGCCCTTGCGTACTTCGAGTCGTTCATGTTGGAGCGCGCTGACGATGCGGTGGTGCGGATGCAGTACGCCTACGGTTGCGGACGACTCGCCCTGCAACCCGGCTTGCTGGCCATTTATCACATGAACAACGACACACGCCTCGAGGACCAGGGCACGAACGATGTCGGCGACATCGGCACGGTGGTCATGGACCTCAAGCGCGTGGAGGTCGCCGGTTCGCAGGGGCTCACGCTGAATGTGACCGTGGACCTGCGCTACAAGCTCAGCGAGCAATGGGCCATTGAAGCGATGTTCGGTGCGCCGGTCGTCACCCGAGAGGTCAGGCCCGATGGGTTGACGCGCTCGCTCGTGACCGGGTTCGGGCTGCGCTACCGTTTCTGATCGCCGCTACTTTGGCGGTGTGAAGTCGTCCGCGCTCATCCTTCCGCTTTTGGCTACTATGACCTGTCGCGCGCAGGTCGATCTGCCCGTCTTCGGCAAGCAGGACGTGATCAACGGCTACGCGAAGGACATCGAGGGCGAGGTCCTCTCCTACTTCAGCGTGTACCCGGAGCATGCCACCACAGCATTACTCACGCGTTGCACCGATGGGAAGAAGGCCATCGCGTGGGAGACGGCGGCTGTCCCCTTCTCGGAACGTGAATCGACCCAGTACTTCTACTTCAGTTGGATCGCCGCGCACAACAGCACCACCTCCGGGGGCGATCGCTCCTTCGACCTCTTGATCAACGATCAGCTCGCGCTCACCTTCACAACTCGGCACAACATGAAGCCCGGTACATGGGCGGCCGCAAGCGCCGACAGTACCAAGCTAGTGTTCGAGTATTCAAAGATGGATCGTCATGGCGACGCGCACGGCTTCGCGCACCTACGGGTTCCGAGGAAGTACGTCAAGCTCGGCGAACCAGTGAAGCTGAAAGTGGTGGGCCACGCGCAGAACAGCCCGGACTGGATCGTCATGGCGACGCGCACGGCTTCGCGCACCACAGGTTCTGAGGAAGTACGTCAGCTCGGCGAACCAGTGAAGCTGAAAGTGAGTGGGCCACGCGCAGAACAGCCCGGACTGGTTCATGACCTTCCGGTACACCTTCGAGGAGAAGGTGGAATTCGAAGCAATGCCTTTCATCCGCAAGGATGGCACGCAGGAATTATTGGTGACTTTGATGCACTTCGGCGGACCTGCACAACTCGGTGTAGTTGTTGAAGGGAACACACCGGGACAGCGGTTCGCTGTGCAGAACGGGTTGAACGTGTTCCATCTCCCGACCGTCTGTCGCGAAACGCACCGAAGTCCGTGTTCAGTTCGAGATCCCCCGGACTGAATTCTTCGCAGACCCTGTCCTCCATGGCATTCGAGAGATTGCGTTGACCTGTCATCCACCGCGACATCCACCTCGTCCACCACAGCCACACCGACATCGGTTACAGCCCACCGCAGGCTATGATATGAGGACGATGAGAACAACAACATCTGGAAGGCGCTGGTTTTATCGACCGGCACTGGCGACTATCGAGCAGCCGCTTCATCTGGAACGTGGAGAGCATGTGGGCCGTGGAGAATTTCCTTGGCATCGCCAGCGAGTAGCGGACAAGCAGCGCTTCATCGCGGCGGTGAAAGCGGGTAGCATCGCCCTCAGGCGAACTACGCGAACGATCCTCACCGGTCTGTACGCAGATGAGATGGATGGAAGTGGAATACGCCGATTCGCTGCGGAAGTGGTACGAGCTGCCCGTCGCCCGCTGGGCTATGCAGACGACATCCTCGCGCGAGCTGGAGCATGGTGGATGCCTACTGGCGCATGGCATCCGCCACCTGAGCCAGGCCCAACTACATCCTCCGACATGTCTGGATTATGGCGACCGCATCGGCACCCTGCGCGAACA
>JBGAJW010000013.1:0-87300 GCA_044224725.1 Flavobacteriales bacterium
TCGGCCACCGCCTCCCGCTCACGCCCCATGCGAAGGAGCAGTTGTGTGTACTGCGAACCCAGGAGCGCCTGGTTGAGGCTGTCGGTACGGGGCCACAGCACGCGCGAGCGATCGAAGGAGCGGAGGGCCCCGAGCGTATCGCCCAGGCTGAGCTCGTCCTCGGCCAGGTGCGCGAGGAACTCTGCGTGCATGCTGCTGTCCCCGAGCGCCTCGTATTCGCGCAGCGACGCTTCCAGAAAGGGAATGGCACGCTGCGGATTGCCCCACTGCTCATAGGCCCAGCCGATCACCATGGTCTCATTCGGCACATCCGCAGGCGAGCAGCTGCGGTACAGGTCGCGCGCCTTCATGTAGTGCTCCACGGCCGGACCGTACTGGCGGATCGTGCGGTAGTAACCAGCCAGTGCGTGATGCGTGGTGGCGAGGCTCTTCGGCCGATCGCCCTTGGAATAGCGCGTGAGCGCTTCACTGAAGTAGGCGAAGCGCGCAGCTTGATCACCGGAGGCGTTGAAGATGTTGCGCAGCAGACCGAGTGGTGAATAGAAGTCCTGGTCCACGCCGAGGTCATCGAGGCGGGCGATGACGGTCTTCAGTTGTGCTACCGCCGAATCGTAGTGCTTGGCATGGAAGTCGGTCATCACTGCTTCCATGGGCTCATGCGCAAGCCCCACCTTGTACTGAAGTTCTTCCGAGATGCTCTGCGCCTCGCGCCAGTAAGCGGTGTTCTCCGCGGCTGGTGCTTCATACGTGGCGAAACCCATGCGCAACAGCGCATCCACACGGCGCGTGGTGCGGCCCTCTGTACGTAGGATCGCTTCGGTGCTGTCCGTACCCCCGGCCACTGCTGTGCAGCAGGTGATCGCGCCAACGATGAAGACGAGGATCCGCATGACGGCACGAAGCAACCGCTGCGCATGATGGTCAGGGCCCCCATGATCGGGTGGCCACCCATTCATGGGGTTTCCGCAGGGCGCTGCCGTGAGAACGTTTGCAGCCGACAGTCCCGACACATGCGCCATCCGATCACCTTCCTCCTGTTCTGTGCCGCGCTCCAGCTCCTCGCGCAGCGACCCGCCCGATCACCCTATGATGCACCCGTCGTGCGCCCTTCCAACGATGGGGTTGAGCGCGGTGCGCCACCCGCCAACGACGATTGCGCCAATGCCACGCCGATCGCACTCTTGAGTGATTGTGCAGGCGCGGTCTTCGGCAGCAACGCGGGCGCCACCATGGACGGCGTTGTGCCCTCCTGCGATGATCCCGGATCCACGGAACCCGATGTATGGTACACGTTCACCACCGGCACGGCCGATACCGTGATCATCACGTTGACACCCGAGGCCAACATGACCGATCGGGCCTACGTGCTCCTCGAAGGCGCATGCGATGGCAACGAAGTGGCCTGCCACATCCAGCCATCTGGCCCTACGGTTGAGTACCTCTTGCCTTCCACTACTTACTTCCTGCGTGTCTTCTCCAATCCTGATTATGGCGATGCTGGCGACTTCGAGCTGTGCGTTCAGGACCTTGCTCTGGTGAATGTTCCCGCGAACGATCTGTGTACGAACGCGCCGATGCAAGACTTGCCCATGGGCACCACCATCACCTTCGCGGGCAACTCCACCAACGCGCAGAACACCGAGGGCCTGCCGCTGCCTTCGGTATGGCATGCCTTCACCTTGAGCGAGGCGGCCGATGTGACGATCGACCTCTGCGGGAGCGCTGCCTTCTTCCCGTACTATTTCCGCGCACTGTACTTCACCTGCCCGGCAGATCTGGCCCAGCGCCGCTACGCGGGCTATGAGAACATCACCGACTGTGCCGGGAACAGGCCTACGTTGTGCTATCCCGCGTTGCCGGCGGGCACCTACTACTATGCCGTGGCTAACGGCGATGCGCCCGGGACCTACGACCTTCATGTGAAGGCGGAGCCCCCGGGTTCGCATCAACCGGCGAACGACGACTGTGCGGGAGCCATCGCGGTGCCGGTATCTGCGACTTGCGCTCCTGTGGCCTTCTCGCCCGTCTGCGCATCGGCCTCCACCATACAAGCGGGCTGTGCCGATGGGCTCGGTGATGCTTCCGATGATGTTTGGTACTCCTTCGTCGCCACCCAGCCGCTGATGACCATCGGCGTGTTCCCGAATAGCGCGCAGTTCGGCGCCGTCATGGAATTATACGCGGGCGTTTGCGGCGCCTTGGTCTCCACGGCCTGCGCGAATGGTTTCGATGGTGATCCCGTGCAACTCCCCTTGAACGGGATGGTGCCGGGGAACACCTACTACGTGCGGGTGTACAATGGCTACTCCAACACACCGTACGATGATGCCGGTTATTCGCTGTGCGTGGCCGAGGGCTTCGGCATCACGATCGGGATCACGGCGATCGAAGGTGCCACGTCCGCGCTCGATGTGTTCCCGAACCCGGCAGCAGAGTCGTTCAGCATCCGCACCGGATCGCCCGGTTCCACCTTCTCGTTGGCGGTGATCGATGCCGCAGGAAGGACCGTGATCAACACGACCGGGCGCGCCGATGCCGGAGGGACCGTGCAACTGGCGGAAGGCGGACTGGCAAAAGGTCTTTACACGGTGAAGGTGAACGATCCACGGAGCGCTCGTTCAGCCCGTTTGGTCATCCATTGATCAACAGCATCCGATGCCCATGCAGCGCTTCCTGTCACTTGTGCTCCTGATGCTTCCCCTGCATGTGCTGGCACAGCCGCGCATGTCGGCCACCACGCAGCGCGAGATCGCGGTCCTGGAGCAGCTCGCCAAGGAGCAACCCGATGCCCGCAAGCTTACCGAACAGGCGCAGGCGCGGTTCCCGGTGATGTACATCGATGGGCGTTGCATGGTCGGATTCCTCGGTCGTGCCACGGATGCGGAGACCATCGCGTACGAGCATATCAGCGTTGGCGCCCGCGCTGGCAACATCGTCTCCTTCCGGGTGGATGCACATCACTTGGTCAGCCTGCATTCGATCACCGCGTTCGATCAGGTGGAGATCGCGCAGCGCAGGCGTCCGGAGCTGAACCAGGTGATCCCGGACATCCGTGCCGATAGCGTGCATTGGGGCATCGGTCTACCACAGGGCTACACCGGCCATGATGTGCTGCTGGGGATCAGCGATGTCGGCTTCGACTTCACCCACCCGGCGTTCTACGACACGGCCATGAGCGCCACGCGCATCGTCGCCGCGTGGGACCAGTTCAAGCAGAGCGGTCCGCCGCCGACGGGCTACGGTTACGGTGCGGCCTACACCACGGCGGCCGAGTTCATCGCCGCCGAAGGCGATACCGCCACCTACGGTGGGCGCTGGACACACGCGACGCATGTGGCCGGTATCGCTGGTGGTGCGGGCGCGGGCACGCCATACCGGGGCGTCGCGTACGGCGCGGGCTTGCTGTTCGTCACACTGAACGATGATGCCGGCATCCTCGATGGCTTCGCCTGGATGAACGGGATCGCCCAACAGCAGCAGAAACGGTTGGTGATCAACATGAGCTGGTCATCGATGGACCTGCAGGACGGCACTTCGCTCTTCTGCCAAGCCATCGATGCGTTCGCGGACCTGGGCATTGTCTTCTGCGCTGCCAACGGCAACAACGGTGGTGTGCCATTCCATATCCAACGAGCGTTCGCGGGTGATACGTTGCGCACGCGCATCGCCTTCCCGCTGTTCAACGACCCCGGATTCAACTGGCGCGGGATCATACTCCTTGGCCAGTCGGGGGCGCCGTTCGAAGGGCGCATCCTCATCCGCGATGCGAGCAACACCATCATCGGTCAAACACCCTGGATGTCCACGGCCACACAAGCCGCATACACCGATACGATCTTGGTCTTCGGGGCGGATACCGTGCAGCTGCGCATCCTGGCCGATGCCGCACATCCGCAGAACCAACGACCGCACCTGCGGGTGCATGTGCGCAAGACGAGCGCACTCTTACGTGTGGACCTGAACGTGACCGCGCCGGGCGGCACGGTACACGGATGGAACGTGGAGTCCACCGGCGACTTCGTTGGCATCTGGGGTGAGCCCTTCGAAGCGGCGATCCCCGGCTATGCAGCAGGCGACCTTGACTACGGTGTGGGCGAACCGGCTTGTGGCAACGGTGTGCTTGCCGTGGGCGCTTACCGCGCAGCTTATCAGGACGGCGGCAATTGGCTGGGTGGCGGGATCGGCGACTTCTCGGTGAAAGGGCCCACGCTGGATGGGCGCTTGAAGCCCGACGTCACCGCACCCGGCGTACACGTGGTATCCAGCGTGAGCTCGTACACCACGGAATCGGTGACACCTGTCGCGGTGCTCGTCTTCCAAGGCCGGGGCTACATGTTCGCGAGCTGGGAAGGGACCAGCATGAGCAGCCCTGTGGGAGCGGGTGTTGCGGCTTTGCTCTTGGAGGCCTTTCCCAATGCGACACCGTTCCAGATCAGGTCGACCATTGCAGAGAACGCGCGCACTGACGCATTCACCGGACCGATACCGCCGAACGGGAGCACGCTCTGGGGCATGGGCAAGATCAACGCCTACAAGGCGGTCACCGCGTTGATGCCCTTCGCCGCGGTCTCGGAGATCGTGGATGATGGCGGACGGATATGGCCCAACCCGGCCGTCGGATGGTGAGCGAAGGGAACGTGAACCAAGTACGCCCGACCATCGATGTGCGATCGCTCACACCCGGGGCGTACCTGTTGCGGATCACCAACGGGAACGAATACACGGCGCACCGCTTCGTGAAGCAGTGAGCCCCCACCCTTATGGGGGTGCCGCGTGCGGCGATAAGGTGAACGTTTGCTGAGCCATCAACGTGGAGCCGGATCCGCTGCACGAAATGGATCACGACGGGATAAACGAACCGGGCCAACTATTGAGCAAGACGATGAACAAGCTGTCGACCCTTATGCTGACCACAGTGATCGTGGCCAGCGTACACGCCACGGACCGCGTGGTGAGCCCTAGCGGTACCTACAACACCATCAGCAGCGCCATCGCGGCGAGCAGTGATGGGGACCGGATACTGGTGGAGCCAGCCACCTATACGGGCTATCTCCGGATCGACAAGTCCATCACCATACTGCCCAATGCGGAGGGCGGGCGGTACACGGTGAACGGACAAGTCCGCATTGTCCCTGGCGTTTCGGAAAGGCGGATCACCGTATCAGGTATGCGCAACACCAGTTCAGTGTACATCTACGGCACGGCGACCAGCCGTCTGGACGTGGAGTTCGCCGATTGTTTCCTGTCCTCGGCCACATTGGAGGGGCCTGCTGTCCACGCAACCATGTTGCGCGACACGATAGAAACCTATCTGAACATCTATTCCGGATCCATCATCGGTTGTGTATTCGGAGGCGTCACGTGGTCCGGTGCGATCCTCCAAGTGACGCAGGGTTCCACGCTTCCGGATCCATTGAGCATCATCGGCAATCACTTCCGCCCGACCAACAACGGGGCCAACTCGCCCTTCATCATTGATATCAGCATCGACAAGGAATTCCATGTGGAGAACAACTTCGTAAGCAACAACACCAACACCGCGCGCTTCATCCGCTTCTATGGTGGGCCTGCCATCGGAACCCCTCCCTCGAGCGTTGCGAACAATACGTTCTACCGGAGCGTGAGCGTGAACCAGATCACGATACTATCGCAAATGGGTATCGTGAACGTGGACATCGTGAACAACGCGGTGATCGGCGATTTCGGTGGACCGATCATCGATTGGCAATACCGGAGCGGCCTGACCTCCGCCAACCTGTATGCCGCGTCTTCCTGGATAAACACGTCCACGGGCCAACCATCCATAGGTTCGCCGCTCATCAACGCCGGCGATCCCGACCCGCGCTACCTCGATCTCGACCTCACCACCAACGATGTGGGTTGCTACGGCGGCAGCAACAGCCGCGCGAATTTCACCACGGGCATGGGCAGCGCCGTGGTCGGCTTCATGCAGGCACCGCGTGTTGTTTCGCAAGGCGATGCGGTGAACATCTCGGCCACTGGTTTCGATCGTTGAACCCATCGATACACGCACATCATGACAACCAGATCCCTGCTAGCGGTCGCATTGCTCACCACACTCACTGCTTCGGCCACCGACCGCGTAGTGAGCGGCAATGGTCTGTATCCCACCATCGGCGATGCGTTGTTGGCCAGCAATGATGGTGATCGTCTTCTGTTGGAGCCCGGCACATACACCGAGCACCTGTCCATATCCAAGAGCATCACCTTCATGCCGAACCAGGAGGGTACGCGCCCGACCATCGATGGGAACATCACCATCGAGAATGCGGATGGCAAGCGCGTATTGATACTGGGCATTCGTTGCACGGGATATATGATCAAGAGCGGCGTCTATACCTCGCGCACGGAGATCAAGATGCTGGACTCGCGGATCGAACGCCTCATCGATCTGCGCGACCCGTACATCCACGTGGAGATGCTGCGGGACACCATCTCCTGCCAGATCTCCTTGTCTAGCGGAACGGTGATCGGGAACGAGATCCCCGGTTGCCAGGCTGCCGGCGAGGGCGTGGCGGGCGTGATCGTGCAAGGCCCGACGAGCCTTCCCGATGACCTGTGGGTGATCGGCAATTCCATCGGAGGCAGCGCACCCGGGCTCAGTGTATCCATCACATCCGATTCGCGATTCCACGTGGAGAACAACTACGTGCGTGGTTATCCCGGTTATCCTGCAGTGGCCGTGCAACGCCCTGGAACGCGGCCAATGCCACCGATCTGCACCGTACTGAACAACACGCTGTATCAGACCGGTTCATCGAACCCCACCACCGGCATCAGTTACGTGCCGAACATCCTCGCCCGCAACAACGCCTTGATCACCTACGGGGTGCAGGGCGGCGGGTACAACCCCATGGTGACTCTTCTGGACATCGATCCGGCGACCGGAGGACCGAGCCCTGGCTCGCTCCTCATCGACGCAGGTGATCCTGATCCGCGCTACCTCGACCTGGACCTCACCAGGAACGATGCTGGCTGCTACGGCGGCAGCAACAGCCGCGCGAATTTCACCACGGCGATGGGCAGTGCGGTGGTGGGTTTCATGCAGGCACCACGCGTGGTGGCACAGGGCGACGCGGTGATCATTTCCGCCACCGGTTACGATCGTTGAGCCATGCTGCGATCGATACTTCTTTCCACCGCGGCCGTCATCGGCATCCATGTGTTCGCACAATCGCCGCGCCTCGCGCAAGCGGAATGGTTCATCGGTAATGACCCCGGACAAGGGCTCGGCACCGCCATGCAAGTGGTCGATGGCCAATGGGACCAAGCCTTGGAACGGGTCATCAGCACTGTATCCATTGCTGCGCTCGGCGACCTGGTGATCAGCGTTCGCGTGAAAGGCGCGAACGGTTATTGGAGCAACGTGTTCCGGACCGTGTTGCATGTGAACGCACCGATCGCCGCGCGACAGGTCAGGGTGGCGCAGGGTGAGTACTTCTGGGACAACGATCCTGGGAACGGGAGCGCCACGCCGTTGCTCGCAGCCGATGGGAATTTCAATGATGCGCTGGAACAGGTGATCGGTAACGACAACACCATCACGCCGGGCGCGCATCGCTTGTTCGTACGGGTGAAAGCAGCGGACAACACGTGGAGCGCATTGTTCACGCAAGTGGTGCAGGTGAACACGCCCTTGACCGCGCGCGACATCCATGTGCAGCAGGGCGAGTACTTCTTCGACAGCGACCCCGGTGAAGGGAACGCGACACCGTTGATGGCATTCGACGGCGATTGGAACGCTGCGCTCGAGCAGAGCATCGGTTCCGCGGCATCCCCGGCAGAAGGCGACCATCTCCTGTACATCCGCGTACGCGCCGCGGACGGTCAGTGGAGCAACGAGTACAAGAACGTGCTGCACGTTTCACCAGCGATCGCCATGCGCGCCATCCACGTGCAGGCCGCGGAGTACTTCTGGGGCGCGGACCCGGGCGAGGGTGCCGGTCTGCCGATGCTCGCCTTCGATGGCGACTTCGATAGCGCATTGGAACAGGCGGACATCGCTTCCAACGGCGCCACGCTCGGCGACAACCTGCTCGGCGTGCGTGTGTGCGGTGCTGATGGCAGTTGGAGCGCGGCGTTCCGCAGTGTGGTGCATGTGGGCCCTGTGCTGACCCTGCGCGATGTGCATGTTCAACAAGGTGAGTTCTTCTTTGACAGCGATCCCGGAGAAGGCAACGGCGCGGTGCTCACCGCTTTCAACGGTGCATGGGACGAAGCGCTGGAGCAGGGCCTTGCCGACGTGCCAACACCGGAAGTGGGCGATCACTTGCTCTTTGTCCGAATGCGCGGTGCTGATGGTCAATGGAGCAACGAATACAAGACCGTGCTGCATGTGAGCGCACCCCTGCCAGCTCGACCGGTCGCGGTGCAAAGCGGCGAGTACTATTGGGATGTGGATCCCGGCGCTGGCAACGGGCTTCCTGTGTTCGCGGAGGATGGTGCGTTCGATGAGGCGCTCGAAACGGCGATACACGGGATAACGGATGGGCTTACCGAAGGCCCGCACCTGCTTGGCGTGCGCATGCTCGGCAGCGATGGTGGCTGGAGCGCTGTCTTTCGGCAAGTGGTGAACGTGACAGTACCGATCGAACAGGCATTGCCCATCGCATTGAGCGCTTTCCTGCAAGGACCGATGACGAGCGCTACCGCGATGAGCGACGGTCTGCGTTCCATCGGCGTGATCCCGCTGACCGAACCGTTCACCGCGCTTGGCTTCACGCATGTGGGCAGCGGTGGTGAAACGATCGATGCGAGCGTGCTGACCAACGCCATGTACGGCAACGTGGTGGACTGGGTCCTCGTGGAGCTGCGGGCAAAGGACGATCCCGCGAACGTGGTACATACGCAATGCGGGCTGTTGCGCACCGATGGTTCCGTGTGGTCCACTTCGGGCTACACGAACATTTCGTTCAATGCACCACCTGGCGACTATTACGTGAGCGTGCGCCACCGCAACCACCTGGGCGTTATGACCGCCGCGCCGGTAGCGCTTTCCAGCAGTGGGGCCTCGCTTGACCTGCGGTCGCCGAGCACGCCCACCTACGGAAATTCCGCACAGGCACTGGCGTTCGGCCGCGCAGCGCTGTGGTGCGGGGATGTGAACGCGGACGGCCTGGTGAAGTACACCGGTGGCAACAACGACCGTGACCCGATCCTGGTGGCCATCGGCGGCAGCACGCCGAACAACGTGGCCACGGGTTACCTCAGCGTGGACGTGAACATGGACGGGGCGGTGAAATACACAGGCGCGAACAACGACCGCGACCCCATCCTGGTGAATACAGGCAGCACGACACCGAACAACGTTCGGAGCGCGCAGCTTCCCTGAACAGCGACAGGCAAAGGGGCGAGCGGTCGCGGAGGAAGGGGTAAGCCTCGTCAGTGGCCTTCGCGCCCTTCGTCCATCGAAGACCTCGATGCACAAGACCGGTGGGTGCCATAGAACCGGCGCACTACTCCTCGGATGTTCCCTGTTCCTTCCCGGGGAGAGGCTCGTTCGGCCGCGATACTTGGAGTATCAACCCCGACTTTTCCAGGTCCTCCCAGAAACCCGGATAGCTCTTGGCCACCACGCTGGGCGCGCTCAAGGTGATGGCGCCTGTCCGCAACGCCAACGGCGCGAGGCTCATCGCCATGCGGTGGTCGCCGAAGGTGTCGAATACATGTCCGGAATGAGCCGATGTGCGGAGGAGCGGAGGGGCGGATGGCAGTACGAACCCGTTCTCCGGTAGTTCCGGACGTATGCCCAAGTACGTGAGCGTGTCGATGACGGCGGCGATGCGGTCGGTCTCTTTCAGGTGCAGGTTCTCAAGTCCCGTGAAGCGTGCGGGCTGGCCGAGGCCCGCGCAGGTGAGAACGAGCGGCTGGAACAGGTCCGGATGGCGGCGCAGGTTGAAACTCAATTCCTGGCGCCCATCACCGAAGCCGGGGGCGCGTTCGGAGATGAGCAAGGTGCCGTGCGGTGTCTCCTCGCTGCGCACCCACGGTTTCCAGAGCTCGCACGCGGCCTCATCGCCCTGCCAGTGATCACGGTGCAGGTCGCGGAGCAGGATGTGGGCGTTCCCGGCAAGCGCGGCCATCTCGAACCAGAAGGAACCGGCGCTCCAGTCCGGTGGCACTTGGCGCTCCTTCGCCCGAAGCGGTCGCGCACGCACGCGGATGCCATCAGCGTCGACTACGGGCGGCACATCGAAATGCTCCAAGGCGAGCATCGTCATCAGTACATAGGGTTCGCTCACCCGCGTTCCTGTCCAACGCAGATAGAGGCCGTTCTCCATGAGCGGGGCCACCAGCAGGAGGGCACTGACGAACTGGCTGCTGAGGGGGGCGTCCATCACCAGGGTGCCGCCCGCGAGTTTCTTACCGCGCACGCGGTAACCACCCCCGGTCCCCGGACCGGGATCCACTTCCTCGATGTCCGCGCCCAACTGGCGCAGCGCATCCACGAGCGGGCGGTGTGGTCGTTTGAGCAGCCGTGCGTCCCCGGTGATGATGTGCTCCTTCCCTTCGCGCACGGCGGCCCATGCGAGCAGGAAGCGGAAAACGGTGCCGCCCATGCCGCAGTGCAGCACACGGGGCCGATCGCGCAGCAGGTTGCGCAGCAGGCGCGTATCCTCGGCTTCTCCCGGGTCCTTCACCACGCTCATGTCACCGGCCAGCGCGGCCAGCAAAAGCAGGCGGTTGGCCACGCTCTTGGAGCGCGGCAGGTCGATGATGGCATCGATGGGCCGATCAGGCGCCGTGATGGTCAGCCGGTCGGGCATCGTGGGCGAGCAATCGGTAGTGGTCAAGCGCGTCGGCGGCCTGTGCCGCTGTCACCGGCACGTCCACCTGCGCGCGGCCTATGTCGTTCAGCAGCGTGAAGCGGAAGCCGCCTTCGCGGTTCTTCTTGTCGCTGCGCATCAGCTCGATCACGCGGTGGTGGTCCGTGGCTTGCAACACGAATGGCGGAAAGAGACCGAGCAGGTGCTCCTGGATGGCGTCCATCTTCTCGCGGTCCAAATGGCCGAGGCGCCAACTGAGCCAGGCCTCGCACACCATGCCGATGGCCACGGCCTCGCCGTGCAACAAGCCGCGTTGCTGCCCTTCCAGCGCGAAGGCTTCCAGCGCGTGCCCGATGGTATGGCCGAAGTTCAGGGCTTTGCGTGGGCCGTTCTCGCGCGGATCCTCCTCCACCACGGCGGCCTTTATGGCGGCGCTGCGGGCGATGAGCGGCGCCAGCGCATCCAGGTCGTGCAAGGGTGCGCGGCGTACGGCGTTCCAATGGCTGGCATCGCGCACCAATCCGTGCTTCACCATTTCGGCCACGCCGTTCAGTAGCTCGCGCTTGCCCAAGGTGCGCAGGAAGCGCGGGTACACGTATGTTGCCAGGGGAGGCGCGAAGAGCCCGACCAGGTTCTTGATGCCCGCATGGTCGATGGAGGTCTTCCCACCGATGGCCGCATCCACCATGCCCATGAGCGTGGTGGGCACGTGTATCGTACGGATGCCCCGCATGTAGGCCCCCGCGACAAATCCGCCGAGGTCGGTGACCACGCCACCGCCCAAGCATACCAGCAGCGCCGTGCGATCGGCCCCGCGCTCGGCCAAATGGCTCCAGAGCGCCCGGCACACCTCGATGTCCTTGCTGCGTTCCCCGCTGCGCACCTCGATGGTCTGCGCATCGTTAAGCGCCGGTACATGGTTGATGAGCTCGCCGTAGCAGAGGCGCAAGGTGTTCTCATCGCCCAGGATGAAGCCCTGCGAAGGCCTCAGGTCGCGGGCCAGCGCGCGCTCCAAGGCTACCAGCGCTCCATCGCCGATGCGCACGGGATGTTCCCCCGCACTGAACTCTTCCACGGAAAGGCGTGTTCTGGACATGGTGGCGCCGCAGCCGTCAAAGATGGTGGGCAACCGCCGAAAGAAAGGTCTATCCACAGATGACGCCGATGACGCAGATGCTGATTTGCGGTGACATGCGCGGTCGGTTCCGCCGCCTCCAAGCGTTCACCAGCTTATCTGCGCCATCTGCGTCATCTGTGGACGCATCCCTGAAGGGTCCGGATTCGTTCCTTTGGCGCCCGCATGTCCCAAGCATCCCTGACTTCTGTGGAATCCCTCCCCGACCTGGGCGATACGCGCATCGCCTTCGCCCATATGAGCGACGGCGACCTCTGGCGCGCCCAGCAGCTCTTCCGCATCATCGGCAACCCCGTCATCACGGGCGTAGGCAGCTGGCTCACCAAAGCGGCCCTCGCCCTGCACCTGCCCATCAAGGCGCCCATCAAGGCCACCATCTTCAAGCAGTTCGTGGGCGGCGAGACCATCGAAGAATGCCTGCGTACCTCGGAGCGCTTGGCGAAGAGCCATGTGGGCACCATCCTGGACCATAGCGTGGAAGGCCAGGAGGACGAGGACACGCTGGACCATACCGTGGAAGAGATATTGCGCACCATCGCCGTGGCGAAGACGCACAAAGAGGTCCCCTTCAGCGTCTTCAAGCCCACCGGCATCTCACGCTTCGCCCTGCTGGAAAAGAAAAGTTCGGGCAGCCTCACAGCGGACGAGCAGGCCGAATGGGCCCGCGTGGAAGCGCGCATGCTGCGCCTGTGCCGAGCCGCCTATGATGCGGATGAACCCATCCTGGTGGATGCCGAGGAAAGCTGGATACAACCCGCCATTGATGAGCTGGTGGAGCGCATGATGGAACGCTTCAATACGGAACGCGCCATTGTGTACAACACCCTGCAGCACTACCGGCATGACCGCTTGGACTTCCTGCGCGCATCCCTGGCAAAAGCTGAAAAAGGCAATTACTACCTCGGCGTGAAACTGGTGCGAGGCGCCTACATGGAAAAGGAACGCGCCCGCGCCGCGGAAATGGGCTACCCCGACCCCATCCAGCCGAACAAGGCCGCCAGCGACACCGACTACGATGCCGCCCTGCGCTTCTGCGCCGAGCATTTCGACCGCATCAGTGTGTGCGTGGGCACGCACAACGAAGCGAGCACCTTGCTCATGGCCCGCCTGATGGCCGAGCGCGGCCTGCCGAAGAACGACCGCCGTGTATGGTTCGCGCAATTGCTCGGCATGAGCGACAACATCAGCTACAACATGGCCGCTGCCGACTACAACGTGGCGAAGTACGTGCCCTACGGTCCGGTAGGTGAAGTGCTGCCCTATCTCATCCGCCGCGCGAACGAGAATACCAGTGCACGGGGACAGACCGGAAGGGAGCTGGGCTTGATATTGGCGGAGATGCGGAGGAGGAAGAAGTAATAGGACCAGCCTCTTGTCGAATGTCCCGGACCTGAGCATTTGCACCGTCGATCAAGGACCTGTCAAGCTTTTCGACCTGGGCTGACCCAGCTGAGCCGCCCAATTCCCCTATGCCAGACGAAGCCGCCCGCATCATCATCATCGGCGGCGGAGCGGCGGGCTACATGGCGGCTATCAGCGCGAAGACGCATGCCCCCTCTGCGGTGGTGCAGATCCTGGAGAAGAGCGACAAGTGGCTGGCGAAAGTGCGGATCAGCGGAGGCGGGCGCTGCAACGTGACGCACCATTGCGCGGAGCCGCGCAAACTGGCGCGGCACTACCCACGTGGCGAAGCCTTCCTGCGGAAGGTGTTCACCGCATGGGGGCAACCGCAAGCGGTGGAGTGGTTCGCGCAGCACGGCGTTGCGCTGAAGACCGAGAGCGATGGCCGCATGTTCCCGACCACGGATGATTCGCGCACGGTGATGGACGCCTTGCAGAACGCAGCCCGCGCGCTGGGCGTGGTGGCGCATAACCAGTGCCCGGTCACCGAGCTGGTATGCGTGAAGATGAACGATGGAAGCGCGCGCTGGGCACTCACCATGCCGAGCGGAAAACGTACCGCGCACCGGGTGGTGGTGGCCACGGGCGGCTCGCCCAAGGATGCGGGTCTTGCATGGCTGGTTGCGCTGGGGCATGAAGTGGTGCCTGCGGTGCCCTCCTTGTTCACCTTCAACCTGCCCAATGACCCTGTACGCGAACTGATGGGCGTAGTCGCTCCGCACGTACGATTGCGCATCGCGGGCACCGGCTTGGAAAGCACGGGACCGTTGCTCATCACGCATTGGGGCCTGAGCGGTCCGGCCGTGCTGCGCTTGAGCGCCTTCGGTGCGCGCGCATTGCATGACATGGGCTACATGTACACCGTGCAAGTGGACTGGCTCGGCGAACTGAACGAGGCCGCCGCCCGCGAAGGCCTCATGAAGCAGGTGGGCGAACACCCCAAGCGCCAAGTGGTGAACGCGGGTGTATTCGAACTGCCCTCGCGTTTATGGAACTACTTGTTGCTCCGTGCTGGCATCCCCTTGGAAAAGCCGCTGGGCGAGCTGGGCAAGAAGCACGTGGACCGGCTGTTGGACGTGCTGACGAACGACCGGTACAGCGCGAGCGGAAAGACCACCTTCAAGGAAGAGTTCGTTACCGCCGGTGGCATGGCCCTGCACCAAGTGGACCCTGCCACCTTGGAAAGTCGCGTGGCCCCGGGCCTGCATTTCGCGGGCGAGGTGCTGGACATCGACGGCATCACGGGCGGCTTCAATTTCCAAGCGGCATGGAGCACGGGCTGGCTGGCCGGGCGGGGTGCGGCGCAGGACCTCTGAAGTCCACCTCAGAGCGAATTAGCTTTCGGCCCCGTACCCGGAAGCACCCATGACGAGCGCAGTGATCAGCCAGCTCTCCGAGCTCATCCGGCTGAAGAAGGACAACTTGCTGAAGCGTTGGCGGGACCAAGTGCGCAAACTGCCGTCCGCTGCCCATTTGGATATTCCCACGCTCAACGACCACATCCCCGCCCTCCTGGACGAGTTGGCCTTGGCCTTGGAGCAACGGACAGAAGAGACGATCGCTGGAACGCTCGAGGAAGGAACGCCGCCGGAACATGGCATCCAGCGGTTCGAGGACGGCTTCGATATACGGGAAGTGGTAGCGGAGTACAACATCCTGCGCGGTTGCGTGCATGATCTGGCGCAGGAGAACGCGCTGTCCTTGGAGGGAAGACCTTTCCACACGCTGAACCGCGTGCTGGACGAGGCCATTGGCCTGGCGGTGGAAACCCACGCCGAGCAACAGGCCTTGGCGGTGAAACAACGCAGGCAGGAGTACCTGGCCTTCGTGGCCCACGACCTGCGCAATCCGCTCACGGCGATCTCCCTGGCCGCGAGCGTGCTGGAGATGACCTTGCAGGAGCAGACGGGGAACGCGGAAAGCGCCCAGATGATCAAGACCCTGCACCGCAACGTGGGCCAGTTGGAAGCCTTGGTGGCCAAGGTGCTGGACGAGAACATGGACGAAGGCGCGGAAGAAACCGTGCAACCGGTGAAACGGTACTTCGACCTGTGGCCCATGGTACAGGCCATCGTGCAGGGCATGAAACCGGTGGCACTCACGGCCGGTACCAAACTCATCAATCTTGTACCTGACGACCTGGTGGTGTTCGCTGATTCCAGCCTGTTGAGGCGGGTGTTCCAGAACCTCATCAGCAACTCGATCAAGTATTCCCCCGGAGGTGAGGTGCGGATAAGTGGCCGACTGAACGAGGCGGAGGGCACCATCGCTTGTTGGGTCGCGGATACCGGCACGGGAATTCCCGCGGACAGATTGGAGAAGGTGTTCGAGAAAGGTGAAGGCGACCCCGACCGGGAGGACAGCACGGGGCTGGGCTTGGCGATCGTGAAGCGCTTCGTGGAAGCCCACGGCGGCGAAGTGCATGCCGAAAGCCCGGAAGGGCACGGCACGACGATCCGCTTCACGCTGCCGGCATCGAAGTAGAAGGTGCTCCGGAAGCTTCGTGCACACTCATGCTCATGCACGCATTCCTGCTCCGCATCCTGGCCATCCTTCTCCACGCGCTCACCGCCCAATGGACCATCACCAGTGCCCCGAACAACGGCGCGTGGAAGGATGACATCTGCCTCATCGGGCCGGACACGGGCTGGGTGGCTGGCGGCGCGGACGGCATCATTCTGCGCACCTTTGACGGCGGGGAAACCTGGCAAACCGTGTACACGGGTGCGGACCACTTGCGCAGCATCGGATTCGCCGCGACGCAGATCGGCTCCAGCGGCAGCGTGAGCGGCACCTTCCTGCGCACGTTGGACGGCGGCGATACCTGGCAGGACATCACGGAATCCATCCCCGGTGCATCGAGCATCCACGATTTGTGCGCGGCTTCGCCGGAGGTCATCTACGGCTGCGGTGTGTGGTTCCAGCCGACCTGTGTGATACGCAGCACGAACGGCGGCATGAACTGGGACAAGACCAACTTGAACAGCATGGCCAGCGCGCTCATCGATGTGCTGTTCCTCAACGCGGATACCGGTTTCGCATCGGGCAAGGCCCAACCACCCAGCTTGGGCGGCATCATGCTCGCTGCGGCAGACGGGGGAGATACCTGGAGCGTGCGCCACCTCACCGGCCACCATGATGATCACATCTGGAAGTTGCAGACACCGGACAGCATACACATCTACGGTTCCGTGGAAGCGGTAGTGGGCACCGGTACGCGCATCGTGCGCTCCAGCGATGCGGGGTCCACATGGACCACACAAGCGGTGAAGCCCCTGGTGCCCTGCATGCACGTGATGGGCTTCCTCGATACGCTGCACGGCTTCGTGGGCGGCGACCAGATCCTGCTGGAAACCCACGATGGTAGACAGAGCTGGCAGAGTCTTCCGCTGGATGCGGGCTACGACCGCTTCCACCGGATTAGCGCCACCGAGGCGTTCATGTGCGGCAATGGCGTGTTCAGGAACGGCGATGCGTCCGTCGGTATAGCGCCCACACCGCCCGCGCCGGTGGAGTGGCTTGATGTACAGCCCAACCCTGCCACGAGCGACGTACGTGCGACCTTGCATGCGCATCGGCGCTCACAAGCGGAACTGACCCCGCGCAGCGAACAAGGTCAAGGGATACGGCTCCTGTACAAGGGTGGACTCCTCGCGGGGGAGCGGAGGTTCACTGTTCCGGTCTATGACCTCGCGGCCGGGAACTACTACGTGGTGCTGCGCACGAACCAAGGGCAGAGCACGGCGGCGTTCACCCGCCAGTGAGGCGCATATATGGACATCCACCGGGTGGTCCAAGCGCTTGCATTTCCAAAAAGATCACCTAGTATTGGTTCTCGGGGCGAGGTGGTCGGAAGACGGCCGCAGCTTCCCGAAATTCCGGTATACCACCACCCTGAACCACGCGAACCATGGTCATCCGTTCCCTTGCCTGGCTGTTGCTCCTGTCGAGCACCCCGGCTTTCCCGCAATCCCAGGGTACGCGCTTAGTGTCCAGCGCTGGCGGCAGCGCGGCGGTGGCGGGCGGCTCGCGGGTGAGCTGGTCCATCGGTGAGCCGGTGATCGGATCGGGCAACGTCGCAGGCGGCCTAGTGACGCAGGGCTACCAGCAGGTAGCGCAGGTGCTGGTGCGGGTGAATATCGCCGCATTGTTGGAAGGACCTTACAACACGGGTACCGCATTGATGAACGACGGCCTGCGCAATGGTGGCTGGCTGCCACTGGGTGAGCCTTACTCGGCCTTGGGCTTCACACAGGTGAACGGCGGCGGCGAGAGCACCACGGCTCCCGTGCTGGCGGTAAGCGGCAGCAACGCCATCGTTGACTGGGTGTTCCTGGAGCTGCGCGACGGAGCGAACAACACGTTGGTGAAGGCCACGCGCTCCGCACTGGTACAGCGGGACGGTGACATCGTGGATGTGGACGGCGTGTCGCCCGTGCGGTTCTCAGCGGCACCCGCGAACTACTACGTGCGTGTGCGGCATCGCAACCACTTGAGCGCGCTCACCTTGAACAGCATGGCGCTCAGCGCAACGGCGGTGAGTATAAACCTGAAGGACGGGAGCACACCGACGTACGGGACGAACGCGCAGAAGACCATTGGATCGGTGCGCGCACTGTGGGCGGGTGATACGCGCGCCAACGGGGACCTGAAGTACACCGGCACCCTGAACGACCGCGACCCGATCCTGGTGAAGGTCGGGAGTACGACGCCCAACAATACCGCCGCCGGCTATTGGCGCGAGGACGTGACCATGGATGCGCTCGTGAAGTACACCGGCACCGGCAACGACCGCGACCCGATCCTGGTGAACGTGGGCAGCACCACGCCCAACAACGTGCGCACCCAGCAGGTGCCCTGATCTTTTTCGACAAGCCTCCCAACCACCCCATACGTCTTTCCCCATGAACATCCGTCCCCTTCCCTTCCTGCTGCTTTTGGCTACGGCCCTGAGCGCATCGGCGCAGACCAACTACAGCGGGATCAACTACCAGGCCGTTGTGCGCAACGCCGCTGGCGACCCCGTTGCCAACCAGGCTGTGAGCCTGCGGTTGCACATTCAAGAAGGGCTGATCACCGGATACGTTGAAACGCATAGCACCACCACGGATGCGCAAGGGCAGGTGAGCGTGGTGTGGGGGCAAGGCACCCCGGAGGGGGGATCCTTCTGGCCCACGTTCGACGATGTACCATGGAACGGTGGCGGCACGAAAACCTACCAGGTGTATGTGGACATCACGGGCGGCACCAACTACGCCTTCCTCGGCAGCGGGCAGTTCAAATCGGTGCCCTTCGCAATGCACGCGCTCACGAGCGGTTCGGCGGCGGGCTGGTCCTTGTCAGGCAACGACCTGCTGAATACCAACACCGGTAACATCGGCATCGGCACGGCGGTACCCGAAGGCAAGTTGCACCTGTTCGGGCAAGGCACGTTCGGCACGGGCACGCGCATCATCTTCGGCGATGACTACTTCTCTACCGAGAACGATGTGGTCACCTGCATCGGTGAATACGGGTGGGAGTCGAACACGGATTCGGACCAATTGGACGTGCACGGCGAGAAGGGCATCCACTTCTCGGTGGGTCGTGATCTGGACCAAGTGAACAACCCCGTGCGCACGGCCATGTATGTTGATGGCCCGACGGGGAACGTGGGTATCGGGACTACCACGCCTGAGGCATCCTTGGACGTAACCTCCGGCAACATCCGGGTAACGGGAACCGGGCTCACCGCAGCGCTCGATCTCACACCCTTCAGCCCGAGCGGGAACGATCCGGGTGCACGCATCCAGGCCACCGATGACGGAGGCTTCGGCGCGCACATCGACATCTTCACCAAGCCCAGCGGCGCCGTGACCAATCCGCTGATCTACCGCATGCGCGTGCAGAGTGATGGGAACGTGGGCATCGGCACTACTACGCCGGGGAGTCTCCTGCAAGTGGGCTCGTACGTGGGTGCGGCGGACCGGTACATCACCGTGGCCACGCAGGGCGGCAATACACAGCGCAGCGGGATCAGACTTCGACACTACAATGAGGACAACGGATATACGATCGAGAGCGATGAACGCGGAGGCACGCTCGGCTTGAACATTCTCGATCACCAGGGCAGTGCGGCAGGTGCGTCCGTGCTCTTCATCCAGAAGGGCAGCGGGAACGTGGGCATCGGCACCACCACGCCCCAGTCCAAGCTGGCCGTGAACGGCAAGATCACCAGCAAGGAGGTGGATATTACTGTGAGCGGCTTCCCGGACTATGTGTTCCGCGAGGGTTACGAGCTGATGCCGCTGGGCGAGGTGAAACGTTACATCAACGAACATGGCCGACTGCCCAAGATGCCGAGTGAGGCGGACGTGCTGGCGAACGGATTGAGCTTGGGTGCCATGAACGTGCTGCTCGTGGAGAAGGTGGAGGAGCTCACCCTCCAGATGATCGCGAGCGAAGAGCAAATGGCCGCGATGCGCGACGAACTGGCGGCCCTGCGCGCATTGGTGACCGAGGGCCTCAAGAAGTGATCGGCCATGCCACGGAACATCATCTCCCCCATCGCCGGTATCCGGAACGCGGCACTGATCGCGCTGTGCGCGTTCCTGCTGATCCGCACCGGCGCGGCCCGCGCGCAAGACCCGCCCGTGGACCGCTACTACTACCTGAAGACCGGCACACGTGATTTCGCGGCGATCAAGTCCACGATGGACGCTTTCTACGCGGCGAACCCGAACGGCCCCGGCACGGGTTTCAAACAATGGAAGCGTTGGGAGTATGACCGCCGCACACGGCTCACGGGCACTGGTGAACTGGTGAACGATGCACAGAAGAACCTGGAGGCGTACGAGCCCTATCTGGCGGAGCTGGCCTCGCAGTTCTCGCCCTGGTCGGCCGTGGGCAATTGGACGTTCATGGGCCCCACCGGCTTCGTGAACGGAGCGAACGGATATGCTCCCGGGCTCGGTCGATTGAACAGGGTAGCATTCCACCCGACGGACGGGAATACCATCTACGTGGGTTCGCCGGCCGGTGGACTGTGGCGCACCACGGATGCGGGCAGCACGTGGACCTCACTGACGGATATGCTTCCGAACCTTGGCGTATCCGGTGTAGCGGTACACCCCACCACACCGACCACCATCTATATCCTCACCGGCGATGGGGATGGCGGCGTCACCAATTCATTGGGTGTGTACAAGAGCACGAACAACGGTGTCAGCTGGAGCGCGACGGCGCTCACCTGGCCTGTTACGAGTTTCGTGCGCGGGTACAAGCTGTTGGTGCATCCCACCAACGGCAACATCCTGTGGGCGGCCACCACGGCGGGGCTGTACCGCACCACCAACGGGGGCGGGAGCTGGACCAACACGCAGACGGGCAGCTTCCAGGACGTGGAGTGCAAACCGGGCAATCCCGCCATCCTGTACGCCTCGGCGGACGGCACCTTCTACCGCTCCACGAATACCGGGGCGAGCTGGACGGCTGTGACTTCGGGCATCCCTTCGGGCATCAACCGGATGGCCATCGGCGTAAGCCCGAACGCGGTGAACACCGTTTACGTGCTGGCTGGCCCCGCCACCGGCGCGGGAACGTTCAAGGGGGTATACCGCTCGACGGATTCCGGCGTCAATTTCAGTTTGATGACCAGTACGCCGAACATCCTGGACGGATCCACCGATGGGAGCACTGCCGGCGATCAGTCCGGCTATGACCTGGCCTTGGCCGTCAGTCCCACGAACGCGGGCAACCTGTTCACCGGTGGCGTCAACGTGTGGGAAAGCTCCAACAGCGGCACCACATTCACGGAGAACGCTCACTGGGGCCTTCCTTTCGGAGGCGCGATCGGCACACACTACGTCCACGCGGACATCCATGACCTGGTGTTCAACCCGGTGAACGGCCATATGTATTGCGCGAGCGACGGTGGCTTGACCGTGAGCACCGACCAGGGTGCCAACTGGAGCCCCATTTTCCAAGGCCTGAACACCTCGATGTTCTACCGGATCGCCGACTACGACGGCGACCCCGGGCTGTACATCGGTGGTGCACAGGACAACGGTTCCAACAAGCTCATCGGTGGCAGCACCATCATGACGCATCTGACCGGAGCCGATGGATTGGACTGCATGATCGACCACACGGACCCGAACATCCTCTACTACACCTGGCAAGGCGGGTACGTGCACCGTTCCACCGATGGGGGAACGAACATGCAGTACAACATCCAACCCCAAGGTGGACCTTGGCTGACACCACTGGCCATGGACCCGGTTACGCCCACCATCCTGTATGGCGGCTGGTTCAACCTGTTCAAGAGTATCGACAACGGGGCCACCTGGACGGACCTGGGCGTGCCGTGCGCGGACGAACTGGTGATCTGCCAGGGCGCACCGGACCGCATTTATTGCTCGTATGGCAATACGATCAGCACAAGTGACAACGGTGGTAGCTCCTTCACGAACATCAGCGCCGGTCTTCCGGGCAACCACATCACGGGCATCGCGGTGAACCCCGAGTATGAATGGGAAGTGTTCGTAACGGTGGCGGATTTCAACGCCGGTTCGAAGGTGTACTACTCCGCGGACGCGGGTGCTTCGTGGAGCAACATCAGCGGAAGTCTTCCGAACATCATCGTGAACTGCATCGCCTACGATGCGGGTGGTGGATTGCCGGACGATCAGATCTATATCGGCACTGACGTAGGTGTGTTCTACCGCGACAATACCATCGGGAACTGGGTGCCCTTCAACACGAACCTGCCAGCGGTGCGTGTGGAGGACATCGAGATCAACGAA
Organism: Flavobacteriales bacterium; assembly: GCA_044224725.1. Classification (GTDB taxonomy): domain Bacteria; phylum Bacteroidota; class Bacteroidia; order Flavobacteriales_F; family PHOS-HE28; genus PHOS-HE28. The sequence goes on from JBGAJW010000013.1 coordinate 22,107, forward strand.
CAGGACGGCACCATCGCCATCGGAACCTTCGGCCGTGGCATCTGGCGCTCGGAGTTGTACGGTTGCCTGAACACCGTGAACCTCTCCGGCAATGCGCCGGGCGGCAGCAGTGCGAACGCGGCCGGCCAGATCAACTCCACAGCCACGATGACCTCCGGGGCCTCGCAACAGGTGACGTACAAGGCTGGGCACACCATCCAATTGGACCCGCCGTTCAAGGTGCTCAACGGGTCGCTGTTCCATGGGGTGATCACGGGCTGCGGGGAAAACTGAGGTTGACGTGTCCCGGCCATCATGTTGAACGCAGCACCGGTCGCGCGTGCAACCCGGGCAGGGGATGGTCCGTCCTGTATCATCAACTACCGCATGCCCCGCCTGATCTTCTCCACTTCCCTCTTCTTATGCCTCACGGGCGCCTCCGCGCAACTCATGGTTTACGGCGTGGCCGATCCCGCTGCTGCTGCGCTCACGCACTTGAACGGCCCGAACGTGGTGCTCTCGAACGCCTTCAGTCAGACAGTCGACCCGCAGCAGGTGGGCGTGTTCAGCGACAGCACGGCGAGCATCGGGCTGGACAGCGGGCTGGTCATCAGCACGGGGATCATTTACGGGGTGATGGGTCCGAACAACATCCCGAACATGTCCTTCGGCGGGGGCTTCGCCGCGTATGATCCGGACATCATGCTGATGAGCCTTCCCAACATCAGCGGGCTGTTCGATCCGGGCATCATCCAGATGGACCTTGTGCCCGAGGGCGACACCTTGGAGGTGCGTTTTGTGTTCGGCTCCGAGGAGTATGATGAGTACGTGTGCACCGACAAGGACGACCGCATGGGGCTTTTCCTGAGCGGACCGGGGCTTGCCGGACCCTTTTCCAACGCGGCGATCAACATGGCCACCTTGCCCGCGAGCGGCCTTCCTGTTTCCGTGAACACGTTGAACCGCGGCATCAACGGATCGGAAGGGAGCTTCGGGCTCTGCGCCATCAACAACGGATGGCTGGCGGATACCATCTATTACATCAACAACGACTTCGGCCTGGGGACGCAGTTGGACGGCTATTCGGTGGTGCTCACCGCCCGCGCGGTGGTGGTGCCGGGCATGTCCTACCATTTGAAGATCGCGATCGCCGATGCCACCGACGGCAATTTCGATTCGGCGGTCTTCCTGCCGGAAGGAGCCATCCGATGCACGGAGCTGTCCACGCATATCCACATCGGGACCGACGGCGAAGCTCCCGTATTCTGGTGGAACGACCAGGACCGCACAGTTCATTTCCGCAGTATGGGGCTGGAAGAAGGGCCGGTATCCGTGGAAGCATTCGATACGGCCGGCCGCCTGCTCCAACGCACAACCACCGTGCGGTCGGGCGCTGCATGGGCCGCGCACTTGGATGAACGGGCCTCTGGGCTGGTAGTGCTCCGCGCTGTGCAGGCCCAACGCGTTACCACCGGGAAGGTGTTCGTGCGGTAGGGAAACGCTGGCAGCCCGGTATCCTTCAGGTCAAGGACATCCTCCGACTGGATGACCACAGACCAGGGGATCATATCGACCGGATGACGGCTAGCGCCGCTACCACGGGATCCTCCGCACCAAGCCGGACGGCCGCACATGCACCCGGTCGATGGGCTTCTCCCGGAGGGCGAACCGGGCGACTTTCTTCCGCCTGGACCGGACCGGCCGCCTACCCGTGCGCCGGGATACCGGATGCCCGGCATCCGTCCGTTCGGTCGTGTTTGAGGACCGCTTCGTCGTGTTCTTAACACCGGCTCGTCTGTTTTCTGTGATGAAGTGCGTCGGGACGGTACAATTCTGAAGGATCTTTGCGCCCATGTCGAAGAAGAACAACACAACCGAAACAGACGGCATGTCCCTGCCAAGCGCGTTCCAGCGCATGTTGCAGCAACCGGACATCTGGGGCCCGCTGAAGCTGGCCAAGCAATCCATCCTGAACATGCGCGTGCGCATGAACAAGGGGGACCATCCAACGCGTGACCTCATGCATGACTGGCTCGGCCGTGCCGGCTGGAAGTGCATGGTGGAAGAGGTGTGGGGTCCCGGCCCGAAGTGGAAGCCGAAGCCGATCGTAGGCCGCGGCCGCCCGAAGGGTTCGACCAAGCCCGCGAAAGCCGCCAAAGTGACCAAGAAGGCCGCTGCGCCGAAAGGCAAAAAAGGCAAGAAGGGCAAGAAGCGCTAAGCGACACGATCAATGTGCGACGCCCCGAGGACCGATGGTCCCGGGGCGTTGTGCGTTTCTCGGGATCGGATCCCGATCGGGCGGGTCACTTGGGGCTGACCATCAGCAAGGTGCTGGTGGAGTCGATGGCGTAGTCGCGCAATGTGGCGATGCTGAGCTCGACAGAGTGCCCTTTCACCGGGCCTGTGAGCCGGTAGTAGAGGCTGTCATCCGTGCGGCGGCTCTTGCTGAAGTCCACGTCCAAGCTGTCCATACCGGCGCGCAAGGCGGCCAGATCGATGCCGAGTTCGTCCAGCGCGGCCTGTGCACTGGGCGTGGCATGAATGAGGGTGCTCTTCATGCGCAGCCGCACACGGGCGTCGGGTGCCCACGCCATGTTCGTGCAGCTCTTCCCGAAGATCATGAAGGAAACGATGGTACCCAAGCCGAGCCCGAGCATGAACAAACGCAGCCGCCTTCCGAAGGTCATGGAATCCGGGGATCAGAAAGCCGCCAGCAGGATGTCGAGGTCCTTATAAGGCAGGCGGAAGGCTTCGGAAAGCACCTCGCTGGTAAGCGCACCGTTGAAGAGGTACACACCGTGGCGCAGGCCGAGGTCGCGTTTGATGAGTTCCTCGAAGCCACCGACATCGCCCATGCCGAGGAGCAGGGGCGCGAAGATGTTGGTGAGCGCGTAAGTGGCGGTGCGGGGCACGCGACTGGCGATGTTGGGCACGCAGTAATGCACCACGCCGAACTTCTTGAAAACGGGATCGCTCAAGCTGGTGATGCGGCTCGTCTCGAAACAGCCACCGCGATCGATGCTGACGTCCACGATCACGCTGCCGTTCTTCATCTCGCGCACCATGTCCTCGTTCACCACCATGGGCGTGCGACCGTGCTCGGGGCGCAGCGCACCGATGGCCACGTCGGCCTGTTGCAGCGCGCGCTTCAATTCATCGGGCTGGATGACGCTTGTGTAGATGCGCTGTGCGAGATCGCTCTGCAAGCGGCGGAGGCGGTAGATGCTCTTGTCGAAGACCTTCACGCTGGCGCCGAGGCCGAGTGCCGCGCGTGTAGCGAATTCACCCACGGTACCGGCACCGATGATCACCACTTCCGCCGGGGCCACACCGCTGATGCCCCCGAGCATGAGGCCGGGTCCACCCTTGTCGGTGCTCATGTATTCCGCCGCGATCTGCACGCTGGTGTTGCCAGCGATCTCGCCCATGGCACGGATGATCGGGTAGATGCCCTCGCGGTCCTTGATGAAATCCCAAGCCACGGCCGTGACCCGTTTGTCCATCATCTTGCGCAGGGTGTCCTTCGGCTGCGTGGTCATCTGCAGCGCGCTGATCAGGATCTGCTTCGGGCGCAGGAGTTCGATCTCCTTCAGACCAGGCGGTGCGACCTTCAGGATGAGGTCCGCCTTGAACACTTCCTCCGCGCTCTCGGCGAGCATGGCACCGGCCTCGGTGTAGTCCGTGTCCTGGAACTGCACGGCCTCGCCCACGCCGCGTTCCACTACCACGTCATTGCCGCGGCCCACGAGCACCGCGACGCTCGAAGGCGTGAGGGGCACGCGGTGTTCCTGGAAAGTGGATTCCTTGGGTATGCCGATGAACAGGCTCTTGTTGCGCGTGCCGACGGCCAAGGCCTGCTCCTGCGGCGAAAGCGCGACCTCGCGCGCCAGTTGTTTAAGCAGTTCGGAACTCGTCGTGCTCATAGCGCCAGTTCAACGGTTCGATCGCCGGAAGCGGCCACCTTCATGCGCACGCGCACAGCATCGTGGGGCAGCAGGTTCTTCGCCAGCTCGGGCCATTCCACGAAGCAGTACTTGCCGCTGTCCAGGTATTCGGTGAAGCCGATGCCATCGAGCTCCGCGACGTCCTTCAAGCGGAACAGGTCGAAGTGGTAGATGGTCTCGTTCCCCGCCGTGCGGTACTCGTTCACGATGCTGTAGCTGGGGCTGCCCGTACCCTGCTCCACACCCAGCTCCCCGCACATCGCTTTGATGAGCGTGGTCTTGCCGGCGCCGAGATCGCCTTGGAAAGCGAATACGCGGCGCTTGCCGCAGGCGCTGAGCATGGCGGCCGCCAGGTCGGTGGCCTCATCCGCATTGTGCAATTGCATCAGTGTGCTCATCCGTGGAGTTGTGAACGAGGTTGATCAGCGTGGTTTCAAGGTGATGACCGGAACAAGCATTTCCTCCATCGAGATACCGCCGTGCTGGAAGGTATTGCGGAAGAAGTTCACGAAGTGGTTGTAGTTGTTCGGGTACACGAAGTAGAAGTCCCGCTTGGTGAATACGTAGACGGTGCTCACGTTCGCGCGGGGCAACAGGGCTTTGGCCGGGTCCTTCACGGCGAAGACGTCCTTCGCTTCGTACGTGAGGTTCTTGCCGTGCTTGTAGCGGAGGTTGGTGTTGGTGTTGCGGTCGCCCACCACCTTGCTCGGCTCGGTCACACGGATGGTGCCGTGGTCGGTGGTGATCACCAGACGGCAGCCTTTCTCGGCGATGAACTTCAGCATGTCCAACAGCGGCGAATGCTCGAACCAGCTCTTGGTCAGGGACCGGTACGCGGGCTCGTCCTCGGCCAGTTCGCGGATGATCTCCATCTCCGTACGGGCATGGCTCAGCATGTCCACGAAGTTGTAGACGATCACGTTCAGCGGGTTGTCCATCAGGGTGTGCATGCTCTCGGCGAGCTTCTTCCCTGCGGTGATGTTGGTGATCTTGTGGTAGCTGTGCTTTACGTTCTTGCCGAGGCGTTTCAGCTGGTCGGTGAGGAACTCGTCCTCGTTGGCGTTCTTGCTTCCTTCTTCGTCCTCGTTGATCCACTTGCCGGGGAAGCGGCGCTCGATGTCGGCGGGCATCATGCCGGCGAACAACGCATTGCGCGCGTATTGTGTGGCCGTAGGAAGGATGCTGTAGAACATCCCTTGCTCTTCCACCTTGAAGTACTCGCTCACGATGGGCTCGATCACACGCCACTGGTCCAGGCGCAGGTTGTCGATCAGCAGCATGAAGAGCGGGGGCTGCTTCTCGTCGATCAACGGGGCCACCTTGGTCTTGAACACATTGTGCGATTGCAAGGGTGCGTCCTTGGCGTTGCCGCTCAACCAGTTCAGGTAGTTGTTCTCCACGAAGCGGCAGAAGAGGTCGTTCGCTTCGGCCCATTGGCTGCGGAGGATCTCGGCCATGCTCTGGTCCGGGTTCGCGCTCAGCTCGAGTTCCCAACGCACCAGCTCATCGTAGAGCACCATCCAATCGTTGGCGCTCAGGCGATCGCTCAGGCGCATGCCCAGTCTGCCGAAGTTCTGCTGGTAGCTCGTATTGGATTTTTCGCTCACCAGTCGCTTGCCGTCCAAGTGCTTCTTCAGCGCCAGCAGGATCTGGTTGGGGTTCACGGGCTTGATCAGGTAGTCGCTGATCTTGCTGCCGATGGCCTCCTCCATGATGGTCTCCTCCTCGCTCTTGGTGATCATGATCACCGGCGTGCGCGCTGACATGCTCTTGATGCGCGTGAGGGTCTCCAGGCCGCTGAGGCCCGGCATGTTCTCATCGAGGAAGATGATGTCGAACTCCTGCTTGCCCACCAGGTCCACGGCGTCCAATCCATTGTTCACGGTCTTCACGTCGTAGCCCTTCTGCTCGAGGAAGAGGACGTGGGGTTTCAGCAGATCGATCTCGTCGTCGGCCCAGAGGATGCTCGGGTTCATCAGGAGGTTGGCTTTGTTTCCGGTGAGAACGCGCCGATGGACAAGGGAGTGTGCCGGAAAAGCCGTCTATTTTCGGAGCGTGAAAATAGGCCCTTTCGCCTCGCGTCCCGAATAGCCGCGCCTAGCCTGAAGAATAACCATGATCGAACCGGAAGGCACCCCTCTTTCCCCACCGGGAAAGGCCGGGATGGGACGCACGAAGATCCTGAACGACCCGATCTACGGGTTCATCGCGGTACCTCACCCCGTGGTACTGCGGCTGATCGACCATCCGTGGTTCCAGCGGCTGCGCTACATCAAGCAACTGGGCCTCTCCCATCTGGTGTACCCCGGCGCCCTGCACACGCGTTTCCACCACGCCCTCGGTTCCATGCACCTCATGGGCCAGGCCATCGGCACCTTGCGGGCGAAAGGCCACGCCATCAGTGAGGAGGAAGCGCTCGGCGCACACATCGCCATCCTTTTGCACGACATCGGCCACGGCCCCTTCAGCCACACGCTGGAGCACAGCTTGGTGGAAGGCATCGGCCACGAGGACATCAGCGCCTTGGTGATGGACGCGCTGAACGCGGAGATGGGCGGTGCGCTCTCCATCGGCTTGGCCATTTTCAGGGACCAATACCCGCACCACTTCCTGCACCAGCTCGTTACCGGCCAGTTGGATGTGGACCGCATGGACTACCTGAACCGCGACAGCTTCTACACGGGTGTGAGCGAGGGGGTTATCGGCGGCGACCGCATCATCAAGATGCTCGAAGTGGTGAATGACCCGGAGACCGGCAGCAAATTGGTGGTCGAGGAGAAAGGCATCTACAGCATCGAGAAATTCCTGGTGGCGCGCCGCCTGATGTACTGGCAGGTGTACCTGCACAAGACCGTGGTGGCGGCCGAAGGCATGTTGCAGGAAGCGCTGCGAAGGGCGAAGGCACTGGCGGTCTCGGGCACCGAGGTCTTCGGCTCACCGGCCCTGCAACGCTTCCTGCGCGCGCCGCACACGCGCGATTCCTTCAAGGACCCCGCCGTATTGCGCGATTTCCTCAAACTGGACGACCACGACATCATGGGCGCGGTGAAAGTGTGGGCCGAACATCCCGACAAGGTGCTGAGCACCGTGTGCAAGGACCTGGTGGAACGCCGCACCTACCGCATCCGTTTGCTCGACAAGCCGTGGGAGCCGGAGCGCATCGCACGCATCAAACAAGCCGTGGCGAAAAAGCTCGGTGTGCCACTGGAGGTCTGCGACCATTTCGTCCTCACGGAACGCATCGTGAACAACGCGTACGACGCCACGCAGAACCGCATCGAGCTGCTGTACAAGGATGGTTCGTTGCGTGACATCGCCGAAGCGAGCGACACGTTGGGCATACAGGCGCTTGCCCGGCCGGTGGAGAAGTGGTACTTGGCGTATCCGAGGTGGATGGGGGCGGATCTGTTCAACTGAAGCGTTCCGCGAGCGGCAAGAACCACTGCCTCGCTCACTCCACGACCAATCGAGACACGCTCGGGACACCGTTAGCACGGCTGAGCAACACGGAATAAACACCGGGCGTGAAGTCGGCGGTGAACTCCTGAACCGGTCCCCAGGTCCGCATGAACCGGACGCAATGCCCCATCGCATCAACTATTCGAAGCTGACTTCCGGACTCTGCGGCCAGGCGCACAATGCCACTGCGGGCAACGGGGTTGGGAAAGAGCAGTTCTTCCTCCCCTTGTTCCGCAATCCCCGTCGGTCCCACGAATGAGCAAAAGTCCTCCGGATGCTCAAGGCTCAGCGGAGTGACAGTTACCACGATGTCGTTCGTGCCAATATGCGTAACGGGAGTGAAGGGCGTGCCATCGGTCACTTCAAGTTGCGTGAGCGGCAACGCGGTCTGTGCGAACTGCAGCGGCGTGATCTCACAGAGCCCGCTCAGGTCCAAGGGGCTGCTGATAACGACAGGATAACCTTCATAGAAACCGAAAACGCTTTCCTCGCGCCATAGACTGGCCAATGCCGTGAAGCTAGGGCCTTCATCTTGCACAGAACCGATGTTGAATCTGGTCGTCCAAGTTCCATCGACCGTTTCCGGGGTGGTCCAAGCGCCAATAGTGCTTCCGGTGGGATCGATACGATAGGCCCGATACGGCATGTTGCCACCGTCAGTGAACATGGTCATACTTCCATCTTCAGCCATGGCCGACCCCATCACACCGATCAGATAATTGGACGGTGGTTGCGGAAAGGACGTGATGAGCAAATGCTCTTCGACCTGGCCCGTGGGGTCGAGGCGAACCCGTACCAGGTTCTGACCGCTAGTGGTTACTACATAGACCGTTCCGTCGCCCATCTGATGCAGTCTACTGAAACTGATGTACGTATAACCTTGCCGACGAATGACCTTGGACCATAGAGTGCTTCCATCCGCGCCGAGATGTACCACATGGATCCGGTCATATCCGTTGTTGTTGTCATCATTGAGCACGATAAAGCAGCCGCCTGCATCATCAGCCAGTATCTTGCTGCTCATCCATTCCCCCTCTGGCGCACGGGCACACCAAGCGTAGTTCCCAGCGGCATCAACTTTCATGACCAGATACTCTGTATAGGGCATGATGTCACGACGCAGAGAAATGAAAGATTCTCCGGATGAACTGGTCGACACAGGGTGCCAGGAATACTGGTCCATGTCCATTTGATCCCAATCACTACTGTTCTGAGTGGCGAATACATGGTCCTTGGCTTGCGAGACAGTACCGTCTGGAGCGACCAGCACCACCACCACATGGTGATGGGTATCGTACGGAGCTTGTTGGGACATGTCTATGGACCCCCCGGTGCCCACGAGAACAGCGCTTCCATCCGGAAGCACATCCATACTGGAGATCCGAATAGTGCCACCCATGGCACCCGGAGCGGCATAGTCGTTCGCCCATTGCGATGTCATGTTTGCATCGAACCGCGCGAGGTGGGAGCCCGGGTCAACCCAATCACGCGTATAGTAGCCTCCGTCTGGCGCGCGAAGGCCATCCGTGAAATATGCGCTATCGCTGAACAACCCGCCTTGCGCCCGAAGGTTGAACGGTGATGCGAGGAGTAGCATCGCAAGCGTATACACGAACGTTCGTTTTGACATGGTCGTGAATGTTGTCCGAAAGGTAGGACGCCATTAGCTGGACCAAACGCTGCATGTATCTATCCACTCGCCGCATGCACGAAATCATCGAGGCGAGCGATACACTTGGCATACAAGCGCTGGCGAGGCCGGTGGAGAAGTGGTACTTGGCGTATCCGCGGTGGATGGGGGCGGATCTGTTCGGGTTGGCAGCACTCCGTAGCTTCCCCTCGTCTACCCCCTGACCAACACCAACGACCATGACGAGATCCCTACCCCTCAGCACCTCGCTCCTGTTCTTGACCGTCCTGCTGCCCACACTCACGAGCGCACAAGACTTCGCGCCCTTCAACGCGAACAGCCGCAAGCTCTTCGCAACACCGGACAAGTACACCACCTTCGGGATCGCGTTCGATTCCACTACGGTGAACGGTGGAACGACCACCTTCCACAACTACAAGACGGTATGGGACACGCTCACACCGAGCAACTGTGGGTGGTGGGGTGATCAATCATGCAACAAACAAGACCGCCCGACATGGGCAGGACCGCGCATAGAGGCTACGACGGACGGCACGCACACCCTCTTCAACCTGTGGAACGAGCCGATCACGCTGGCCTTCTCCACCGAACCGGGCAGCCAGACACTGATGTACGCGGATGGCTCGCAGCAATTCTTGCTCAGTTACGTGGGCGAGTCACCAATGGAAGTGCTCGGCCTGACGGAGAACGTGCGGCAATGGACCATCCTGCACGAGGACCTGAACGGCGACCCCATCAACTCGCCGCTGAACAACGCGCCGGTGCTGGTGGGCGCAACGATCGGCCTGGCCAGCTACTTCCGCATCGATTCCTTCCCCTTGGTGCTTCAACGCGTTGAACTGGCAGGGCAGGCCGAACCCGCACTGGGCGTGAATACGATCACACCGGCCTTCCTCAACGACTATCAGCCGGGGGATGAGATCCAGACGCACGACTACGCGAACTACTATACCGGTCCTCCATGGTGGGACTTCGATATTTTTCGGAAGACGGTTATCCTGTCCCGCACCGATTCACCTGCGGAGGTCACCTACGAGATCGAGAACACCGTTTACAACGTGGACAGCGCCATGGAAACGACAAGCGTTTCATCGGTGACATACAGCAAGACCGAAGTGATCGCGACCATCCCGTTCGATCGCTTCGATGGAACACAACCATGGCTCGGCCTGCGCGCATATTGCGGCATTCCACTTTGGACCTACAGCACATTCGCGAACATGGGCTTGGCCTATTGCGCCGATGAGAATTGTTGGGGGCCTTATGACACGAACGGACCTCCTCCGTATGGTGCGATGACGCAGGTGGGCGGACTCGGCACCTGGTCTTCCTGGTCGTACATCAACAACCCCGAGGGCTACACCACATCCTACGACGTGGTCTATTTCAAGAAGAACGGTGTGGAGTGCATGGACGAAGTGGTGATGGGCCTCCCTGAAAGCTCAGACCGGACAGATCCATTCCAACTTTCACCGAACCCTTCCGAGGGCTTGGTGAGCATTGCATCCGGGAAGCCGGTCATGCAGGCCGAGGTGTTCGACGCTCAGGGGCATGCCATGGCCAACATCAGCCTGGACGTGCGGCTGGGCAAGCTCGATATGCGCTCGGCACCTGACGGCCTCTATCTGGTGCGCCTGCGTTTCGTTGACGGCGGTGTTGGAACGCAGCGCGTGGTGATCGGTCGGTAAGGGCACAGGACCGGGTACTTTCGCTGCGCGTCCCACTAACGCGTACCCATCATGAACACCAATTGGTCCAAGATCCTGCTCTTCTCCTTGCTCTCGTTCGCACTGGGCTTCCTGCTCGCCCGCACCTGTTGCCGTGGCGGCCATGGCGGTTGCGGAAAAGGCGACGCTGAATGCCACGGCCAAAGCATGTGTGAGCACGGCGGCGGTTGCTGCTCCGAAGGCGGAGGCAAGTGCGACATGGAAGGCTGCGACCATAAGATGGGCGGTGCCTGTTGCAAGGGCGGCATGCATGGCGAGAGCAAGGGCGCTTGCTGCAAGGGCGGTCACGAAGGCGCTTCGGGCCACATGGGCATGGGCGAGGACAAGGTGCATGTGATCATCGACGGCCTCAAGGAGAAGAACTTCCAAGGCGACACCACCATCAGCATCGACGGCGGCACGGTACACGTGAGCCGCACGGGCGACAAAATGGAAGTGAAGGTGGAGATGAAGGACAGCCTGAAGGTGGAAGAGAAGGCGGTGGAAGTGCACGCGCACTGACCGGTCATTCCGATGATGCGCTCAACACGCGTGTTGACGTTCATCTTGACGGGGTGCGTTCTCGTGGGCTGCCACTACAACGCTGAACTCCACCGGTTGACGCAGGAGCGCAAGCTCTATGATGACCTCTGCGCCCGTGGTTCGAACGTCTGGCGCATCGGTTGACGCAGGAGCGCAAGCTCTATGATGACCTCTGCGCCCGTGGTTCGAACGTCTGGCGCATGTATTACCAAGGCACGGATTCCGCCTATCACAGGTTCTTGGTGAACGACATGGACCGATGGAGGCCCGTGCGGATCGCCAGAACCGAGATCACGATGGAGGAGCCGCTGCCCCCAGTGAACGCTGACACGGCGCTCGGCCTTTACTGTGTAGACCCGTGCAACGGTTGGCGCCGCACTGCACCATGCTGGCTGCGACCTTCACCCGAGCCGGTGCGATAGGGCTGGGAGGGGCACCGTGAACGGCGCACCTATCTTCGCGGGCTTCCGCGAAAAAGGCGCACATGCAGTTCTCCGCCGCACAGATAGCCGAACTCCTCGATGGGGAGGTGGACGGTGACGCGCAAGTGCTGGTGAGCGACCTGGCCAAGATCGAAGAGGGCAAGCCGGGCACACTGACCTTCTTGGCAAACCCGAAGTACACCGAGCACCTCTACTCCACCGCCGCGAGCATCGCCGTGGTGGACAGGATTTTCCAGCCGACACGGGCCCTGCCCAAACGGCTCACCCTCATCCGCGTGGAGGATCCCCGCGCCTGCTTCAGCCGGTTGCTGAAGATGAACGAGGACCTGCAGTACGACAAGCGCGGCATCGAGCAGCCGAGCTTCGTGAGCCCCAAGGCGAAGGTGGCCCCCGGCGCGTACATCGGTGCGTTCAGCTACGTGGGCGATGGTGCGGTGATCGAGGACGACGTGAAGATCTTCCCGCACTGCACGGTGGGCGACGGCGCACGCATCGGCAAGGGCACGCGGTTGCACGCGAATGTGACGGTCTACCATCGCTGCGTGATCGGTGAGAGGTGCATCATCCACAGCGGCGCGGTGATCGGTGCGGACGGCTACGGCTTCGTTCCGAACGCGAAAGGCGAACAGGAAAAGATGCCCCAGGTGGGCAACGTGATCATCGAAGATGATGTGGAGATCGGTGCGAACTGCACGATCGACCGTGCCACGCTGGGCAGCACGATCATCCGCAAAGGGGCCAAACTGGACAACCTGATCCAGATCGGCCACAACGCGGAGATCGGCGAGCACACGCTGATCGTGGCCCAGACCGGGATCGCGGGCAGCAGCCGCGTCGGGAAATACTGCATGATCGGCGGGCAGGTCGGCATCGCCGGGCACCTCACCATCGGTGATCGCGTGAAGATCGCCGCGCAGAGCGGCATCGGCAGCAATATTCCCGACGACGCCACGGTGCAGGGATCGCCCGCGTTCAACATCGGCGAGTACAAGCGCAGCTACGTGCTCTTCCGCAACTTGCCGGAGATCAAGAAACGACTGGATGGTCTCGTCAAACCCTCAAAGCCCTGAAGAGAGATGAGCGTGGTCGTCTGTCCCGCCCAACTACCGCTCAGCTCCGGAGCCTCATCCGGGGCATCTGTGTAATCTGCGAAATCTGCGGACGTATTCCCTCATGAACCCCGACAAGCAACACACCCTGAAAGGCAGCGCCACCGTGAAAGGCGTTGGGCTGCACACGGGCGAACCCGTGACCCTCACCCTGCGCCCCGCACCGATCGGCCACGGCTACAAGTTCCAGCGCACGGACCTGGAAGGCGAGCCCATCATCAACGCGGACGCGGACCTGGTGGTGAGCACAGAACGCGGTACCACGCTCGGCAAGGGCGATGTACGCGTGAACACAACCGAGCACGTGCTCAGTGCGCTTTACGCCTTGGGCGTGGACAACTGCTTGCTCCAGCTCAGCGGCGCCGAAGTGCCCATCATGGACGGCAGCGCGATGCCATTCGTAGAGGCCATCGAGTCCGCCGGTCTCGAAGAGCAGAACGCACCGCGCGACTGGTACGAGCTCACGGAGCCCATCTGGTTCGAGACGAAGGAACGCGGCACTGAGATGCTCGGCGTGCCCGCGCCCGGCGGCGAGTTCCGCCTCACCGTCATGGTCGACTACAACAGCCCCGTGCTCGGCACGCAGCACGCGAGCATGTACCGCACCGACGAGTTCAAACGGGACATCGCACCCTGCCGCACCTTCGTCTTCCTGCGCGAGCTGGAAGTGCTGGCGAAGGCCGGCCTCATCAAAGGCGGCGACCTGAATAACGCCATCGTGCTGGAGGACCGCGAAGGCACCACCAAGGAGCAACTGAAGGACCTGGCGAAAGCGCTGGGCCGCGAATACCAGGATGTGGAGATCCGCCGCAACGGTGTGCTGAACACCACCGACCTGAAGTTCTTCAACGAGCCCGCACGTCACAAGCTGCTCGACATCGTGGGCGACCTGGCGCTTGTGGGGCGACCGATCAAAGGGCACATCCTCGCCGCGCGCCCCGGCCACTTCGGCAACACCAGCTTCGCCAAGCGCATCAAGGAGAAGATGCGCGAGGACGGCAAGAAGAGCCCCGGCCCGCAGTTCGACCTGACGAAGACGGTGTACGACATCAACCAGATCGAGAAGATCCTGCCGCACCGCTACCCGTTCCTGCTGGTGGACCGCATCATCGCCTTGGACAAGGAGACCATCACCGGCATCAAGAACGTGACGATGAACGAGCCGCAGTTCACCGGCCACTTCCCCGGCAACCCGGTAATGCCCGGTGTGCTGCAGGTGGAGGCCATGGCGCAAGTGGGCGGGATATTCGCCCTGAGTCAGGTACCCGACCCCGAGTACTACACCACCTACTTCCTGAAGATCGACGGCGTACGCTTCAAACGGAAGGTGATCCCCGGTGATACCATCGTCTTCCACCTGCACCTGCTCACACCCATACGTCGCGGCATCGTTCACATGAAGGGCGTGGGCTACGTGAACGGCCAACCCGCCGTGGAGGCCGAGATGATGGCGCAGATCGCGCGCGACAAGGCCCCCAAGGAAGAACCCGCAAAAGCCGCCGCCACCGTATGAGCATCAGCAAGCTCGCCTCCGTCCACCCGGACGCGCGCATCGGCAGGGATGTGACCATCGAGCCGTTCGCTACCATTTACGGGGATGTCACCATCGGCGACGGCACCTGGATCGGACCCAACGCGGTACTGATGGACGGTGCGCGCATCGGATCGAAGTGCCGGATCTTCCCCGGCGCGGTGATCGGTGCCATACCGCAGGACCTGAAGTTCGCCGGCGAGCGCACCACAGCCGAAGTGGGCGACGGCACCACCATCCGCGAGTGCGTCACCATCAACCGCGGCACCGCCGATCGGGAGAAGACCGCTGTGGGCAGCAACACCCTGCTGATGGCGTACGTACATCTGGCGCACGATTGCATCGTGGGCAACAACGTGGTGATCGCCAACAGCGTGAACCTCGCCGGTCACGTGACCATCGACGACTGGGCCATCCTGGAAGGGAATGTCGCGGTGCAGCAGTTCATCCACATCGGTGCGCACAGCTTCATCGCGGGCGCTTCGCTGGTGCGCAAGAACGTGCCGCCCTTCGTGAAGGCCGCGCGCGAGCCGCTCAGCTACATCGGCGTGAACGTCGTGGGCCTTCGCCGCCGTGGCTTCACCGATGAGCAGGTCACGCGCATCGAGGACATCTACCGCGAGATCTTCGTGCGCAACACCAACGTGGAGCGCGCCGTGCAGAACGTGATCGCGATGCCGCGCAGCCACGAGCGTGGCCAGATCCTCGACTTCATCAACAACAGCCCCAAGGGCATAATGAAGGGGCTCGCCGAATGACATGTGCCCGTGTGCCCATGGATCCGCGCACGAGCCCACGCCCCATGTGCCCGTGCCTGAAGATCGCCATGCGCACATGGGCACATGGACACATGGGCACATGAAGATCACCCTTCAGCAAGTCTCCAAGTCCTTCGGCCGCGAAACCGTGATCAAGGACGTGGACCGCGTCTTCGAACCCGGTTCACGCACGGCCATCCTCGGCCCGAACGGCAGTGGAAAGAGCACCTTGCTGCAACTGATCGGCGGGTTTTCCATCCCTACCAAGGGCATGGTCACGCACGAGTTGGACGGAAAGGTCATCGAGCAGGAACACGTCTACCGGCACATCAGCATCGCCGCGCCGTACATGAGCTTGTACGAGGAACTCTCCTTGCGTGAAGCCATCGCATCGCATCGCCGTTTCAAGCCCTTGCGCGGAAACCTGTCGGTGGCGGAAATCGCCCGTATCGCCTTGCTGGAAAAACACCTCGACAAGCCCGTGCGCGACTTCAGCAGTGGGATGAAACAGCGGCTGAAACTGGCGCTGGCGGTGCTCAGCGATACAACGCTGCTGCTCTTGGATGAACCGACGAGCAACTTGGATGCGAACGGGAGTGGGTGGTTCCGCGAATTGCTGGAGAAGAACCTGGAAAAGCGGACGCTCGTGGTGGCGAGCAACAGGCAGGCGGAGGAGACGTTCGCATGTTCGTCAAGTCTTGAAGTCGGTTCGTAACATCCACTGCCCTGCCAAGGCAACTCGGCCCTCTTTGAGGCGTCCGTATCCACACAGGAACCTCAGAGCATGAAACACGCACTACTCCTCTCGACCGGGCTCGTCCTTTCCACCGGATCCTTCGCCCAGAACGCGCATCTCGTTCGGCTGGACACCACCGAGCTGAACACCATGCAAACCGGCGCAGGTGTCCCGACCGCGGATGGGGGAAGCGCCGTGCAGGTGCGGGAGGGCGCGAACTTCAGCCTTTGGAAATGCGATGGCTATGGCAACGCGCAGTGGCAGAACCACTATCCGACGGCTATCACGAACGCGGATGCGACCATCGCCACGACTGGGAACGGGGATGTCCTGCTGGGCTATGCGGGGGGCACACAGTCGACTTGGGGTGATACGACCGTCCCTTCACTGGAGCTTTGGCGCATCGCACAGGACGGATCGGTAATCTGGCGCAAGTACATGACGTTAGACACGGTGTTCGGATACATGCCATATTTCTACCAAAGGATCAACATGGTCGAGAACGCGCAGTCGGAGATCTTCATCATGTCATCCTCGGACCTCAATTGGGCCGGCCTGTTGTCCGTTACGAAGGTGAACGCCTCCGGGGATGTGCTCTGGGGCATTCGGATCGGCGACCCAGCGGGCTCGATGAACTTCCCGTTCTCCATGAGCTCCGGCCTTGTCTATCTGGCACCGGACGGGACAGGTGGCTGCCGGGTAGTGTCCGCTGCGGCGGACAACGATGAAAGCGTGAATGTGATCCGCATCTCTTCCGATGGCGCGCTGACCTGGGGCAAACTCTTCGACTACCTCGGTAACGCGCAGAGCTTCACCATGGCCGCGCCCGCCGTTGCGGAGAATGGCAATACGTTGTTCTTCACGAATACCAATAACATGGATCCCAACGGTGGTACACACCTGGTCCGGATCTCCGAAAGCGGTGACCTCCTGAGCGTGGAGCAGTACCAAGGCTCGATCTATTGCGCGGACCTGATCAACGACCAGGGCACGTTGATGAGGATCGAGAACCAGCGGGTGATCTCCATGAACGAGACGGGAGATCTGCTGACCGGGACTGGTTTCGCAAGCCTTCCCGCGAACGAGGATTCGACCTACCATTTTCTGTTCAACCATCTCGCGTTGAAGAACGGTCGCGCCTGTTTCTCCGGCAGCTTCACGGCCACACCGATCGGCGTTGGGCTCCCCTTGGTATCACTGGCGGTCAGCTCGTTCGATGTCGACGGCGCCAATTGCGGCCTGGTCCATTGGGAACAGGAGGGGATCCATACCGCACTGCCGCTCTCGATCTTCACCTGCGATGCGATGGCATCGATCGCAGCGGAGCCAACAAGCCCCACGGTGATGGACGGCTCGCTCACTCCGGAACCAAGACCCCTGCTCGCTTCGACCAACCTGTGTTCTTTCACATCGATCGCCCCAGTGGCGGAAACGCCCGCCACCTTCTCGGTGAACAGAACGCTGCTGCAAGCCGGCGATCCGCTGACCGTCACCTCGGATCGGCCCTTGCTCTGCTCCATTGTGGATGTGAAAGGTGCCGTGGTGTGGAACGATGCACGTGCCAACCAGCGGTTGGAAATTCCCACTGCAGAATTGACGCCAGGACTTTACACGCTCATGGGACGGGAGGTGACCGGTCAAGTTGTGGGGACGGCGAAGGTGGTAGTGGAGCGATAGGCTCTTGGGCCAAGGCTCCATCCAACTGCCTGAGCCGACTGAGGGGCGCACGGAGACTTGTCAGTGCTGGCCGGGGCCTCTGAAAGCCTTGCCGTTCCCTCCTATCCGGCTACATTCGCGGCCCCAACAGCAAGACCTCCTCATGGCCAGCACCGCCGACATCAACATCGGATCGTACATCCGCTTCAACAATGACATCTGCCAGATCATGGAGTGGCAGCACCGCACGCCGGGCAACCTGCGGGCGTTCTACCAGGGCAAGATGCGCAACCTGCGCAACGGCAAGCTCAATGAGCACCGCTGGCGTTCGGGCGAGACGATCGATGTGTTGCGTGTGGAGATCCATGAGCTGCAATACCTCTACCGCGAGGGCGACAACCTCGTGTTGATGAACCCCAACACCTTCGAGCAGCTCTACGTGCCGGCCGCCCTTTTCGGTGATGCGATGGGCTTCATGAAGGAGGAGATGATCATGCAGGTCGGATTCGAGAGCGAGAACCCGATTTTCGCCCGCCCGCCGAAAGTGGTGGAATTGGAGGTGACCTACACCGAACACGCCGTGAAAGGCGACACCAGCAACAAGGTGATGAAGGCCGCCAAGCTCGAGACCGGCGCGGAAGTGAGCGTGCCGTCCTTCGTGGACATCGGCACCGTGATCCGGATCGATACAGAGACCGGCGAGTATCTGGATCGTGTAAAAAAGTGAGGGAGGGCGATGCATGCATCGCCCCAACGAACGAACGAACCCCGTGGCCACACCATGGGGTTCGTCGTTTCATAGCCTAGGCTGTCAAGGAGGAAATCGCCGGAATACCTTCGCCGCCGATGGATCTCAAGCAACCCTTGACGGCGGCGGATGTCGCGAGCATGATCGGCGCGAAGGCGCTGGGCAATCCGCAGAGGCTGGTCACCGGCATCAACGAGATCAATCGTGTACGCGAAGGCGACCTGCTTTTCGTGGACCATCCGAAGTATTACGCCAAGGCTTTGAACAGTGCAGCATCGGTGGTGCTGATCAACAAGGACGATGTGGCTATCCCGGAAGGCAAGGCCATCATCATCTGCGCCGACCCCTGCGCGGAGTACAACAAGCTGGTGGCGCATTTCAGCCCGCGCTTGGGCTGGGGTGGCATCGGCCCTTCCGTCGGCGAGAACAGTGAGGTGCACCCGACGGCTGTCATCGGTCCGGAGGTGCGCATCGGCAAGGATTGCCGGATCATGCCGGGCGTGGTGATCTACGGGCCTGCCGACATCGGCGACCGTGTGACCATCCACGCCAACGCCGTGCTCGGTGCGGATCCGTTCTACTTCAAGAAGCGGCCCACGGGCTACGACAAGATGATCCCCTGCGGCAGCGTGGTGATCGAGGACGACGTGGAGATCGGTGCGCTCTGCACCATCGACCGCGGCGTGAGCGCTGACACACGCATCGGTCGCGGAACGAAAATGGACAACCATGTGCAAGTGGGCCATGACACGTTGATCGGCCCGCACTGCTTGATCTGCGCGCATGTGGCCATCGCGGGCGCTGTGGTGATCGAAGAAGGCGTCACGCTGTGGGGCCAGGTTGGCATACCGAGCAAGGTCACCATCGGCAAGGGCGCGACGATCCTGGGCCAGAGCGGCATCATGAGCAGTGTGGAGGGCGGCAAGAGCTACCTCGGTTCGCCTGCGAGCGAAGCCAAGCAGAAACTGCGCGAGATCGCTTTGACCGCGAAGCTTCCGGAGATCGCCAAGAAGCTGGGCATCTGATGTTCCGCAGCAAAACCAAGCCCGCCCGAGATCCTCGTTGCGCATTCCGTTGCGCCGTGGCGTCGTTGCGGTTGACCTCGAACCGAGCATGACGCGACTGGACCGGATCACGGAGCGCTTGAACTTGAAAGAGTTCCAGTTGCGCGCGTTGCTGGACGTCACCAAGGCGATCAACAGCAATCTGCAACGCGAGGAGCTGTTGAAGCTCTATGGCGGGATCATGCGCGAAGAGCTGGGCATCACGCGGCTGATGCTCTTCGAACACGGGAACGGCTGGCGCTGTGCCCACGCGTACGGGGCGGACGAGGTGCAGACCCAAGTGGACGTTCGGCCCTTGATCGAAGTGTACAAGGACATCCAGTTCGTCGGCAGCAGTGAAGAGGCCTTGATCAGTGGCTTCGACATCGCCGTTCCGGTCTTCCACATGGAAAAGCCGCTGGCCTTGCTGCTCATCGGCGACATCGACGAGGAGGAGCGGCGCGTGAGCCCGGCGGTGAAGCACATGAACTTCATCCAGACGCTCACGAACCTGATCGCCGTGGCGTTGGAGAACAAGCGTCTCGGCAAACTGGCCCTGCAACAGGAACGCGACAAGCGCGAACTGGAGTTGGCGGCGGAGATGCAGACGATGCTCATCCCGCGCGACCTGCCGAACGACGAAGCCGTGCAGGCGGCCGCGTGGTACCTGCCCCACAGGCAAGTGGGTGGCGATTACTACGACCTGGTGCGGATCAGCGAGCACGAATTGATGCTCTGCGTGGCCGATGTGAGCGGGAAGGGCATGGCGGCGGCGCTGCTGATGTCCAACTTCCAAGCGACGCTCCGCGCCATGCTCATGCTGGGTTATGAGCAGCTCGACACGCTGATGCGCGAACTGAACAAGCTGGTGATGGACCGTGCGCGCGGAGAACGCTTCATCACCCTGTTCATCGGCGTGGTGGATACGCGTACGGGGATCCTCCGCTACGTGAACGCCGGACACAACGCGCCACTGCTCTGGCGCAACAATGAGCTCAGTGAGCTGAAGGACGGCAGCATCGCGCTGGGCATGCTGCCGGAACTGCCCTTCGTGAAGACGGGTGAGGCCCAGGTGAACGGCGGCATGCTGCTCAGCTACACCGACGGCCTGGTGGAGCAGGAGGACGTGTACGGCTCAGCGTTCGACACCGCTCCGTTGGAACGGAGCCTGCGGCAATTCTCCGGTGCGGGGCCACAAGCCGTGAACGAGGCGCTCATCGCCACCTTTGAAGCGCACCGTTCAGGACTTCCCTACCTGGATGACATCGCCTTGCTGACCTGCCGGTTCGCCTGAGCTTACCCCGGCGAAGGTCGGGGCCCCAGGTTGTCCGGTGCTGTGGTGCAAGGACGCACTAACGTCAGCGGCCTGACAACCGACAACCAGCGCAGTCATCAAGCGACCTTCCGGCCTTCGACCCGATACTTCAGGTCCATCACCACGATCATGGCGGTGAAGCCCCAGAACGGCACGCTCGCCTTGTCCAGGTCGAGGAAGTTGTTCAACGTACCGTGCACGTAGTAAGTGATCAAACCGAAGAGCGCCGCACCGACCATCTGCTTGTCCAGCCCGGCCGGCATGCGCAACCAAAGCCTGATGGCGGTCCATAAGGTGACGGCGATGAGGGCGACAACGATGAGCATTCCCGTCAGCCCCTGCTCGGCCAGCGGCCCGAGGAATTCGCTGTGCGCATTGCCGCCGGTAGCGAAGTTGGTGCTGATGATGGTGCGGTCCGCCGCGGCTTGGAAGGGCGCGTACTGGAACATGTAAGTGCCCGGGCCCCATCCCGTCCAAGGCCGCTCCTCGAACATGCGCATGGCCGAATGCCAACGATTGATACGCTCAAGATTACTGGCATCCGAGCTGATGTTGCCGATGGAGCTCACGTGCTTGGCGAGGTCATCACTGCTCTCGTCGCGGTTCCGTTCCAAGGCGATGGTGATCTGGTCGCGGTTCACCAGATAGATGCCCCCTGCCAGCAAGGCGACACCCAGGACGATCCATCCGGGCACGCGCAACTTCATCACGGCCATAACGCCCAAAGCGGCTACCACGCCTACCCAAGCGGCGCGCGTGTAGGACATTACCATTCCCAACACGAGTATGATGAGGAAGCCGACGGCGATACCGCGACGGACGGCGGAAGTGCCCGGCAGGCTGATGGCCGTAACCGCGAAAGGCAGGAAGAACGCGATGATGGCCCCGTAGCTCGTGTGGTCCTTGAAGAACGGTTCCATCACCCAGTGGGCGGGATCATGCTCGAAATGGAAACCCGCGTGGCGGATGAGCGTGTATCCGATCACGATGATGAGGCCCGCCATGTAGAGCCAAGCGAAGCGGTGCATATTGCGCGGATCTTTGAACAACCGCGTGGCCATGAAATACATCGTGCAGACGAACCATAGGCGGGCGGCGAGGTACTTCACGCTCACCAGCGGCATGCTGCTGGGGATGATGCAGAAGGCCATCCACACGAGCTGTACGATGATCACCACGGTTACCGGATGCCGCCATACACCGGGGTCAAGCACGTTGCGCTCCAACCCGAGCTTCAGCAGGAACAACAGCATGATGCACACCATGAGCGGCTCGGTGGGCAGGGCCACTCCGATACCGCCCAACTCCAGCTGCTCCATGTTCAAGGACAGGGGCGTGGCGAAGACGATGAAGAGCAGAACGCGCTCCACGTTCGTCACCATGGCCCAGCCGATGAGCAGGGCGGCGGGAAGGAGGTTCAGCCAGTAGAACTCCTTCATCATGAGGAGCGCGTTCAGGAGCACGAACCCCGCACAAGCGATGGGGATCCAGCGTTCCTTGAGCACGCTCGCGAACATGGCTACCGGGTGGCGGTTTCCGAACGGCGCTCACGCAGCATGAGCAGCACCAAGCAGAGGAAAGAGGCCGATGCCACGCTCACCAGCACGATGATCCAGCGCACGGGAAAGACCTTCTTGTCCGGAAGCTCGGGGTACACCACCGTGTTGGTATAGGTGAGCACCTTGTTCATGTCCGTCACGATCTTCTCGAAGACCGCCTGCTTTTCGATATAGAGGTTCCGGTAGGAATTGGCCAGTTCGGTGAGCGTATGGAACTCGCCGCCCCGCTCACCGAGCGCGTTCAGCAATTTTTTCGCCTCGTCCTTGCCAGCCGCATTGCCGCCGTTCAGCAGGCGCATGTAGCCGCGTGTCACCTCCTCCGTCTGGGCCTGGTAGTTCAGCAGGCCTGTGCTGTGGCGCAGGGTATCGAGACGGGCCTCCACGCTGTCCAGTTTGCCGCGCGCGAGGTCCATTTCACGCCTGGCGATGCGCAACACCTCTTCGCTCTTCTCCCGCTGGAGGCGGCGTGCGAGCTGATCGCCCTGATCGAGCAGGTCACGTACCATGGCCTGGGCGATGGCGGGATCCTCGTCCTCGATCTCGATCTGCACGCTCTCGTACCGGGTCTTGCTGATCGACACATGGTCGCGGTACTCGGCGTTCAGGTAGAATTGGCCCGGCGCAGCGGTCACATCGATGTCATAGTGCTCGGCCAAGTGATGGATACGGATCAGGCTGTCGCGGATGCTGTTGCTCTCCAGCAATTGCAGCAACTGGTCGGAAGTGGATTCGATGGAATAGCTCGACAGGTTAACCGGGTAAACGATGGCCGAGGAGCGGTACAGGGGACTGATGAACGCGGGGCCGCTGAGGACCGCGCTCACGATCGCGGCGCCGATAGCCACTCCCGCGAAGAGTTTCCAGTGGCGGACGACGGTGTCCCAGAATCGTTGGAAGGAAAAGCGCTCATCCATTGGCGGTGGGGAGTTTGCGCAGGTTCTCCCGCACGATGAGGAAGAGCAACGCGAGCAGGAAGGCGCTGGCGGTGCTGATGGCCGTTACGAGCCAGCGGACAGGGTAGGCTTTCTTGTCCGCAGGCAGGGCCTTGTTCACGATGAACTTGTGGGGCAGTTCGCTCTCCATGTCGGCGCGCGCCTGGGTCAATTTGGTGCGCAGTTGGTTGAGACGCCAGAGCTCGTTGTCGAGTTGGCCCTGCAACGTGAGATAAGCACCGCCGTATTGCGCCAGCACCTTGAACTTCTCGTCGAACAGGCGGATGGCCCGGTCATCGCCCTTCACGATGGCCGCACCGAGGTACTCATTGAAACGCTCGCTCTGCGTGTGATAGTCCTGCACACCCGCCGCACGGATGCGCCCCAAACTGTCGTTCAGCCAGGCCACGTTGCGTTCGGCCTCTTCGAGCTTGCTTTCCACCAGGTGCACGCCGATGGAGGCGCGTTCCATCTGCATGGCGTTCCACACGCTGTCCACCTCGCTGGCGATGAAATTGGCCATGTCCGCGGCGCGTTGCGGGTCCTCGTCCATCACGTCCACACGCACGCTCCCGAACTTGGTGAACTCGAAGTTCACGTGGTCTTCATAGGCCTCGCGCAGCTCAGCACGTTTGCTGGTGCCCTCCGGATCGATCCGGTATACCGACATGAGGTCGTATTTCGCGGTCGTGCGGTCGCGGATCTCATCGCTCTGCAGCATCTGCAGGAGCTGCTGGGCATCCTCCTCGTCACCGAGGGCGAGAATGTCATCGCGCGAACCGCTCTGCTCGTTCAGCAGGGAGCGGCTGGCGCTGTTGCTGATGGCGGGGTACAGGATCACTTCGCCGCGGAACTTCTCGCGGATCACGTAGGAGGCGATCACGCCGGTGATGGCACCCAGCAGTGTGATGCCGATCAAGAGCCTGCGTTGCTTCCAGAGGAAGACCACCAGGTCGATGGAATTCCCTGAGCCGTCGCGCTGTTCTGCTGCCATAGGTGGTGGAAAAAGGACGGCGAAGATATCCCGGTTCGCGGACCGGGAATTCCGGCGGCTTTGAACCGGGCGGACCGCACCGCAGGGCACTGAACGCAGGGGAAAACGCTTCAGTATGCCTTGCGCTCCACCAGCAGAGAACGCAGGCCTGACAGGGGAAGCAGCCCGGCCACGGCGGCCAGCCCCAAGGCGGCCACGGAAAGGATGACGGCCGCGAGCGGCAGCGACAGGTCGCGCGCAACGGCCAGCCAAGCCAAGGCCACCATAGCACCGATATACCCGACCACCGACAACACTTGCCGCAATGTGGGCCTCAGATGGAACCGGCGTGCCGCGATCACTGCTTGGGTAATGGCCATAAGCCCTTGGGTGATGAGGCCGGCCCAGGCAGCGCCCAGCGCTTGGTACCGTGGAATGAGCACGAGGTTCAGCAGGATATTCAGTGCCATGCCCCCGGCCGCCATGCGGTTCAGGGTGCGCAGGTCGCCACTGGCGGTGAGCAAGGTGCCGAAGACATAGGTGACGCAAACGGCCACGAAGCTCCAGATCAGCACGGCGAAGGCCGGGGCGGAATCCAGCGTGTGCTCATGGTAGCGCAGATCCATCACGGGTTTGGCATAGAACGACCCGATCACCGCCACGGCCACGGTGCCCGCGATCACCAACCGCAGGGCCAAGCCGGTGAGCGGACCGATGTCCTGTGTGGATCCCCTTCCCCCGTCGGGGGTGCCGGAAGGGGTGAGCATCCGGCTGAACATGGGCAGAAGCAGCCCCGCGAGCAGGAAGCCGAGCATGTTGAAGGCCTCGAAGAACCGGAACCCTTGGGCGTAAATGCCCGCGTGGAGCTTGCCGTCCGGCAACAGGCGTTCGATCATCACGGTATCGGTCCGGTAGTAGAAGGTCATCAACAGCACCAACAAAGCGTAGGGCGCGCATTGGCGGAGCACCTCGCGGACGAACACGGTATTCCACTGGGGTCTTGGGAGCCCGACTTG
Source organism: Flavobacteriales bacterium (assembly GCA_044224725.1). Lineage (GTDB taxonomy): Bacteria > Bacteroidota > Bacteroidia > Flavobacteriales_F > PHOS-HE28 > PHOS-HE28. The sequence continues at coordinate 47,208 of JBGAJW010000013.1, forward strand.
CTTCACTACAACGGACAAGGCCACCAGGGCGGTGATCGCGTACGCCACCGTCTGCGCCCATGCGAACCAGATGATGGGGAACGGCGCGTCCTTCCCACGTCCCCAGAGCAGCCAAGCGCAAATGCCGATGAGCAGCACCCGGTCCAGCACGGAGAGCAGGCTGTCCTGCGCGAACTTCTGCGCCCCGGCGATATTGCTGCGCAGAAAGAGGATGGTGGCCACCAGCGTCTGGTTCAGCACGAGTACGGCGAGCAGCCCCAACTCCTTGCCCCGGTAGCCCAGCACGAAGGCCGCGATGAAGATGATCACGGCGTACAGCACTACCAGTAGCGCCCGGATGGTGATCACCCCATTGAACTGCACGCGCATGGTCCCTGTGTTCTGCGCCACGTGCCGGGTGTTCCAGTTGGTGATGCCCAGGTCCAGAAGGATGTTCAGCAGGAAACTCAGGCTGAGCAAGGCCGCATAGCCCCCGTAGGCCTCGGTGCCCGCCCGCCCTTGCACCGCCGCATCGATGCCCAGGATGTAGAAGGGCTTCACCAACAGGTTCAGCACCAGCACCAAGGCGAGGTTGGTCACGAATACGCGGCGCATGTGCTTCATCCCGGCCTGACGGGAGTGCGAAGAAAGCACCCGCCGCCTCCGAATGCGCTGTTGGCCTCTGGCTGCTGGCTTCTGGCCCCTCAGCGCCCACGGCAAGGTCAGTGCATTGCACCGCGCTGGCCGGTTCGCGCTGCGGGGCCAGAAGCCAGAGGCCAGCCGCCAGAGGCAGGATCCGGCTTTCTTCGCAGGGTGCGGATCGCTGTGAACACACGCCTTTTACTGCCCGACAAGCTCGAAGGCATCGGCTGGTTCGCGCATGAATCGCTGAAGCGGCTCGTGAAGGCGCATCCCGAGCACCGCTTCATCTTCCTCTTCGACCGAGCTTTCGATCAGCGCTTCATCTATGCGGAGAACGTGGAGCCGGTGGTGATCCCTCCGCCGACGCGCCATCCCCTGCTCTACCGCATCTGGTTCGAGTACATGCTGCCCCGTGCGTTGCGCATGAACAAAGCCGATGTCTTCGTCTCACCGGACGGCTTTCTCAGCACGCGCACGGACGTCCCGCAGCTCGCGGTGATGCACGATCTGAACTTCGAGCACTACCCCGACGATCTGCCCGCCGCGTACAGCCGCTACTACCGCACCTGGTTCCCGCGCTTCGCGAAGAAGGCCGAGCGCATCGCCACAGTGAGCGGATACAGCAAACAGGATATCGTCACGCGCTACGGCATCCCCGCCGATCGCGTGGATGTGGTATACAACGGCGTGGGTGACGTCTTCACCCCGCTGAATGAGGATGAGAAGCGCAGCACACGCGAGCGCTTCACGAACGGGGCATCATACCTCGTTTGCGTGGGGGCCATGCACCGCCGGAAGAACCTCGCGAACACCTTCGCGGCTTTCGATCGCTTGGCGGAAGGGATTCCTGGGATCAAACTGCTGATCGTGGGTGAGCGCATGTTCAAGGATGCGCGCATGGAGCAGGCGTACTCTTCCATGAAGCACAAGGACCGCGTGGTCTTCGCAGGGCGATTGGGACAAGCGGAATTGCGGCTCGCGCTCGGCGCTGCCACGGCCTTGGTGTACGCGAGCTACTTTGAAGGTTTCGGGATACCCGTTGCGGAAGCGATGAAATGCGGCGTGCCGGTGATCGCCGCGAATGCTACCAGCTTGCCGGAAGTCGCGGGTGAGGCGGCCGTGTACTGCGAGCCCTTCGACGTAGAGGACATCGCACGGGCCATGCGCATGGTCGTGCAGGATGAAGCCTTGCGCACACGCTTGATCGCCGCCGGAATCGAACGCGCGCAACGCTACACCTGGGACCGCACGGCGGAAGGGCTGTGGGCGAGCATCGAACGCATGATGAACGAAACCGCCTCCGCCAGGGCTACGGGCGGTCGCAGGAACGCCGCACGATGAAACTCGCCGCCTTCCATACGCGTGGGTTGTTGGAAGCCGGATGCGACGAGGCCGGGCGGGGCTGCTTGGCGGGACCGGTCGTTGCGGCCGCGGTCATCCTTCCGGAGAAAGTACGCCTTCCGGGCTTGAACGACTCGAAGCAGCTTTCGGAAGCGCAACGCGAAAAGCTCCGTCCGCTGATCGAGAAGCACGCCATCGCTTGGAGCGTCGCGCACGCCACGGTGGAGGAGATAGACCGCATCAACATCCTGCACGCATCCTTCCTCGCCATGCACCGGGCCATTGATGCGTTGCGCGCACGACCCGAACTGCTGCTCATCGACGGCAACCGCTTCACGCCCTACTTCGGCATCACGCACAGTTGCATCATCCAAGGCGATGGGAAATTCCGCAGCATCGCTGCCGCCAGCGTTTTGGCCAAAACCCACCGCGATGAAGTGATGCGCGCCATGCACGCCGAGCACCCGCACTTCAACTGGGCGGTGAACAAGGGCTACCCGACGGTGGAACACCGCGCGGCGATAGCGGCGCACGGGCCGACCGGGCACCATCGGATGAGCTTCACGCTTCTGGCGGAGCCAGTACATTAGACTCGTGGGATCCTTGCACCACCTGACCGGAGCGCTTGTTGCCGCTTCACTTTCGCTTTCGGTGAACGCCCAGTCTCCCTGGCAAGGTCTCTTTCTTCCAGGCGCCCTGATCAATGCGCAGTATGTGCATTGTGACACGGCGTCTCACACGGTCTATTACACTGGTCTCAATAACTTGATGGGCGACTTCACCAATATGCCGGGCTCCGTGCTTGCATGGCGTAATGAGCAATGGGACACTATCGCATACAACCAACACGGCACACTAGAACGCTTGGTCATGTTCCATGATACCCTGATCTTGGAAGGTGCCAGCTTCATTGAGTCCGACACGGTCGACGGCATTGCCTACTTCAACGGGGAGCACTGGGTAAGCTTTCCTGACCAGCCTGATGATGTCCAAGTGCAGCGGTTCCGGGTGATCGATGACACGCTATATGCGGCCATGACCAGTGGCCTTGTTGTACGCCAGCCCTTCTTCCGTTTGGTCAATGGGCATTGGGAACCTTTCGGGTTCATGCCAGGGCTTGATTACAACATTGGTGCAGACATTGTGAAGTATGCAGGTGCATTTTACGGGACGGTAGTCGGGGGCGCCGAAGGCAACGGCGTATACCGGTTGGAGGACACAACGTGGACCAGCTTGGGTCCGGAGATCACCGGCACAGGATCTTCGCCATCATTACTTTCGGTTTTCCAAGGTGATCTGTATATCGGCGGTTACCTGCAAATGAACACGGGGGTACCCGGCCAAGGCATCTGCCGCTATGATGGCGAGAACTTCTTCGCATTGGGCATGGGCCTGCAGATGGCACCGGGCAACAACAACAGTGCTTGCGGTGCGGTCGACATGATCGCACATGGGAACTACCTGTTCGTTTCTACAGGCTGTGACTACATCGGAGGTATGTATTGTCCTGGCATTGGTGCTTGGGATGGCAGCCGGTGGTGTACGGTCGAAGGCGTGCTGGTAGAGAACAACGCTGGTGCTTGGAGCATGGATTTCATTGGCGATACGCTTTATGTGGGCTGTGGTCAGACGATCAGCGGCGTTGATGTGGGCCACGCCGCGCGCTTCATCGGTCCAGACTTCGCCGATAGTTGCGGGACGATCACCTTTGTACCGTTGGATGAAACCGTGCAGGAACGCACTACACTCTATCCGAACCCGGTTTCGGAAGTGCTTTCGATCTCCTTTGGTGGCATGCACACGCACGATGTACCTCTCCGCATCATCGACAGTCGCGGCGTGGTCCGATGGATCGGCCAAGCGCGGCCCCAGGATCTCGATGTGCGTGACTGGGCGAAGGGTGTCTATCAGCTCGTTGCGCCCGGTCGAGGTGGCGTCACGCAGCGTTTGCCGTTCGTGGTCCAGTAGCAGCAGCTATTTCGGTGCCTCTGCTGGCGTCTCCACGACATGCTCTTTCAGCTCAGGGTGCTCGCTCAAGCGCTTATCAAAGCACTCGGCTGAGTAGAACCGCTCGCTACCTGGCTTGAACTTAGGGAACCAGGCTTGCTTCAAGCCATCCATCTGCATGTGCTGGTCGGCGGTTTCGATGTACACCACCTCTGTGCTGTCTTTGCTTCGCTCCACCACCACGAACACGCGTGTGCAGTTCACCTGTTTGGTCTTCTTGTCCAGCACGGCGTAAATGAGTTCCTCCCCTTCCAGGAAGCGGGCGGCCTGGGTGTATCGCTCCTTGTCCTTCTTGGCGTAGGTGAGCGGGAGTTCCACCACGCAGGTGTCCAAGAGCTCGGCGCCGGGGAATAACGGCTTACGGCTCTGGGCATGGGAACATGTTGGAATGATAAGCGCCACAACGGCGATTAGGGGAAGAAGGAAGTCGCGCATTTCCCGACAAAGATGCTGTGGAGAGTCGCGGACGCAGCCGTACTTCGCTGATCCACAGTGCCGCGTGGGGAATCAAGGGAGAAGACCCGAACAGAAGGCGGATGAACGCTCCACATTTGGCGTCCATGCGCCGGATCCTCGTCACCCTCTTGCTGCTCGCCATCCTCGGCGGCATCGTTTGGTGGCTCTTGGGCTGGAACGGCTCGCGGCACGGGCACGCGGATCCCTGGCGCATCGTGCCGGCGAACGCGGCGGCCATCATCGAAGTGCCTTCTCCCTTGAATTCGTGGGAGCGCTTCAAGAGCACCTCGCAAGTATGGAACGGCTGGTCCGGCTATCCGGGCTGCCGCGCGGTGGATTCGATCATGGTCTCCTTGCGCGAGCGCTTCGAGGTGCAGGAAGGAAGCCCCTCCTTGGCCGTAGCATCCTCGATGGTGATCGTCATCACGGCCGCGGAGAACGGCTTCAACGTTACGCTGTGCTGGGCCTTCGCTGACAAGCGCGCGATAGAGCGGTTCAAAACGTTGTTGCCGGAGATCGGCACAGGCCGGTCGGTGATAGCAGCGACCTCTTCCCTGCCCGCGATGGAATGCGCGGTGAAGAACGGGATGCTCCTGGTGAGCACGTCCACACAAGAACTCACGGACGCGCTTTCCCGCATGGACGAAGGGCCCGAGGCAACGGACAGTCTGCTCACCGCCGCACGCAACTCCTTGGGCGAAGGCAGCGATGCGCACCTGCTCGTTCATCTGGGCCGCGCACAGCGCTTGCTCAACACCTGGCTGATGCCCGAAGCATTGAGCGCGCTGGACGAAATGGACGGCTGGGCCGCGCTGGATCTCCGCGCGCGGCCGGAAGCGACCTTGCTGAGCGGACTGCTTTTCACCCCGGCACCGCCGCGCCTCCTCCGGGCGACACGGGAGCAGGAGATCGGCACGGCCAACATGGGCCGTGTGCTTCCGTCAAAGCTCACCTCGCTATGGCAGGTACACATCAGCGACCCGGCACGGTACCATGCGCAAGCGGTTGACACCCCGTCTGACCACTTCGACGCGTACGGTGCATGGGCCTATGGCGCGGTGGGCATCGCCACGGCGGGTTCAGTGGCCGATAGCAGCGAGCGCGCTTGGGCCGTTCTCACCACGGAGGATCCGCCCCGTGCGATGGAAGCGCTTTCCGCACGCTGCAACGGCTGCGACACGCTTTCCTACCGCGATGTGCGTATAACACGTTCAGCGGACACGGCCGCGTTGGCAGCGGTGTGGGGTCCGGCCTTCGAGCGGTTCGAGCGGCCATGGTGGTGCTTGCTGGGTGACCGGGTCGTGTTCAGCGAGAGCGTCGGTGCCCTGCGCGAAGCGATCGACGCGTGGACGGACGGCAGCTCCTTCCAACAGGACACGCGCACGGGCTCGCTCTTCCAGCGGTACGCTTCCGAAGCGGGCTACACGTGGTGGTGCGATGGCGCTGCGGGCATCAAGGCACTACGCCCGTTGATGAAACCCCTGGGCACAGCAGCGGCGGATGAGCACGCCACGGGTTGGAGCAGCATCGGTTCATGCCTGTTGCAATTGGTGCCCGATGCACCGGGCCGCTACCAGCTCACCGCTTGCATGGCGGGATCGGGGACGGTCATCGCGACAAGTCCCGGTACGATCGCCAGTGCGGAAGGGAAGTGGAGCGTGAGCGTCGGTGCGCCGATCATCGCGGGACCCTTCCTGCTCACGGACCACTTGAGCCGCACCAAGCAAGTGCTCGTGCAGGACAAGAAAAACCGCGTGCATCTGATCTCCTGCACGGGAAAAGTGCTCTGGCAGCGCGAGCTCGACGGTCCGATCATCGGCGATGCGCAGCAGGTGGACCGTTACAAGAACGGCAAACTGCAGATGCTCTTCAACACGGCTGAACGCATCTACTTGATCGACCGCAACGGGGAGAACGTGACCGGTTTCCCGATCACGCTTCCGGAGAAAGCCAGCGCACCACTGAACGTGTTCGACTATGATGGCACGAAGGAGTACCGCGTGCTGTTGCCCACGGTGGAAGCGCGGCTGTTGAACTTCGACATGAACGGCAAAGCGGTGGAAGGTTGGGTACCACCGAAGACGCCGGCGATCTCCGTACTGCCCGTGGAACATCTGCGCGTGCGCGGCAAGGACCATCTGGTGCTCGTGGACAAGAACGGCGGCATCACGGTACTCGACCGTCGCGCTTCACCACGCTATTCGCCGAAACTCGCGGTGAAGGACGCCGTGCGCTACATCGGCCTGGCACCGGGACTGGAGATCGGCGAAACACGACTGATCTGGGAAGACGTAGAACGCAACCGCTTGCGCGGCCGCTTGGACGGGCCGATCGACACCTTGAGCATGGCGGGCGACAGCGCGATCGCTACAGGACTCCTGCGCTACCCATGGTCCGGCACCGTTGCCGAAGGAATGCCGCACACCATCGAAGCGGACATCGACCTGGACGGTGTGAAAGAGCGCGTGACAGCGACCGGCGATGGTCGTGTATCCGTGGAAGGCATCCGGCCATGAGCGACATCTCGACACGATCGGACATCCAGCTGCTCGTTGAGACCTTCTACCGCGAGCTGGTGATCGACCCCTTGATCGCGAAGTTCTTCGTCGGCCTGGAACTCGAACACCACCTGCCGCGCATCCGTGCCTTCTGGGAAATGGTCCTGCTCAATGAACCCGGCTATACGACGAACGTCACCGAGGTCCATTTGAAGTTGCACCAGCGCATCCCGATGGAACGCGCGCACTTCGACCGCTGGTTGGAATTATTCCGGAACACGGTGGATCGTCTCTTCGCTGGACCCAACGCAGAAGAGGCCAAATTGCGCGCCTTGTCAATCGCTACGGTGATGCTGGTGAAAGTCCAGCAGAGCTGATGGCCTCTAGTTGCGAGGCTTGCGCAGCCACACCCGCTGTCCGGGCTTCAGTTCGCTGGCGATGCCGAGCTCGTTGTACTTCGCCAGCTTCTTCAGCTTCACGCCGTAGCGCTGGCTGATGCCCCAGAGCGTTTCGCCCTGCTCGGCGATGCAGAACTCCGCGTGCTTGGCCTTGTTGCGCTTGGGCTGGATGTAGATCGTCTGCCCTTCCTCGAGCGCCTCATCACGGCCCATGTCGTTCCAACCGGCGATCCAGCCGGGCATCTGCTCCAGCTCCGCAGCGATCTGTGCGATGGTCTCCCCGCCTTTCGCTCTCACGTATTTCACGCGGCCATCGGAAACGAAGACCTCCCGACCCCCACCGATGGTCACCGTGCCCAGTTCGTTGGACCGGTCACGCGGTTTCTTGCCGGGTTTCTTGCCCGCCTCGGGTTTCGTGCGCGAGGCATAGCTCACATCGATGCCCTCATCGAATTTGTTCAATTCATAGCGCTCGATGAGGTCGATGAGCTTGGCGGGGTAACGCGGGTCCGTGGCGTAGCCCGCCTTCTTCAAGCCATGCGCCCAGCCTTTGTAGTCGGTGGGCTTCAATTCGAAAAGCCCGGCGTAGCGGGGCTTCATCAGGAATTTGCTGTGGTCCTCGAAGCTGTCCTCGTCACGCTTGTACTTGCGGAAGCAGTCGTCCTTCTTGTCGTCGTCGTGGTAGACCTTCCCGCCGGACCAGTCCGGGGTACACTTGATGCCGAAGTGATTACGGGCCTCCAGCGTGAGTTCGCTCTGGCCGCTGCGGCTCTCCAGCAGTCCCTGCGCCAAGGTGATGCTGGCCGGGATGCCATGCTCCTTCATCTTTTCGATGGCCACCTCCTTCCACTTGGTGATGTACGCGATGGCCGCCTCGTCCGGCACCCCGTCAGGAGCTTGGAAGTGTGCATTGACCGAGAGGGCTACGGCCAAGCTTATGAACAAATGAACAGTGCGCATGGTCGGTAAGGACGCTTTTCCGCAAGGGCCGAAACTATTGGCCTTCCAAGGGTTTATGCACGATCCTTCCACCGGGCTGTACACCGATGGATGTGGATAGAACGCAGGTAGCGGCCGTTTCGTCGGAATTGGTCGGATCGCGCCCCGAGGGGATCGAACAATACGCTTGGTTCGTGCGTTGTGAGCGAAAAGGAGGACGAACCCTTGGACAAGACAGCTGCCGGCCGCCAACCCGCACCCGACGAGCGCATGGAGCGCTTGGGCCTGGAACCCGGCGACTATTACTGGTCACCAGAGGGTTACCTCGTCTTCACCGAGCAATACCACCTGAAACGCGGGCATTGCTGCGGCAACCGTTGCAGGCATTGCCCCTTCGGGCATGAAGGCGTCCTCAGGGTGCAACGCTGAACACGGGCAGCGCCTACCTTCGGGAAGTTGTCTTCCTGACGATGCGCGGCCTCGCACTGATCCCGGTAGTCCTCTGCTTGGCGGCCTCCGCCCAGAACTGGGCCTTGCTGAACCCGGCCTACAAGTACAACTACTCCCTAGGCGGCACGGACACGATCACCAACCAGGTCTTTGTTACGAATATCGATACGCTGGGGCCGGATAGTTTCCGCTACGAACTGAACAAGATCGGGGCGATCGTGCCATGCGACACCTGTGGGTTCTATGCCTCCTGGTATCTGGCCACGGAACGACCACAATTCCTGGGCGGGCATCTGGTCCTTGCACCAAATGGCAGCTGGGTGCTTGCAACGGACAACGGAGCCCGTATACTTCAACCGTCCGCTGAGATCGGAGCGAACTGGCTCTTTGATCCGATCAATAGCGTCACGGCAACTGTATCGAACATCGCCATGGGAACCGTACTCAGCGAACCCGACTCTTTGAAGAGTATTCATTTGTCCACCGGCGACTCGATCATCGTTTCACGCGACCATGGCATGGTGTTGTTCCCACAAGAAGGGCCGGATGCCGCTCTGGAACTTATTGGCATCGAAGGCATGGAACTAGGAGCCTTGCTTCCCAAGCCGGCCGATCTCTTTGGCCTCTCGCCAGGTGATGTCATCCAATATCACCTCAGGACCTATTTCTACAGCCATAGCGCACTTTTCATCTACTCCTACGACACGCACCACAAGTACCTTATTACCGGACGCGAGGACCTCGGCGATACAGTTCAGTTGGACTTCACCGGCTCAGCGGTCATGGAGCACTGGCAGTATACGGAGGGCACCGAAACCAGCTATTCGTTCGACGCCGGGACATGGGTGCTTCCCGGGGATCCATTCCCATTCGCTGAATTGGCCACGGCGTACCCGGGTCGTGTGGTGCGCTCAGCTCCCTGGGAGGACTACTTCTGGGACGACCCCATCCATCTGAGCATGTCAGGGCCTGTTGTTGCGCCTTTGGAAGGGCCCTCGGAGTTGCGTGCCGAGGGTTTCGCGAACGAGGCGTACGCGATCGCGCCGGGTGCGTATGTCCAGACACCGGGGACCTGGGGCTTCGTGGAGTACAGAGAGCCCTTCGGTTTCTACAAGTACTACCGCTTTGTCGCGCCCAGCGGTGATCCATATGATCACCACTACGAGTTCACCTTCGAAATGGAAGGTGCCGTAGTGGGTGGCGATACAAGCGGCACGTTGCTACCCGATTCGGTGTTCACCGTCGGTATCGAGAAGCAGGGCGGGAAGAGCCTTGGCCCCGCCATTTGGCCCAACCCCGCGGACAACGAGTTGCATCTGCCACCCTCGTCGGCCGCTCGCGATTGGACGATATGTGACCTGTCGGGACCATCCATCATGCACGGGCAACTGATCCCTGGTGAGGGCGCGATACGAACTTCCATGCTTCCTCAGGGCTCCTACCTGCTCCAACTGACCGATGGCAATGTGAGGCGCAAGGCTTCATTCAACATCGCGCGATGAGATCGCTTGTCTTCTCGTTCGCTCTGGTGTCCAGCGTCATCGGCCATGCCCAGATCTGGGCCTTGCTCAATCCGGCCTACAAGTACAACTACTCCAACGACGGCAGCGACACGATCAGCAACCGGATCTTCGTTACGCACATCGATACCTTGGGGGTGGACAGCTTCCGGTATGAGCTGAACAGAGTGGGCGTGTGGTGCGATACCTGTCCCGGGACACAGCAAGGTGGTGGCTGGCTGGTGAACCAAGCCCAATTCTTGGGTCTCAGTGCCACGGTGACACCAAATGCGTGGATGTTGGAATGGTCCGACCATCAACTGATGATCAGGACCACGGCCGCTATTGACGAGTCCTGGTCATATGACCCCGGACAAAGCCTGATGGCCACAGTTACCTCTCTGGACGAAGGACAGGTTCTCGGTGTACCCGATTCGATCAAGGTCATATCACTATCGGACGGCGGAACGATCAGCATCTCGAAGGAACATGGCCTCATCGAAATGCCTGTATCCAATGGGGGTATAGTTCGAACCATCGGGATTCAGGAGTTGGGTCTTGGCGCGCTCATTCCGGCACCTGAAGCCTTTTTCGCCCTCACGCCCGGGGATGTCGTGCAATACCACACGGAAGGTCTTTCCGACAACAACGCGTACAGCCAATCCTCCGAGTTCGACATCAAGTACACCATTACCGACCGCTATGAAGATGCCGATACGCTCGTGCTCACGTACAGTGCCATCAAGGCGGGTGACACGCATTCGTGGTTCAGCGGGTCAGGCGCTGAGGATGCGCATGTGAACACCGTTCTCGGAGGCGAGTTCCGCGTCCCCTCTATAGCGTATGGTGCCTTGGGCCTGATCGGATCATATCCGGGCGAGGTCATCTGGTTCGCGCCGGAGTTCTACATGTATCCGGCCATCCTGTTCTGCGTCGCTGAACATGGTATCGACGAGTACGGGCGATACGTTGTGCGGGCGAAGGAAGGGAACAGCTATGTCGTTTTCGGATCCCCGAACAGCGGCTCCGGTGATGGCCCGTACGGCGGCACCTACTATACGTACGCGAGCGGTCAGGCGGCCGAATACCGCACCGGGCCGGGGCTCCAGAAACTGGGATACTATCAGTCTTCATCGGGTTCTGAAAGCAACCATCGCTCGTACCGTGAACTGACAGGTTCTGTGATAGCGGGAGACACCATCGGAACGGTATCAAGCGACGAGTTCCTGGGTATCCGTGCCAACGACCCGAAACCCGCCTTCCGCATTGCGCCGAACCTTGTCAACGACCGGATCATGCTGTACATGGATCCCGGATCGTCCAGAGGCTTCATGATCATGGACACGGAAGGCAGGTCCCTCCGCTCAGGAACGCTCACCTCCGCGCCGCGACAAATGATAGACGTGTCCTCACTTCCCGAAGGCCTGTACATATTGACACTATCGGGAACGAACGGCCGGGCAACGCAACGCTTCATCATCGCCCGATGAGAGCTCTGTTCTTCTCCTTCGTGCTCCTATGCACCGCTGCTGGCCACGCCCAGAACTGGGCCTTGCTGAACCCGGCCTACAAGTACAACTACTCCGACGACGGCAGCGACACGATCAGCAACCAGATCTTCGTCACGCACATCGATACGCTGGGAGTGGACAGCTTCCGGTATGAGCTGAACGGAGTAGCAGAACTCTGTGATACATGCCAAGGCCCACAGCTCTTTCTCAGGTCGAACAGCCCTCAATTCCTTCAGCGGACAGTAAGAGCCGGGGCGACGGTATGGCACTTCAGCGACCCCGGGTCCTTCGTGATCCTGCCGCAAAGGGACATCGGCCTGCCTTGGCTCTTCGACACGTTGGCGAATGTTCAGGCTACGGTGACGATTGTTGACACGATTGACCAATTCGGAACGAGCGTCGCTCGCAAGACCATCCAGCTCTCGAACGGCAACGTGATCCAAATCAGCGAAGCCTTCGGTATCCTGAGCTGGATGGATCATTCCTTGATCGGTGTTCACGGCGCGAACGTTGGCAGGCTCATTCCTCCGGTGTCCGCGTTCTATCCATACCAAGCGGGCGATGTGATCCAATACAGGACGGACTACGGCAATTGTTGGCCGTGCAATGGATACGACTCACAGTTCAAGATCACCATCGCACAGGCGGAGGATCAGGACAGCGCCATCGCCTTTGAGGGATGGATGACCGGCTATACGCACCACTATTATGAGTATGGGTGGAACAACTATTCGCACTGGTACACCTATGTCGATGAAGCGACAACCTGGGTCACCGACAACTCCAATCTCCCATTCTTCGAACTGGTCGGCTCGTATCCTGGTCAACTGATCGATTCATCCCCGTGGCAGACCGGAGACGTCTGGTCTGGACTTCTGTGTGTCGCCAGGCATGGAATCGATACGGCCGGTCGATATACGATGCGTTGTGAACCGATACCGGGGGTTGGCCATTTCACTATGCCGATATCGGATCCGTCGGGGCCACTCGTAGAGATCTACCCGGATTTCGAATTCTGTTCGGAGGATCAGCCCCCTTGCGGGGTTGAGTACCTTGAGGGAGTCGGGCTGGTGCAATACGGCGGCTCCTTCTTCGAGACAGGGGAATCCTTTGTGCTGGATGGAACGGTAGTGGCAGGTGATACGACCGGTGTCATACTGTCGGACGACCAATTGCTCGCGACCCAGGATGCACTACCAACGAACCGGTTGCGGATCTTTCCCGATCCGGCAAGCGACCGGTTGACAATAACGTCAGAGCCCGGCCTTACCGGCACTTGGCGCATTTCCCACATGGATGGTCGTTCGTTGCAGGCCGGCGCGCTGAGCCCTGCGTACCAGGACGGCATCGACATCAGTTCGTTACCCCCGGGTACATATCTGTTCAGCACATCCACTGAAGAGCAACTGCGCACTCAACGCTTCATCATCGCCCGATGAGAACGTCGCTCTTCTCCTTCGTTCTCCTATGCACCACTGTTGGCCATGCCCAGAACTGGGCCTTGCTGAACCCGGCCTACAAGTACAACTACTCCAACGACGGCAGCGACACGATCAGCAACCAGATCTTCGTCACGCACATCGATACACTCGGGGTGGACAGCTTCCGGTATGAGTTGAACAGGATCGGGGTGCTCTGCGACACCTGCACCATCCAGCCAAGCGAGTGTTTCGTGACGTATGACAGTCTGGTAGTTCTTGGAGGCTGCCCTCAGTACTTGAACGCGGGGTATCTGACTGTCCATGGTTCCAATTGGTACTTGGGACAGCTGATGCTCGATATCGATGCTTCAGCAGGGATGGGCAGTTCGTGGGACTTTGGCGAAGGTTTGACAGCCAGCGTTACATCAGTGGGCCAATCCCTGATCCTCGGTGAGATGGACAGTATCAAGGTCATCTCACTGTCGAATGGATCGGACCTTATTCTCTCTCTTGATCACGGGCTGCTTTCTGTTCCGGTCGATCCGTCCGGCTCCTCGGATATCCTCTCCCTTGTTGGCATCGAAGGTTTGGGGTTGGGAGTACACTATCCGACGATTGAGGATCTGTTCAACTACCAGACCGGTGACATTCTTCAATACACGACATGGAGTCAGGGGGATAATGGAGACGGAACGTTCCACACCTGCAACGGAACAGAAAAGCTCACCATCCTCGACCGTAACGACCTGAACGGATATCCGATCTACACGGTGCGTCGAGTTGGCTACACCCATTGCACAGGAATGTTCGGTGGGCCTTTCACCGCGAGCAACGTGGATACAGTGCCCTTCGATCCCCGGCCATGCGAGTCTTCCTTTGTGGCGCTCGCGCTGAAGAACCTCTGGCCGGGGGCTGTCGGATACGCAGGGACCAATTGTACGGAGAGCTATCCCTGGAACGCGGAGATCGAATCCTTCCTCAACGAGAACCATCACAACGTAGTCCGCTCGCTCCAATTCCCCGAGGATAGGATCCTTCGCGGGTGCACTGTCGATAGCTCGGTCTACACCTTTGACTATGGGAGCGTGTTCACGGATCGCTTCCGATACGAGGAAGGCATTGGGCTCCTTAACTACTTCATTTTCTTCTTCGAGGGCGGAGAAAGTCGGGATCTTACAGCATGGTCCATCAATGGCGTGACCAGCGGATCGATCACAGCGGATGACATCCTCCTGAGTCTCGACCAGATGCCACAGGGCAGTCCATGGTCCATTTCACCCAATCCTGTCATGGACGAATTGGTATTGCAAAACGCACCCGGCGGCGGATGGTATTCGATCGTGGATCTCCCCGGCCGGGGGGTAACAGCCGGGCCGGTCAATGGCACGGGACGGCAGGTCATCCAAGTTTCTTCCTTTCCTGATGGTGCTTACATTTTGAATATCACAACTCCACAGGGAGGCGGTTCACAACGGTTCATCGTAGCACATTGAGTTCCTCTCTAGCACCGATCTTCGCGCATCGCCTTCGCTTTCATGCGTCGGTGTCCGTCGTATGCCAGCCGTAGCCGCAAGCCCTGACCTCGTCCTCTTCCGCCAGTCCATCCAAGAAGGCATCCCGAATGTCCTTCCCCCTGCTCGCCCGCTCGACCCTTCGGTAAGCCACGCCCCCAAGCGCAAGGACATCCTTTCGCCGGAGGAGAAGAAGCTCGCCCTGCGGAACGCGCTGCGCTACTTCCATCCGAAGCATCACACCACGCTCGCACCCGAGTTCGCCGCCGAACTGAAAGAGCACGGCCGCATCTACATGTACCGCCTGCGCCCGGAACATCCGATGCACGCGCGGCCGATCGATCACTATCCCGCGAAGTGCAAGCAAGCCGCTGCGATCATGCTGATGATCCAGAACAACTTGGATCCGGCCGTGGCACAGCACCCGCACGAGCTGATCACCTACGGCGGCAACGGCGCGGTTTTTCAGAACTGGGCGCAGTACCGCTTGGTGATGAAGTACCTGAGCGAAATGACCGACGAGCAGACGCTGGTGATGTACAGCGGCCATCCGCTCGGCCTCTTCCCCAGCCACGCCGATGCACCGCGCGTGGTGGTCACCAACGGCATGGTGATCCCCAACTACAGCAAGCCGGACGACTGGGAGCGCATGAACGCGTTGGGCGTTTCGCAATACGGCCAGATGACGGCGGGCAGCTACATGTACATCGGTCCGCAAGGCATCGTGCATGGAACGACGATCACGGTCCTCAATGCATGCCGCATGCTGCCTCCCCTCTCCTCGGGAGAGGGGTCGGGGATGAGGTCTCAACTACGCCTCTTCGTCACGTCCGGCCTAGGCGGCATGAGCGGTGCTCAACCCAAGGCGGGCAACATCGCAGGCGTGGTCACGATCTGCGCCGAAGTGAACTCCACCGCCGCGCACAAACGCCAGAGCCAAGGCTGGGTGGATGAAGTGATCAGCGATGTGGACGCGTGCATCGATGCCGCCCTCGCTTGGCAGCAGAAAGGTGAAGCGCACAGCATCGCTTTTCTCGGCAACGTAGTGGACCTGTGGGAGCGGCTAGCAGAGCGCAACATCAAAGTGGATCTCGGCAGCGATCAGACCAGCTTGCACAATCCGTGGGCGGGCGGCTACTACCCTGTCGGCTTGAGCTACGAGGAGAGCAACACGCTCATGGTGAAAGACCCGGCCGCGTTCAAACAGCGCGTGCAGGAAACGCTTCGCCGACACGTGGATGCTGTGAACAAGCTCGCTTCACAGGGCATGTACTTCTTCGACTACGGTAACGCCTTTCTGCTGGAAGCCGGCCGCGCCGGAGCAGATGTCTTCAAACATGCCGCGCATTCCACCTCCCCCGCCGGGGGAGGCCGGGAGGGGGTGCCTTTCCGCTACCCCAGCTACGTGGAGGACATCATGGGGCCGATGTGCTTCGACCATGGCTTCGGGCCGTTCCGGTGGGTATGCACGAGCGGCGATCCAAAGGACCTGGCGACGAGTGACCGAATCGCCGGCGATGTGCTAGAAGCGATGCTGCACGAGGCACCGGAGAACATTCGCCAACAGATCGCCGACAACCTGCACTGGATCCGCAGCGCGCAACAGAACAAGCTGGTGGTGGGTAGCCAGGCGCGCATCCTCTACGCGGACAGCGAGGGCCGCATCCGCATCGCCGAGGCCTTCAACGCGGCGATCAAAGCCGGGGCCATCAGCGCACCGATCGTTCTGGGGCGTGACCACCACGACGTGAGCGGAACGGACAGTCCGTACCGCGAGACCAGCAATATCCGGGACGGGTCGCGCTTCACGGCGGACATGGCCGTGCAGAACTTCGTGGGCGATGCCTTCCGGGGCGCCACCTGGATCAGCTTGCACAACGGCGGTGGCGTGGGCTGGGGCGAAGTGATCAACGGCGGCTTCGGCATGGTGCTCGACGGCAGCGCCGACAGTGACCGCCGCCTGAAAGCCATGCTGCATTGGGACGTGAACAACGGCATCGCCCGCAGGGCATGGGCACGCAACCCGAACGCCGTGTGGAGCATCGAGCAGGAGATGAAGCGCACGCCGCTGCTGAAAGTGACTTTGCCGAACGAGGCGGCAGATGAACTGATCGACCGGTCGATCGGCTGACCGATCGGGTTCCCGACCGCGAACCCTTAATTTTCTGGTCGCTCACCCAACGCAGAGCCGGTCGTCCGCGTGTATGGAAGCAGATCACGAAAACCCACAGATCCATGAGATCCACTTTCCGCTCCTTGACCTTCGGCCTTGCGGCCACATTGGCCAGCGCCAGCATGGCCCAGTACCTCAACTTCTGGTCGATCACAGGCACAGTTGGGCAATGCTATCCAGACCAACTGGTGAACCTCACGCTCATCGATGGCTCGAACAACGTGATCCTAGCAGGCGACTTTGCGGTGGATCCGGGTACATGCACGTTCACAGCTATCTACGGAATATCGGATGCGTACGCCGAAGTCGTGCTCACCACACAATGCAATGGCATGGTGATCAGCGCCGCGGACAGCGCGATGTTCAACTTCATGCAGGACACAGTCTATTCCAGCATATGGTTGGATTGCGGCAGCGGAGGACCGTTGGATTGCAATGGGGTGGAAAACGGACCGGACATGCCGGGCTCACCATGCGATGATGGCAACCCGCTCACCTCGGGTGATGTATGGACCCCGGCCTGTGCTTGCGTTGGACAGGGCGGCGGCGAATATGACTGTCTGGGCATCCTGAACGGCCCGAACGTACCCGGTTACCTGTGCGATGGCTACACCAGCGATAGTTCCGCGTACGTAGGTGTTTGGACGGTGGATTGCATCTGCGTGGACACGAACCAAACGGGCTATGATTGCCTCGGCCAATACAACGGCACCGCGTTGCCCGGCACCCCGTGCGTGGATTTCTTCGGGACCGCGGGAGTTTGGAGCACCAACTGCATCTGCCAGACGAATAGCCAGACGGATTGTGAGGGCAACCCCGGCGGCGGAGCGCTTCCCGGCACGCCCTGCGTTTGGAACAATCAACCGGGAACATGGAGTGCGGATTGTGTATGCACGCTGGATTCGACCGGCTTCATTTATGACTGCCTCGGCATGCAGAACGGACCGAACATGCCAGGCACGCCTTGCACCATCCCCGGCACGATCATCGAAGGCATCTGGAGCGCTGACTGCATCTGCGAAGCCAACAACCCGGATCCCTGCAATGCGGACTTCTGGGTGATCCAAGCCATGGGTTCGGACAGCCTGCCCGTGCCTTACGAGTTGTGGGTATGGAACCTGAGCAGCGGCGGAAGCGGCAACTTCACCTTCGACTGGAACTTCGGTGACGGCACATCTTCTACGGAGGCCTACCCCACACATACCTATGCTGGCAACGGCCCCTACCTGCTCTGTCTGACCATCGTGGACAACAACGCATGCACGTCCACCCATTGCGACTCCATCTCCATCAACGGCGATGGCATCTACGAGGGCATGGTGGTACATGCTGAAGATCGCCAGGACGGCTTCACCATCAATGTGCAGAACCCGAATGCGAACGCGGTGCAGGAGCTTGTCGGGAGCAACGAGATCGCCCTATGGCCGAACCCGGCGGTGGATGAACTGAACGTGGCCGTGGTGAGCGGAATGAAAGGCTTGGTTACCGTGACCATCACCGACCTCGATGGCCGCACGGTGAAGACCGAGCGTGCGAGCTTGGGCGGTGGCCGCAGCCAACTGCGCATCGCCACCAGCGGACTGAACGCGGGCATGTACATGCTGCGCATCACCGACGGAAGCGTGAACATGAGCCAGCGTTTCGTGAAAACGAACTGATCGGACCTGAACAGGCCCGAGGGGCGCTCGCCGCGAGGTGGGCGCCCCTCGGCGCAAGGTTCCATGATCATCGACAGCATCATAGCCGGTTGCGTCCGCAAGGAACCGAAGGCGCAGTACGAATTGTACCGTGCCCTCTACCCGATGATGATGTCCATCTGCACCCGATACGAACGCGACAGGCAGGAAGCAGCGGCCACGATGAACCAGGGCTTCCTGAAGATCCTCGACAACATCGGCTCGCGGCGGACCGATGTGCCCTTCGAGCCTTGGGCGCGGCGTGTCGTGATCAACACGGTGATCGATGCGCATCGCCGGGGCAAAGAGCGCAAAGCGATGGAATCGACCGACATCAACGGTCACGAACAGGACGGATTCGACATCAACGACTACCTCAAGCACATGGAAGCCGAAGCCTTCGCCGACCTGCTGACGCGCGTGCCGACGATGTCGCGCACGGTGTTCAACCTGTTCGCGATCGACGGCTTCAGCCACGCGGAGATCGCCGAAATGCTCGGCCTCAGCGAAGGCACGACCAAGTGGCATGTTTCCCATGCGCGCACCGTATTGCGCAGCGCCATCGCCGGTGAGGCGATGGCACGTACCGAAAAGACCGCATCCCGATGAAAGACCCGAACGGATTCGACGAGCTCGCGCGCCGCAAATTGGCGGAACGTGACTTCGCGTTCGACCCCTCGCACTGGGCCGATATGGAACGGCTACTGGCCGAACGCGAACGGAAGCCGAAAGCCTGGTGGCCTTGGATGGCCGCTGGTGTGCTGCTCTTGAGCGGTGCGGCCGTGTGGTCCGTCATGAGTGAGGAAGCGGCGGCCGGGCCCACATCGTCCGGTCCGGTCGTAGAACGGGTGGAGCAACCAACAACGATCACGGAACCTGTAAGAACGACCCAAGCTCCAACACCGACCCAAGCATCACGCGCGGTGGCCGAAGAGCCTGAAAAACTAACTGCATCCCCGGTATCCGGGACGGGAACTCCCGAAGTTCAAGCGGCCAGCATAACAACATCGACGGCACGAAAGAGCAGCCCGGCGCGGACAACGAAAGCACGAGAGACCGCGGATCCTGTTCGCGATGAGAACGATGCCCCGGCTTCTACCAGCGCCGTCGATCGCGGAAAGAGCCTGCCGATAACAGCGACCCTGACAGGAAGCACATTGGCGGACGATGCACCCACCCCGAACGCGGCAGAAAAGGGCAATGGAACGAAAGGAGCAACCAACGAACCACCAGCTTCAGCCATCCCGACACCATCATCATGGCAAGGAACCGGGACCGCGACCGCTGAAGTCGCAGAGCCGGCGGCGCCGACAGTGGACCTGAGCCAGCATGAGATCTCGGCACCGGTGCAAGAACCGTTGGAGAACACAGCTCCGGATCCATCCGATCATAGCGCTGACGCACCGGATCCGAACGCGTCCGGAACGGAGACCCCTGCACCCGGCCTCCTTGAACCGAGCGCTGCACCTCCAGCCCCGCCCGCATGGCTCGCTGTGCGAACGCCATTCGAACTCTCTCTTCTTGGAGGTGGATCCTCCACGACGAGCGACTACCGCGGTAGCGGAACAGAGAACTGGGGGGCCAGCACCCAACGCCAGAATACCTCAGGCTTCGGCCTCGAAGGCGTTTGGAATATCGGCGCGCACTTCGGGCTGGGCATCGGCATGCACTACAGCAGTTACAAGGAACGCCTGCTAACGGAGGAATCCAGCCGGACCGACCGGACGCTGACGAACAGTTATTTCTGGACGGCGCACGACACGATGGTGCTCTCGGTGACAGGCACGGACACGATCGGCGCCGTCGTCTACAACATCACCGAACTCGTTCCGATCACGATCAACGAGCTGGGGGTGGATACCGATACTTCGTACAGCACCACAGTGCTCCGAGAGCGGCGTACGGTCATGAACACGTTGAACTACGTGGAGATCCCCTTGTTGCTGGACGCTCACACCGATCGCGGTCGATGGGTATTCGGTGTACGCGGCGGCCCCACTCTCGGCCTGCTGACGAGCAAGCAGGGATCCATTCCCGGTGACGGCGAAGCAGGATACGTGGACCTGGACGAACGCACCTTCAGTTCCGTGACCTTGGGATGCATGGCCCGCGCCTACGCGCGATACCGGCTGAACAGCTCATGGGCGATCGGTCTTGAGCCGACTTGGCGACAACAGCTCGGCAATGCGTTCGGTGATGCGGACGTGCAACGACGCAGCAACGCGTTCGGCGGGTATGTGAGCCTCTCCTACCGCTTCGCACCGCAGACCGTGGTGCCCTGACGACGGTCCACGGGAAAGCGGCACATTCGCAGGATGGCCGATGACTTGGAGAACATGGATGCCTTCGTGCGCGAAGGCGTGGTACGCGCGGTGATCGAAATTCCCGCGGGCACAACGGACAAACGGCAGTACGACAAGGCGAGCAACTCCTTCCCCATCGACACACGCGATGGCAAGCCGCGCCGCATCGCCTTTCTTCCATACCCCGCGAACTACGGCTTCATCCCGGGAACGAAGATGGACAGGTCACAAGGCGGCGATGGTGACGCGCTGGACGTGTTCGTGCTGTGCGCATCGCAACCGAGCGGTACAGTGATGGAAGTGGAACCCATCGGTATCATTGAACTGTTGGATGCGGGAGAACGTGATGACAAGGTGATCGCCTTGCCCATCGACCGTTCATTGCTGACGATGGACGTGGATGAAATCCGCGAACTGCCTGAAGCCGCGCGGGAGATCCTCGTCACCTGGCTGCTGAACTACGACCCCGTGGATGGCGCCCGATTGATGGGTGTGAAAGGGCGTGAAGCAGCCATGGCGGCCGTGCGGCGCTGGACCGTGCGCTGATCGACTACAGTTCAGAGCACTGCTCTCCGCGTTCCCGCAACAGGCGAATAACGTCCTCGGTATCCACGCCATCCGCTTCGATGCGCAGGACATGATCGCGGTCTTCCAGATCGAAGGTCCATCGGCCTGTCCGCCCGACAATGCCATCCAGCAACGGGCGCAGACTGTCCACGCACGCGTTGTCCGCTACGGACGTGCGGAAGACGAGCACGGTCCGGTCGCTGGGCAAATGATCATCAAAGGATATCGCCTCGAGAAGGGAGGAAGCATAAGCGGGATCGAGAGCAGGTGCCAGATGCATTTCGTGTGATCGTTGTACGTGCGCTTTTGGTGGGTCTCCGTGAAGTCCTAACCGCACATGGGCGGGCCGCAACGCTTGCTCCATTCCTCTTTCAATTTGGCGCGCTCCTCCTCGCTCAGGCCATCCCAGTTCTTGCGGGCGCGCATGCCTTGCACCATGCGGTGCTTCCACGAATTCCCGCCACCGCCATGGAAGCCCCCGAAGAGGATCCTGCACAGCACCAGCAGGCCGATGGCGTGCGGATAATCGATCGTGGCCCACCCCGTGAGCCCGGGGATGATGGCGTTCCACAGCAGCATCACCACGGCACCGAAAGCCAGCGCGGCCAGGATGATGAAGAGCGGGATGAGATAGGGTTTCTTCCAGGGTGTCATGAACGTACGAGTTCGTTGTAGGTCGTTTCCAAGCGTTCGCGCAGGCGCATCACGGCGTAGCGTTTCCGGCTGATGATGGTCTTGAGGTTCTGTCCTTGTTCGTCAGCGATCTGCTGGAGCGTCTTGTCCTGCAGTTCATTCTGCTCGAACACGAGCCGCTGTTCCGGTGGCAGGGCTTCGAGGCCCTCGCGCAGTTCCGTCCAGAAAATGTCCCTCAGCATGCGCGTGTCCGGGTCCTCATCACTGGCGATCAGTATCCTTCGGAAATCGATGCTCCCCTCCTCGTCCTCGTACACGAAATCCTCCAGCGCGGCGGTCTTCTTCTTGCGGTAGCGGTCCGTGATGCGGTTACGCGCCACCCGGTAGAGCCATGCGCCCACCTGTTCGATGGCCTGCACCTCGGGCTGCGAGGCGAGCTGCGTGAACACGTCCTGCAACACATCCTCCGCATCGGCATCGGTGGGCACCCGCCCCCGGATGAACCGGAGTAGGCCGCCGCGATGCTCCTTTACAGCGGTGGTGACGACTGCGCGATCTTCTGCCATGGTGAGCACGAACGGGAGGACGCGCGAAGCAGGGAAATACTTCGATCCTCTCCGTTAAGCCGGTATGAGAGGCCTGCAGGAATGGACCAACGGCCAGTGACCCGTTGCCGGATCAGCCCCGGAGCAAGGCCCCGGTCTCCTTCTCCAACGCTTGTCGGATACGCCCCATCGCCTTCTCCACCTGGTCATCGGTCAGCGTTCTCTCCTCGTCCTGCAGGATGAAACTGAGCGCGTAACTCTTCTTGCCTTCGGGCAGCTTGTCGCCTTCGTACACGTCGAAGAGGCCGACTTCGCGCAGGAGCTTGCGCTCGCTCTGGCGCGCCACGCGTTCGAGCTCGGCGAAGGTCACAGCGTTGTCGAGCAAGAGGCTCAGGTCCCGGCGCACGGAAGGGAAGCGCGGCACGGGTGCGAAAACGGTGCGGCGCTTGGCGAGCAATTTCTTGCAGGCGGCGACATCCACTTCGGCGTAGAACACGGGTTGGCCGACGTCGAACGCCTTGAGCACATCAGGCAACACCTCCCCGTAGAAAGTGAGCGTGCTCTTGCCAGTCGTCCGTTGCGCAACGTTCCGCAACAACGGGTGTGACGCGGGGTTCGCTGCGCCATCGTTCATTCCGAGCCGCTCCAAGAGCGCTTCGATCTCCGCAGCGATATCCATGGCCTCCACTGGTCGCGCCTTCGCGCGCCAAGACTCCGATCCGTTCTGCCCGGTGATGATGAAGGCCATGCGCTCTTGCTCCACGGTCTTGCCGTCGACCACGTCATAGATCCGTCCGGATTCGAAGAGGTGCAGGTCTTTCTGCTGTCTTGCGATGTTGTGTGCGGCGCTTTGCAAGAGACCGAACAGCACGGTGGGTCGCATCACGTCCAGCTCGGCGCTCAACGGGTTCTTCAGTCGCACCAAGGAGGCTTCCGTACCAGCGTTCAATTTCACCGTTCGCTCACCGTTCACGAGCGAGGGCGTCATCACTTCGCGGAAACCGCGCGCGGCCATGTGTGCGGAAAGCCGTCGCTGCAGTCCTTCCAGCGTCACTTCGTCCTGCACGACCGCGGGCATCATCAAGCGCTCGGGCAAAGGCACGCGATCGAATCCGATGATGCGAACGATCTCTTCGACCAGGTCGGCTTCACGCGTCACATCGACACGGTATGGTGGCACCTCCACGGTGATGGCTTCGGCCTCCTCCTTGACGACGCGACAATCCAGGGCTTCGAGCACACGGTGTGTTTCTGCTGGCTCGATGCGCACACCAAGCAGGGAAGCCAACCGATCATGATGGAGCGTGACGTTGGTCCACACGGCCGGAGAGGAAACGGTGTCCGTGAAGCCCACAGGGACATCCGCATCGGCGACTTCCTGCAACAGCAATGACGCACGCTTCAAAGCGTACACGGTGATCTCCGGGTCAACTCCACGCTCGAAGCGGAACGAGGCATCCGTGTTCAGCCCATGGCGCCGCGCGGTGCGGCGCAAGGTGGTGGCATCGAAGCAGGCGCTTTCGAGGAAGATGGACGTGGTGCTTTCCGAAACACCGCTGTTCAGTCCGCCGAATACGCCAGCGATGCATGCAGGCTTCTCGCCGTCGGCGATCACCAGGTCGTTGGCCGAGAGCTTCCGCTCCTTGCCGTCCAATGTCGTGAAGGGTTCACCTTCCGCAGCCATGCGGACCATAATGCGCTTTCCGGCGAGCTTGTCGGCGTCGAAGGCATGGAGCGGCTGCCCCAGTTCGTGCTGCACGTAGTTCGTCACATCCACCACGTTGTTGATCGGCTTAAGGCCGATGCTCTTCAACCGGTCCTGTAACCAGGCGGGCGAAGCGGCCACCTTCACATTCGCGAGGGTAACACCGGCATATCGCGGACACGCATCTTTCGCATGCACCTCCACACTGACCGCATTCGCGCCATTGCCGATGGCGAAGCCGTCGACATCCGGCCACTTCAACTTCAGCTTCGTGTTGTTCCGCACGTTCAGCGCGGCTACCAGGTCGCGGGCCACTCCGATGTGGCTCATGGCATCAGCACGATTCGGCGTGAGTCCGATCTCCAAAGCGAAGTCGGCGTTCAATCCCAATTGCTCGGCTGCAGGTGTCCCCACATTCGCTGAAGGATCCAGCACCAGGATACCCGCGTGACTTTCACCGAGGCCGAGCTCATCCTCCGCGCAGATCATGCCCTGGCTTTCCACACCCCGGATCTTCGACTTCTTGATCGTCAGCGGCTCGCCGGAAACGGGATAGAGCGTAGTGCCGACCGTGGCCACAAGCACCTTCTGTCCAGCGGCCACGTTCGGCGCACCGCAGACGATGCCCAGCGGTTCTCCTGTTCCGATGCTCACCCTGCAGACGCTCAAGCGGTCCGCGTCCGGATGCTTGGCGCATTCGAGCACTTCACCCACGACCACGCCGGCGAGCATGCCCTTCACGGGTTCGATCGGCTCCACGCTCTCCACTTCGAGGCCGGTGCTGGTGAGCACGTCCGCTGCTTCACGCGGTGAGATGTCGAGATCGACCAATGAACGGAGCCAGTTCCAAGAGATGCGCATGGTATCCGCCGAAGCCTCGGCGAAGGTGGATGGAGGTAATAAGGTCGGCGAAAGTACCGCGCCCTGTCGAAGCGACCGCGTGTCGCGCAGGTGGGCCAAAGGCCCTCGTGGCGATAGCTTCGGCCTGCCGTGGAGTACATCATCCTGTCCATCCCGCTGTTCTTCCTGCTCATGGGCGTGGAACTGGGGTGGAGCGCCTGGTCGCATCGGAAGGTGTACCGCTTCAATGACTTCATCGCGAACTTGGGCTGTGGCATCGGATCCCAAGTGGTAGGCGCCTTCACCAAGGCCTTCATCTTCGGTGTGTACCTCTGGACCTACGATCACGCGCGACTGACCACCCTGCCGTCCACTGCGCTCACCTGGGTGGCGGCCTTCCTGCTGGTGGACATGCTCTACTACTGGTTCCACCGCCTGAGCCACGAGGTGAACTTCCTGTGGGCGGCGCACATAGTCCATCACCAGAGCGAGGAGTACAACCTGAGCGTTGCCCTGCGCCAGAGCTGGTGGCAAGGACTTTTCAGCTGGTGGTTCTACCTGCCCTTGGCGGTGCTCGGGATCCATCCGTTGCTCATCGTCACGGTCGGCGCCTTCACTACGCTCTACCAGTTCTGGATCCACACGAAGGCCATCGACCGCATGGGCTGGCTGGAACATGTGTTCAACACTCCGAGCCACCACCGCGTGCATCACGGCAGCGATCCGAAGTACCTGGACCGCAACCACGCCGGCACACTGATCATCTGGGACAAGCTCTTCGGGACCTTCCAGCGCGAGGAAGAAGAACCGGTCTACGGCATCACCTCACCGCTGAACGGCTGGGACCCGGTGCGCGCGAACTTCCATTACTGGGGCGACCTCTTCGCGCTCACCAAGCGGTGCACGAATACATGGGACAAGCTGCTCGTCTTCCTGAAACCGCCCGGCTGGCGGCCAGCCTACCTCGGCGGACCGGTGGTACCCCATGACCATGATCGCGGCTCCTACCGGAAATTCGATACACCGGATGATGAGATGGTGCGCAGGTATGTGGCGATCCAGTTCACCATCCTGCTGGCCGTGACCACAGTGTTCCTCTTCACGCATGAGCAACTTCCCGCATGGTCCGAACGCGCATTGGCCGGGCTGATCGTTCTTTGGGTGATGGACATGGGCCTGCTGCTCGAAGGCCGCCGCTCAGGTGTGATGCTGGAAAGCGCGCGCATCGTCGCTTCCGTTGCGATAGGCATCGCGCTGTGCGTCACCACCTGGCTGTGGGCCTGGTTCCCCGTGGTGCTGTTCACGGGCGTCGCGAGCATGATCCACCTCGCGGTGCTCTTCAAGGAGAACACGGAAGCCGCATGATCCGCCTGCCCATTCCCTCGCTCGAAGGCCTCACGACGGAGCGGCTGATCTTCCGCCGGCTCGTATTGTCCGATGTGGATTGGTGGATGGACTACATCAACGACGCGACGGCCATCCGTTTCATGCCGTTCAAGTTGGGTGAACGCGCGGACGCGCATTTGATGATCCAACGATCGCTAGACCGGTACGCGAACGACGGGAGCGGATTGAACGCGGTCCTGTTGCGCGATGGGAACGTGCCGTTGGGGCAATGCGGTTTGTTGACGCAATCGGTCGACGACGTTCCGGAACTCGAGATCGGGTACCACTTCCTTCCGCAGCACTGGGGAAAGGGCTACGCCGCCGAAGCCGCCATCGCCTGCAAGCGGTATGCGTTCGACAACGGGATCACGCCTTCGGTCATCTCCCTGATCGATCCGGACAACCACCGCAGCCAAGCAGTGGCCACCCGCAATGGCATGACCAGGGAAAAGCTGACCACGCATCGGGGGATCCCCGCACACGTGTGGCGCGTGTTGCCGGGTGCGGATGCCGTCTAAATTCGCCGCGCTCTCCGGACCAATGGACATCACACGGGACAACCGGTTGAACGTCGCCGCTTACGCGATGGCCACGATCGGTTGCGTCGCGGCGATGCTCAGTGGACAACACGCGTTGGAGTACGTGTGCAAGCCGATGATGATGGTGATCCTCTCGTCCTGGTTCTTCTTCAACAGCCGACGCTACGGGGACCGCTTCACGCTGTTGATCCAGGTCGGCCTGTTCTTCTCACTGGTCGGCGACATCGCGCTGATGTTCCAGCACCTGGACGAATTCTTCTTCCTCATCGGTCTCGGGGCCTTCCTGATCGCGCACCTGTGCTATTGCATCGCCTTCATCAACAACATCGCGGAGGTAGGTGAAATGGAGGGATGGATAGTGAGTGCGGGCATCGCTATCGCCATCGCGCTCTTCGCTGTGCTGTTCTCATGGAAGCTCGTGGAGAAGCTCGACGAGGGCCTCACCGTGCCCGTGATAGCCTACGTGGTGGTGATCGCCTGCATGGCGATGTTGGCGGCGTTCCGCTGGATGCGCACGTTTCCGCGCAGCTTCTGGATGGTGATGGTCGGCGCGCTCTTTTTCATCGCATCGGACAGCCTGCTGGCCACGAACCGCTTCATCCGCACGCTTGACTGGTCGCCTGCGGTGATCATCATCACCTATGCGATCGCGCAATTCCTCATCGCTGCTGGCGCCTTGCAGCATGTGCTCGATCCGGACAGCATCCGCCGCAAGCAGGCGATGGAGGCCTAGCTGCGCACTTGGCAGCGCCATTCGGTCCCGTCATCGCGAGCTCGACCGTGAGGAACGAGCGGACGACGAAGCGATCCATTTCCCTGGCCTGGATCGCTTCGGGCCAAATGCGCCCTCGCGATGACGATCGGAGCTGGTTTGGCTCACGAGCGCCGGAGGGACCCAGGCACTTCTAACTGATCCGCCCCCAAACGGGCTTGCCCTTCATGCGATCGGCAAGCGCAGCCGCGATGTTCGCGTGGCCCGGCAATCGCAGATCGGGATCCTCATCCAGTACGCGCTGCGCCACGGCCCTGGCGGATTGGAGCACTTCCACGTCCGCGATCAGGTCGGCGATGTGCAATTCAGGGATCCCGCTCTGCATCGTACCCATCAGGTCGCCCGGCCCGCGCAAACGCAGATCCACCTCGCTGATCTCGAAGCCGTCATTCGTGCGCACCATGGTGCTGATGCGCGTGCGACTGTCGTTGCCCAGCTTGTCCCCGGTCATCAGGATGCAATAGCTCTGATCGGCCCCACGGCCCACACGGCCGCGCAACTGATGCAATTGCGCAAGCCCGAAACGCTCGGCGTTCTCGATCACCATCACGCTCGCGTTGGGAACATCCACGCCCACTTCGATCACGGTGGTGGAAACGAGCACGTTCGTTTCGCCCTTCTTGAAGCGGTCCATCTCATAGTCCTTCGTGGCGGGATCCATGCGGCCATGCACCATGCCCACTGCGTACTTCGGGAGCGGGAAACGGCGAGAGAGACTTTCGAAGCCGTCCATCAGGTCCTTGAGGTCTTTCGCGGGATTGCTCGCCGCATCGCCCTTGGTGCTCTCCTCGATGAGCGGATACACGATGTACACCTGTCGGCCCTTGGTGATCTCCTCTTCCAGGAAAGCGAACACCGCATTGCGCGACGAGTCGAAGCGGTGAACGGTCTTCACGGGCTTGCGGCCGGGCGGCAGTTCATCGATCACGCTCACATCGAGATCACCGTAGAGGGTCATTGCCAACGTGCGCGGGATCGGTGTGGCGGTCATCACGAGGACATGCGGCGGAACCTCGGCCTTTCGAGATCACCGTAGAGGGTCATTGCCAACGTGCGCGGGATCGGTGTGGCGGTCATCACGAGGACATGCGGCGGAACCTCGGCCTTGGCCCAGAGCCGCGCGCGCTGCGCTACCCCGAAGCGGTGCTGCTCATCGATCACGACCAGGCCGAGCTTCTGGAACACGACCGGGTCTTCCAGCAAGGCGTGCGTACCGATAAGGATGTGGATGTGTCCCATACGCAGCGCCGTGAGCAGGCTCTTGCGTTCCGCGGTCTTCGTGCTGCCGGTGAGCAGTCGCACTTCGAGCGGCATGTCCTTGAGCATCCGCGACAGCGTTGTGAAGTGCTGTTGTGCGAGGATTTCCGTCGGCGCCATAAGCGCGCACTGGTAACCGTTGTCCAACGCGATGAGCATACTGAGCAAGGCCACGAGCGTTTTGCCGCTTCCCACGTCGCCCTGCACCAAGCGGTTCATCTGGCGCCCGCTGCCCATGTCCTTGCGGATCTCCTTCACCACGCGCTTCTGGGCGTTGGTGGGCTCGAAGGGCAGGTGCTTCGTGCAGAAGTCGTTCAGCAATGTGCCCACCTTCTCGAAGCGGACGCCATGCACGCTGCGCGCCATCAGTACCTTCTGCTTGAGCAGTTGCAACTGGATGAAGAACAGCTCCTCGAACTTCAACCTGCGCACAGCGATGTCCAGCGTGCGTTGATCGCGCGGTGCGTGGGCGTGGCGAAAAGCGTCCATGCGCGACATCCCGCCGAGCTGGGCCACGATGTCCGGATCCAGCGTTTCGGGCAGGTGGAAGTCGGGGCGTTGGATGAGCGCTTCCACGAGCTTCTGGATGCCCCGGCTGTTCAGGCTCTTCGCCGATGCCTTCTCCGTCGTGCTGTACACCGGCTGCAGGGAACTGTCCAGGCCATGGTCCCATTGCGCGGCGAGCTCCAATTCCGGATGGGCCATGTTCAAGCGACCCCGGAAGTCCGTGACCTTCCCGAAGACGATGAACTCGGTGCCTTCTTTCAGCACCGGCTGCAACCACCGGATCCCTTTGAACCACACGAGCTCGATGCTGCCGGTGGCATCGGTGAGCTTTGCCGTGAGGCGCCGCGCCATCTTCTCGCCGAGCGTCTTCACCTGCGAAACGGTGCCGCGCAATTGCACGTTCTCCATTTCGCCCTGCAGCTCGCGCACCGTGTGGAAGCGGCTGCGGTCCACGTAGCGGAAAGGAAAATGCTGGAGCAGGTCGCCGAACGTGGCGATGCGCAGTTCGGTGCGCAGCAACTCTCCCCGCTGGGGACCGACGCCTTTGAGGTATTCGATCGGTATCTCGTGGAACGCCTGCACGCGTGAAAAGTACCGCCCGGTGCCGTGCTGCTCACCAGATACCCGGCAACAGCCTAGGCACCCCCTTCATCCGCTCCGGATAGTCAGGGTGCTTTGCCGTGAGCACGCCTTCCTCGTAGCGTACTTTCAAGACCAGCACAACGAGGCAAACACCCAGCGCGATCCATCGCGCGAGGCTCGGTGCGCCGAACGAAACCGCCACGCCACAAAGCAGCACCGCAGTGTACATCGGGTGGCGCAAGAAGCGATAGATGCCGCGTTGCGAAAGTTCATTGCCTTGGCGCGGCTCCGGCAGGATGGTGAAGTTCTTTCCGCCAAGTGACGCCGCCGCCCAAACGAAAACGACAAGACCAGAGGCGAACAAAATCCACCCCGACCAAGGCAGTAGCCAACCACCGAAGAGGAGGAGAACGGCGATGGAGCCGAATTGGCCGATCACAAGAAAGGCGGAGCGCATGAGCGATCAGATCGCCCCCACCCCCAGCATCAACGCCGGCTCTTCCAGCATCTGCTTGAAGGTGTTGAGGAAGGTCGCGCCGGTAGCACCGTCCACCACGCGGTGGTCGCAGCTCAGCGTCACCTTCATGGTGTGGCCAAGAACGATCCGACCGTTCTTCACCACCGGCTTTTCCATGATGCCGCCGATGGCAAGGATGCACGCATCAGGCGGGTTGATGATGGCGGTGAACTCCTCGATGCCGAACATGCCGAGGTTGGAGATGGTGAAGGTATTGCCTTCCCAATCCGAGGGCTGGAGCTTCTTTTCCTTGGCCTTCTTGGCGAGGTCCCGCACCTCCGCGCCGATGGCCCGCAGGGGTTTGCCATCAGCGAAACGAACGACCGGTACGAGCAGACCGTCTTCCACAGCGACAGCGACGCCGATGTGTACGTGTTCATTGTAACGGATGCGGTCGCCGAGCCAAGAGCTGTTCACCTTGGGGTTCTGCTTCAGCGCTACGGCCACGGCTTTGATCACCATGTCGTTGAAGGAGATCTTGTCGGGAGCGATGCTCGCGTTGATCGCCTCGCGGACTTGCATCGCGCGCGACATGTCGAGCTCGATGGTGAGGTAGAAGTGCGGCGCGGTGAACTTGCTTTCGGCGAGGCGCTTGGCGATGGTCTTGCGCATCTGACTGACGGCCACTTCCGTGAAGCGCTCTTCCTGCGGACCGGCGAAGGGCATTCCACCACCGGTGAAGCCTTCCACATCCGCCTTGGTGATACGGCCTTCGGGACCACTGCCGCGAACGCGCCCTAGGTCGATGCCTTTCTCTTCGGCGAGGTTCTTCGCGAGCGGGCTGGCTTTGATGCGACCGTTGGTTTGTGATAGTGGCGAAGGAGGTAATGGAGGTGCAGTTGTCTTGGGAACTGAAGCCGTGGGCTTCTCTTCCATTACCTCCATTGCGTCCTTCACCTCCTTCACAGGAGTTTCGGCTTTCGGAGCTTCTGCCTTGGTGGTCTCTGCCTTGGGCGCAGTAGCCGCGCTCTCCGCGAGCAGCTTGCTGATGTCCTCGCCCTCCTTGCCGAAGATCGCGAGCAGCGAATCCACAGGGGCGGTCTGGCCTTGGGGGACACCGATGTGCAAGAGCGTACCATCGAGGTAGCTCTCGAACTCCATCGTGGCCTTGTCGGTCTCGATCTCGGCGAGGATATCGCCGCTCTTCACCTTGTCGCCGACCTTCTTGTTCCACTTCGCGACGACACCTTCGGTCATGGTGTCGCTCAACTTGGGCATGCGTACGATCTCGGCCATGTGTAGCTCAGTTGTTCACCGCAAAGACGCAAAGGCCGCAATTCGAATTCTTGGCGCACTTCGCGTCTTGGCGGTGGAAATTCAGTCCTTGATGAAGGGATAATCCGGCGTCTTGTACACGTCGTTGTAGAGCTCCTCAGCCCCGGGCAGCGGGCTTTCCTCTGCGAACTTCACGGCCTCCTCCACTTCCTTCTTCACCTCCTCGTCCCACTTCTCCAATTCGGCTTCGCTGCTCCATTTGTTCTGGAGGATCACCTTGCGCACGCCTTCGATCGGGTCCTGCTGCTTGTACTCCTCCACTTCCTCCTTGGTGCGGTACTTCTGCGGGTCGCTCATCGAGTGACCACGATAGCGGTAGGTTTTGATCTCCAGCAGATAGGGTCCGTTGCCTTCGCGGCAGTGTGCGCATGCCTTGGCGATGGCGGTGTGAACGGCCTCGCAGCTCATGCCGTCCACGGGCTCACCGGGCATGTCGTAGCTCTCGCCGAGCGTGTAGAGCTCTCGCACGTTGCTGGTGCGTTCCACGCTGGTGCCCATGGCGTACTGGTTGTTCTCGATGATGAAGACCACCGGCAGCTTCCAGGTCATCGCCATGTTGAAGGTCTCGTGCAGGATGCCTTGGCGAACGGCACCGTCGCCCATGGAGCAGAGCGTCACGCTGTCGTTGCCTTTGTACTTGTCGGCGAACGCGATGCCGGCACCGAGGCCGATCTGCCCGCCCACGATGCCGTGGCCGCCGAAGAGGTTGCGCTGCTTGTCGAAGTAGTGCATGCTGCCACCCTTGCCCTTGCTTGTGCCCGTGGTACGACCGAAGAGCTCGGCCATCACGCTCTTCGCCGGGGTTCCGAGCACGAGCGGATGCGCATGGTCGCGGTAGCCAGTGATGACTTTGTCGCCTTGCTTGATGGCGGTGATCATGCCCGCGAGGATGGCTTCCTGCCCGATGTAGAGGTGGCAGAATCCACCGAATTTCTGCATCGTGTAGAGCTGGCCGGTCTTCTCTTCGAAACGGCGCATCAGGAGCATGTCCTTGAACCAGCGCAGATAGGTCTCCTTGGTGAAGGCACCATGGGAGGACGACTTGCTGGCGGCTTTGCTGGGGGCTGTCTTCGTTGCCATGATCGGGCCGAAGATACCCCGGCTCTCCACTTCGCTGCGGCCAGGGTAAACCAGGCGGAGCGTGACGGACCTACGCCCGCTTTTTGCGCGTGCCCGGCAGGTGACTGCTATCGAAGGAGAGCGGCAGCAGGGCGTCCACACTGAACATCTCGATGACGGGACCGCGCATCAGGCCCATGAGCAGGCGGATGGGGCCTTCCTGGCGGCGTTCCTGCTCGATCAGCGCTTGTCGGCAGATGCCGCAGGGGGTTACCGGTCGTGAGCCCCGTACCTGCGGGACGACGATGGCCATGCTCTCGATGGTGCCCTTGGGCATCACGCTCATGGCCGCGTGCAAGGCGGTGCGTTCGGCACAGATGCCCGCAGGGAAGCTGGCGTTCTCCTGGTTGTTGCCTTCCACCACCTGTCCGTCCTCCATACGCAAGGCCGCTCCCACGCGGAATTTCGAATACGGCGCATAGGCTCTGCGCGCGGCCTTCGCGGCGCGCTCCAGAAGCTCACGGTCTTCTTTCGGCATCGCCTTCCAGGAGGCGTGTTGCAGGTAGTGCAGGGCGATCTTGCGATTGGTGCTCATCTCGGCGAGGCGTACGTTCTGCGGAAAGGGCCGTGAATGTAGCGTGGGATGCGGCGCGCATGGCAGACAGCGGACGTGTTGGGTAGATTTGGCCTCCGCACATGAAGAGCATGCCCACGGTGGAAGAGATCATCGCCCGCTTCGACCCGATCAGCTTGGCGGAGATGGACGGCGTGAAACTGCAGTCGCGCACGGACACCAAGTTCGCCTTCCGCGAGACGGACCTGCCGAAGTACCTGGAGGCGCTGATGCCAGACTACCGGCTGCTCGAAGTGGACGGGGTGCGTGGTGTGAGCTACCGGTCGTTGTACTTCGACACGCCGGAACTGAAGCACTTCCTCGACCACCACAACGGACGCGTCTTCCGAAGCAAGACGCGCTTCCGTGAGTACATCGGCAGCGGTCTCTGCTTCCTGGAAGTGAAACGCAAGACCGGTCGCGGCGGCACGGACAAGGTGCGGCGCAGGGAGCCTTCGATCCCCGAGGTGCTTACCGCGGACCAACAGGCGTTCATCGTGGAAGCGAGCGGATGCCCCGATCACTTGCACGCCGTGCTGTGGAACCACTTCACCCGCCTCACACTGGTGCACCGCACACGTGCCGAACGTCTGACGATCGATCGCGGTCTCCGCTTCTCGACTCCCGACGGCACGGCCGCGCTGGAAGGCATCTGTGTGGCGGAGCTGAAGGAATCGCGTGCGGACCGGTGCTCGCCCTTCGCCGCGCTGATGAAGGCCAGCGGCAACCGCCCCAGCGGCATGAGCAAGTATTGCGTGGGCATGTTGCTGCTGGGCCTGGCACCCAAGCGCAACACCTTCAAGCCCCTGTTGCTGCGTTTGGAGCATCTTCGCCGCGCAGCCTGACCCCCACCCTTCGATGATGACCCGTGTTTTCGGCATGCGCCTCTTCCACCCGGACCTGTGGGAGATGCTCTTCAAGTTCGGCCTGGACCTGATCGTGGTTTTCGCGCTGATCCGGCTGATCTACTATCCGATCCACCGCAAAAAGGAGAACCTTTTCACCTATTTCGTTTTCAATGTCCTGATCTTCTTCCTGTGCATCCTGATGAACAACGTGAAGCTGAGCATGGGCTTCGGCTTCGGGCTGTTCGCCGTGTTCAGCATCATCCGCTACCGCACCGAGCAATTGAGCGTGAAGGACATGACCTATCTGTTCACCGTGATCACCCTGGCGGTGATCAACGCGTTGGTGAGCAAGAAGGTGAGCTTGGCGGAACTGCTCTTCACCAACAGCATGATCCTGGCCCTGGTGTATGTGATGGAGCACCTCTGGCTCACAAGGCACGAGGCCATGCGCCAGCTGATCTACGAGAAGATCGACCTGATCAAACCGGCGAAAAGGGCCGAACTGTACGCCGATCTTGAAGCACGGCTGGGCGTGAAAGCGAGCCGCGTGGAGATCGGACGAATCGATCTGTTGCGGGACACCGTGCAGCTGCGCGTGTTCTTCTTCGAGGACGAGCAGTCCATGGCGGGCTTCACGGAGCTACCGCCGGACAACGACGACTGAACGGGGACACCGGCTTCCAGCCGGTGATGATCACATCCGTTGGATCAGCGCCACCGCGTGCGCGCAAACGCCCTCTTCGCGGCCCACATAGCCGAGGCCCTCATTGGTCGTGGCCTTGATGGAAACGGCGCCCTCCTCCACCCCGAGAATGCCCGCGATCACCGTACGCATTACCGGGATGTGCGGCTTGATCTTCGGTCGTTCAAGGAGCAGTGTACTGTCCACGTTCCCGATGGCCCAGCCCTTATCCTTCAAAAGCGTCACCACCTGTGTCAGCAGCACTTTGCTGTCCGCGCCCTTCCAACGCGTGTCCGTATCCGGGAAGTGATGACCGATGTCCCCAAGACCTGCCGCACCGAGAAGCGCGTCGCAGATCGCATGAAGGAGAACATCCGCATCGCTGTGGCCCAACGCTCCTTTGACATGCTCGATACGGATGCCGCCGAGCCAAAGCTCACGGCCTTCAACGAGGCGATGGATATCGGTACCGGTCCCGACGCGGAAGGTCATTCCACGTCGCTTTCCTTCTTCTTCGCCTTGCCGTCGAAGTTGAAGCCCAGGGTGAATCGCAACGTGTTGGCCAGCGGGCTGCGCTGCGTGTTGGCGATGAGGTAGCTGAAGTCGAGCGAGAAGATACTGTAGCGCACGCCCAGACCCATGGTGAAGTACTTGCGGTTCCCCTTCGTGCGGTCCTCGTAGAAGTACCCGGCACGGAACGCGAACTGCTTGGCGTACCAGTATTCGAAGCCGCCCGCGTAGTTGATCTCGCGCAGTTCCTCCCTGAATCGGCTCCCGCTGATCGCGCTGGAATCCGTGGTGGACAGATCGCCCGGCGCATCACTGAAGGAGCCGATGATCCCCGCCGCTACACCCCGGGTCGGGTCTTCCCCGGAAAGGATCGTCTTCCCGTCCGCAGAGTAGATCGGCGGCGTGGGCACCAGCAACTTGTTGATGTCCACATTGAAGGAGACGCTGTTGTAGTCGTCGATATCGAGCGTCAAGCAAGGCCCGATCCGCATGTTGATGGGGATGAAGTCCCTGCGTGCGGCATCGCTGTAGGACATTTTCGCGCCGATGTTCGAGAAGTTCGCGCCGAAAGCGAAGGTGGCGTTCATATCGCCCAGATCGAGGTCCTTCTTGCGGTAGTAAAAGGAGACGTCAGCGGCGACCGATTGGCCAGCCTTGGTGTTGGCACCGCTCACGTTGAGGCCGCCCGTAAGGTTGCTGTTGATGTAGCGCAGAGCGATACCGCCGGAGAACTTGTCGCTGAACTGCTGGGCGAAAGCGATGTCCACCGCGAACTCAGCGGGTTTGAAGTCGCGGATCACCGAACCATTGACGTCCGTGAAGGTGATACTGCCCAAGTTGAAATAACGCAAGGAAGCCCCGATGGCGGAGCGCTTGTTCTTCAGCTTGCGGTACCCGGCGATGTAGGCCAAACTCATGTCCGGCACCAGGTTGCGCAGCCATGGGGAGACCGAGAGGCGGAACTCGCTTTCGTTCTCGGCGAAGGCCAGTTTGCTGGGGTTCCAATGGATGGCATTGGCATCCGCTGGCAAGGCCACCCCTGCATCCCCCATCCCCCCCGAGCGGGAGTCAGGGCCGATCATCAGGAAAGGCACTGCGGTGGTGATCGTGTTCAGCCGTTCACCGCACTCCTGGCCGTACAGGTTGCCAAGGCAGTCAGTACTGACCGAGTTCTGGCCGAAGGACCCGTGCAGGAAGCACAGGAGGATCAGGGCCAGTGTCGAAGAGCGGAAGAAAACCATCATCCAGGGGTACGTTCGGAAAAAGGGGCTGCGAATATACGTGGCACCCCCCCGGTTTATTGCCCAGGGGAACAGGCCCTTTTCAGCGCAGGATCACGAGCTTATCGACTTTGTCGGCCGCCTCCCCGTCCTGGGTGGCCACGCTGAGGCGGTACACATACACGCCCCGGCCGAGCTTGTCGCCCGCATCGTCCAGTCCGTCCCACGCCAGAGGGGCGGATCGGAACCCGTCACAAGCCAATCGCTCGTTCAGGGTCTTCACCAAGCGGCCCGCCACGGTGAACACCTGCACCCGGACGTCCAGATCGCCGCAGGGGCGGTTGTGCTCGAAGTAGAACTCGGTGTGCGTGGTGAAGGGGTTGGGATAGTTCAGCACATGGGCCAAGGCCATTTCGGCGCTGGGGGCTACCACGAAATCCAGGCTTTTCTGGCTGCTGTTGTTGAACACGTCCCACGCCTTCAGGTCCAAGGTGTGCGCCCCTTCCGCCAGGTCGCTCAAGCGGTAGCGCACCTGCCCGCTCTTGTAGGTGTCCAGATCCGCCTCGTACACGTCGTTCAGCACCAGGGCGTTCTCCGTGCTCTGGTCGATCACCGCCAGCAGGTCATGGCCGATGCTGTTGCCCAGGGTGTTGATGCCATTGTCGTCGAACAACTTCGCGTACAGCAAAGGGGACTCATCGGTGATACCTCCTGGAACGAAGGTCTCATCGTTCATGTACAGGTCGATCACAGGCCCCAGGTCATCGGCCGAGGCATTGGGGTCCGATCCGCCCACCAAGGGATCATCGGAATATCCGCAGGCGTTGGTGCCGTTGATCTCGTTCGAGGTCTCGGCATAGATGCTGATACGCCCGGGGCCCACCTGGTAGTTGATGTCCTGCGGTACAACGAACGTGAAGCTGAACTGCCCATTGGTCACCGTGGCACGGCCGCGGTAGATGATGTTCTTGCGCAGGCTGAAGAGGTAAGGCTGCCCACCGTCGTTGGCCAAGGTGTTCACCACGGTCTTCTTGTCGAATACCGTAGGCAGCACCACTCCATTGAAATCGGAGAGCACTTGTCCCGTGGTGTCGGTGACTTCGCCCGAGATGCGCACGGTGGCGAAGGCCTGCAGGGTATCGATCGGATTCCCCAACGTGTCCGTGATCGCCGTGATACGCGCGTCCTGCCGGGCCATGGCCAAGCGAACGGAAGGATCCCCGAGCAAAGCGAAATTCCGGTAATTGCCATTGTCCGAGACACCCACCTTGGTCTTGCGGTAGATATCGCCGAAACGCGTAGGGCGGTCGAATTCGTCCCGGGTATCGAAAACGTGATCGTAGAATTCCAGCGCCAATTGCTGATTAGCCCCGCTGTAGGCGATGCGGGTGGTGGTCATCAGCCCGATGCCCCCGCCGTTCGGATTGAGCATCACGTACTCACCCGCGGAGGTGCGCCCTGGATCGTCCCACCGGGTGAACTCGCAAGTGGCCGTTACGAAGAGCGGTAGCCGATCGAAATTGGTCCAATCGAGGATGGTCTGGTTGTCCAGGAGCCGTTCATGGGCCCAACCCACCTCACCGCCGTGGCCAACGTAGTTCACCACAAGTGCACCTTTCTGCACGCGGGCTCGCAGGGCTTCCTGGGCTTCCGGATAGCGCTGCCCGCCCGGCGTGCTCACCTGCACGTAGGCATCCATGAACACCTTGCTGATGTTCAGGCAGGGCTTGATGAGTTCGACCTTGCTGGCCAGCGCTTCGCTGTGGGACATGTGGATGGTCCCTTCGAAATTGTCGCCGCTCTGGTCGTCGCTGGTGAAGAGGATCGTGTTGCGCCAATCACTGGCCCCGCCATCCGAACCGCTGGAACAGGACGTTCCTTGCGATGAACCCAGCATGAGACGGTCATAGTTCAGGATCTTGTCAACTACGTGTTTGGCCTGACCGGCATCGCTGATGGGCAAGCGGCCCACACCCACGTCGATGATGTCCGCGTTCGACTCCCCTTCATTGTCGTCCAGCAGGCAGTAGTAATCATCCGTGGTGTAACAGCCCGACGGCAACCAGGAGTCGTACGATTGGTAGGAAGGGATGAGGTTCTGATTGTCCGGCGAGCTGCTGAGGTTGTTGTAGGAGCCGTCCCCGAAGAGCAACAGGTAGCGTGGTAGCAGTTCCATCGGCGCCGGCACGGT
The DNA here is from genome assembly GCA_044224725.1 of Flavobacteriales bacterium. Taxonomy (GTDB): domain Bacteria; phylum Bacteroidota; class Bacteroidia; order Flavobacteriales_F; family PHOS-HE28; genus PHOS-HE28. The sequence goes on from JBGAJW010000013.1 coordinate 86,260, forward strand.
CGTACAGCATCTTCATGAAGCGCTTGATCGTCGTTCCGTCGCGCTGCCCACTGGAGAACTCATTGTAGATCTGCTGGGGGTCACCATCACCACGCTCAGCCCTTCCTCCATGCGCCGCTCGGCCAAGCGTTGGGCTTCCCCTTAGCGGAACTGCGCAGGGCACACCAGCACCATGTCCACCTCCGATGCGGCGTGCAGGTCCTGGTTCGGCACGGCCCCGATGGCCACCGGTTCCAGTAAGCCACTGTTCTTGAAGGCGATGAATTCACGCAAGGAATCCGTCGCCAGGCGGAACACCTTCTGCGCGCCATTGTCGGTGTAGGCCACGTTGGTCGTGTTCCAGGGTTGGGTGATCTCCCAAATGCGGTATACGCTCGTCGCCTGGTCCAAAGTGAATTCCCCGATCCGCCCGGCACCCGTGGTGGTGGGATCGCGGAACATCAATTGGTCCCCCACCATCTTCAGGTCACGCCGCGCGTTCAATTCCAGAAAGTTCATCCAACCGATCGAACTGATCGGGTCGTGCTTCTCGAAGGTCACCGTGATCGGCAGGTTCGGACCGCTGGCCGTGGAACAGAACACACGTGCCGAGGTGTCCGCATATTGTCCCGCGTAGTTCCCGGAGATGCCCGAATCCATGAAGGTGAACGCGTCGGAGCCCGCTGTCATTTGCCATGTGCTCGTGTTGGCGGTCCCGATCGTGCGGCTCAGTACGTTGATCGTGACACAATACGGTTCGCTCGACAGCAGGAAGGGTGCGGTGAAGTTGTAGTTGTAGGTGGTGGTCAGGTCGTATGCATCCCCGCACCACGTGCGCCCGCTCTTCAGCAGGTTCACCAGGTCGCGATCGATCACCTGCCGGTCCGTGAAACCCGTCACTTGGTCGGTGGCCGCATCCGTGCTCAGAGCCGTGTTCGCCATCCGTTTGGGGGCCTCCACATCCAACCCGATGAAATAGCAGGCCGAATCCGTGTAGGTGTTCTTGGTGTGGAAGAACCGCCCGGTGTTGGAGTTGTAGTCCCAATCCTGAGCACCCTTGGC
>JBGAJW010000101.1:0-11311 GCA_044224725.1 Flavobacteriales bacterium
GTGCCGGCCCTCCCCTCCTTCATGATCCACCGCGCGGTGAGCGGCGTGATCCGGGACATGGAGATGGACTATTGGAGCGGCACGGTGTACACCACCAACCGCCGGGTGTGGGAGCACGACGAGGACTTCAAGAAGAAGCTGCAGCGCATGCGGTGCATGGGCATCGACATGGAGACGGCGACGATCTTCATCACCGGCTTCGCGAACGAGATACCTACGGGCGCACTGCTGCTAGTAAGTGACCAGCCCATGATGCCTTGGGGCGTGAAGACCTCGGCCAGCGACGCGAAAGTCACCGGCAATTTCGTGGAGCGGCATGTGCGCATCGGTGTGGAAAGCCTGCGCGACATCATCAACCACGGTCGCAGCGTGAAGCACTTGCGCTTCGAGTGAAGGACCGAGACCGACCGCCTCAATTAACCGCCGATGCACAAGATGAACTGGATGAACGCCGAAACGGAAAGGCACCGCACGCGGAGTAATGACATCCGCGTCCATCCGCGTCCATCCGTGTTCATCTGTGGTCCAACTGAGCGCTGTTCATCAGCGTCCATTTCCCGATGAGTACCACCGACGACTTCAAGAAGATCGTCAAGGACGTCCGCGCGAAGTCCTTCAAGCCGGTGTACTTCCTGCACGGCGAGGAGAGCTACTTCATCGACCGTGTGGCCGAGGAGATCGAGAAGACCGCGCTGGAGGAGCATGAGCGCGACTTCAACCTTACCGTGGTGTACGGCCGGGATTGCGATCCGGACCAGGTGAAGGACACCTGCCTGCGCTACCCGATGATGGCCGAGCGGCAAGTGGTGATCCTGCGCGAGGCCCAGACCTGGCGCATCGATGCGTTCGACAAGCTGGAATCCTACTTCAAGAACCCCACGCCCACCACGGTGCTGGTGATCCTGTACAAGCACAAGAAGGCGGACGGCCGCAAGAGCTGGCTGAAGGACCTGGCGAAGAAGCAGGTGGTCTTCGTGAGCGACAAGTTGAAGGACGACAAGTTGCCGGAGTGGATCCAAGCCTATGTGAAATTCCACAAGCGGAGGATCGGTCCCGTGGAGAGCAAATTGCTCGCGGATCATTTGGGCAGCGACCTCGGCAAGCTCACCAACGAGGTGGAGAAGCTCTGCATCGTGACCGAGCCTGACGGCGCCATCACCTCCGCGCTGATCGAGCGCAACGTGGGCATCAGCAAGGACTACAACATCTTCGAACTGCAGAACGCCATCGGCGCGCGGGATCATTTGAAAGCGCAGACCATCGCGCACTACCTGGCCAGTGACAAGGAGCACAAGCTCTTCTTGACGGCGGCGATGTTGAGCAGCTACTTCAGCAAGATCGCCATCGTGCATGCGAGCCAAGGACTGTCACAAGCTGACCTCGCCTCCGCCATGAAGGTTCCGCCGTTCTTCGTGCGTGATTACGCGAATGCCGCGAGACACTACCCGCCCGCTCGTTTGAAGGAGATCCAGCACCTGCTCCGCGAAGCCGACCTGAACAGCAAGGGCGTGGGCAATGCGAGCGCCAACGATGGCGAACTGCTGCGCGAGTTGCTGGTGCGCGTGATGAACTGATCGCAGGTCCGGCACCACGATCTACCCGGAGTCCCAACGCAGCATCGCGCTCTTCCCATCTGTCCAGAAAGCGCTCATCGGATCGGAGCTCGCTTCGGGCGATCGCATCGTGCATGCGCGCGCCGCCGAGCTGCTGGACTGACCGGCACTTCATATGGTTGTTCTGCGGTTCCTCTGGTCCTGTGCGTGAGGCCATATCATCTGTTCAGGATAGCCGAGATTCGCATCTATTACGCCCCCATGTCCTGGAAGATCGCCATCGTCGTCGCGCTGCTCACCGCCATTCTTACGGGCACCATCACCGCGTTCGTCGCGGAGTACACCACCAAGGCGATGAAGGTCTCGAACTTCGAAGGTGGGCGTGGTTACGCCGTGATGTTCCTGATCCTGGCCGCCTTGATCGGCGGGCTCATCATCGGACTGGTCATGACCGGCATGGTGGGCGCGGTGGAATGGAAGCACTTCTGGAAAGCCCAGGGCTGGTCGTTGCTGGTGAGCAACGGGATCGTGTTCGCGATCGCCGGAATGTGCCTGTTGAGCATCCCGAAGAAACTGCTGTTGGATGGCGAACTGATCGCGCTCGATGCGGAGATCTTCCTGCCCGATGATCTGGGGCCAAGAGGAAAGGTGAACGAGAAAAACCTCTACCTGAGCCTGTATGCGGGCAAGGACGACAACCACTACGTGAAGATCGACACCACACGACTGCGCCACGAAGAGGGGATGCTGGTCATCCCTGTCGAAGCGGACCTGAACACCGTGTCGCCGGGGCGCATGCTGTCGCTCACCGTCAACGATTCCATCGGCTACACCTTGGACATGCCGCTACAACCGGCGCCGCGCAAGGAAGACCTGGCCTGGACGGAACGCCTGCCGATGCGCCTTTCGAAGGTGAGCAACGTGAAGTACGAATACACGCGCGTGCTCGTGCGCTACCGCGTGATCAAGAAGGGAAAGCCCGAGAAGGACTGAAAAAAGGACCGCCGCGCCTCCGTCGTTGGACGGGAACGCGGCGGCGCTCGAAGTTCACGGAGTTATTTCTTCGGCTGCGGAGGGGCCGGCGCAGGCGTAGCCTCTTTCACGGGTGCGGTCGCAGGCGCAGTACCACCAACGGCTTCAACGGTACCATGGATGGTCACCACCTTGCTGGGCGCATTGGTGGCATTGCTGTTCACGGTCACCGTCTTGGTGAAGGGGCCCACGCGATTGGTATCGTAGTGGATGTTCACCGTGGACGACGCACCCGGAGCGATGGGGGCCGTATCGCACTTGGGTACCGTGCAACCGCAGGAACCTTGGCAACCGGACATGATCAAGGGGGCATCACCCGTGTTGGTCACCACGAACTGTCGGTTCGGCTCAGCCCCTTGCGCGATGGTCCCGTAGTCGATACTCTCGGTATCGATGCTGATCATGGGGCCCTTCTGCGCGAAGGCACCGAGGAAGATCGCGCCGAGCGCGAGTGTAAGCAAATTGCGTTTCATGTTTCCGGTTGGGTTGGTGCCGTAAACGTAGCGGGTTGGTTCCCGTGATGGGGTCTATTGACAGGGCATTAACACCGCGACAGGTTCCGGTCAACGAACGGGTACCTCAACGCCACCGGGCGGAGCGACTTTCTCGACCTTGGGAAGAACCACCCCTTTGATGCCGAGTACGACCACCGGCCGGTCCACCGCGTTCGTGGTAAGGATGAGGCTCTTCCGGAACGGGCCGATGCGGTTGGTATCGTAACGCGCCCTCAGGATCGTGGACTTGCCCGGGAGCACCGGCTCCTTGTCGTAGTAAGGCACGAGACAACCACAACTGCTCTGGAAGTTCGAGATGACCAGAGGTTCTTCGCCCACATTCGTCAGCACGAATTCACAACGCCTATCGCCCCCTTGCGGAATCGTGTCGAAGTCATGCACTTCATGGTCGAAGGACAGTTTGGGACCGGGGTCCGCTGGATCGCTCTGTGCGGAGGCAGCCATCACCGGCGCGAGGGCAAGCAGAAGAAAGAGCTTCTTCATGTCCGGGTGTTTCCGGCCAAGGTCCCGTCACTTGGACAAGGCACCTCGGGATCTGACATCGCATTGACAGAATTGACAAGGCATTCACACCTCCCTTCTGCGGATGGATCCGCCTGATGGCTGCCGCATCGCCGGAGCCCGGTCGGAGCGAAGTGGAGAACCGGGGTATTTTCGCGGCCCGAAGAAGAAGGCCAGGTGGAAACCTATCCGCCTTCGCCAAGGCTTCGGCGGATGCAATGGAACTCGCGAAACGCTACGACCCCTCCACCACGGAAAGCAAGTGGTACCAGTACTGGCTCGACAACGGCTACTTCCGCAGCGTGCCCGATGGCCGCGAGCCGTACACCGTGGTCATTCCGCCGCCGAACGTGACCGGCGTGCTGCACATGGGGCACATGCTGAACAACACCATCCAGGACGTGCTGGTTCGACGTGCGCGCATGCAGGGAAAGAACGCCTGCTGGGTGCCGGGAACGGACCACGCGAGCATCGCTACGGAAGCCAAGGTGGTGCGCTTGCTGGCCGAACAGGGCATCAAGAAAAGCGCGATCGGCCGGGAGAAATTCATGGAGCACGCCTACGCCTGGAAGGACAAGTACGGCGGTGTGATCCTTGAGCAGTTGAAGAAGCTCGGTGCGTCGTGCGATTGGGACCGCACGCGCTTCACCATGGAGCCGAAGCTGAACGAGGCCGTGCTCGACGTCTTCATCGACCTGCACAAGAAAGGCCTGGTGTACCGCGGTCAACGCATGGTGAACTGGGATCCCGTAGCTCTCACTGCGGTGAGCGACGAAGAGGTGATCCACAAGGAAGTGAACTCACGCTTGTTCCATGTGCGCTATGCCGTGGAAGGCGCGAATGATCAGTGGATCACGATCGCGACGACGCGGCCGGAGACGATCCTCGGCGACACCGCCATCGCCGTTCACCCGGAAGATGAGCGCTACACACACCTGAAAGGCAAGCGTGCGTTGGTGCCACTGATCGGCCGTAGCATCCCCATCATCTTCGATGAGTATGTGGAGCGCGAGTTCGGTACCGGCGCGTTGAAAGTCACGCCCGCGCACGACACGAATGACTACGAACTCGGCAAGAAGCACGGGCTGGAGACCATCGACATCCTGGAAGCGAACGGGACACTGAGCGCCGCCGCGCAACTCTACATCGGCGAGGACCGCTTTGCCGCGCGCAAGAGGATCGTGAAGGACCTCGAAGAGAAGGGCCACTTGGTGAAGATCGAGGACATCAAGAACAAGGTGGGCTACAGCGAGCGTACGGATGCGGTGATCGAGCCGCGACTGAGCTTGCAGTGGTTCGTGAAGATGGGCGAGCTGGCCAAGCCCGCGCTGGAAGTGGTGAAGGACGGCAAAGTGAAACTGCATCCGCAGAAGTTCGTCAACACGTACACCTACTGGATGGAGAACGTGCGCGACTGGTGCATCAGTCGCCAATTGTGGTGGGGCCAACAAGTGCCCGCGTGGTACAACGATGCTGGTGACGCCGCCGTGTGCCGCACCGAAGCTGAAGCGATCGCGCAATTCAAAGCCGCAGGTCAGAGCATCAACGGCATCAAGCAGGATGAGGATGTGGTGGACACTTGGTTCAGCAGTTGGCTGTGGCCGATCAGCGTATTCGACGGCTTCGAGAACCCGGACAACGCGGACATCAAGTACTACTACCCGACGAACGATCTGGTGACCGCACCGGAGATCCTCTTCTTCTGGGTGGCGCGCATGATCATGGCCGGTCTCGAATACCGCCATGAGGTGCCTTTCAAGAACGTGTACCTCACGGGCATCGTGCGCGACAAGCTGGGCCGGAAGATGAGCAAGCAACTCGGCAACAGCCCTGATCCGGTCGAGTTGATGAATATCTACGGCGCGGACGGCGTGCGCGTGGGCATGCTCCTCACCTCCCCCGCTGGCAATGATCTGCCCTACGATGATTCGCTCTGCGAGCAGGGCCGCAACTTCAGCAACAAGATATGGAACGCCTTCCGGCTGGTGAAGGGCTGGAGCGTTGATGACCATGCGCAGAGCGCCAGCAACGCCGCCGCGTGCGCCTGGATGCGTTCACGTGTAGAGCGTGCCACGAAGGAGATCGATGATCTCTACGCGCAGTTCCGCATCAGCGAGGCGCTCATGGCCACCTACAAGCTGATCTGGGACGACCTCTGCAGCTGGTACCTCGAGAGCATCAAGCCGGCTTTCGTGAATGGCGTGGGCGAACCGATCGATCGCGCGACCTACGATGCGACCATCGCCGTCTTCGAGGACGTGATGAAGTTGCTGCATCCCTTCATGCCCTTCCTCACCGAGGAATTGTGGAGCCACCTGAACGAGCGCAAAGGCCCGAAAGACGCGCTGATCATCGCGCCATGGCCGAAGTCCGGCAACGGCGACCCGAAGCTCGAAGCCGAGGTGCAGCACGCCTTCGACCTTGTGACGGCCGTGCGCAACACGCGCAACGAGCGCGGCATGAGCCCGAAGGAAGCCTTAGAACTTCAGGTGAAAGGTTCAACGCCGCTTAGCGCGGCCACCATCGCACTCGTTAGAAAGCTGGCCAACGTATCAGCGATCAACGCCGTGACCGCACCAAGCGAAGGCTCGATCACCTTCCTCGTAGGCACCACCGAATACGCGGTGAACCTGGGCGGCGAACTCGATACCGAAGCCGAAGTGAAAAAGGCCGAAGAAGAACTCGGCTACCTGCGCGGTTTCCTCACCAGCGTGGACAAGAAGCTCTCGAACGAGCGCTTTGTTGCTGGCGCGCCCCCACAAGTGTTGGAGAACGAGCGCAAGAAAAAGGCCGACGCGGAGGCGAAGATCAAGTCGCTGGAGGAGCGGTTGGCGGTGTTGAAATGACGATGATGCGCTTCACTGTCCTGGTCATGTCCGTGCTGACGCTTTTCACGTCTGCGGTCCGTGGTCAGTCAAGTGAACCAACATGGGTGGTGAAAGGCTGCTTGGTCGATCGAACGAATGATGACCCGCTGATGTACGCGGAGGTCAGCGCACTAGGAACAACCGACACGACAGTCACAGATGCAGTTGGCTGTTTCGCCCTGAGCCTTCACTTCGACCCAAGTAAGGAATGTCAGTACATACTTGTGGAATACAACGGCTTTGAACGCTATGCAGCCCGGATCAAGCGCAAAGACCTGAACCGTGTGCGAGTACACCGCATCAAGCCAAGGAAGTTCGGGCCGGATGTGGCCGAGGCGAAGATCAAGTCGCTGGAGGAGCGGTTGGCGGTGCTGAAGTGATAGCGGCAATGCGGTAGCGACGGACATTGTGTCGAAACCCATGAGCCTCACACCCCGGGATCCGCCGATCAGGATCGAGGTTCGCGTTCAAACCCGATGGTCGCTGACGTTGTTCGTCATCGTCTGGTCCGGCATTGCTTGGGTCCTTGCCGGGGTCACTGTCTATGGGTTGCTCACCACGCCGTCAAGGATCCCACAACTCTGGTTCCTCCCGTTGGTAATGCTCGCTGCGGGAATCCTGAGCGCTAGCTGGATCATCTGGCAGCTGCGCGGCAAGGAGGTTCTCGAGATAGCGGATGATGGCATCACGCTATGGCACGCCAATGCGTTGTTCAAGAACCGCCTGTTCCTGCGCTTGGAAGAGGTTGAGTCCATACACGCTGAAGAGGACAAGGACACGCCATGGTGGATCCGGCGGCAATGGGGCATCGGGGGCGGCGCCATTGCGATCGCACACGATGGCCGCAAACGCCGTTGGGGGATCGACCTGGGCCCCGCAAGGGCTGAACGGATCGCAAGAGAGATGCGCCGGGCGTTGGAAGAAGGCCTTGCCGCTCTGAAGTGAGGCTATTGCTTCACGAAGCGTGCAACGCTGTTACCTGTGCGGATCAAGTAGGTCCCGGCTTGCAAGGAGCGGACATCCAGTTGGAAGTCATTTTCGCGGTGCGCTCCCGGCACCTGCACGCGTCGGCCATCGAGGCCCAGCACTTCGTAACCGGTGGTCCGGATGGGCAGGATCACGTTGAGCACATCGCTCGTCGGATTCGGAGCGAGGCGCACCGCGTCGGGTCCGGATTCCTGCAAGCTTGTGCTGAAGTCCACCACAAGACTGGTCGTGTTGGTGGTGATCGGCGGATTGAAGTCGAAGTAGATCCCGGCGGTGTTCTCCAGAACATCACCGACTACGATACCGGTCTTCGGCTTGATGCGGTAGCTCACGAAGCCCTGGCTACCATTGAAGTCCGCTGCGCTGTCCGGCAGGTTGATATTGCTGAAGGTGAAGATCAACTCACGGCCTTGCCCGAAACTCGGAGTGAAAGCGTGCGAGGCACCGAGGATCTCCAATGAAGCGATTTCGAGATCAACATCAAGCGTATCTCGGACCACGACTGTTTCCGCAGCGGCGGTGCCCGTGTTCTGGAAGCGCACGGTGTAGTCGATCCACTCGTCTTGATCGAGGAAGTACTGTCCCGCGCTGAACCCGCTGCTGGTGGCGCCGTTCTTGTCATTCGGGTCATAGCTTCCGGTGATGGTGACATCCAAGCTCGCACTGTTGTTCGCGGTGTTCAGCTCCGGTTCGGCATCAGATGCGGAGATCGAATAGCTGATCGCAGAGCCAAGCAGGTTGATATCCGCTGGAACAGCACCGCTCATCCAGATGTGGAAATTGCCGAAAGGCAGGAAGGGCGCCAGGTCCCATTCTGCGAAGCCCGGAGAGGAGGTGGTGGGCGGTGTCGAGAACGTGACCGGGTCGAGCATGGGGTCGTAGTTCAACGTGACCGTCATTCCGCCGCTGGGATATGCGCTCGAGTTCCTCACCGACGCACAGACCCAAACAGGGAAACCAGGCCGTGCGCTGGAAGCCCACAGGTGCACGCGCGTATCGAGCGGAGCAAAACTGCTATCGGCGAGGTCCATGGTGACGTCCGGGGTAAGGGCACTGATAGTGTAAGGCACGGTTGACGAGGCCGGGCAAAGCGGTGCTTCCTCCACAAGGGGTTGAGCCAAATTGAACGAGCCGAACGCGGAACCAGCGTAATAGGCTCCCGTATCATCCGTGATGGCGTAACTCGGCCCCGGTGTGATCGTCAGTACGCGATAGGGAAGGCCGTATTCGTTCGCATCGAACGTACAGTCGTGATCGGCGTCATTGAAGACCGAGCCACTCACCGATCCACATGGTGCGGGCAATTCAGGTATGGTCGTATTGTAGTTGAAACCGCATAATGCTCCGCCTTGCCATCCGGGGATCGCCGAGATCAACACATAGTCCCCCGCTGGCAATCCTGTGATGGTGTACGGTAGGGATGAGCTTGGATAGAAAGTCTGGTCATAGATGCTGCTCGTGTGAACGACCTGCAATGAACTCGCCATTATACCTTCCAATTGAACGGTAAGTGTTCCATTGGTCTCTCCCGCACAGGCCGGTGTGGTGTTCAAGATCGTCACCGTCGCTGGCTCAACGGGCATCACACCCAATTCCACGATCCCGGGACAGCCGTTCGCATCCGTCACGGGAACTCCGTTGGAGCCAGCACAAAGCCCCATGCCTGTCGCCGTGCCATTGAAGGCGGAGATCGGGCCCGAATAGATGTATGGGGCAGTGCCCAAGAACTCGGATTCAGTGAACGAGACGATGCCCGAACATTGGCCCATGCAATCGGGCTGTATCATCATGCTCGTCGGTTGGGCGAGTTCGAACAGCGCTATGACAGTGGCAGTGGCCTGTGCAGTATTGCTCAACCCGTCCGTCACGGTCACTGTGTAGTCGCCTGGAACCAGTCCGGAGATCGACTGCGTTGTCGCACCGTTGCTCCAACTGTAACTGTAGGGGGGAATGCCCCCCGAGGCGTTGGCGATGGCCCCGCCGTTGCTGAGACCGCAGTGCGCGGGCGTGGGGTAGGCGGATACGGTCACCGCCAAGATCGAGGTTGGTAACAGCAGCAGTAGAGCAACGATGGATCGCATGGTCCCAGGTGTTGATGCTTGATGGATCGTTCGGTGGCGTCCGGAGACCTTCATTCGGCGATCCGTTCGGATGACGTCACATTCCCGAAGGGTTGCCCGGATATCCCCCTCTTTTGAACACCGGGTGCAGGTTGCCAACGATCGGATCGGGAGTTAGTTCACGCGGCTACTTTCGCTCCATCGACCGCTCGCTCACATACGCCGCCATCGACATCGGATCGAACGCCGTGCGGTTGCTCGTCGGCGAGGTGATCGAGCGCGATGATCACCCGATCATCAAGAAGCAGACACTGGTGCGTGTTCCGATCCGATTGGGCGAGGACGTGTTCGACAACGGCGCGATCGGACCGGCAAAACGGGATTACCTGATCAAGAGCTTGAAGGCTTTCCGGCTGCTGACGGAAGTGTACGGCCTGAGCTACATGCGCTGCTGCGCCACCAGCGCCATGCGCGAAGCGACGAACAGCGAGGAGATCCGCGCGCGGGTGGAGATGGAGAGCGGTGTGCACATCGAGGTGATCAACGGCAAGATCGAAGCGGACCTCATCTACAATACCTTCTGGACGCAGGACCTGTTGAAGGACCGCAACTACCTCTACATCGATGTGGGCGGCGGTAGTACGGAGCTCACGTGGCTGGAAAAGGGCAAACGCGTAAAGAGTGCGAGCTTCAAGGTCGGCACCGTGCGTACGCTGGCGGGGAAAGTCGATCCGCAGGCGTGGAGCGAAATCGAATCCTTTTTGGATGAACTGAAGGAAGAGCACGGCGAACTGCTGGCGATCGGAACGGGCGGCAACATCAACCGCATCTTCAAGGAAGCGCAGAAGCCGTTCGGCGAACCGCTTTCCGTGACCGAGATCCGCGCACAACGGGAGCGCATCGCGAGCTACAGCTTCGATGACCGTGTGAAACTCCTGCGCCTTCGCCCTGACCGCGCTGACGTGGTGATCCCTGCGGCCGACATCTTCCTGCGGATCATGACCTACGCCAACATCGAGGAGATCTTCGTGCCCAAGGTGGGCTTGGCAGACGGCATTATCTACGACCTGTACATGAAGCAGTACGGAAAGGTGCGGTACCCGAAGGCTGAGCCGGTGGTGGCCTGATCCTCAATCCTTGGCCCTGAACTGCCCGGGCGTCACCCCTTCCATCTTCTTGAAGATCCGCGCGAAGTAGTTGGGGTCGCTGAAGCCGGCGGCGTAGCACACCTCCTTGATCGCGACGTCCTCCTGTTGAAGAAGCTGCTTCGCGTAGTTCAGCCGCTCTTGCAGGACGAGCTGGTTCGGGCCCATGCCGAACTGATCGGTGAAGGCGCGGTAGAACGAACTGCGGCTCATGCCCGCAAGCTCGCACAAGCGCTGCACGGCAATGGGTTCTGTGAGGTTCCTGCGGATGTGCTCGATCACCGCTTTGAAGCGCAGGTTCCACGGGGCATGCGCACCATTGTGGAAGACATCAGCGCGATTCTGCAAGCGGATGAGGGACAGCACGATCTCTTTCAGCAGAAGGTCGGCGAGGATGTCCTTCAATGGATCCGTTCCGCTCAGCACGCGCACCACACGATCGCTCAGGCGTGCTAGTTCCTCATCGTTCTGGAGGAAAGGGCGTGTGGAGTCGACCATCCACGGTTGACCATCGGGCATCGGCCGCTGCTCGTTCAGGTAGTCGAGCTGCTTGGTGAAGTGCGACTGTTCGATGACGAGCGCGGTACACTGCGTCGGCTTCCACGGAGTAGCGTCAGGGAAATCGATGTCCATCACGCCATCGTGCGGGAC
>JBGAJW010000014.1:0-83916 GCA_044224725.1 Flavobacteriales bacterium
GCCATCGGCACGGATACCGAAACGCTGGTCGCTGATCACCGCATCAAGTCGCAGTTGGCGGCGGAGGTTCAGGAAGAGGTGATGTTCTTGGCGCACGCTTCGCAGCATCGCGGGGAACTGGGTGGCCATAGCCCAGGTCTGCGAAGTGCCTTTCGCGTAGCGCACTTCCACGCCGGGCACGCGCACATGCGGGAGATCCGGGAACGCATCGCGCAATAGGGCCAGCGGTCCCTTGTCAGCACCGATCATGGGTCGTGCGTCCAGTTCGCACAACCGCTGGATGATGGGGATGCAACGCGTGCTGTGCCCGAGCCCCCAATCAAGCGGGGTGATGAGGATGCGGGCACCGGCGAACATGTTGTGGTCGCCCGAGCGCAGAGCGAAGACGATGTGGCGAAGGTCGTGATCCTACTTTCGCGGCCGCAGAACCGACCAACGACGTCCATGGGCCACGGCAAACTCGAACGCTTCGCGGAGAACGCCACGTTCACGCATGTGCTTCAACCGACGTTCGAGGAGGTGACCAGCGGCGCGTTCGCGATGAAGGGCAAGTGGAACAGCGATTTCTTCCGCCGCGAAGCGCCCCTTGTGCTGGAACTCGGCTGCGGCAAGGGCGAATACACGACCGGGCTGGCCCAACTGCGGCCGGAGCGCAACTACATCGGTGTGGACATCAAGGGCGCGCGGATCTGGCGCGGGGCGAAGACCGTGAAGGACCTGGGCCTCACCAACGTCGGCTTCCTGCGCACGCATGTGGATCATCTGCTGAAGGTCTTCGGCCCCGGCGAGGTGAGCGAGATCTGGCTCACCTTCAGCGATCCGCAGTTGGGCAAGGACCGCAAGAAGCTCACATCGCCCTTGTTCCTGGACCGCTACCGCGAAGTGTTGGTGCCGGGCGGGATCATCAACTTGAAGACCGACAGCCCGGAGCTCTACGATTACACGATGGAACGCGTGGCCGAATTCAAGCTGCCGCTGTACGAGAAGAGCGATGACGTGTACGGTGAGCTCGTACCGCGCCTTTCACCGGAGGAGCAGGCCGTGCTGAACATCCGCACGTTCTATGAGTCGATGTGGCTCGGGGAAGGGAAGCGGATCCACTATTGCCGGTTCGGGATAACCGTTTGAAGGGTTGTTGGGGTTTCCGCGACCGGTCCCCGATCGCCCCGAAGCGCTCAACGGCCCGCCCCTGTTGCACCGATCGAAGATCCACCTACCTTCGCCCCGCTTTGATCCGAGGGGTTCTTTGGCGAGAACAAGCAGGACGCATGGCAAAAACCTAAAACTCACTCAGTCAGTCGAACTCATGAACATTTACGTCGCCAACATCGCGTACAGCGCGAAGGACCAGGATCTCCGCGAACTTTTCGAAGCTTTCGGTGAAGTGACCTCGGCCAAGATCATCATGGACAAAGCCACCAACCGTAGCCGCGGCTTCGGTTTCGTGGAGATGTCCGACGACACCGCCGGCAAGGCGGCGATCGAAGGCACCAACGGGAAGGGCTTCCATGGCCGCGACCTGGTGGTGAACGAGGCTCGTCCTCGTACTGAAGGCGGTCCCGGTGGTGACCGTGGCGGCTTCCGCAGCGGTGGAGGTGGTGACCGTGGCGGCTACCGCGGAGGCGGTGGCGGAGACCGCGGCGGATACGGCGGTGGTGGCGGAGGCCGCGACCGTGGCGATCGCGGTGGATACCGTCGCGACGAGTACTAAGAGCAGCAACGACCCAAGGAAACCCCCGGCCATCCGGGGGTTTCTTCATTCATCCCTGTCCGCGTGCGGGCATGCCTCTTTCGTGAAAAGGATCGAACGGGCAAAGTCGGATCGAACCCCCGCCCGTTCCATCAGTCGATGGGCGTGTTTCATCCGTTGATCCCGGAGTCCCCTGAACGCTGACCGTAGTTTCGCAGCCCCCATGAGGAGATCCTTCTTCCGCCCAGCCCTGGCCATCATCGCCGCACTGATGATCACGTGGTCATGGGCACAGCGGCCGGGCGGTATGGGCCAGCGTGGAGCGACGGTACGCGTGTACGGCCGCATCATCGATGCCTCCACGAAGAAGGGCGTGGAGTTCGCGACGGTGAGCCTGCTCGCGGCAACGAAGGACAGCACGGTGAGCGGCGCATTGGCCGATGAGCATGGCGACTTCAGCATGGAGCGGGCTCCAGCGGGGACGTACCGCTTGCGCGCGGCATCCCTCGGGTACACGACCTACGAGCAGTCCGTGACCATCGCGGCCGACCGCGCGGAGCAGGACCTCGGCAATCTGCTGGTACAACCCGGCGCTACCACCTTGAAGCCTGCCGAGGTGACGGCCGAGCGCGCGCAGACCCAGCTGCAGGTGGACCGCCGCGTGTACAATGTGGAGAAAGACCTGAACGTGCGCGGCGGCAACGGGCTTGACGTCATGAAGAACGTGCCCGGCCTGAGCGTGGACGCCGATGACAACGTGCAGCTGCGCAATGGCAGCCCGCAAGTGATGGTGGACGGCCGCCCCACGGTGCTCACGCTGGAACAGATCCCGGCGGACGAGATCGAGCGGGTGGAAGTGATCACCAATCCCGGGGTATCATTCGATGCGAGCAGCAGTGGCGGCATCATCAATGTGGTGCTGAAGAAGAGCACGCGCCCCGGGTACAACGGGCAGGTGCAGGCGAGCGCGGGTACCAGCGGGCGCTACGGCGGCAACGCCAGCCTGAACGTGAAGGACGGCCGGTGGGCCTGGACGCTCAGCGGAAACTATGGCATGAACGACAACCGCACACGGGCCACCACCCTGCGCGATACGTACGGCGAAGGCGCGCTGCAGAAAGCGTTCCGCCAGAGCGGAGCCACGCGCAACCAACGTGGGAACTATGGCGGCCGGCTCAGCGCTGAGGTGAAGGTGAGCAACCGCAGCACCTTGACCTTCGGCGGAAATGCGCGCGGCCGGGCATACGAGAGCGACGACAACCTCGACTGGACCGAACGCGACGCGGCAGGCACGCTTACCGGCAGCGGGGGCCAGCTGAACGGTGGGACCAACGAGAGCAATGACCTGAGCGCGCAAGCGGGCTTCAGGCACAAGACACCGGTGGAAGGGCGCGAGTGGAGCACGGACCTCACCTACAATCGTTCCCGCCGGGAGAACTCGACGTCCTTCAACACGTCCTCGTTCGGCAGCGATGGTGCACCGGTGGTCGGTGGGGTGCGCGCGCAGACCAGCACGGGCAGCACGGACGGCGATCAGCTCACGTGGCAGTTCGACATGAGTGACCCGCGCAACGAACGCACCAAGTTCGAGTACGGCCTGCGCAGCAACATCCGCAAGGAACGCAGCATCCTGGACGTCATCGTCGGCACCGATACGAGCGCCGCGCAAGCGGATCCCGATCTGAGCAACGACTACCGCATTACCGATATCGTGAACGCCGCGTACGTCAACTGGACGCACAAGCTCAGCGCGCACTGGGGTGTACAGGCGGGCCTCCGCGCGGAGCAGACCTGGTTCGAGGCGGACGTGCTCGGCCCTGCGGACGGACGGCGCAACACCTTCAGCTACAAGTACCCGAACGGTACGGACGATCTCGCGAAGGCGCTCTTCCCGGCGCTCTACTTCAGCCGCAAATGGGAGGGCTCACGTGAGTTCCAGATCAACCTGTCGCGCAAGATCAGCCGGCCGAACTTCTTCCAAGTGATGCCCTTCATCATGTTCAGCGACACGCGCAACATCCGCTTGGGCAATCCCGCGCTGGCACCCGAGTTCATCAGCCTGGCCGAAGTGAACCACCTGCTGCCCTTCAAGAAGAACCCGCGCAACAACTGGCTCACCTCGCTCTTCGTGCGGCATACGGACAATGTGATCACCAGCTACGCGTATCCCCTGCCGGAGAACACGAACATCCTGGTGAACTCCTGGGTCAACGGTAACGCCAGCTGGACCTACGGCTGGGAGAACACGGTGAAACTGGAATTGACGAAGACCGCGCAGCTCACCCTCGGCGGAACGGCGCAATACGTGGAGATCGGTGCCGGGGCGATCCGCAACAGCGGCTGGATGGCCAACGCGAAGGCCAATTTCAACATGCGGCTGCCGAAGGACTGGAGCGTGCAATTGAACGGCGAGTACGAGGGCAAACGCCCGCAACCCCAAGGCTACGCCATCCCCAATGGCGGCATCGACGTGAGCGCCAGCAAGGACTTCGGACAGCACTGGAGCGCGCAGCTCACCGTGAACGACGTGTTCTACACGCGCCTGTGGGGCACGATCCTCGATACGCCGAACCTCTACCAGGAGACCGAACGCCGGCGCGAACTGCGTTTCGTGCGCGTGAGCCTCACGTGGAAGTTCGGTGAGCAGGACGCGTCGCTGTTCCGCCGCAAGAACCAGAAGGACCAGAAGCGCGATCCCGGAGCCGCAGGCGGGGAAGGGGACTTCTGAAGAACGGGTATTCCGGAAACTCGGAGCCCCGGACCATCGGTCCGGGGCTCCGAGTTCTCAGGGACAGGTCAGCCCTCAGTCCTTGGCCCTGGCGAACCGGCCGGTGTGCGACGTCCCCGCATCGAAGGCGCGGAGCGTGTAGGTGCCGGAAGGCATGGCGCTCACGTCCACGGTGATGAGATCACCCGCGATGGTGATCGATGGGCGCACGCTGCGACCCAGCGCATCGAGGATCTCGATGGTGGCAGCCGCGCTGAGCACCGCAGGGAAGCGGATGTTCACCTTGTCCACGGACGGGTTCGGCCACGCGACCAATTGCGCGTGCGCTTGTGGGCATTCGATCACCGAGATGTTGAGCTGCGTGGTGTCCGGTTCGCAGTCCAGCAGATCGAACACGGTGTACACGTAAACACCGGAAGCATCGCTCGCGGGATCGAATGTGCCCGAGAACGCGTTGCCATCCGGACCGGTCCATGTACCGCCGACATCCGGTGTGCCTTGCAGCAGATCGAAGAGTTCGGTGACCGGATCAACAGTGCAGCGTATGATATCACCGCCGATACCGGCATCGGGCGTGCTCGTCGCACAGGGGCCAAGACATTGGAACTCCACGACCGTTACGTACGCGGTATCTGGGTCACAGTCCGGTCCACCGGACGCAACGTAACCGAATACACCGCCTTGATCGATCATGGAATCATAGAAGCCATCGAAGAACGGCTCGTTGAACGCGGTGGAGAACCAGGAACCACCGGCCACCGGCGACCCGCTGAGCAAGGGGAAGAGCTCGTACAAGGACCCGTTGTCGCACAACTCCACCGTTACATCCTCCCCGGCCGCACCGATGCAGGGGTTCGCACACTCGAACACATTGACGGTAAGGGTGGCCGTGAGCGCGGGCTGACCCGGAGCGCCCGGCACGGAATACGTGTAGATGCCAGCGGGATCCACACCGGGGATGAAGAAGTTGCCGTGCGGAACGTTCGGGGGATCCGTCCAGCTGCCTCCAGGGCAGGGCTCGCCGCCGAGCGCTTCGATCATGGAGAACGGCGCATCAGTGACACACACGGTGAGCTCAGCGCTTTCTCCGGCGTCGCAGCAGCTTTGAACCACGATCAATAGCGTGGCTTGAGCGTTCGCGCAAGGCGGCACACCAGGAACCGTATACATGTACATCCCGGGAAGATCGATGGCCGGGTCGAAGGTCCCGTTGAAGGGTGCTCCGTTCGGTCCTGTCCATTGGCCGCTTTGGTCCGGTGTGCCGCCGAGCTCAGCCAGGCAGGAGAACGGTGTGGCATTTTCACAGACCGTCAGCACTGTCGATGTGCCAGCGTTCGGGGCGATAGAGAGGCTTACGGTCAAGGTGGACGTGTCGTTCACACATGGTGCGCTGCCTGCCACCACATAGGTGTAGACCCCGGCCGCATCGATGCCCGGCGAGAATAGCGGGGGATGCTGCTCTCCGTTCGGTGCGTACCAGTTTCCATCGCCGCCATTCAGATCCACCGGAGGTCCATCGGTGCAGAAGGTGACCGCACCGTCCGCACCCGCGTTCGGCGGCGCTACCACGGCGACGTTCACGATGGCTTCATCACCGGGGCAAGGTTCGATATCGCCAACGGAGTATACGTACGCTCCTGGAGCATCAATGCCCGGAACGAACAGATCGGAGTGGGGTAGACCTCCTGGAGAAGACCACGTGCCACCGTTCCATGCACCATCACCGAGCAATGTCAACAGGTTGAAGGCAGCGTCATTCGCGCAAACGGTCACACTCGAATCGTTCCCCGCGAACGCATTGCACGGATCACCGCAATCGATCACGCTGATCGGAGCGCCGGTCAGGTCAAGACTTCCACAGACGGAACCTCCGCCTTGCAGCAGCGTCCCGTTGATCTCCGAGAGGTTGGTGATGCCGAGCTGCACGCCGAACGGGTCAAGGGTGAACGGATCGTAGACCAAGGTGTGGATGACATACTCACCGGTGAGGGGCCATTGGAAGAGCGTGATGGGCTCCACGTTCTCGATGATGCCGTTCGGGCGTGCGAGGATGTAGGCGATCGAGTAACCAGCGGGCACCACGGCGTCCCCGTTCGGGGTAGCGTCCAGATCGGCACTCCCGTCCACCAGGCACACTTCACCGGCCACTGCTGTGAGCGTTCCGGCGAAGGCTTCGCAGACGGGGTTGCACACCGCCACTTGGAACTGGGCACCGGCCGCATCGAGGCTTCCGCAGATGGGACCACCGCCCTGTTGCAACAGCGCGGCGATCTCGAAGGCGGAGGTTTCCCCGAACACGATACCCGACAGGTCGAGCGTTGCGGGGTCGTACACGAGCGTATGGATGGCGAACGACCCTTCAGCTTGGACACTGAACGAGGGTTCGGCACCAACGGCGAGGATGAGCAGGTCGGGTCCGGTGGTGAGCACATGCGCCACGCTGAAGCCAGCGGGCACCACAACATTGCCGTCAGGTAGCGCTTCAAGTTGGGCAATACCGTCCACCAGGCATTGGTCGGGGTTCAGCGCACTGATGGAACCCGCATCGGCCGTGCAGTCGTTCGGGCATTCGGTGGTCTTGGTGCCGGCACCGCTGATGTCGAAGCTCGCGCAGATGCCGTCCTGCACCAGCATGTCCTGCAATTGGTAGGCATGATCGAGATCGAGGATCGCGGCGAAGTCGAGCGTGCTCGGGTCGTACACGAGCGAGTGGATGCGCCAGATGTTCACGCCGGAAACGGTGAATGCCGGATCGGGACCTACCTGTTCGATGGTCAGGCCGTTGGTGCTGGTGAGCACATAGCCGATCTGGTAGCCGGGCGGGATCACCGCGTCGCCACCGGGTTGCGCCACAAGGGTGGCGAAGCCGTTCACCAGGCACTGCTGCGTGGAGTCGGTGGTGATGGAGCCGGCGTAAGCGTCGCAGCCCGTATCACGTGCGGGTGCCGATCGGGCCGGGGATGCGGCCAGAAGCATGGTGCAGGCCAAGGCAGTGGCCCAAGCGGTGCGGGAGTAGAGGTTTCCGAGCATGGCAGGGATGGGTTGGAACAGGGCCTGAATGTAACGACCGTTCCGCTTCGTATTCCGGGTGATGGACCAGCCGGTGAACAGGCCTTGTGGAAGACCTCGGAAGGTGCAGCTGTCAGGGATCGTTAACGCCCGGAGGATCGGGCCGGGGGGGCGGCTATCATTGCGGTCCGCCTTCGCCGATGCTGTGGCGGACACCTTATGCGCCGCCGCACCCTGGGCACCATCGTCCTACTGGCCTTGCTGAGCATGACCGGCGTGGTGCTCACGCAATACATCTGGCTCCGGCGTGCGCAGCAGTATCAGCACGAACAGGTCGAACTGCAGAAGCAGCAGGCCGCCCAGTTGGACAAGCAGTTCAACGACCGCGTGGTGATCGCCCTCACCGATGTCACGGAGCGCATCCTCTCCATCACCAAGGATCCCAGCAACCTGTTCGATGCGGTGAAGCAGGTGAGCCCGAACTACTTCGCCGTCACCATCAACGACACGATCCACCCGTACCTGCTTGAATCCTTATTGCGGCACGAGTTCGAACGGCGAGGCATCAGCGACGATTTCGAGTACGGCATCTACGACTGCTTCACGGACAGCATCGTGTACGGCAATTACGTGAGCGTGAAGGACAGCGCCGTGGCGGACACCGTGCACCACAGCGACCTGTTGAAGTTGGACAAGGACGGGCACTACTTCGGGGTGAACTTCCCGCGCCGCACCACGAGCATCTGGGTGCCCCAGCAGAGCGGTACCATCACCTGGATCTACCCGGCGATCGTGACGGTGATCGTCTTCGCGTTCTTCGCTTACAGCGTGTGGGTGATCCTCCGGCAGAAGCGGATCGGGCAGATGAAGAACGACTTCATCGGGAACATGACGCACGAGCTGAAGACGCCGATCAGCACCATCGCCCTCAGCAGCGAGGTGCTCTGCGATCCGGACATCGTGAAGGAGCCGGAGCGGTTGCGCAGTTATGCGAGCATCATACGTACCGAGAACGAACGCTTGCGCACGCAGGTGGAACGAGTGCTCCAGCTGAGCACATTGGACAAGGGCGAATTGCACCTGAAGCGCGAGCCCGTTGACATGCACAAGGTGCTGCGCGAGGTGGCCTCCTCCTTCAGCGTACAATTGTCCGAGCGGTCGGGCGAACTGCGCATCGACGAGGACGCGAAGAAGGCCGTGGTCACCGGCGACCCCGTACACCTGACCAACGCCGTTTTCAACCTGGTGGACAATGCCGTGAAGTACTCGCCGGAGAAGCCCGTTGTTTCCGTGACGACATCGAATGATGGACGCTGGTTGCGTGTGACGGTGAAGGACAACGGCATCGGGATCGCGCGGGAGGACATCAAGCACATCTTCGAACGCTTCTACCGGGTACACACCGGCAACGTGCACAACGTGAAAGGCTTCGGCCTCGGGCTGCACTACGTGGACGAGATCGTGCGTGCGCACGGCGGCCGCGTCACCGTGGACAGCGAGCCGGGGAAGGGGAGTACGTTCACCTTGGAATTACCCGTTTGAACAATGCGCTGCGAGCTTCAAGCCACGAGCCACAAGCTTGACCCGTCATGGTCAAGCCCTTGGCCTGTGGCTGAATGCCCGGGGCCCGGAACGACAAGAGAACAATGAGCGACAACAAAGGCAATATCCTCCTGGTGGAGGACGACCAGAACCTGGGCTTCGTGGTGCAGGACGCGTTGAAGCGCAAAGGCTACACCGTGCACCTGTGCCGCGATGGCAAGGAAGGGCTCAAGTACTTCAACGAGCATGCATATGACATCTGCGTGCTGGACGTGATGCTGCCGCAAAAGGACGGTTTCAGCCTGGCCGAGGACATCCGCCTCACGGACCAGAAGATCCCGATCGTCTTCCTCACGGCGAAAAGCCAGACCGATGATCGCATCGCGGGCTTCAAGGCCGGTGGCGATGACTACCTCACCAAGCCGTTCAGCCACGAGGAGCTGCTGCTGCGCATCGAAGCGATCCTGCGCCGTACGCAGGGCAAGGAAGAGAACCCGCGTTCCAAGGACATCTTCGAGATCGCCAGCTACTCCTTCGACTACCGCAACCTGGAGCTGAAGCACCCGGACGAGTCACGCAAGCTCACGAAGAAGGAAGCGGACGTGCTGCGCTTGTTGTGCATGCACCGCGACCAGGTGCTTCCGCGGGAGCTGGTGCTGAACATGGTGTGGGGCGATGATACCTACTTCCTGGGAAGGAGCCTCGACGTCTTCATCAGCCGCTTGCGGAAATACCTGCGGCATGATGAGCGCATCCACATCAACAACGTGCACGGCGTGGGCTTCCGGTTCCAGGTGGACTGACGGGATCACGCCCCGGCCTTCACCCGGAAGGTGAGCGCGAAGCGTACGCGGGTCGTGTCGCTTCCATCACGGCCGTTCATCGTCAAGCGGGCGTGCAAGGTCTGCGGATCCCCCTCGAAGAACGGAGTGAGGTCGGCATGATCAACGGACAGGTCAAGGATGGACCGGTCATTCGGTACCGGATCCAGATGGGCGAAGTTCAGCGGGGTGCCTGCGGCCTGCGTGAAGTCGAGGTGCACGGCATGGAGCGTATGGAAGGGGACGTTCACCGGTTCGATCATCACCGCACGGGCGTTCTCGATGCGTACGTCAAGTAATTGGTCGGGTGAGAAGCCCTTCTCTTGCAACAGAGCGCTGACCGATGCGTGCGCGTCATAGAGCGTTGCGAGATCCAGGTCAGCCTGATCGCCGGGAGGTATGGAGAAGGTCAGTTCATCGCGGAGCATGAGTTCGGTGACCGGCGCGCTTTCGTCCTGTTTCTGGCAAGAAGCGAGCAGGGCGATCAGGGGGATGGCCAGGATGGAGCGTTGGAAGAACGGGATGGGACGCATGGCGGTTCGGTTGTGAAGGCGAAACAACGGGCCATACATCGTGCGGCACTGCCGCATCGAGCATCCGGCGGCCGTGCGTGAGCAAGTGGTTGTGGACCGGATCTCTGTCGCACTGGACAATGAACCGCAGATGAACAGGATGGACGCAGATGAACATCCGCGTCCATCCCGTCCATCCCCTCTATCTGCGTCCAGCAGTGGACATGTCCGCCATCGGCGGACTGGATCGCGACAGAGGTCCATTTCCTCTGATGCTTCGCCTTCGCGCAGCCGGAGGAGTAAGGCCCGATCGCCAAGATGACCGACCCCTCTCTCCTCCGGAAAGAGGGATGAAAGCGGATCGCATGAAAGCGGAACGGCTCCCGAAGGAGCCGTTCACATATGGGTACGGACCGGATCAGAGCTTCGCCAAGCTGTCCATCAACTCCTGCTTCTTACGGCGGCTCACGGCCACGTTGGTGCCATCGGCCATGATCACTTCGCCGCCCTCCCCACGGATGTACTTCTTCACGTGCTTCACATTGATCAGGTGCGAGTGGTGTACACGGATGAATTGCGCGGGATCGAGCATGTCCTCGAACTCCTTCAAGGTCCGGCTGATCACCAAACGCTTCTTCCCTCCCTGGTGCACCACCGTGTAGTTGCTATCGCTTTCGCAGTAGAGGATCTCGTCCACGTTCACCATTTCCAACCCATCGGAAACGGGCAGGGCGATACGCTTGTCGGGGCCGGAAGGCTGTGTGAGGTTCTTCAGCAGGGCCATGAACTGGTCCGGGCTCTGCGGGGTGCGCATGGCCTCGGTGGCCTTGCCGATGGCGATGCTCAGCTCATCGGGGTCAACGGGTTTCAACAGATAGTCCAATGCGCTGAAACGGATGGCCTTCACCGCGTAACCCTCGTGCGCCGTAGTGAAGATCACATGCGGCTGATCGGGCCCGAGCGCTTGCAGCAGATCGAAGCCGGTCTGCTTGCCCATCTCGATGTCCAGGAACAGGATCTTGGGCTTCTTGTCGTTCACCAATTTGATGCCTTCCGGCACGTTCACGGCCATGCCCAAGAGATCGATGTCCGGGTGGCGGCGCTCGAGGATCCCGCTGAGGGCGGTACGACAGTGCTCCTCGTCGTCTACGATAACTGCTGAAGTCTTCATGGTTCGGTCGTCCGGATCACCGGCGGAAGAGTTGTTGGGTCGGGATTCTCCGTAATGGAAGGGCAAGATACGATCCGCATCGATCAGGCGAATGGCAGGCCTGGAAGCCGGGTCCCGGCCTTACTGGACCGGGTTCGCGGTGGGTGGGCATTATGAGCGCGCATGTTGTCCTCGTTCACGCCTCGGGGCGGAAGACGAAGCGCTGCCGCTTCCAGTGTGATCGTCAGTAGTGAGAGAACCGAGGCGGTCCGCTCACACCGCCTCTCCGGCCGGCAAGCTCACTTCCACGCGTGTGCCCTGCTCCAGGTCGATGATCCGGAAGCCTGCCGGTTTCCCTTTCTGTTTCTGCACCAGGTCCAATCGCGCTTTGGTGATCGTCGTCGCCAGCGAGGTCTTTTTCATCTCCGTCCCGGAAGCGCGGCGGCGCGCAGCGCCGGGAACCGCGCTATCCGTGACCTCATCCGATGCTGCCCGACGAACACCCGCGCTATCCGTGACCTCATCCGATGCTGCGCGACGAACACCCGCGCTATCCGGGACCTCATCCGATGCTGCGCGACGAACACCCGCGCTATCCGGGACCTCTTCCGGAACTCTCTTCGCTCCCCTTCCGACCCCATCATCCTCGATCGCCAGTATGAGTTCTTCGCCACTGCGGGTCACGCTCAAAGCGATATGCCCCTTCTCCTGCTTGCCCGCCATGCCGTGCCAGATCGCGTTCTCCACGAAGGGTTGGATCACCAGCGGCGGCACGTACGTTTCCTCTTGATCGATGTCCGGATCAACGGTGATCTTGTAGTCGAACTTCGCGCCACCGTTGGCATCGCGCGAGCGTGCGCGCTCCAGGTTCAGGTAGAGGTCGAGGGCTTCGAGGTCGTCCTTCAGCGGCACTTCGGCCTGGCGCGAATTCTCCAGGACCAGTCGCATCAACCGCGCGAATTTGGAGAGGTATGCGGAAGCCCGGTCGCTGTCGTTCTGCTGCACGAAGGCGTTGATGGAGTTCAGCGCGTTGAAGATGAAGTGCGGGTTCATCTGCGAGCGGAGCGCTTGGGTCTCCAACTGCGCGGCGTCCTTCTCGAAGCGGGCCTGGCGGCGGCGGCGATCAAGGATGAAATAGGTGATCAGCCCGATGACGACGAGGAGGATCGCGGCACCAGCGATGAGGTAGCGCGAACGGGTCTGGACGACGCGCATTTCCGCTTGGAGCGAAGTGCGCACGGCCGCTTCCGCGTAGCGCAGGCTATCGGCCATCTGCTGTTTGCTGAAGGTGTAGAGCAGATCCCGTTGGGTGAGTTCACGGCTGGACTTTTCGCTGGCGATGCTGTCCTGAACGTCTTCGTACTGCTCCAGGTATCGTACGGCGCTCATGCCGTCGCCCTTGGCCTTGTAGGCGAGGTAGAGGCATTCGCAATTCTCCCCGCGCTCGGCCAGCACCTTCACCTGTTCGGCGAGCCGCAGGCCTTCCGTGCATCGGCGTATGGCATCGGCGGGCTTTCCTTCATCCAAGAGCACACGGCCCAGCAGGGCGAGCGCGGCGCATTCGGACGTGCCGTCCTTCAGTTCGCGCGCGATGGTGAGGCTCTCGGTGAGCACGCGCCGCGCGTCGGTGGTGCGCCCCGTGAGCCGGTACGCGCGGGCCAGGCCGTTCAGCGTTTCGCTCATGAGGTCCTTGGCCTCGAACTCGCGTTCCAGCGCCACGGCCTTTTCGAGCATCACCATGGCACTGTCCGGCCGGCCGAGGGCGAGCATCACCATGCCGATGCGCTTGCCGGAGGTCATCACCCCCTGCCGGTAGCCCACTTTGTCATAGAGCGCATGGGACCGGCGCAGGAGGGCCAGCGCCTCCTTTTCCTGGCCCAAGGTCGATCGGAGGCTGGCCACCGTGGTGAGCGACGTGGCGATGCCGCGGTCGTTGCCCAGTTCTTCCATGATCCCGAGGCATCGGTACGCATAGTCGATGGCGGGCCCCAGGGCGCCCATGCGCTCGTACACGTTGGCCCTGTTGCCGAAACCGGCCGCTACCATGCGCTTCTCGCCCAGCGCCTGCGCGATGCCGCCGCTGCGTTCATAGTTCGCCAGGGCGCTGTCATTGTTGCCTTGTATCTCGTACAGGCGCCCGATGCTGCCGAAGCAGTACATCAGTCCGTTCTGGTTGCCGATCCGCCGGTCGAGCGCCATGGAGCGGTGGTAGAGCGCGAGGGCGGAATCGAGCTCGCCCATGTTCTTGTGGATGAGACCCATGTTGTGCAGGGACGCGGCCATGCCCCGCACCGCTGCGGAGTCGTTCACCGTGGAATAGATGCTGATCGCTTTGCGGTATTCCTGCAGCGCGCGTGCATTGTCCCGTCCCGCTTCGGCGATGGACCCCTGGTCGCGGTGCGCGAGTGCGATGATGTTGGCCGTTCCTGATGCGAGTGCCTGCCGCATGAACTCGTCCGCCAGGGTCTGCGCTGAGTCGGTGTCCTCATAGCGCGTTTCATCCACGATCTCGTGGAAGGTCAGCAGCTTGTCCTCACGGGTCTGATCGGCCGTGCGATAGACGTTCCAGAGCGAATCGAGATAGGCGTTCGCTTGCGCGGCGCAGCTGAGGGGAACGAGCAGCGGGAACAGGAGGGAGGAGAGCCAGCGCATCGGACGTGCCGAGCCCCTGAAGGGCCGGGCTCGCCAAGGTAGCCGCTTGGTCGGGTCTGCTCAGTTCATCGATCCCTGTCGTGACGGTTCGCGCCGGATCGGATCCGTTGCGCCCTCACCGTTCCCTAGGGCTCTGCGTTCCTCCTCCTTCTGCGTTTCTCCTTCCCCGAAAGGCCGGGATGGGGTTCAGCTCGCCCGCTTCAGCAGCGGCCAGAAGTCATCCGGCTGTGCGGCACGTGGCGCGCGATCGTACTCCACGATCACCGGGCCTTTGCCGTGGCCCAGGGTGATGCGCTCGCGCAAGGGTGCTTGGCCGCCCCCGATGCTGACGCTGCGGGTAAGCGAAACGCGCAGGTTCAAGCGCCGGGGTGCCGCTGCTTCCGCCGCGCCCATGCCCTTGGCTGAAGGGCGGATCTCCATCACGCGCGGCAGGTAGCCGAATTGGACGAAGACCAGGCGCACGTGATCATGGGCAGGCAGGTCCAGGCGGAAGCGGCCGTTGTCCTGGATGTCGCGCACGCGCTGCAGTTCGCCGTTCACCGCGATGCAGAGCGAGCAGCACACATCGCTCTCGGCCACATCCAACACACCGTCTACGCGCAGGCGGCTCGGCCCTGTTTTTCCGGTGGTGAAGCGGTCCAGCCGCGCGCGCAGTTCGCGCCACATGGAAGGCGGTGGCATCAGGTCGCGGTCGGATGCCGGGTTGTGCAGGTGGTGGGTGAAGAGGCGCATGCGGATGGGAATAGCAATGTGGATGGGAGTGCGGATCAACGGATGCGTTCGGTGCGCACGCGCTCAACGAGTTCGGTGAGCGGCAGGGTGGGGTCAGCGAAGGGCGCTACTTCCTTGCGTGCAGGCTTCACGGTCTGCTCCGCGGCGGACTTCACGGCTGCTTTGCGTGGGCTTTTGCCACCATCCGCAGCACTGGCCGTTGCAGCGGCGAGCGCGAACACGAAGAGGATGGTGAGGTGGCGGAGGTTGGCGAGCGCTTTCATGTGGTTCCTTTTTTTGTGCTTGCCCCGGCCTACGAGCCGGGGTTGACGATGCGAACCAACCACCATCGGCCCGCGTGGTGAAGCCGGGATGAGCAAGTGGCGGGTACGGGTGCGCAAGTGGCAGCCGAACACCGACCCCGCGTCGGGTCGCAGCGGTGCGGTCGGTATGAGGCCGGAGCGGATCCCCGCGTCGGGTGGCAGCGGTACGGTCGGTGCAAGACCTGTCGCCAATAGCCGATGGGCCGGGTCCGAACGCGAAAAACCCCGACCAAGTGGCCGGGGTTTTCGCTGGAAGGGAGAGTATCCGTGTCTGGAGCCTTGGGCCTGTCGAAGCCTCAGGCCGCCTTGGCGAAGCTGACGTCGCTCATCGGGCTGGCGCCGGCAGCGCCGATGGCGTTCACGCGGAAGTAGTACAGCTTGTCCGACGTGAGGTCCAGGGCCGTGTACCGGTTGCGCGTGGTGAACACCAGTTGCTGCCAGTTCGCCTCCACGTTCGGATCGCCCGAGCAGATGAAGAGGTTGTAGCCCGAGCGGCCCTTCACACCGCGCCAACGGATGTCGATACGGCCGGGGTAGTTGGTGCTGAAGGAAAGCAGACCCACCGGGGCGGGCAATTGGCCCACGGGGGTGCTGGACTTACGCACTTCCATGCCCGCGCTCTGGATGATGGCCAAGGCCCCGTTGCTCGCCGCCTGCACGAAGCCGCAGAGGTCCAGGTACAGGCCCTTCACCACATCGAAAGCCTGCTGGCGTTCGGAGCGCTCGCGCGGTCCGGGGTTCAAGCCGTAGGCCGCGATGGCCGCCTCCAGCGTATCGTTGGCGGCCGTTACGTCCGTCAACTTCGGTACTGCGTTGGCGAAGTCCGGGTTGCCCGTCATCTTCGTTACCGCGTTGCGTGATTTCACCAGGAGCGCGTAAGGAGTGATCCGATCCACGCCTGGTTTGATGATGTAATAGACCTTCTTCATCGTCGTAGTGGGCGTTCGCCCGTTTTGGTTTGTGCCCTTTGTATGCGCACGGCACAGGGTTCGTTGCGAACGCGTGCACGAACGCCCGTCTTTCAACGGGGGGCGCACCCTCCGTCTTTTGACGGAGGGTGGCTCCTGCAGGCCGCGCGGGCAGCGGAGTTCAGGAGGGGTATCATTTGCCGGGGAGAATAGGGGCCGACGGACGCAAGAGGTGCACGGCCAGACGGAACGGGCGTACCGACAGGCCGGCGAGCCGTACGGATGCGCTGCCCATGGGTACCGACAGCGCGGTAAGGCGTACGGCTGCCCGGCCCGGTGGCACCTGTGCGCCGCGCAGGCGTACGGACAGGGCCAGCGCGGGGGCCGACAATGCGCCGGGTCGTTCGGATACCGGGGCCAGTCGTACGGACAGCACGCGAGGGCGTACGGATGCAAGGAGCAGGGGCACCTGCGCGCGGACCGGTCGTACGCCTCGGCCGCGCGTCGGCACCACCCGGCCGCTCGGGCGTGCCACCGGGCTGCCTGGTCGCACGGACAGGCCGGCAAGGTGCGCGGATCAGTGGCCGAGGTGCGCGCACAGAACCGGTTGTCGCACCTGTGCTCCGTGCAGTGGTGCCTATGTGCCGGGCGGTGGCACGCCTGCGCACCACGTCCGTACCTATGGCCGCATCACACCCACCTGCGATCCTTCGCTATGGCCACCAAGGCCGGGCACTTGCGCACGTTGAACTTCAGGAACAGTGCGTCCCGGTGCGCCTCCACCGTACGGATGCCCACGTCCATCTGCTCGGCTATCCGCTGCAGGGTATAGCCGGCCGGGTGGCTCAGGTGTTGCAGGAACTCGAGCTGGCGGGGGCTGGGGTCGCTGCTGCCGCTCGCCTTGCGCTTGCCACCGCGCTTGGCCAGGCGCCGCTTGAACCAACTGTTCGCATGGTAGCCACCTGCGCTTGCCACCGTGGCCGCCCGGTGCAGTTCATCTTCTTCCACATCGGCGGGCAGCAGGCCGTGCACGTCCAGGTCCGCCAGTTCGTCCGCCACCCGTTCCGTCAGTTCCCCATACGCCAGCACGGGTATCCGCCGCTCGTGCTTCAGCCAGCGGATGCACTGCCGCAGCTCCCGGAAGGGGCTTCTCACCTCCACCAGCACCACCTGCACGCCCAGGTCTTCCGGGAAGGCCTGGGCCAGCACGGCCCCCTTGCCGGCCTCCGCCACCACGGCCCAGCGGCCCGTGCTCTCCAGCGCCGTGCGCAAACCCAAGCGCACCAGGGGCCAGCTATGCACGATGCCCACGCACACCACGCCCGGCCCGAGGGGCCGCTCCTGCGCTGGGGGTTGAGTGGTGGACATGCCCGCCTGCTTCCGCGAACGGACCAGCGCACAGTACATCACCCCACCACAACCTCAATGCCTGCCGTGCCCGGCCATCCGCTTGTACACCCCAAGTAAAGCGGCCGCTGCAACTGCCCGTATCCTGTTTTTCCATGAGGCCTTTCCACAGGCGCTGTTCATAACCCCTTTCGGCAGTGGTGGGCGGGCCGCCCTTGGTCAATGACCACAAGCGATGCGCCCGGGGACGACCGCTAAGACCACAAGACGCGCTTGGACCCGCGCCCCAGTAGTTGGGCGAGCACGCGGAAGGACTGAGGTTCTTGCCGCCGGACGTGTCTGCCGGACTTGTATGCCGAACTAGTCTGTCGAAGGCAGAGGCAGAGGCGGATAAGCTCGGGGCCACTCGGCAATCAGCCGAGCGCAGGTCGGGGGAGCAAGGGTGGCCGGGCCGATGGCCTGCGTTCCCGCTACCTGATACTGCTTTCGTGGGCATGGTTCACTGCATTCTCCATTACCTTTAGGTCATGCCACTTCTCCCTGCGGCCATGTACAGCGTGCTCCGGTTCCGGCCATGGTGGGACGCCATGACCATAAGCCTGCGCTGCACAGTGCTCTTCTTCGCGGTTGTGACCTTCGGTGGGTACGCCCTTACCGCACAGAACCTCGTGCCGAACGGTGATTTTGAACAGTATTCGGAATGCCCCTGGTCGCTCACCCAGATCTATTTCGCGCCCCCTTGGCTCAATGGGAACCCAGGGGCCATACAAGGCGCTACATCCGATTTTTTCCATTCCTGCGCACAAGGAGGTAACCCCGACGTGCCCACGAACATCTTTGGATCGCAGCTCGCGCATTCCGGTGAAGGATACGCCGGACTCGCGACATATGTGGAGGACAATCCCCAGTTCCGGGAATACATGCAGGTGCAGTTTTCCGCGCCGTTGACGGTCGGCCAGTGCTATACGCTTACGCTTTACTTGAGCCTCGCTGAAGGCTACTCCAGCCATGCGACCGGCGTGGGCGCGTATTTCAGTGCGGCAAGCGTGGCACAAACCGGTGATACCGGACTTTGGCTGAACCCGCAGTTGGACCAACTCGGCGGGCTTGTTACGGAAACTGACGGCTGGGTACAAGTGAGCGGAACCTATGAAGCAGGGGGTGGTGAGCAGTACTTGGTGCTCGGCAACTTTCATGACGATGCGAACACAACCACCCTGTTGGTGGACAGCACGTTGCCCTGGCACAGGAGCTACTACTACATCGATGATGTGTCCATTGTGCCGAGCGATCTTCCGTGCGGCCCCTTGAGCCTGAGCGAAGCGACCTTGCCTGCACTCGCCCTGTTCCCCGTTCCCGCGACCAATGAACTCCACGTCAGAACAAACGCACGTGGAAAGGTGTCCCTCACCGTTCATAATGCGGCAGGACAGGTCGTGCTTCTACGGACCTTCACCGGGCAGGTGGAGTTGCAAGTGGGTCACCTTCCCGTCGGCATCTACAGTTGCGAACTCCACGCGCCAGGTGGATACATGGTGCGCGAACGGTTCTGTAAGCAATAAGCGCTGCGGTCCGGTCAACCTGAGGCATGCGATGCTATGGATGAGCGAACAGCTGCATGCATCACCGCCAACACGCCTTCAGTTCCCTGCTCACCCTTGTTTTCGGGCCGCGCACCGATGGGCGGGATAGAGCACCGTGGGGCGAGATACTTCTGTGGTTGGGCGGCTTTGGGCTCTTCGGCCTCTTGGTGTATTCGGTGGGCTAGCTTCTTGGTCGCCGGACTTGGCTGCCGAAAGCAGAGGCGGATGGGTTCTGAGGCACTCGGCAAACAGCCGATCGCTGGTCGTGCGAACACCAAACCATAAGTTGGCTGAAAAGATCGCCCGGCACCCGAACAGACATAACGGTCGCCGAAGCGCACGCGCCTTGAACAGGTGCCGGGCAGCCGGACGAAAGTAAGGTGCCGGGAGGTCACCGAATGAAGAGTGCCGGACATTGGCCTGTACCTCGAACCTCCTTGCGGCCGATACTTCCGGGATCTTTGGCGAGCGTTCTCCTGCGCTGGAGCAAAGCGCCCACGAAAGTAGCCTGCGTTCTATGCTCCCGGCCCCCTGGCTGGCGCGAGTCTTCCAAACTTTCGGCGCGGGAGTTAGGCCAGCCACGGGCATGTCAACCAAAGCTGGCCGTCCTCCCGTGCCTTGGATAAGCGGATCGAGAGTATCGGTCGGCACGAGACGCCATGCCTCCGGCAGGCAAGCCCGCCCGACCGCTCCGCGGTCAGCCGGAAGTCTCGCGCCAGAATATGGGCACTGATGGGCGCGAAAACGCACCTTGGTGGGAGATGCTTTCTGGTTGGTGGGCTTTGGGCTCCTAGGTCTCTTGGTGTATTCGGTGGGCTAGGTTCATGGCCGCCGGATTTGGCTGCCGGACTTGTCTGCCGGAGGCAGAGGCAGATGAGCATATCACACCCGGCTCATAGCCGAGCACCGCACTCGGGTAAATTTGCTGTATGTACGATCGCATATCCGTTAGCGTAGCGCTCGCAACCATCATCACCGTGATGGCCAAGCTGGGGTTCGAGTATACCAGCACGGGAAGTACATGGTTCACCGAGGACGTTGATGCCAGAGCCTTGTACCTCCTGCTCGCAGGTCTGTTCGCCATCTTCTTCAGAGGCAAGATGATGCACGACGACAACGCTTTCTTCGGTGATCTTGAAAAGGGCGAGGCTTTCAAGACCGACAGTGGTGCGATCCGCCGGATAAAGCTCGGTCTGGTGGCCGGCTACTTTTCATGGCTGTGCTGGGGCCCGGCCATTTTCTTCCTGAACGCCCCGAAGACTTTCGGCAAGTGGATGGTCTTATCCCTGATCTGCTCTACTATCTGGCTATTGCTCGACATCAGTACGCGAACAGATGCGAACATTGGAACGGCGGATGGTAAAAAGCGGCCTTGGTGGGTAGCAGTCAACTTGGTGTACATGGCAGGCCACTTGTGCTTCATTGTGTCGGACGAGTCCCCGGCGCTTGTTGCAGCGTTCCTACTATTCGTGCTGGTCTTGGATTGGTTGTTCATGGATTCGCTGATCACCGAGATCGTGCGCAAGCGAACTGCCGCGAAGGCACAGCGTGGCTGACCCCGCTCAATACCCCAACTTCCGCGTGAACGCATCGAAGTAGAAGGTCGAGCGCGTCATGGCTTGGCGGTATTGACCGAGTTGGTCCATGGTGAGCTTGGTGCTCAGCTGGCGGGCGGGGATGATGTACAGTTCAGCGGGTTTGTCCGGTTGGCCGCCAACGCCCAGCACCAGGAAGGCCGGTAGCTGGTTTTCGGCTTCATAGCTCTGGTAGCGCGTTACCTGGTCCTTGTCCAGTTCCACACTGGCACCCATAGCTGTTGCGCCATTCGCACCCTGTGGCGAAGAGGTACTCTTTGCCGCGCAGGCTCAGTGGCGCTTGCGGCCTTCACGTGATGTCCAAGGCCTTGCGCAACTCAGCCAAGTGCTTGGACTTCTGCTTCGTCAGAAACTCCACCACCTTGGTCATACGCTTGTCGCCTCTAGGAGAGAACTGGCGATGAAGCTCGCGTGCATTATCGCTCAAGCCTTTGTCCAAAGCACTCATCCGACCGCCGCAGGTATGGACCGCATCCAGTAGCCAACGTTCCAGGAAGGGTTTCAGCACCACGAGTGTGCGTTGGCCGTTCACAGCCGTGAGAATACCGTTCCGAGCGAGGCCGTTCTTGAAACTCTGCCGCTGGGCACCATGTTGTGTGCCCGGGTCTTCATCGATAAGGCCCAAGTAGTGCTTCGCGGGTTTGTTCAGCACGTACTTCACCACCTCATCCCGGTTGCCTTCATGTTGGATGCGGTCGCGGGGAACACTGAGTATCCGCAGCAATAGCTCGTCGTTGTCGCACTCCACCACGATCACCGGCTTCATCACTTCACGAAACGATCGAGGTTGAAGAACACGTCCATATCCAAGAGCTTGCCCAGCTCAACCGAGGACAATCGCTTCAGTCGCGTGTTCCCATCGGGGCCGTTGTGCGTGATGAAGACCGAGAGGTCCTTCTTCGGGGTCTTCTCCACAATGGAGCGGAACAAGTACTCGTTGTGCGTTGTGATGAGATACTGGTTGTCCGCATCGAAGCCCATCATCTCACCCGTATGCTTCACATAGAAGGGGAAGGAGTTCTGCTCCGGCTCGTCCAGCAGCAAGGTGTAGCCTTTATGCGTGTTCAACACCGTGTAGAGGAACAGGTAGCGTTTCAGCGTATCGGATACACTCCGATAAGGTAGTTGTTCTTCCACGTCCTCATCAACGGTGCGCACTACCTTGATCGCGTTGTCCGTCAGGTTCACCTTCAAGCGCATGCCCGTTGGCTCCAACAAGTTGTTGATGTCCGTACGCAACTTCTTATTCGCGGCCAAAAGGCCGGGCAGGTTATGGCCATAGGGCGGTTCCAGCTCCTTGAAGGCGTTGTGGCCGAACTGCACATCCGCCGAATACTCGTAGCGCCGGATACGCGTGTTGGACATTAAGTTCGGCGAGTTCAGCAGGCGGCCGGTGGGATCCATGGCTGATTGTGCCAGAAACACCGGCTTCGACCTCGGACTCTTGTGTTCGAAGACTTCGATGTTGAACATCCCCCGTTGATAGAACATGCCCATCTTGAGCGAACCGATGTCCAGGACCATCGGCTCTGACAGGTCATGCATGGGGAACAGGTCTTCCGGCTTCTCATAACGGATCAGCCGCTGATCGAACATGTTGTCGTTCTTCAGGGCACCCCTTGAGAAGAATGTCAGTGCCTCGAGAATGTTGGTCTTTCCCGTGCTCGTGTCCCCGATGAAGAGGTTCATCCGCGTACACGAGAACGTGAGGTCCTTCAGTGTTTTGAAATTCTGTATGTGGACCTTCTCGATCATGCCCGCAAGTTACTGGGCCTTCTTCTTACCCTTCGCTTTGGTCACCCCCGCCAACAACCCGCTCGTATACTTCTCATACAGCTCGAACAGGTACTCCACCCGCTTGGCATCCCCGGTCCGCGAACCGGGGTCGCCGAAGGGCTGCGGGCGGTAGCACTTGTCCACGGCCTTGACCAGGACTTGGCGGGCGATCAGCAGACCGGGCAGCATGGCGTGAATGTATGTGCGCATCTGTCCCGATGTGCCATCTTCGGCGCATGTCCGCCAGTCCTGAGCGCATCCAAGCCTTCATCACCGAATGGGAGGTGAGCGGCGGCGCCGAGCGCGGCAATGCGCACTCGTTCCTGAACGAGCTCTGCGATATCCTCGAAGTTCCGCGGCCGCAAAGGAGCGTTCCGGACAATGCCCAGAACGCCTACGTCTTCGAGAAGACCATACCCGCGCCCGAAGGCAGCAAGAACTTCATCGACCTGTACAAGCGCGGCTGCTTCGTGCTGGAGACGAAACAAGGTGCGGACAAGGACGGCACCGACCCGCTGAGTACGCTGCACCAACTGGCGAAGAAGCAGCGCAAGACCGGTCACGGCATACGGGGAACGCCGGGCTGGCAAGCGGCCATGTTGAAGGCGCACGCACAGGCCAGCACCTACGTACGCCGCCTGCCGAAGGAGGAAGTGCCCGATGGCCGACCGCCCTTCGTGGTGGTGGTGGACGTGGGCTACAGCATCGAGCTCTTCAGCGAGTTCACGCGCAGCGGCGGCGAATACCTGGCCTTCCCCGATCCGGCCACCTCGCGCATCTACTTGAAGGACCTGTTGCGGCCGGAGATCCGCGAGCGCCTGCGGGCCGTGTGGACCGAGCCGCTCACGCTGGACCCCAGCCGCCGCTCGGCCAAAGTCACACGCGAGATCGCCAAGCGACTGGCACAACTGGCCTTGAGCCTCGAAGGCAAGCACCCGCCCGAAGAAGTGAGCAGCTTCCTCATGCGCTGCCTCTTCACCATGTTCAGCGAGGACGTGGAGCTGCTGCCCATGGCCAGCTTCACGCAGTTGCTCGGCGACCTGAAGAAGAAGCCCGAGACTTTCGTGCCGATGCTCGAGAACCTCTGGAGCACCATGAACACCGGTGGCTTCAGCCCCATCGTGCGCGAGAAATTGTTGCGCTTCAACGGTGGTCTCTTCGCGAAGGCCACGGCGCTGCCGCTGAACGCCGACCAGATCCAATTGCTCATCGAGGCGAGCACCAGCAACTGGAAGGATGTGGAACCCGCCATCTTCGGTACGCTGCTGGAGCGCGCGCTTGACCCCACCGAGCGCCACAAGCTCGGCGCGCACTACACGCCGCGCGCCTACGTGGAGCGGCTGGTGAACCCCACGGTGATCGAACCGCTGCGCGAAGAATGGAAGGGCGTGCAAGTGGCCGCGCTACAGCTTGCGGAGGACGGCAACCAGAAGAAGGCGGTGAAGGAGGTGGAAGCCTTCC
Source organism: Flavobacteriales bacterium (assembly GCA_044224725.1). Classification (GTDB taxonomy): domain Bacteria; phylum Bacteroidota; class Bacteroidia; order Flavobacteriales_F; family PHOS-HE28; genus PHOS-HE28. The sequence continues at coordinate 23,809 of JBGAJW010000014.1, forward strand.
TGCACAAGCTCGCCACCGTGCGCATCCTGGACCCCGCCTGCGGCAGCGGCAACTTCCTGTACGTGACGCTGGAGTTGTTGAAGCGCCTGGAAGCGGAGGTGCTTGACACGCTGCACACCTTCGGCGCCACCAGCAAATTGGAACTCGAGGGCGTGATGGTGACGCCCGAGAACTTCTTCGGCATCGAGGTGAACCCGCGCGCGGCGGACATCGCCGAGCAGGTGCTGTGGATCGGCTTTTTGCAATGGCACCTGCGCACGCACGGCAACCTGCGCAACCTGCGCGAGCCCATCATCAAGGACCTGCACAACATCCAAAAGCGCGATGCCGTGCTGGAATGGGACAGCGTGGAACCGCTGCTTGCTGCCGATGGCCAACCCGTGACCCGCTGGGATGGCCGCACCACCAAGGCGCACCCCGTTACCGGCGAAGAAGTGCCCGACCCGGCTGCGCGCGTGCAAGCCTACAAATACCACAACCCGCGCCCGGCCACGTGGCCCAAGGCCGATTACATCGTGGGCAACCCGCCGTTCATTGGAAAGCACCGCATGCGCGAGGCATTGGGTGATGGATACACCGAAGCGTTGCGCGGTGCATACGAACACGTACCCGACAGTGCGGACTTCGTGATGTTCTGGTGGGACAAGGCTGCGGAACTCACGCGAACGGGAAAGGCGAAACGCTTCGGTTTCATTACCACGAACAGCTTGCGCCAGACCTTCAATCGGAAGGTGCTCCAGCACCACATGTCGCAGAAGAAGGCCATCTCGCTAGCCTTTGCCGTACCTGACCACCCGTGGGTGGACAGCACCGATGGAGCGGCCGTGCGCATTGCGATGACGCTAGGTGTACCCGGCGAGAAACAAGGCCTGCTGCAACAGGTGGAAGTGGAACGCGATGGAACCGGCGATGATGCTGCTGACGTGCAGTTGAGGCAACAGCACGGGAAGATCTTCGCGGACCTAACAATCGGAGCAGACGTCGCGGGTGTAGTGCCTTTGCAAGCGGCAGATGAGATTAGTTGTCCAGGTGTGAAACTGCATGGCGCAGGATTCATTGTTACACCTTCTGAGGCAGCTTCTCTTGGTCTTGGGAGGTTGAAAGGACTTGATGAACACATTCGGAATTATCGGAACGGGAAAGACCTGACCAGTCGACCACGCGACGTGATGGTCATCGACTTGTTCGGATTGACTGAGGAGGACGCCCGCACCCGTTTCCCAGAGGTGTACCAGCATGTGCATCAAACGGTGAAACCAGAACGGGACCAGAACAACCGTGCTACCTACCGCGACAACTGGTGGATCCATGGTGAACCTCGACGCAACTTCAGACCTGCCCTCGTTGGATTAGAGCGCTACATCGCGACGGTGGAAACATCGAAGCACCGCTTCTTCGTCTTCCTCGACAAGAGCATTCTGCCCGATAACATGTTGGTGAACATTGCTCTGGATGATGCCTATGCCTTGGGTGTGTTGAGCAGCCGAATTCATGTCGATTGGGCACTTGCCACGGGTGGTACTCTAGAAGATCGTCCGCGCTACAACAAGACGCGCTGCTTCGAGACCTTCCCCTTCCCCGCCGCCACGCCCGCGCAGCAGCAGAAGATCCGCGCGCTGGGCGAGCAATTGGATGCGCACCGCAAGCGCCAGCAAGCCGCGCACCCGGGCCTTACGATGACGGACATGTACAATGTCCTGGAGAAGGAACGCGCAGGCGAAGCGCTCACCCCCAAAGAGCGCAAGACGCACGAGCAAGGCCTGGTGGGCATATTGCGCCAGTTGCACGATGAACTGGATGCGGCCGTGGCCGAGGCCTATGGCTGGTCTGACTTCACCCCCGGCCCCTCGCCCAAGGAGAGGGGAGGAATGCCGAGCACCGATGAGATCCTTACGAAGCTGGTCGCGCTGAACGCCGAGCGCGCGGTGGAAGAAGCGAAAGGACAGGTGCGCTGGCTGCGGCCGGAGTACCAATTGAAAGGCAAGGAGCAAGCAAAGGGCAAGCAGGCGAAGTTGGATGTGGGCGAAGAGGAGGCGCCTGTTGCCGCTGTCGCATTACGTGCATGGCCGGATGAGTTGCCCGCGCAAGCGGCGGCCTTGAGCGCGGTGCTCGGCACACTCGCCGCACCGGCGGATGTGGCGACGATCGCCGGGCACTTCGAGGGGAAGAAGACGAAGAAGCGCTTGGATGAAGTGACACGGTTGTTGGCGACCTTGGAGGCGTTGGGGAGGGCGCGGGGGAGTGTGGGTGGATGGATGAATGCCTAGAACGATCGAATGGAAAAGCTCAACATCTACCGCTTCGAAGTCGGTAAGTCACCGGACACCATCATTCCCTTCACCTTGCCCATCGAACTCCAATTCTTGCTTCAGCCGGTCAAAGACCTTTTCTGCAGGGATCTTTATACCCCGTTCGTATAATTTGTTCCAGGCGATCCGGGCCACGTTGGATACCAACGCAGCTGTGAAGAAATGACCCAACACACCTGAAATGAGTACAGAGCCCACGGTTTGGCCCACGGGATATTCGAGCGAGGTGTTCACGTACCATTGTACGGCTTGCTGCGCGTAGAATGGCTTCTGCTGCGCATCCATGTTGTGGGAGATGACAACAGCGGCCAGCAGCAAGGCCAGTCGGCGGCGATGGGCTGTATCGCTCGACCGGGCATAGGCCTCGCTCACCTTGTTGAGCACAATTAGATAGGGTATGCCCTGTTGTATGGCAGTGCGTGCCAGATCGATAAGGTCGGCATAGTTTGGCTCGGGTTCCGCAAGGGCGCGTGAAAAATTTTTCCACTCCAAGCGTTGCACGTGACCTTCCGTATCTAGCCGCTCTTCGATTTCCTGGTAACAAAAGGCCAGCAACCCTTTCAGCTGAGCCGTGGAGACCGGTAGCGTGTATTGAGTTCCATCCGCCAACGCCTGCAAGGCGGCGAACACCCAGGGATGCACCGGTGGAGTGCCCAACTCCATTCCCTTTATGTCGCAGGCGGTCTTGTCAACGCGCAGCACATAAGGGTCCAGGTAAGATCCCTCCTCCAAGGCTTTTACCACAGCAGTCCGCAGAGTAAGGTGCTTCTTCCCGAAGGCGCTTGCCTTGTCCGCCGGTACTTGTTCGGCAAGGGTCCTCAATTCATCCACCGGTTCAGCGATCGCATGGGCGGAGAGCAACCAGAAGAAATGGTCCATTGCATCCAACGCAAAGGAGCCGTCCATCAACTTGGCGATAATGTGGAAGGTGTACCAAGGCTTGCCGTGCAGGTAACTGGTGATGTAGGCCAGGCGCAATCGATCCTGGTAGCCAATTGTCTCTGGCCATGCCACGTTCGCGGCCAACAGCAAGGTCCAGAACAATTTCAGGTCGTGCTGTTCCGCATCCGCTGCTTCCTCCAGCCGCGTGCGTAGCTCGTCATTCAACTTGGATTGTTCCGGGACTCGGGCGGCTTCATCCAATTGCACGCCCAAGTACGCGAACCGTGCTTGGTAGAAAGGTCGAGTATCCGCACTCGTATAGTGTTTTAGCAGCTCATCCACGATCAATATGCTCCGCGGGTCCTGGTGCAAAGCCACGTATGCATGTATCCTTGCCTGCTCTGCATATTGTATTGATCGAAAGGCCTGCGATAAACCGAGGTGGGCGCCAGGTATGTGCTGGTCGGGTGAATCCACGATGGCCTTTCGAAAGCAAGCAATGGCCTCGTGCCATCGACCAAGAAATAAGTGTAGTTCGCCCTTGTTGTATGAAGCCACCGGATGCTTCCCTTCTGCGCTGTCATTCTCGGCCTTGGTATACGCGTTGAGAGCCAGCTGCAATTCGTCAAGCTTTCCGAGTGCGACCCCTTTGTTTGATGAAGCTGTTGGATTCCTGCCCTCCGGACTATCGATCTCGGCCTTTGTGCATGCGTCAATCGCCTCCTGCCATTCGCCAAACTCCATTTGTAGAACCCCTTTGCTGAATGAAGCAAGAGGAAACCTACCATCCGGACTATCGTTCTCTGCCTTGGCGAATGCGGCGATGGCCAGTTCCAATTGGCCAAGCTCTTTGTGTGCGAGTCCTTTGTTGTACGAAGCTTCCGGATACTTGCCTTCCGGTTTATCGTTTTCGGCCTTGGTGTATGCGTCGATCGCCTCCTTCCATTCGCCAAGCTCACTGTGCACGGTCCCTCTGTTGTACGAAGCATCCGGAAACTTCCCGCCCGGGCTATCATCTTCGGCCTTGACGAAGGCGTCGATCGCATGCCGCTTATCACCAAGCAGAATGTGCGCGACTCCTTTATTGTATGAAGCTTTTGGATAACTCCCTTCTTGGCAGCCATCCTCAGCTTTGGTGTAGGAGGCGATAGCACTGGCGTAGCGGCCTAACATGGATTCCGAATACCCAATTAAGTAACACGCTTCCGGGCATATCTGTTCCGCATGGAGCTCATTGGCACGCGCCAGTGGCTCCAGCGCCGCTTCGTATTTTCCATCATTACTGAGGGCCATTCCTTTCTGTAGGTAGTATTGCCAATCCCCGTCGTTCTGGTCCATTGCAGCCCGGTTGTGGTCCTAAGGTATCGGCCAGCGCGACGGTTCTTTCGATGCGTGTGCTGGGCGCCGGTATTCTTGGTTCCTGGGCAACACTTTATCGCAGGTGGGCGATACCCCCGTTGTCGCCAGTGTTCGTCTCGCGCCGCATGGCAAGCGAGGCGGTCACTGGTGAGCTCATGGCCTCCCTGCCCTCAATTCACCGGCCCCACATCCACCCCCACCTCCAGCAGCCCTTGTAAGTCGGTGCCCAGCGCGTTCAGCACATCCAGGCAGCGCCGCATGGCGTGGGTGCTGTCATCCTCTCGTGCGCACGTTGACCATAGAGTCTCTGACCTTAGCCTGCACTGGCAAATGGTACTGACATGGCCGCTCGGGCCAAAGTGTGAGGTAGTGCCACAGGTATGCCTATCAAAGTCGGACGCCTATCGCACGAATGCGATCGGCGTCCGGCTCTTCACAAGGCCTTAATGGTTGCCCGATCGAACCACAGAGCCGGTGCGCAGGGCGTCGCCTACCTGCAGCATCCAGGTGTACATGCCATCCGCCAAGTGGGGGCACTGCACCTTTGTCGAGTTCGCGCCCTTCGACAAGCGGCCCAAACGTTGTTCCAGTACGGTGCGCCCTGTAAGATCAACCAGGCGGAAGAAGGCGTCCGCGTCCGCATCCAGCACGGTGTGGATCGTGAATGCATCAGCGAATGGCATGGGGTAGATCCTCGTCTCCAGCCCCCCGACGGCAGTCTCCGGGTCGGTCTGCTGCACCATTCCCGGAAGCGAGCACGCAGTAGGCCCCGGCCCATCGAAGGTGGCATAGAATCCTTCGACACCGGCACCAAGGGTGACATCGTAGCAGCCCACTGATGCGATAGCGTTCGGTGACAAGGTCCCACCCACGATGGTGACATTACCCGTGCTTGGTCCTGTGCTCAGTGCCCAAACGTCATCAGAGCTTGTGCCCCCGTAATAGGTACCCCAGATGCGGCTGCCGATGATGCTGAAGCGAGCGCACCAACCATCCAACATGCCGCCGTTGAAAGGTTGCCAGCTGCCTGCCGAAGCCATGGCGTCCGTGGAACTAGTATGTCCTGCAACGTACACCAGGTCGGAACCCGATGCGACGATAGCATGGCACATATCCCCGTCCGTGCCCCCGTAGTAGGTTCCGAAAAGGTTGGTGCCATTGGCCGGGTTGAACTTCGCGATGAAGCCGTCCGAAACGCCCCCGTAAGCTGCTTGATATGGCGAAGCCCCGAACGCGATAAGGGTGTTGGATGAGGTGGAGCCCACGATGGTGGGATAGCCGCATCCGATGAGCGCAATACCATTCGCGATGTCATCCTGGGCACCACCATAGTATGTGCCCCAAGTAAGGAAACCCGCTGTGAACCTGGCCAGGAATGCATCGATGACACCTTGGAATGACGTCTGATGGGTGCCCGCAGTGGCGATGTTCGTCGTACTGGTGGTCATGCCACAGATGTAAACTTCCTTTCCTGTCAGTTCGATCCCGTAACCTACCTCCGAGCCAGCGCCACCGTAGTAGGTGCTGTACAAGACGGACGAAGCGGTGCCTGGATAGGATCGCCAGAACGCATCATCCCCCCCGCCCAGACTCACATCGTAGGCGCCCGCTGAGGCCATGTTGCTGCTTGATGTATTCCCCACGACAAATACGTTCCCGTTCTGGTCTGAAGTGACATCCTGGATCAGATCAGCGCCCGTACCACCGCAGTAGGTACCCCACGTGCGTTGCCCTGTGCTCGTCAAGAATTTGGCAACGAAACCGTCATAGGTTCCCCCTCCATAGTTCGGTTGTGCAACCGTACCCGGAAAACCGAAGACCCCCGCGCCGGATCCGGTGTAGCCTGCGATCAGGAGGTTGGCATTATCCCCGGTAGGCCAGGCAAGACTCGTAGCCTGTTCAAGACCGCTGCCACCGTAATACGTTGCCCAGGCGCGCGTGCAAGTGGTCATCTTCACTAGGACAGCGTCGTTGCCACCCGCATAGCTGATGTCATGCGCTCCGGCGGTAGCAAGGCCCGCGGTTGAGGTCGTGGTCCCTGCCATATAGGTGCCCCCAAGGACAGCATAGAATGTCGTGGTCCCATTCGTGCCACTGAAATAGGAGCCCTGCAACCGGTTTGGTGTGGGGTCCACAACCACGCGATCACCCTCGTTCCACTCCGGGATAGCGGTCGTGTTGCGGAAACCGAAGGTGCCGTCCGTGTTCTGCACGTAAGTCACAGCCAGTGGGTCCCTGCTGCCATCCGCATGCACGATGTAGCTGAGCGGGATCTCCTCAACGAAGGTGTGCCTGCTGGTTCGTATGCGCAGTGTGTTGCCATCGGCGCTGGCGGTCGCGCCTTCCAGACGGAACCGCACCTGCCCCAATGCCTCAGGCGAAGCGGCAATGAGGTCCTGCTTGAACCGGTCAGCGCCCGCAGTGTATCGGATATCCACTCCGGGGTAGAGGTCATGCTGGGTCACCTCTCCGTAATGGTGCAGGAGTTCGAAGCTGCCATGCTCATTGATCACGTTCATGTGGTCTTCGGCCATGGCACTTGTGGTCCAGGTATCAACCGCATTGGTGCCTTCGAAAACGACATCCACCCGCTGCACATGCAGTATCCGTGTTGCAGGCATTTCGTCGCGGTGGTTCGTCGGCTGTGTTGACCGGGCGGCAGGGTCAGGAGGCGTTTCATCCGAGAAAAGATCATACGAGTAGCCATTGCGTTTCAGGGCCACATTGAACCGGGTATCCGGATGCAGGTAGCGCACCGACGGGTTCTGCTGCCGGTTCTGGTCGAGCACTTGGCCTTCGTTCACGACAAAGCCATACCCGGTGAGATCCTGACCCATCTCTTCCGGTGAAGAACCCGAGTCTGGGGTTCTGATGAGGCCGGAATAGGACTCATCGGTCACGTCTTGTGTGTAGGAGACAGTGGCACCGAGCATGGCAATGCACAGTGCTGCGGGCCTCGTTCGGCGGAGAACATTCGCTTTCTGCATCATGGTTGGGTGTTTGGAGTAACCCCTAAAGAAAACGATGTGGTCGATAGGAGCATCACCATTTCGGATGATGTCGATCCCGCGCTCGTATTTCTTGCGAGCTGGTGCAGCCCCCCAAATGCACCAAGGACCCTTCCGCGAAGCGCGGCCTGAAGACCCTGAACCCCGAAGCCGCCAAGGACCGAACCCACCGAACGCCCTTCCGCGAGGCGCGCCTGCCTACCAGCGGTAGGGCTTGAAACCCCGAATGCGCCGAAGGCCTAAAAAGCCGAAGAGGCCCAACGACCTGTCCGGCCAATGCCGGGCTGCCGCTGAACCTCTCCAACACGCCGTAGGAGCAATACGGCGCAGTCCAAATATACCGTTGGCATTGTGTGCGAGCATGGGGAATTATGAACCGCTGTTCGTTCCCGGAACACATCCTGTGCACGGTCCCTTTGTTCAGGTCCGTTGCGCAACCCCTTCGCTATTGCCCCTCCCACCCTCGGGTGTGCTGTGGAAGAGGACACCGGCGCTTGGCTTCGCCGAGTGCCCTATGCTCTTCGGCCACTGGCCGTCCGATTCACGGGCATCCGCGCCGATCGAAGAGGCATGCCCTCTTGCCCGGCATGGTTTCCAGAGGCCGCCAGAGGCGGACGGACGTCTGGACACCCGGCAGCGCTTGGAAATACAGGTTGAGCCGAGCGCCGGGATCATTCTTGGGATACCACCAGCCGAGTACGGGATGGGAAAGACCGCTCCCTGCGGACGCCCCGCACCCTTGCCTTCCGGGAAAGCGTCCCACCACGCACTTCCCGCGATCCGAACGGCGGGCACTACCGCCCGGCCACCTGCACCTTGCCCGCAGCGAGGATCCCGGTGGTGCCAACAAGCTGATAGATGTAGCTGCCTGCGGCGAGATCCCCGCGCATCAGCGTGAGCGTGGTGCCGGTAATGGGGTGCGTGCGCACCACGCGGCCGGTGGCATCCACCAGGCGGAGCACGGCGCGTTCGGCGGCCGTGGCGCTGGGTACGTGCACGGTGGCGCTCTCCACCAGCGGGTTGGGTGAAACGATCAGCGTGCGGTCGCTGGCCACCTCGGCGATGCTCGTGGCACCGCAGACATCGGCGAGTACGGTGGCGGTGAGGTCGGTCATGGTCAAGGTGATCGGGGACTCCACCGCCCACGGGCCGGCATCCGTGTTTCCTTGATCCGCGGCCATCATGGGTTCGAGTGCCTGATATGAACCTGTATCCTGGCTGGGGCAGTAGGCGCAACCGGTGCCATCGGGCGCCAACTTCAGCAAGCGTTGCACGTAGTTGTCGGTCGCGGCGGTGCGACCGGTCACCAGCAGATCACCATCGGCGGCGATGTTCACGCGCGAGAACCAGGACGAGACCATGCCCGGTGTAAGCGGATAGCGTTTGCTCCATTCCAGCTGTCCGTCATCGCTCAGCTTCGTCACCGTAGGAGCGATCTCCGTCAGCTCAGGGAACGGCCTATTGGCCAGGCCCACCACCACGTAGCCGCCTGCCGGGTGCGGGGTGATCTGGTAGCCCACGGCCTGATCGGACGTGTGCACCTTGGTCATCCAGAGCGGCGTGCCCTGGGCGTTCAGCGCCATCGCGCCCAGGTGGCTCCACTCACCCGCCGTGGTGCCGGAACAGATCCCGGTGAGCACGATGGTGCTGTCGGGGCCAACGGCCACACCGTGCACATCCATCACATCGGTAACGGAGGTGTGCCAGTGCATCCATTCGGTTTCACCGGTGAGCCCATCCTTGCGTAAGGTGAGCGGGGGCACGCCCAGGCCGTTCTGCCAGCCGGTGAAGATCAGGTCGCCGTTGGGCAGCTCGGCCACATCCGAAGGCACGCCGGTGTACCGGATCTCATCGCTCCAGAGGAGGTTCCCGTCCGCGTCGGTGCGCAGCATGCAATAGCTGCGGTTCGGAAAGGACTTGTGCGCGATCATGGCGAACCCACCATCATTTGTCTGGATGAAGCCATCGGAATAGAGACTGCCGATCAAGGAAAAATCCGGACTGGCGTAGTTCTTCGCCCATTGCAGCGTACCGGTCGCATCCAGCTTGATGATGAACCATCCGTTCTGCGGTCCCGTTACTTGGTCGATGCCGGCCAGCACCAGCCCGCCATCGGCGGTGGCCACCAGCGCTTGCGGGAAGAAGTTGGTGTTGGGTCCGGTGGTCCACTTGCGCATCCAGAGCACGTTGCCATCGGCATCGAAGCGGGTAACGCCGGTCTCGTTGTACCCATCGTTGCTTTCCGAGAACGGCCCTGCGGAAGCGAAGCCGCCATCGGCTGTTTGCACGAAGCCCGCTTCGCTCAGGTGGTAGAACCCGTTCTGCACCACCATGCAGGTCTGCTGCAGCTGGGCGTGAACGGTGAGCGCGGCGAACAGAGCGATTGCGGTTCCGTAGCGATGTGCCATGGCGAAGCGGTTGAATACCCCAAGGAACCATGTGGAACAGCCCAGGCCCCGTTGGACTGAGCCAGCGGTCGTACGAACGAGGGAGCGGTTGCGCTCGCCCTTCACCCGATCTCCGCATTCCGGTGGCCGGGCCCATTTGGCGCGCGTGTTCCGCCCGTACGAGTGCCTCCGGCCAACGGTGGTGCTTGCCTGCCGAAGGCATGGTCACTCGTGCCGTGATGTTCTTGACAGGTCTCATGATGGCCGATGCACGTTTGTACGCCGAAGCTGATCCATCACGAACTTCTTCCGCGCCATCGCTGTGCGCTTCGTGGGCCGCACCGTCGGTTCACGCCGTACTGAACGGCAACGTCAACTCCACGCGTGTGCCCTGCGGCAGGTCCACGTAGATGAAGCCGGCGGCCTTGCCCTTCTGCTGGCGCACCAGGTCCAAGCGGGCCTTGGTGATGGCGGTGCCGAGCGAGGTCTTCTTGGTGGGCGCATCGTGCGGGTCGCTTTCGCCCATGCTGGCCATGCGCTTGGGGGAGGAGCGGCCCACGCCGTCATCCTCGATGGCGAAAAGCAATTGATCCCCCTTGCGCGATACGCTGAGGGTGATGAGCCCCTTTCCCTCCTTACCGCTCATGCCGTGCCAGATGGCGTTCTCCACGAAGGGCTGCGCCACGAGCGGGGGCACCATCACGTCCTCCGGGTCGATGTCCGGCGCCACTTGGATGCGGTAGTCGAACTTGTCGCCGGTGCGGGTGCGCTCCAGGTGCAGGTAGGCGTCCAGGGCCTCCAGGTCGTCCTTCAGCGGCACCTCGGCTTGGCGGCTGTTCTCCAGGACCAGTCGCATCAGGCGCGCGAAGCGGGAGAGGAAGGAGGCGGCCTTGTCCGGCTCGTTCTTCTGCACGAAGGCGCTGATGGAGTTGAGGGCGTTGAAGATGAAGTGCGGATTCATCTGCGAGCGCAGGGCCTGCGTTTCGAGCTGCGCGGCCTCGCGATCGAAGCGGGCCATGCGGCGCTTGCGATCGAAGAGGGCCACGACGGCCGCGGCCAGGAAGAGGGCGATGCCGCCGTAGATGAGGTAGTGGGTGCGCGTCCGGGCCATCTCCTTGTCGGCGATCAGGGCCGCTTCACGGCGCGCGGCGAAGACACTATCGGCCAGCTGCTTCTCACTGAAGGTCATGCTCAGCTGGGTGCGCTGCAGCTCGAGCTTGTAGTCCTCGCCGTCCTTCGGCATGGAGCTTTCCATGAAACGCTCGTGCATGGCGAGCGCCTTGCCGGTATCGCCTAGGCGTTTGTACACCCGGTAGAGCAGACGGGTAGCGGACCGTTCCAGATCGGGATCGTGTTCGCTCTCGGCGGTCTCCAACGCGCGTTTGCCGTAGGCGGCCGCTTCGGAAACGCGACCCATTTCCAGGTAGAGTTCGCCGAGGTCGGCCCACGGATGCACTTCCAGCGCCGGATACGCTTCCAGCAGGCGCTCGCATTCGGTAAGGTGCAGGAGGGCCTTCGCGGTATCGCCTTGCTTGCGGAAGCAGTGGCCCATGTCCAGCAGCAGTTCGGCGAGGTACCAATCGGACTGGGCGTTACCGGAAGAAGGGTTGTCCGATGGCACCTTGTGGCCGAGCGCTTCCAGGCCGAGCTGGTAGTGGGCATCGGCTTCCTTGAACTTGTCGTCGCGCATGTAAAAGCGGCCGAAGCGGTCTTGGATGCGGGCCTGTTCGGCGGGGATGCCCCGTTCCTTGGCAAGGGCCATGGCGCGGTCCAGCATGCTCTTGCAATTCGCCTGGTCCGCCGTGGTCTGGTAGGAACGGATCAGGTGGTCGCAGGCCACCAGGAGGCTGCGTTCGCTTTCGGTCTCCGCGGCGAGCTTGTAGGCGCGGGTGGCATGGGCGAAGGCCTCCATGCCGTTGAGCTTCTCATAGGCCTTGCTCAGGCGCAGTTCGGTGCTGATCTCGTTGCGGGTATCGCCGGAGCGCTTGTCCATCTCCAGGATCCGCAGGTTGATATCGATCACTTCGTGGTAGTCGCGCAGCTCCGAGCAGAAGAGGGCTTTCTGCACCAGGAAGTGGCGGATGCTGGCGGTGTCCCGACCGGCCTCGGCCTTCTTCACCGCGTCGTCATAGGTAACGCGCGCGCTGCCGACATCACCGGCGCTTTTCTGCGCGCTGGCCAAGGCGTCCGTCAATCCGCGCACGCGTTCCGCGAGACCGGGGCTGCCCTCCGCGCGCTCCAGCGCATCGCGGAAGGCGACCACCGCGTTGGCGGGATACCCATCGGCCAGGAAAACGGCCGCGTCGTACGCATGGAGCTCGGAGGCGATGCTGTCCGCGAGCTGGCGCACATGCTCGGGCACATTGTTGGCGGTTCCGGTGAGCTCATCGATGGACGCCACGGCGGCCTTTACTTCATCATGGGCCTGCTCGCCTTTCAGTTGCCGGGTCCAGACGTGTTCGGCCTTCTGCAGCAGCATGCCGCGCCAACCGCCTGGCTCCGTCTGTGCGCGGGCGCCGGAGAACGCGAGCGCACCGCATGCGAAGAGCACGAATGGTCGGGGTGCGGGCCAGGTGTTTGCGCAGCAGCGCGACCTCTTGGCGGACATGGGGCCGTGAATGTAGTGGCGGCCGCATTCACCGGGTGCGCTGGCGGGCGATAGCGGGATCGGTCCTTTGCTGTACTTTTTCCCCTCGACTGAGGGAGGAAGGACGAACGAATCATCGAGCGGATCATGGGAATTCGGGAATGGGCCCGCGCGGTATCGTCCGCAGCGTGCGTTGCGGCAACCGTGTTCGCCCCGGCGCAGGCCGATCACATGTTGATCATGCGGGACGGAAGCTGGTGGAGCTGCCAGGTGAAGGGCGTCTCCAACGGCGAAATGCGCTATGTGCTGGACGCATCGGCCACCAGGGAGATCAAAGCGCCGTGCACCAACGTGCTCGCCTTCATCGACGCATCGATGATCGTGCATGCGGACGCGTGCGCGGCCGCAGCACAGCCGCCCCCCACGTCCATCAAGCGCAACTGCGCCTCGCTCATCGGCAAGGACCATTCCGTCACCAAGTGCGACATACTGCAATTCGAGGACGACCACCTGAAGGTGCGCACCCTGCAAGGGGACAAGAACATCCCTGACAGCGATGTGGCCGTGCACCTGAACGCGGACGGCGACCTGGGCTTCGAGAGGGATGAGGACCTGAAGGTGATGTTCGCGGACGCGAACGTGGTGCGCATGATGAACAACACCGCGCAATGCCCGGCGGCCCCGGTGAAGGTGAGCACCGGTTACTCCCCCAAGCGGCACGCGGTGAAGCTGAAGCAGGAGGTGGGCAGAATGATGGAGGTGAACAAGCTCACGGCCCGGCGCCCGAGCACGGTGCGGGTGGATACCACCGGCCGGGGAACCATGAAAGAGCCGGATTTCGATGACTTCGATTCCATCGCCCTGTACAAGGTGAAGCGCCTGGAGGGCTATATCGGCCAGATGGTGAACGTGGACCTCTCCGACCTGCTGCGCGACGATGCCGTGCAGGGCGCGGTGGAACTCTTCAACAGCCCCACGAAGAACACGGTGGAAGTGAGCAACCTGCGGGCGGACGGGACATGGGCGCGCAAGGCGCATTCCGTGGACATCTATTTCAACGGCGTGCTGCGGCGCACCCGCGCCCAGGTGAGGATCGCCTGGTCCAACATGATCTTCGCGAGCGATTGGGAAATGCAGCCGGACAGCAGCTACCGGGCCACCATCAGCATACAGCAGACCTACCGCAAGGAACTGGACGGTCGCGTGGTGTACTCGGACGTCACCAACAAGAACGTGGAGGTGATCGCACAGGCCTACGACAAGTTCGTGGAAGGCAAGTTCGAGAAATGGTGGGACGTGTTCCTGGGGGACATCGGGGTCACTTCATCCAGCAAATGATCCCATGGCCAACACGCACCCGCGCCGGCTCTGGTCGGCCCTGATCATCGGTTGCTGGGCGGTGAGCGCATCGGCCCAGGCCACGGAGCTGCAGTTCGAGCTCTGCGTGAAACAGTTCGATGAGTTCAAGGACCGCTTCAACGGCAAGCACGCAGCGCCCCGCGATACGCTGAACGCGCCGCCCCCGCCTGACCGGCCCACCTTGTTGCGGTCATTGATCGGCAAGGACATGGATCCCATCACATCGGAAGCTTTCATCCATTCAGTGGTCACCGCGGACCCCGCCTACGAACTGGTGTTGGACAACAAGCCGTGGTTCTCCCATGTGACCTGCCTGGTGAGCGATACATCGGCGGACTACGACATCCGGTTCTGGCTGGTGCGGGAGAAGAAAGGCCTCGTCCGCAAATGGTCGATCCTCTCGTCGGACATGAAGACCGGAGCGGGCGATCGGCGTCCGTTCATCAGTTCGCGCAACCATGAAACCGGTTTTACGGACCTGCTGAAGGCGGACCTGCTGGCGCGATACGGCGTGGCACCGTATGTGGGCCCTCCGGGCATCCAGAACCTCTTCGCCTTGCAGGAGAAACTGGTGGGCGGCCAATGGTCCATCGCCGAGGTCACCGCCGTGCGCATGCATTTGCTCCAGATACCGGGCTGGTTCGCGGAGGTGGAATACCGGCCTCCCCCGTTCGAGGAGGGATGGACCACTTCCGGGTGGAACATCGTGCACCTTGCACCCATGAGCGACGTGGAGAAAACCGAATACATCTGGAAGAATGTCCTGGGCCTTTGACCGGATACCGTTGGTGCGCTGGCCGCTCTTTGCGGGCATACTTGTTATCGCGTACGGTCTCTCCGGAGGCCGTGCATCGGCTTCCCCGCTTCCGCCGGACAGCCTAACGGTGAAGCAGATGCAGACCATCAACAAGCTCGCGGAGGGCAAGTTGAAGGACTACGTGTGGGCGCTGAGGACTTTGGCGGACCTGACCGATTCGGACGATGATGCGGTGTTCGGCGCGGACTACATCGCGGAAGCAGTGAAAGGCGATGGCCGCTTGTTCTACAACGAGAGCACGGTGATCGAGGACAACGTGGATCCGGAGCTCAGGCTCGGCTCGAAGGGCGTGGAACGCATGGTCGAGGAGTACCTCAAGGGCCTGAGGTTGCACTTCAGGAAGGAGGGCGAGGGGGTGGAGTACGAGCTGCTCATGCGTTCGGAACCCGTGAACGGCGCGATCATCTCCACCAAGTTGCTCTATGAGGTGCGGCTCGTGGGCACGCACACGGACCGGCCCGGCATACCGTACAAGCGGCATAAGCGCATCATGGAGCTCATCGCCCAGCCCAAGGGCGAAGGGAAGTGGGACGTGTTCATCGCCGGCGACCGGTTCTACGATTCCACGAAGACCTTCGTGCGGTTCCGGGTGGACAAGGCCTTGGAGGAGGCGAAGGCCACGGGTGCCGTTGTAACGCCGGAACTCGATGCGTACCGGGCCGCTGAACTGCAGGCACAGGCGTTGGTGGATGCGGAGAAGGCCGAGAAGAAGAAGGCCTACGAGCAGGCCATCCAACGCGGCCAGGACGCGGTGGCCGCCGGTGACTTCGATATCGGCATCGCCCTTTACGCGGAAGCGCGCAGACACGATCCCCTGGCCATCGACCCGCTGATCCTGACGAAGAAAGCGGAGAACGCCCGGATCATCAAGCAGCAGAACGACAAGCGCCTCTTCGATGCGCTGCAGGACAAGGGCCGGAAGCTCGCGGAGATGCGCGAATACCAACGCGCGTTGGACAGTTACCAGAGCGCGGCGGCCATTTTTCCGGAGGACCTGCGGAGCAAGCCGGTGATCGATTCGCTGCAGGCCAAGGTGCGGGCGAAGGCGGAGCGCGAACGCTTCTTCGAGACGCCGGACTATCCGGGGTCGGTCGCCGAATGCCAACGGCTGCTGAGAGAACCCGCCCACAGGGACGATGTGGAGGTCCACACCCTCTTGGCCCGTTCCCTGGCGGCGCAGGGAGGGAAGAAGCGGGAAGAGGCCCTGCGTTACCTGAACAAGGTGATCGAGAAGGAGCCCCACTACGCTGAAGCGTTGCGCACGCGCGCCGATATCCAAGAAGGCAACGGCCCGGAAGCGATCAAGAGCGCGATGCAGGATTACGGGGTGCTGAAGACCTTCGATCAGTGGGACATGCGCAACCATCATCGGTACGCACGCCTGCTCTGCGCGAAGGACAAGCGCTGCCGCGATGCCCAACAGGTGCTGAAGGACGCCTTGAAGCTGGAACCGGGGAACGCGACCACCATGTACGAATTGGCGCGTGTGAACAGCGTGGACGCGTTGAAGGACTACCCGGCCGCACTGCAGTTGCTGGATGATGCGCTCCGGATCGATAGCGCCTGCGCCGAATGCTGGCTGGAGCGCGGCGTGGTGCTCCTGCAAACGGACGATGTGCCAGCTGCCGAGGCTTCCATCGCCCGCGCACGCGGCCTGTCCATGCCACCCTGGTGCGCGGCCCGGGCGGATTCGATGTCCGCGTTCAACCTGAAACAGGCCCGGAGCCTTGAAGCATCGGGTGGATACGAGGACGCCGATCGCAGCTACCTGCGTGCCTGCGTACTGAAGCCCAGCGATCCCGCCCTGCGGTTCTGGAAAGCCAAGAACCTGATGCGGATGGAGAAGTGGAACGCCGCGATCGGGGACCTGGACATCCACATCGCACATACCGATGGACCCTACCAGGCCTTGCTGGACCGGGCGAGCTGCAAGCTGAAGCTGGGAAGGAACGAGGAGGCCCGCGCGGATGTGGGCGAGATCCTCTCCAACCACATCGAGAAGTTCGCCGCGTACGCCAACCTGGTGGCCGGGCAGGCCGCCTACAACATGAGTGACTTTCCGGCCGCGGAGTCGCACTTGAAAGAGGCGCTGAACCTGGACCTGCCGGATGACCCGGCAGCGGACCCGAAGGACCGGGACAACCGGCTGAAGAACGCGAAGGCGAGCCGCTTCATGGCCTTGATCTGCCTGAAGGGCAACAGGAAGAAGGAGGCGAAGAAGTACGCGAAGGATGCGGCGGACCTGGAGCCGCTGAACAAGGAGAACCACGTGAACCTCGGACTCGCCTTGCAGGCCGACGGGGATTGGAGCGGTAGCATCCAGAGTTTCGGGACGGCCTTGGAAAAAGGAGCCGACCGGTCGGACATGTACAAGCGGATCGGGCGATCGCACATGCTGGCGGGCGACCTGAAGAAAGCCCTGGAACAGTTCAATGCCCAGAAACCCCTGCGCGACGACAAGGAGGTCTTCTTCTGGACGGCGGAATGCTTGCAGCAACAGGAACAGTATCCACAGGCGCTCACCGAGCTGAACCAGCTGCTGACGAGCTTCCCGGACGTGGAGACCGATCCGGAGTTCCTGGCGCGCTTCGCTTATCTCTACGTGATCACCGGTAACATCAACACGGCGAAGGAGTATTTCGACAAGGCCGTGCGCATCGACAACAAGAACAAGACCGCGCTCTTCTACCGCACGGCCTATCTCTGGAAGAACGATCAGCAGAACGAGGCGGTGACCCAATTGGACGAGATGGTCCGCCGGGGCATCATCCTGGAAAGCGACATGAAGAAGAAGCCGATCCTGGAGGACATCCTGGACAGCAAGCTCTGGAAGAGCCGCGCGAAGTGAGCGCGTTCGCGCTGGTCGGCGACAGGGCCGTCTGACAACGGCGAAGGCCACCGCGAGGTGGCCTTTCCGATAGCATAGGAAGAGCGGTAGTTTATTGATCGATGCGTTTTTGGGCCACCCAGGCATCCAGGGGTGCGGTGGGGTCCACGAACGCCTGGGCTTCGCGGCGCTTGCGCACCGGAGCGGCCTTCACCACATGCGGATTGGCGTGCTGGCGGTCGTAGCCGAATTCGCCCTCGTTGCTGTCGAACTTGATAATGGCCAAGGGACCATCGAAGCGGTAGTCACCGGCATCCGGGGCGGCGCTCAGCGCCACCTGGAAGCGGAAGGTGAACACGCTGCCCTTGATGACGTCCATCGGGGTATTGGTGTCGAAGAGGAGTTCCTTGGTCACGTAGCCGGGCTTGGTGAAGACCAAGGTGTAGGAATGCCCCAAGGCGAGCTTCAGTTGGAAGGCATCGAGCTTCCGGGTCAGGGTGGACAGTTCCACGGCGTCCTGCATAACGGTAACGGTGGCGTTGTCCAGGTCGCCTTGTTCCACCAGGATACGGCCATCCAGCAGGAGGGTGCCTTCGCTGGCACGGCTGTTCACACAGAGGGCGCCGATAAGGCTGAGGGCGGAGAGGGCACGGAGGAGAGCGCTGTTCTTCATGGCGGTGTTCATCGGATTCGACCGCTAAACAAGAGGACCCCGCAGCCGAGCACATGCCCGCGCGCGCAACTGGCGGAAGGGGATGAGCAAGTGGCGGATGCTGGTCAACTACCTCCGGAAGCGGCGGGAACGAAGAAGGCCCCTGCCGGATGGCAGGGGCCTTCTATAAAGAGGAATGAGACCGGTCAGCGTGCTATCACCACACGTGCCGGCGCGATGTCCGTGCGACCGGTCGTCCACAACGTGTAGCTGCCGTTGGCCAGCGATCCGATGTCCCAGCGCAGCGGCGTTCCGTTCACAATGCCGACTACCACCCTGCGGGCCACCTCGCGGCCACCGGCATCCACGAGCATCAAGGTCACCTGCTCTCCCGTGCCGGGCAGATCGATGAAGAGTTCGTCGTGCGTGGGCACCGGCCAAACATGCAAGGCCGGCACGTTCGCATGGGCTTCCATGCCGGTTCCGAAGTCGACGAAGAGGCTGTCCGTGGCGGAAGCCGTGCACCCATCATCATCCACAACGGTGAAGGTGATCACATGCCAGCCCACGCCCGCCGTGGACGGATCGAACACGCCTTCGGGCGAAACGGCATCGCCCGTATAGAGCCCGTCCAGCGGGAAACCACCTTCCAGCATGTAGGGCGGGTCGTTCGTGAGCAGTGAATCCTCGGTGAGCTGGAGGGAAACGGCCGGCAGGGTCACCCAAATGAGTACTTCCGCGCTGTCCGCGCATCCTGCGGCATCGGTATAGGTGTACACGGCCGCACCCGTGGCCGTCTCATCCGTGGGAAGCGTTCCGTCCGGAGTGACCAGGTCACCGCTCCACACGCCACCTTCGGGCGTCGCGAACAGTTGCTGGGCATTGCCATCGGCGCAGGTGACGAAGGTGCTGTCCGCGACCACGCCATCCAGCAGCTCGATCGTACCGCTCGCACTGCCTTCGCACCCGGGCTCAAGGGCGTAGGTGTAGGTGATCGTCACCGGACCGGTGAGGCCGGCGGGTGAGAACACGCCGTTGGAGACACCATCACCGCTATAGGTGCCACCTGTGGGTGTCCCTTCGAACAGCGTGTAGCCGTTCCCCGGGCACGTGCTCAGCAAGGACGGGAATGCGGCGAGGGAAACGGTAGGCGCGTCCACCACGGTGAACGTGAGCGTGTCGTTCCGCAGGCAACCGTTGCTGTCATCGAGAGCGTAGCCGATGTAGGTGTAGGTGCCCAGTCCTTCGATCGCGGGATCGAAAGCGATGGACTCGCTGCTTCCATCCGCCAAGCTGCGGTCGATGGTGAAGGGCGTATGGCTGAGGCAGATCTGCTCGGGGAAGGGATCCTCGTCCGCTACCGATACCGAACCTTCGCTATATGCGGTCAGGTTCACGTACACCGAGCCGTAAGCCTGGCAGCCGAGCACATCCGTCCATGCGCAATACACGCCGCCATTGAAGGGCTGTGCCGTGTTCAGCACGCCGTCCGGGGATACGATGGCATCGAACCACACTTCCGGTATCGGTTGTGCGGTAAGCTGCACGCCCCCTTCGGCAACGCATTGCACCACGGAATTCGGTGTCACGGAGATCCCTTCGATCACACGGATGGTCTGCGTTGCGGAAGCCGCACAGCCGTTGCCGTCCTCATAGGTGTAGGTGATGGCCACGTCGCCCAGCAAGCCTTGCGGGTAGAAGTCGCCGTCCACACCATCGCCGCTGTAGATGCCACCGGCGGGAAGGCCGCCCGTGAGCGGATAGACCGTCGCACAGCTGTTCACCAGCGTATCGGTGAAGGCGTCCAAGGTGACTTCCGGCAGGGCGATCACCTCCAGGAAGAGGGTATCATTCACCGCGCACCCGTTCACGGTGGTATCCCCGTAGCCGACGAAGGTGTAGGTGCCCGGCCCGTTCACTGCTGGTTCGAAGAAGGCCGTGGCCTCCACGCCGTTCGCTTGGGAGAAGACCACCTCGACCGTCCCGGCGTCCACGCACACCGTGGTCTCTTCCGAGCCGTTGATGTACACGTAGCCTACGGAAGGTTCAAGCACGTTCACGTAGGTGTAGCCGAAGGCCTGGCAGCCCAGCACATCGGTGTAGAAGCAGCCCACGGCGTAGTTGTAGGGAACGGAAACATCCAAGAGGCCATCCGATGTGATCGGCTGCTCCGGAACCCATTCCGCGGTAGCGGGCAGTGTATTGATCTGCACCGGATCCGGCGATGGGCAAGTGGTCACCGTGAGCGGTGTTACCAGTACCGAATCGATGAGCAGGATGGGTCGGGTGGCTTCTCCGTAACATCCATTGTCGTCCGCGTACGTGTACGTCACCGTCGTTTCTCCGGCGGGCGCTGGCAGGGAGATGTAGCACCCACCGCGCTGCTCCTGTTGGCCCATGGCGAAACCGCATCCGACGTATGGTCCGGAGTAGAACCCTCCCGCGGGCAGGCCGCCGCCGAGGAAGTACAAGTCTTCACAGCTGGCCACGAGCGTATCGGCGAACGGATCCAGGGTGACCGTCGGAGGCACTGGACCATCATTGGCGTACCAATGCAACGTGGTGTCGTCCACCACCATCAACAGGTCGTTCAGGCCGTCCTCATCCAGGTCCACGAGCACCGGAGGGAAACGGCCGGTATTCGGAAGACCGGTCGCCAGCGCGGGAACGTCGATGACCGGGCCGTCGCTATCGTAGCCGTAGGAGATGTACGGATCATAGAAATCGGTGAAGAAGAGGGAGAACAGGTCCGTGTAGGGATCGCAGTCCACCTTTCCGAAAACCCCGTCGGCGAAGGCGGGTTCGAGTTGTTCATACTGCAGGTCGCCGTAGAGCCCGGGGCTTCGCAACCAACCCGTACTGTCATTGTTGGCCATGCCGATGTCGTCGTCGCCATCGTTGTCCACATCCAGCACCTGGAAGGGCCAGGAGAAGGTGCCCAGATCGATGCCGTCCCAGTAGTATCCGCCGTCGCCATCGGCGTATTGGGTGTAGAGGTACAGGTGCCCGGCGGCGTAGGTGAGGAGATCGCCGAAGTTCCCGGTGAAGTCGCCGGTCTCCAGGTAGTCCGGTCCAAGGCCGATCTGGCCATTCCCGATGATGAAGGGCGTTCCGAACGCGCCGCCCGTATTGTAGATGCCATGCGGGTGGTTCACCTCCACGTGCGTGACCACATCAATGAGCTGGTCTTCCCACGGGTTCAGCTGCATCCAACGGATGAAGAGCCCGTTGCCGGGCAAGGTGCCCCAGACCTCGGGGTCGCCGAACGCACCGTCAGCGAAGGTGCGCACGTAGATGTTGGAGGACAGCTCCGTCACGTACACCAGGTCGAGGTCGCCGTCGCCGTCCTTGTCAGCGAGGTCGAAGTCCCGGGCCACATCGGGGAATTGTTGGTCGGCGGTATGCAGGGCCACGGGCGCGGCGAAGACGCCTTGGCCGGTGTTCTCATACCAGCTGAAGTTCCCCTGGATGCTCTGGTTGTAGCGGCACAGGAAGATGTCCTGGTCACCGTCGCCCTCCACGTCGAAGGTGCGAAGGCCTTTGATGACCTCGAATTCCGGAGCGGACCACGAGCCTACCGCGTTGTCCGTGGTGAATTGCGCGGAAAGCGGCAGGGCAGAGGACAACAGGAGCGCCGGGAAAAGAAGCGATCGGGAGGATAATGGGGTAAGGGATCGGTGCATCGGTCTATCGTAGTTGGGCCGAGGAAGCAGAGCGACCTGGGCGTGTTGGAGCGACGAAGGAATGTGCGTGGAGGATGCGCTGCAAGCGTGCGGGCCGCGTGTTCTCAACAATGGCCGGGGTGAACCACCTGCCCCACATCCCTGGCGTTGGTCCGAGCGGCCGCCGACCACGCGCGCCCGGCCGCCACTTGCTCATCCGCGCGCACGCATAGGAACCCGTGCGGATTGTTTCGCCCTCACCAACGACGCTTACCCAACCATCCGATCACCATGAAGTCCATGAAATTGGTCCTCGTATCCCTCGCCGCCTTCCTGGCCATCGACCACTGCAAAGCCGCACACCCACGCCAACAGGTCCTCACGCTCCATGCGGATATCACTTGCGCTGATGGCGACCCGGAAGGCAGCTACGCCCTCTTGTTCATCGGCGGCCAACTGGTGGACAGCGCAAGCGCCGAAGGCGAACTCGTGCTAGACCTGCCCCTCGGCACCGAGGCCCTGCTGGAAGTGCGCAAGCCTGGTTTCATCACCAAGCGACTGGTCATCGATACGGACAACATCAGCCGCTCGCAGCGCATCGCATGCGGCATCCTGCTCTTCCCCCAACCACAGGGCGAGCGCATCGACTACACGGGTCCCGTGGGCCGCATCCGCTTCGCACCGGAAAGCGGTGAGATGAAGGTGGAGCACGACTACCAGCTTGTCAGCCAGCGCATCGAACCCGCTGAGAAAGAACTCATCGCCGGCGGCCGCTAGGCTGTTCGGCTAACGCCTGTCCCGGCGCAAGAGGGGACAAGGGCCTTACTCCGACGTGGGAGGGGCCCTTCGCGTTTTGCGAAGCTGGAACGGTCAGAGTATCCTTGACATAATGTCCACAACGGTCGGATGCTGCGAAAAGGAGGGTCACGCGGGAAGCACCCGAGCGCCGGTGCGGGTCTTGACCTTCGGCGTCAGGCCGCAGAGGCGGATGTCTTGTTCGTAGTTGGCCGAATTGGGCGTGGGTAGATTAGACTTGTCGTGCCGCAGCGGGACCGTGGCGGAGACTCTTCCGCGAGAAATGGCCTTCGACGTGTGAGGACTATTCGAGATTTTTGGAAACGGCGTAGATAGGACAGCGAGCATGGCGCTTATACAGGGATTCAGAGTCCAGAACTACCGGGCACTAAAGGACGTGACGCTGGGCAAGCTCAGTGGCGGCGAAGGAGAGCCCTTAACTCCGTTCACTGTGGTTATTGGGAAGAACGGTGTTGGTAAGAGCACTCTGTTCGATGCCTTTGGCTTCGTGGCTGATTGTCTTGCCAGTGATGTGGAAACAGCATGCGACCAGAAGAATCGGGGCGGGTTCGACCGTCTGAGGTCACTCGGTGTCACCGAACCAATTCGCTTCGAGATCTTTTATCGCGAGGGTGAAAAGGATCGCCCAATCACTTATGAATTGGCCATCGCCTTGGACTCGTCGGGACGGCCCTTTGTTGAGTCTGAGCTGCTCAAGCAACGTCGCAGAGGGCAAAAGCACGGTAGACCTTATCCTTTCTTGAGATTGAACCATGGCAGAGGCATGGTTTGGGCTGGAGAAGAAGCTGTTGAGGTTGAAGGAAGTGAGGAAGATCGCACGCAGCAGTTTGTTGAGCTGACCGACCCAAGGCAGCTCGGCATCGCCACAATGGGTACGCTAAAGGAGCACCCACGCATCAAGCGCTTTAGGGACTTTCTAAAGGGTTGGTATCTCTCGTACTTCTATCCGGACGCGGCACGAGGCATTCCTTCAGCGGGTCCACAGAAGCATCTGAACATCCATGGCGACAACATTGGAAATGTTGTCCAGTTCATGGAGCGAGAACACAAGGATCGCTTCAAACAAATTCTCAAACGGATTGCAGACAAGATCCCTGGTGTTACAAGCATTGAGACTTCTGTTACTGATGATAAGCGCGTGCTACTCCGCTTCAACGATGGCGCTTTCAAGGACCCTTTCTTTGCCCAACAGATGTCCGACGGTACGCTCAAGGTGTTTGCTTATCTCCTGCTATTGGAGGATCCCGATCCGCCTCCCTTCGTGTGCATAGAAGAACCAGAAAACGGCCTCTATCACAAGTTGTTGGAAGCCCTTGCCCAGGAATTTCGCGCTCACGCGACGGGTAAGAAGAACGCCCCGCAAATTTTCGTCACAACACATCAGCCATACTTTGTCGATGCCCTCGCACCTTCGGAAGTATGGATACTGAGCAAGGGTATAGACGGCTTCTCTCAGGTAAAGCGGGTATCCGAGTTGGAAGCGGTGAGAAACCTCGTGGATGAAGGTCTGCCACTTGGTGGCCTTTGGTATAGTGACTACCTCGACGCCCGGTAGCGATGCATATTGAGGTACTAGTCGAGGATAGTTCCGGGGCACGGCTATTGGAAACTCTGTTGCCCAAACTTGTTGGCGAGCAAGGGGAACCGCACACTTGGCGCCTGCATTCTTATCGTGGTATTGGTCGGCTGCCTAAGAACCTGAGGGCCATTGACGACCCGTCGAAGCGAATCCTATTGGACCAACTACCGAAGATGCTACGCGGTTATGGAAAGACATTTGGGATTGACGCAGTAGTGGTGGTGGTAGATACGGACAAGCGCAACTGCGCTGAGTTTCTCGCTGAATTGAGGTCCATTGCATCTTCCTTTCACCCAGCACCGAATACGCTATTCAGGTTGGCCATTGAGGAGGTGGAGGCTTGGTACTTAGGTGATCGGCCTGCGGTATTGAGAGCCTATCCACGTGCGAAGACAGACGTGTTAGCGCGTTATGTTCAGGACAGTCCTTGCGGCACATGGGAAATGCTCGCGGATGCACTATTGCCTGGCGGTTCAGGTCAGCTCAAGAAATTGGGCTGGCCATTGCCAGGTCAAGTGAAGCACGAATGGGCTGAGAAGATTGGTCCTTTCATGGATATCGAGAAGAATGAATCGCCAAGCTTCAATAAGTTCAGGGATGGCGTGCGTCGTTTGATTCAGAAGTGACGATGGCCTTTTATGTTCGGCGTCAGCTTGACCTTTTACAGCCTTACCGCCTCACGTGCAGGCGTCTTGCACCTAAGCTTGGGGCCAATTTCCGGCACCTCTATGAGCACTGAGTCGTCTACCCACCACGCTTTAGCCTCCGGAAAGCACCTTCTTCACGGCCGCCGCGATGGCAGCACCGTCCGCTTTCCCGGCGAGCTTTTCGTTCACGCCTTTCATGGCGCGGCCCATGTCGGCCATGGTCTTCGCGCCGATCTCGTCCAGTATGCTCTTCACCGAGGCCGCCACATCCGCATCGCTCATACGCGCGGGCAAGTAGCCTTCGATGATCTTCGCTTGCGCGTCATCCTCCGCCGCGAGGTCCGTGCGGCCTTGCTGGTGGTAGATGGCCGCGGCTTCCGCACGCTGCTTGTGCAGCTTCTGCAGGATCTTCATGCCGGCCTCATCGCTCACGGCACCGGTGGCGCCCTCCTTCGTCAATTCCAGCAGGATGGCGCTCTTGATGGCGCGCAGCACGTTCAGCCGGTCCTTCTCGCGTGCGAGCATGGCGGCTTTGATGTCGGCGTCGATCTTTTCCTGGAGGCTCATGTTGATCAGATGATCAGATGATAGCAGGGCGAGGTCTTGGGTAAATGTCGAATGCACAGTGGACTTCGTTCGTCGGAGTCTGGTCGGAAGGAGCATTATCTGATCTTCTGATCAACTCATTCTCGGATCCGACCCCGGAATCGCGAAGCGATATCCGGGGCTAGTCCGGCTGATCGTGCAGGTGCGCGTTGTTCTTGCGGAGCTGCACGCTGCGCTCGCCGTTCTCGTCGGTCTCTTCGGTGAGGGTGTAGCGGCTCACGCTGCTCTCGCTGCTGTGCGGCGTATCGTTGAAGGTCGGGCTCTTGCGCTTGTAGGCGGGCTCGCGCTCCAGGTCGGAAAGGCCGTTGGGCTGGCGCAGCTTCTGCGTCATTTCGCGCATGCGGGCCAGGCGGTCCTCATGGCGGTTCTGCTGCTCGTGCGGGTTGGCCTTGGCCTCCACCGGGGCGGGCGCGGTCTCCTGGACGGCGGGGCGGGCCAGTGTTGTCGTGGGTGCGGCTGTCGTGGCCGGGGAGGCTTCCGTTTCCGCGTAGAGCTCATGCACCTTCTTCTCTGGTACGGGTGCGGGCTCGGGCTTCGCTACGGCAGGCTTCTCGGCCACGGGCGGCTCCACTTCGAAGAGGATGCGGCTCTGCTCGCGCTTGGGCTCGGGCGTAGGTTCCGCCTTCACCTCCCTCACTTCCTTCACCTCCTTCACTTCTACCACGGGAGCCACAATCGGCGCAAGGGTCTTCACCACGAAGTCCGCGGCTTTGTCCTCCACGGGAGCGGGCTCAGGCTTCGGCGCACCGGTCACGGGGTTGGCGATAGGTGCCGTAATGATGGTAGGGGAGATGTCGCCCAGCGGCGTCACTTTGCGCTCTTCCTGTTTTGGCTCCAAGCTAGCGGTGAGCGGGTTCTGGTTGAAGCCCGTGGCGATCACGGTCACACGCAGGCGGTCGCCTAGACTTTCGTCGTGGCAATAGCCCCAGATCACATCGGCGCTGCTGCCGGCGGCGTCCTGGATGTGGTCGGTGATCTCCGTCATCTCGTCCATCTGCATCTGGCGGTCGCCGAGCGCGATGTTGAGCAGCACGAATTTCGCGCCCTTGATATCGCTGTCGTTCAGCAGGGGCGAAGCGAGCGCTTCCTGCGCGGCGCGGATGGCGCGGTCCTCGCCTTCGGCCTCGGCCATGCCCATGATGGCCACGCCGCTGTTGCTCATCACGGTGCGCACGTCCTCGAAGTCGACGTTCACCTTACCGGTCTTGTTGATGATGTCGGCGATGCCGCGCGCGGCGGTGGTGAGTACGTTGTCCGCATGGGCGAAGGCATCGTCCATGGTGAGATTGCCGTAGAGGTCGCGCAGGCGATCGTTGTTGATCACCAGGAGCGTGTCCACGGCGTTGCGCATCTCATCGATGCCCGCGCTGGCCTGCTGCTTGCGCTTGCGGCCTTCCCAGATGAAGGGCATGGTAACGATACCGACGGTGAGGATGCCCATGTCGCGGGCTACGCGCGCGATCACCGGCGCGGCGCCCGTGCCGGTGCCACCACCCATGCCGGCGGTGATGAAGAGCATCTTGGTGCGCGTGCTCAGCAACTGGCGGATCTCCTCGATGTTCTCCTGCGCCGCAAGGCCGCCGCGCTCGGGCACGCTGCCCGCACCGAGGCCTTCGGTGAGCGCGGTGCCGATCTGCAGTTTCACCGGGATGCGGCTCATGTCGAGCGCCTGCTTGTCGGTGTTGCAGATGATGAAGTCCACGCCGTTGATGCCTTGGGCGTGCATGTGGTTGACGGCGTTGCTGCCGCCACCACCTACGCCGATCACCTTGATGATGCTGGCCAGTTCGGTGGGTAGTTCGAATTTCATGATCGGGGTAGTTGGGGTCGGTGGGGTCGTTCGGTACTAGGCTTCGTCGTCGTTCAACAGTTCCGTAGCGCCCTTCAGCACGCGGTCGAAGAAGCTGCCCACCTTGCTGGGCTGGCTGTGTCCTTTCACTTTCTGGGGCGTGTTCTCCAGCATCTTCGGGCGGCGCAGGTCGATGTAGTCGAAGCCTTTCATCACCAGGCCCACGCCGGTGGCGAAGAGCGGACTGGTCACGGCGTCCACATTGCTCTTGGCGAGGTGCTCGTTCGGGTAGCCGATGCGCACGCTCATGCCGGTAACGTACTCGGTGAGCTGGCGCAGGTGCTTCAGTTGCGCCCCGCCGCCGGTGAGCACGATGCCCGCGCTCAGTTGCTTTTCCAAGCCGCTGTTCTTGATCTCGAAGTAGACCTGCTCGAGCATCTCCTCCATGCGGCACTGGATGATGTGCGCGAGGTTCTTCAAGCTGATCTCCTTCGGTTCGCGGCCTTTCAAGCCGGGGATGCAGACCACTTCGTTGTCCTTGTTCTCGGCGGCGAGCGCACTGCCGAAACGGGTCTTCAGCGTCTCCGCCTGGTCGCGCAGGATGGAGCAGCCCATCTTGATGTCGTCCGTGATCACGTTCCCACCGAAGGGGATCACCGCGGTGTGGCGGATGATGTGATCGCTGAAGATGGCGATGTCCGTGGTGCCACCACCGATGTCCACGAGCACCACGCCCGCTTCCTTCTCTTCGGCGCTGAGCACGGCGTCCGCGCTGGCGAGCGGTTCCAGGATGAGCTCGGTGACTTCGAGGCCCGCGCGGTGCACGCACTTGTTGATGTTGCGCGCGGCGGTGAGCTGTCCGCTGATGATGTGGAAGTTGGCTTCCATGCGCACGCCGCTCATCCCGATGGGGTCCTTGATCCCCTGTTCATGGTCGACGATGTACTCCTGGGGGATCACATGGATGATCTCCTCGCCCGGAGGCATCACCAGCTTGTGCATGTCATCGATCAGCGCGTCGATGTCCTGCTGGCGGATCTCCTCTTCGATGTTCGCATTCTGGCGCGTGATCATGCCGCGGTGGTGCATGCTGCGGATGTGCTGGCCCGCGATGCCCACGTTCACCGTGGCGATGTCCACCCCGGCGCTGTCCTCGGCCTCGCGGATCGCCAGCTTGATGCTGTCCACGGTCTTCTGGATGTTGCTCACCACGCCGCGGTTCACACCGTCGCTCTTGGCTTTGCCCATGCCGAGGATCTCGATCTTGCCCTGCTCGTTACGGCGGCCCACGATGCACGCGATCTTGGTGGTGCCGATGTCGAGTCCGGCTACGATGTCGTTGTTCTGCTGCTGATCCATCTTGTTCTCAGTGGGCTGGTTGGGGCGCAGGATGCTGCGCACTTGCGTTATTCGGGGCCGGTTTCTTCGGTACGGTGGGTGCGCGGTAGTCGGCACGGCGCGTGCAAACCACCTGGTCGGCGAAGCGCGTGTCGATGGTGCTGTACATGCGCCAGTCACTCTGCGGCATGCCTTGCTGGTAGAACGCGCGCAGTTTGTTCAACCGTGCGGTGAGGAGCTCGCGTACTTCCTTGGAACTGGCTCGGGCGTCCGCGCTGGTGCCTTGGAGCCTGCCCACTTTCACGCGTTGTCCGCCGATGCGCGGCACCAGTTCGAATTCGCCGACGGCATCCACGGAAGCGTTGTCGAAGAGCGCGTTCCACACCGGATCGCTCGCCACGGTGGAAGCGAGCTGGAAGATCTCGTCGCTGCGGGTGAGCTGGCGCAAACTGTCGGGGAGGGCGTTCAGGTCCATGGGGGGCAGATGTGCGAAAGGCTCGAAGAGCACGCCGGTGACCACGAGCACGCGGGCCGTGTAGTTGTCGCTGAGCGGCATCGTCCAGCCCTCACGGTCGATGTAGTAGCTGCCGCCATCGGCGTTGATCACGCGGACGATCGGCTCGCGCTGCTTCACCTTCACGTGCAGGGTGCCGTCCATCGTGTGGTACACGTTGGCCTTCGCCACGCAGCCGATGTGCCGGAGTCCTTCTTCGATCGCCACCAGGTCCACATCACCGATGGGCGCCCCGATCACGGCGTCGGTAGCGGCGAGCACCTGCTCGCGCACGGCGTTCTCATCGATGAAGTGCACGCCTTCTGGGGCGTCCACTTCCACGGCCAGTTCCTTCACCGGCGTGGTGTTGGTGCTGCGAGCGCTGAAGGCGAGCAGGCCCACGATGCAGAGCGCGCCGAGGATGATCCCGGCGGGGCGCAACAGGCGTTGGATCTTCTGCTTCATGACTCTTCAATGAGCGCGGCGATGGACGGAACGAGGCGGTCGATATCGCCCGCGCCAAGCGCCAGCAAGATTTCAATGTTCCGCGTGTTGAGCAGGGGGAGAAGGTTCTCCTTTGTACACACGGTCTTGTTCATCATGGGCACGTATTCCAGCATCCAGCGACTGGTCACGCCGGGTATGGGCTCTTCACGGGCGGGGTAGATGTCCAGCAGGATCAGCTCATCGAGCAGGGCGAGGGCCTTGCCGAAGTCGAGCACCAGGTCGCGCGTGCGGGAGAAGAGGTGCGGCTGGAAAATGCCGGTGACCTTGCGTCCCGGATACAGCTCCTTCGCGCTGCTGATGGCGGCCACGAGCTCGGCGGGGTGGTGCGCGTAGTCATCGATAAAAACGCTTTTGGCCGTTCTGGCGCGCACTTCGAAACGGCGGCTGACGCCCCGGAAGGAGGCCAGTGCCTTGCGCAGTTTTTCGGGTGGAACACCGGCCAGGAGTGCGAGAGAGCTGGCGGCCACAGCGTTCTCCACGTTGTGCCTTCCGGGCATGCCGAGCGTGAGGTCGCGCAAGGTGTGCGTGCCGGTGATCAGGTCGAAGTGATAGGCCCCGTCCGCCACCCGGATGTTCTCCGCCCGTGTGGTCGCCGTCGCGTCCAGCGCGTAGAACGTGATGTTCGGGCGTTGGGTGAGGTGCAGGCTCGTGCGTTCATGCGCGAGGATGGAACCGCTGCAGAGCGCCGCGAACTCGTTGTACGCCGTGTACATCGCTTCGGGCGTTCCATAGATATCGAGGTGGTCGGGGTCCATCGCGGTGATGATCGCTTCGCTGGGGGATAAACGCAGGAAGCTGCGGTCGTATTCGTCCGCTTCCACCACATTGATCCTCGCGTCGTCGTTCAGCAGCACGTTCGTGCCGTAGTTCGCACTGATCCCGCCCAGGAACGCGTTGCAAGGGATACCGCCTTCCGTGAGCAGATAGGCGAGCATGGTGCTCACCGTCGTCTTTCCGTGTGTGCCGGCCACGGCCATCGTGCGCCGGTCACGCGTGATCATACCGAGCACTTCACTGCGCTTCAGGATACGCGAACCCTTGTCCTGCCAGTACTTCAGCAGGGGCGCTGAGACGGGGACGGCCGGCGTGCGCACCACGAGCACCTGGTCCGGCGACGCATCGCGGAACTCCTGCGGAATGATGTTCGGATTCTCATCGAACTGCACCTCGATGCCCTCCATGCGAAGCTGGCCGATGAGCTCGCTGGGTGTCTTGTCGTAGCCGGCGACAATGCTTCCACGGCGGCGGTAGTAGCGAGCAAGGCCGCTCATGCCGATGCCGCCGATGCCGATGAAGTAGAGATACTTTGGAGCGTTCATGAGGGCGAGAGTGCGGCCGCGCATGCGCGCGGAGTGTTGTTGTGCCGCAGATGAATACCGATGAACGCGGATGGACGCGGATGAATGCACCTGCGGGTCATAGGCCTCTTTCTATCTGCGTTCATCCCGTTCATCCCTTCCATCTGCGGTTATCAGGCCGATCCGAGTGATGCGTGTTCGCTCAAGACCGTGCCAGCCGGATCACCTCGGCCGCGATCGCCTCGGCCGCGTTCTGTTGTCCCAACCCGGCGATCGTCGTGCGCAGTTTCATCAGGGCATCCTCATCCTCGATCAGGCGGACGATCTCCTTGCCGAGCATTTGGACGGCATCATCGTCTTTCACCAGCACGGCCGCACCGCGATCGGTGAGCGCACGCGCGTTCATGGTTTGGTGGTCTTCAGCGGCGGTGGGCAGCGGAACGAGTATCGCGGGCAATTGCACCAATTGCAGCTCGCTCACACTGATCGCGCCTGCGCGCGCTACCACCAGGTCGGCAATGGCGTAGGCGTAGTCCATCTTGCTCACGAACTCATGCACCTTGCAATCGGCATATCCCAGCTTGTTCGCCGCTTCCTGCGCTTGCTTGAAGTATGGCGTCCCGGTCTGCCAGATCAATTGGATGCCTTTCTCCTTCAGCAGCGGTAGCGCTGCTTCGATCCCGCGATTGATGCCGCGTGCCCCGAGACTTCCACCCGTGACGAAAACGATGGGGCCGCCTTCGCGCAGGCCGAAATGCTCCAGACCGCGCGGGCCTTTGCCCGTTAGGCGCACCACTTCCTGCCGCACTGGATTGCCCGTGAGCAGGATCTTTTCGGCGGGGAAGAACTTCTCCATGCCTTCATAAGCGACGCAGATGCGATCCACGCGCTTGGCGAGGTAGATGTTCGTTTTCCCCGGGAAGCTGTTCTGTTCCTGCACCAAGGTGCGCACATGCATGCGCTGCGCGGCGGCGAGCGTAGGGCCGCTCGCGTAACCACCGACGCCCACGGCGACATCCGGCTTGAAGGTGCGCACCAGCTTCCGGGCCTTCAGCATGCTCTTCAGCAAACGCCAGGGCAGACCGATGTTCTTCCACATCGCTGTGCGCTGGAAGCCGCGGATCGGAAGTCCTTCGATCCGGTACCCGGCGGCGGGCACCTTTTCCATTTCCATCTTGCCTTCGGCACCTACGAACAGGAACTCCGTTCCGGGCTCCCGCTCCTTTATCGCATTGGCGATCGCGACGGCCGGGAAGATGTGCCCGCCCGTGCCGCCGCCGGAGATCATGACCCTAAGCGATCGCGATGTCTGGCTCATCGGGGGATGTCGTGCGCGCACGTTTTTCCTTGGCCACCGGCTCGTCCGGCTCATAACTGCGGCTCACACTGACGATGATGCCGAGCGCGAGGCAGGTGAACCACATGCTCGTTCCGCCCATGCTGACCAAGGGCAGGGGCTGGCCGGTAACGGGTACCAGGTTCACGGCAACGGCCATGTTCACCAGCGCTTGTAGCACCAGCCCGAGCGCAAGGCCTATCGCTGCGAGCTTGCCGAAATCCTTCTCCACCTTGTTGGAGATCTTCATCGCACGGAAGAGCAGGATCAGGTAGAGGAGCAGCATGCCGAGCCCACCGATGATCGATCCATACTCCTCGATGATGAACGCATAGATCATGTCGCTTTCCGGGTGCGGCATGAAGTTGCGCGAGGTGCCGGTGCCGGGGCCGTTCGGCAGGAAGCCGCCGCTGACGATGGCGATCTTGGCGTTGTTCACCTGGTAGTTCGCGTCGCGGTCCTCGCCACCATGGTTGGAAAGTCGCGACTCCCATGTTTTCAAGCGGGGCAGGAGCTCGGGACTGGTCTTGGCGAGCAACAGCAGGACAAGGAATGCTCCGACCGCGATGCCGCAGATGGACAGCATGTGCTTGATCGGCACCTGCCCGATGAACATCACGATCATGCACGTGCCGAACAGCAGGGCGGCGGTCGAGAAATTCGCTGGAAGGATCAGACCGCAAACGGCACCGACCGGGAGTATCAATTTCAGGATGACCTCTTTGAACGACCACGGCTCTTCGCGTTGCTTGCCGAGTACGCGGGCCAGGTAAACGAGGATCACCACGCGTGCGAGATCGCTCGTTTGGAAGGTGATGCCGAGCCCTGGAATGGGCAACCAACGCGCAGCGCCGTTCACGTTGTTTCCGATCAATAGCGTGAGCAGTAGCAGGCCGATCGTCACAGGCAGCGCGATCTGCGAGAGCCGCGAGTACGCCGTG
This sequence comes from Flavobacteriales bacterium, assembly GCA_044224725.1. GTDB lineage: Bacteria > Bacteroidota > Bacteroidia > Flavobacteriales_F > PHOS-HE28 > PHOS-HE28. The sequence continues at coordinate 57,008 of JBGAJW010000014.1, forward strand.
TACTTCAATTTGCTCGTCGCGTACATGATGAAGCCGCCCGCGGCCAGCATCATCCCGTGTTTGAAGAGCACACGGAGCGTTCCCCCGTCGTTCCTCCAGACCATCCAGCTGCACGCGCTGTACACCGCGAGCAGGCTCACGACACCGAGGATCAGCGCGACCATCCAGAGGGTGCGATCCCCTTTCAGGTGGGTGGTGAAGAGGGTTTTCATCGTTGATCAGAGATCGCGGACCGCTTGTTTGAATTCAACGCCCCGTTCTTCATAGTTCGCATGTGTACCACTGCTGGGACATGCAGGGGAGAAGAGAACGACTTCGCCCTCACGCGCCAGCTCTCGGGCCACGAAGACCGCGGTCCGCAGTTCCTCTGCGGTGTACATGTGTTCGGTGAAAGGCTTGAGGGCCTCGATGCCGCGTTCCCCTGTTTTGCCGAAGAGCACGAGCGCCACCACGCGTTCGCGCAGGAATTCCTGCACATACCCTTGGCCGATGTCGGCCGCCAGGTTGCCCGCGATCCACACGATGGGCTTGTCGATGTTCGCCATCGCCTGCAACGTCGCGTCCAGGTGCGTGCTCTTGCTGTCGTTGACATAGTCGACCCCGTTCACGGTGCCGACGTGCTCCAGGCTGTGTGCTCCGGCCTGTTGCTCGGTGAGCTGCTGGTTGCGCGCCTGTACGAGACGGGTCGCGGCCGTTTGTCCGAGAAGTCTGTGGAAGGTGTCCTGGTCCATGGTCCTTTGCGTTTGCCCCGGCGAAGGCCGCGGCCCCCAACGGGTTTTTTCTTGTCGCTGCCGGCTCAGAGTGCGCGCACGGCCGCCTTGAACTTCCGTCCGCGGTCCTCATAGTTCTCGAACAGGTCGAACGAAGCGCAAGCAGGGGAGAGCAGCACCACGTAGCCGGGCTCGCTGAGGTCATAGCTGTGCTGCACCGCCAGTGCCGCTGTATCGGTATCCACGATCGTCGGTACCAGGTGGCCGAAGGTCTTGTGGATCTTCTCGTTGTCCTTGCCGAGGCAGACGATGGCCTTCACCTTCTGCTTCACGAGGTCGAGCAGGGAGCTGTAGTCGTTGCCCTTGTCCGTTCCACCCACGATCCAGATCACGGGCTTCTCCATGCTTTCCAAGGCGAACCACGCGCTGTTCACGTTGGTGGCCTTGCTGTCGTTGATGAACTCCACTTCGTTCACCGTGGACACGCGCTCCAGCCGGTGCTCCACGTTCTGGAAGTCGGTGAGGCTTTCGCGGATGGTCTCGTTGCGCACTTCGAGCACACGGGCCGCGATGCCGGCGGCCATGCTGTTGTACACGTTGTGTCGGCCCTGTAGTGCGAGTTCGAGGATGCTCATGCTGAAATGGTTTTGGTGGACGGTGAGATGAAGGGTCTTGTCTTGCAGGTACGCGCCTTGCGGCTGGGTGGTCGTAAGGGAAAAGGGCCAACGCCGCGCTTTCACGGTGTGCAGACCCAGACCGGCGATGGTCTCTGGATCGTCAGCGCAGTGGATGAAGTGGTCCGTATCGCGCTGGTTCATGGCAATGCGGAACTTGCTGGCCACGTAATTGCGCATCTGGTACCCGTAGCGGTCCAGGTGGTCCGGCGTGATGTTCGTAAGGATGGCGACATGCGGGCGGAAGTCGCGGATGCCGTCCAATTGGAAGCTGCTCAGCTCCAGCACGTACAGCGGATAGTCCCTTTCTGCGACCAGTCCTGCGAACGAGGTACCGACGTTTCCACCGACCGCCACGTCGAGTCCCGCCTTCTTCAGGATGTGGCCCGTGAGCAACGTGGTGGTCGTCTTCCCGTTGCTGCCGGTGATGCCGACGATGGTCGCCTTCGTGTAGCGGGAGGCGAATTCGATCTCGCTGATCACGGGGATGCCTTTCTCCACCGCGCCGCGCACCAGTGAAGCGCTGTCCGGTATGCCCGGGCTCTTCACGATCTCGTTCGCGGCGAGGACCCGGTTCGCGCTGTGCCCGCCTTCCTCGAACTCGATGTCGTGTTCGACAAGCACTTTCTTGTAGTCCTCCTTGATCTTGCCGGCGTCACTGACGAATACGGACACACCGCGCTTCTTCGCGAGCACGGCCGCTCCCGTTCCGCTTTCCTGCGCACCCAGTATCACCAGTCCGCTCACCGGAGTTTCAGGGTTACGAGGGTGAGAACGGCGAGCATCACGCCGACGATCCAGAAGCGTGCGACGATCTTGCTTTCGTGGTAGCCGAGCTTCTGGTAGTGGTGGTGGAGCGGGCTCATCTTGAAGATCCTGCGACCTTCACCGTACTTCCGCTTGGTGTACTTGAAGTACGAGACCTGCATCATCACGCTCAGGTTCTCCACGACGAAGACGCCACACAGCACGGGGATCATCAACTCCTTGCGCACGAGGATCGCGAGCGTGGCGATGGTACCGCCCAGCATCAAGCTGCCCGTATCGCCCATGAAGACCTGCGCGGGGTAGGTGTTGTACCAGAGGAAACCGATGCACGCGCCGAGCATCGCACCGATGAAGACCACCAGCTCGCCGATGCCGGGGATGTACATCACGTCCAGGTACTGGCTGAACATGATATTCCCTCCGATGTAGGTGAGGATGCCCAGGGCCAGGACGATGATGGCGCTCGTTCCCGCCGCCAGCCCATCGATACCGTCCGTGATGTTCGCACCGTTGCTCACCGCGGTGATGATGAAGATCACGGCCAGCACGTACACGATCCAGGTGTATTTGCGCGCATCGCGGCCGAAGACCCCGAGAATGGACGAGTAGTTGAACTCGTTGTCCTTCACGAAGGGGATCGTGGTGTTCGGGGACTTGCGGTCCAGCAGGAAATGGTTGTCGCCCTGCTTGTCCTGGTAGCGCGTGATCTCGCTGTCGTCGAACTGTTGGGCGAGCACCTCGGGCACTTCCACCTTCGTGCGGATGCTGGGGTGGAAGTACACGGTGAGGCCCACGACCAGTCCGATACCGATCTGGCCGATCACCTTGCTTGTGCCCGCAAGTCCGCGCTTGTCCTTCTTGAAGACCTTGATGTAGTCATCGATGAAGCCGATGGTGCCGAGCCAGAGCACGCTGGCGAGCATCAGCAGGATGTACACGTTGTTGATACGGGCGAAGAGCAACGTGGGGATCACGATGCCGGCGATGATCATCAGACCGCCCATCGTCGGCGTGCCCTGCTTCTGGATCTGCCCTTCGAGACCGAGGTCGCGCACGGTCTCGCCCACCTGCATGCGACGCAGCATCTTGATGATGCCACCACCGAACCACAGCGTGATGATGAGCGACACGAACAGCGCCATTCCCGCGCGGAACGTGATGTAGTTGAACGCACCGCTGCCGGGGATCGAGAAGTCGAGCGCTTTGAACAGATGGTAGAGCATGGCTACTTGTGCATCAGCTCGAGCGTTTCTTTCAGGATCGCCGCGTCGTCGAAGGGGTGCTTCACGCCCTTCACTTCCTGGTAGGTCTCGTGGCCTTTGCCCGCGACGAGCACGACATCGCCAGGGCGCGCGAGACCGACAGCCATGCGGATCGCTTCCTTCCGGTCGGCGTTCACGAACACCCGCGACAGGTCGCCCTGTGCGAGGCCGGTGCGCATCTCGTGAATGATCGTGTTCGGGTCCTCGCTGCGCGGATTGTCACTGGTGAGCACCACCTGATCGCTCATCTCCGCGGCGATGCGCGCCATGATGGGACGCTTGGTGCGGTCGCGATCGCCACCACAGCCCACCACGGTGATCACGCGCTGCTCATCGCGGCATGTGTCGTTGATCGTGGCGAGCACATTCTTCAGCGCATCCGGTGTGTGCGCATAGTCGACGATGCCGGTGAGATTGCCACTGCGAATGATCTGGAAACGACCGCGTGGTGGCTCCAGGTCGCTGAGAGCGGTGAGGATGTTGATGGGTTGCTCGCCGAGCAGGATCGCCGTTCCGTACACGGCCAGCAGATTGCTCGCGTTGAATTCGCCGATCAAGCGCGTGTACACGTCGTGCCCGTCGATGCTGAGGTGCAGGCCGGTGATGGCGTTCTCGATGATGCGCGCGCGATGGTCCGCCATGTTGCGCACGGCATAGCTGTGGGTGTGCGCCTTCGTATTCTGCAGCATCACATCGCCATTCGGGTCGTCGGCGTTGGTGAGTGCATGGGCGTCTTCAGGGAGCGTATCGAAAAAGCGCTTCTTGGCCTTGATGTACTCGGCGAACGTGCCGTGATAGTCGAGGTGGTCGTGCGTGATGTTGGTGAACGCACCGACCCTGAAATGCAGTCCGGTGATGCGCTCCTGAACCACGCTGTGGCTGCTCACTTCCATGAAGCAGTGCGTGATGTTCTCGTCCACCATGGTGCGCAGCAGCTCGTTCAGGCGCACGGCATCGGGCGTGGTGTGCGTGGAGTCGATCACCTTGTTGCCGATGCGGATCTCCACAGTGCTGATGAGTCCGCACTTGTAGCCGAGCGAACGGAAGAGCTTGTAGAGCAGCGTGGCCACGCTCGTCTTGCCGTTCGTGCCGGTGACGCCGACGAGCTTCAGGTCCCTGCTCGGATGCTCGTAGAAATTGCTGGCGAGGACGGCGAGCGCGTGTTGGCTGTCGGCCACGCGCACGTAAGAGACGCCGTCCTTGAGCTCGTGTGGCAGCTTCTCGCAGATGATCGCCGTCGCACCGAGCTCCACCGCTTTCGCGATGAAGTCGTGGCCGTCGCTCTTGGTGCCTTTGATGGCGACGAAGGCCGTGAACGGTTTCACCGCGCGGCTGTCGAACGTGATGTGCTCGATGGCGGCGTTGGTACTGCCGACAACCTGTTCAAGACGTGCTTTGTAGAGGATATCCTTCAGCAGCTTCATACCAGCTCGAGCGTGATCGCGGATCCGTTGAAGCAGCGCGAACCCGGCTGCAGGGATTGCTTCTTCACCATGCCGCTGCCCACGATGCGCACCTTCAGGCCGCGGTTCTCCAGGATGTAGAGCGCGTCCTTCAGGCCCATGCCGAGCACGTTCGGGACCATGCCCACCGCGTCGCCGGGGATGTTGCGCGGGTTGGCCACTACGGTGCTATCGGTAGCCTGCGTGTTCACCCACTCGCCTTCACCCGTGACGTTCACGGGCACGTTGAGCGCTTGCGCGGCGGCGATCAGGTCTCGCGAGTTGCCAGCGAACGTCATCGGCGTGCGCGGCCCGGTACTACGGCGGACGCTGTCCAGGAGCGCGAGCTGTGTCGCGTCCTGCATGTCCAGGCGATTGCCGTAGAGCTTGTTGGCGATCTCGGTGAAAATGGGTCCCGCCACCACGTTGCCGTAGTAGCCCTTCTGCGAAGGCGAGCTCACCACGACGATGCACGTGTAGCGTGGGGCTTCCGCAGGGAAGTAGCCGACGAACGAAGCCTGGTAACTCACGCCGTTCACCTTGTAGCCCGCGTTGCCGCTGGCGATCTGCGCGGTGCCCGTTTTGCCCGCGATGCGGAAGTGGGCGCTCTTCAGGTTCGTCGCCGTGCCGCTGTCCACCACGCCTTCGAGCATCTTGCGGATCTCGCGCAGCACATCATCCCGTGCGATCTTCTCGTTCAGCGCCACCGGCTCGAAACGCTCGGTCTCCTTGCCGTTGCGCGTGATCTTCGATACGAACTGCGGCTGCATCAGGCGACCATTGTTCGCGATGGCATTGTAGAAGGCCAGCGTTTGCAGTGGCGTGATGGTGAGGCCATAGCCCACGCTGTTCCATGGGAGGCTCAGCTTGCTCCAGATCTTCTTGTTGTCCGGCCCGTACAGCAACGGCATCGCCTCCCCGGGGATGCGCACACCGAGGGGCGCACCCAATCCCATGCGCCGTAGTCCGCTGATGAATTTCTCCGGTTGCTTCTGGTAGGCTTTCATCACGGCTTGTGAGACCACCGTGTTGCTGCTCACCTCCAGCGCCCGGCTCAGGGTGAGGATCCCGCATTTCCGGTGCGAATCAGGAAGCGGTTTGCCGCTGTAGCGCACTTCGCCGCAATGCGTGTCCCACTGGTCGGTGGGTTTCATCAGGCCGTCTTCCAGGCCCACGATCAGGCTCGCGGTCTTGAACGTGCTGCCCGGCTCGGTGGCGTGGCCCACGGCGTAGTTCTCCACTTCGCCGTAGGTGCTGTCCTTCACCAAGGTGAGGTTGCTGATCGCCTTGATGTAGCCGGTCTTCGTTTCCATCACCACCACGCAGCCGTGGTGCGCGCCGTTCTTTCTCAGTTGCGCTTCGAGGGCGTGGTCGGCCACGTCCTGCAGATTGATGTCGATCGTGGTGTGGATGTCGCTACCGGCCACGGGGTCCTGGCCCTCGCCATCATCCACGGGCATCCACGCTCCCCCGACCAGTCGACGCTCCAAGCGGTTGCCTTCCGTGCCGTGCAGGTAGTGCTCGAAGCCCTTCTCCGCGCCGAACTTGCCGCTGTCGCTGGGCACATCGCCGATGGTCCTGCGTGCCAAACGGCCGAACCACTGCTTGCGCTCGTAGTGCTTTTCGGCGACCATTCCGCTCTTCGACCGGCCTTCGCGGTAGATCGGCAACTCTTGCAGGATGAGCATCTGCTCATGGTCCACCTTGCGCTTCACCAGGAAGTAGCGCTCGCCCCGTGCATGCGCATCGAGCAGCGCGCGCTTGTATTCGGCGGCCGTGCGGTCGTTGAAAAGCGCGCTCAGGCCCAGCGAGAGCGAGTCGACACCGGAGAAGAAGAGCTTGTCGGTGAGCCCTTCAGCGCGCATATCCATGTGCACCTCGTATTCGGGCACGCTGGTGGCGAGGAGACGACCATCATCGCTGTAGATGTGGCCGCGATCAGGGGCGACGGTACGCACCGAGGTCGCCACGTTGAGGGCCTGTTCGCGCCACTTGTCGCCCTCGGCGATCTGGATGGTGAACATCCGCACCGCGATGGCGATGGCGAAGACGACGAGGGAACCATAGACGACACCGACACGGAGCCGCAGGATCTTTTCGGGCGACATCATTCCGTTGGTGGCTTTTGCAGTTGATCCTCTTCCACCGTGATGCGCATGGGCGGCGTCTTGCTCTCCTTCAGTCCCAGCGATTCGATGTCACCGGCCACATGGCTCTGCTGTTGCGCTTGTTCCAGGTGGCTGCGCACGGTGAGGTATTCGCTGCGCATCTCCTTCAGTTCCGCGTTGGTCTTTTCGAGCTGGCGCACGGTGCGCTCGGTCCAATAGCCGTAGGCGATGTAGGCCAGCATCAACCCCGCGCAGAAGAGGATGAAGCGCATGTTGCCCAGCACGGCCTCCTTGGTGAGGAAGCTGCCGTTCATCACGCTGATAAGCGCGCGCGGGAAGCGGGCCGGCTTGCTGGACGTCGATTTCTTCGACGCTGCACTCCCTGCTCCTTCGCCCGCCAAAGCCTCCGCATCGGCGGGCTTCTTTTCTCTGACCTTGTTCACAGTCTGGTGGCTGTTCTCAATCGCGCACTGCGCGCTCGTGGGTTCCTGATCAATTCGTCTTCTCCTGGCTGTGTCGCCTTGTTGCTATCGGGTTCGAAGGGCCTGATCCGATTGCCGTAGAGGTCCTTCTTCTCTTCTCCGCTGAAATCGCCGCTGCGCATCCAGTTCTTCACCATCCGGTCTTCGAGCGAGTGGTAGCTCATCACCACCAAGCGCCCGCCGGGCCTGATCACCTCCGCGCTCTGCTTCAGCAGCGCTTCCAGCGATCCCAGCTCATCGTTCACCGCGATGCGCAGCGCTTGGAACACTTGCGCCAGGAAGCTGCTCTCGCCCTGTCGCGGCGTTACCGGTTTCAGCGCCGCCAGCAACTGCTGCGTGGTGGTGATGCGCTTCGTCGCCCTCGCGGATGTGATCGCCTTCGCCACGCGCATCGCATTGTCCACTTCGCCGTAGGTGCGCAGCAGTTCCGCGAGGCGCGCGTCGTCGTAGCTGTTCACCAGGTCGGCGGCGCTCTTCTTCGCGCGGTGGTCCATGCGCATATCCAACGGGCCATCGAAGCGGAAGCTGAATCCCCGGGAACCGGTATCGAACTGGTGGCTACTGACGCCGAGGTCGGCGAGCAGGCCATCGATCGGCAGCTTCTTCAGGAAGCGCAGGTGGTTCTTCAGCCAGCGGAAGTCGGCCTTCACCAGTGTGAAGCGCGGGTCATCCTTCATCCCTCCACCGGAGGGACCGAGGGAGGTGGCGTTCTTCCACGCGTCCTTGTCACGATCGAAGGCGACCAGTGAGCCGCTCTTGTCGAGCTTCTCCAGGATCGCCCGGCTGTGACCTCCACCGCCGAACGTGACATCCACATAGATGCCGCCTTCGCGGATCCTCAGGGCATCGACACAGTCATGTAAAAGAACGGGAGCGTGGTATTCACTTCCCGTCGTCATTGCCCAATGGACCCATGACGTCTTCCGACAGAGAGCTCATATCCACTTTCTCGTTCCGCATGTCCGTGTAGGCCTTGGCGTCCCAGACCTCGATCCGGTCGTCCGCGCCGATCAGCTTGATGTCCTTGCCCATGCGGGCGTCCTTCATCAAGGCATACGGCAACAGCATCCGACCTGTCGGGTCCAGTACCACGGGCGATGCCCCTGCGGTGAAGCGCCGTATGAATTCCGCGTTCTGTTTGATGAAGCGGTTCAAGCGGCGCAACTTCATGCTGGTCTCCTTCCAGACGGAATCCGGATAGAGCACCAGGCAGGCGGCGTGAACATCCCGGTTCATGACGAAGGGACTGTCCGCCTGCGGTCCGAGCTGCTTGCGCAGCGCGGCGGGGAGAACAAGTCTCCCCTTGGCGTCCAGCCGACAATCGTATTCCCCGAGCAGGTTCAGCATACGCGATCATGGCGGTGCGAGATGGCGGCGAAAGTATCCGGCGTCCGGCACTTTCAGGCACTATCGGGCACTTTGTTGAAAACTAGCGGCTCCAAAAGTAGGGTGCCGGTTCCATATGCGTATGCGAGGCCTTGAAAATGCTGGATTTTGAGGGGTGGGGGAAAGTGCCGGAGTTTCCCACATGGGGGTCGAGTACTCCACCGGGCTTCGGTCGATCAGAGGTGTGATGAATCCGCTCCCTCGTTCGGAGGTTCACGGCTGAAGCGAGGTGCCTATCGCACGATCTCCGCCGTTGCTTGGACAATTGAAAGAGGGTGGTTGCTCCGCTTTAGCGGTCCACTCAATAGTCCGGATAATGGCTAGCGCTTTCCGAGCCGCTTCCGTTCCCGGCGATCCGCTTTGCTCCCGATCAGAACGGATCTACCCGACAACTCCCGCTTGAACTGGTACCATGGGTAGTCGTTGCCCCCACAACTCATCCGGATGAACGTTGCGGAGTTCTTCACATCATCGACATTCACCGCTTCGCCCAAGTGCCACCTCCCATTCGCGAGCGTGAGCCGATGGAAAATAAAGGAAACCAGGTACCAGTCGGTCGTCGTGCTCGTGCACCCCTGGTCCTTATCAGCGATGCGCGTGCAGAAGTTGCGGACCGCCACCAATGGTGCGTCGTCAGGCCGATGAAGTACCCAGGTCGTATCCCGCGACCAGTAGCGCACCGTCAAGCTTGCGCCTTCCCTGGTGACCCGCGCCCAATTTCCGCCATCGCCGAAGCACCCTGCAGAATACTGCTGGACCAATAAGGTGTCGCCGGGGCCGAGTTGAATAGAAGATAACTCGAGTTCTGTTTGCGCGGCTGACAGGTGAGCGAGGCTGAACGCCAGCAAAAGAAGAGGCGAACGGTCGCTCGTGCGTGCCATCTTGCGAAAGTACCTTGGAAGATCATCGTACAAGAGTTGTCCCATCCTCTACATTTGGTCGCACCCGTGCCCATGCAACCCGAGCTGAAGGAAGAAGGAGAGTTCAAGTACATCGAGGTCGGTGACGGTCCGCCGTTGTTGTTCCTGCATGGGTTGTTCGGTGCGCTCAGCAACTTCGAGGGGCCGATCGACTACTTCGGCAAGAAGTACCGCGTGGTGATGCCGATGCTGCCGCTGTACACGCTGCCGATGCTGAACACGAACATCCCGGCGCTGGCGGAGTTCCTCGATCGCTTCATCACCTACAAGGGCTTCACCGGGATCAACTTGCTGGGCAACTCGCTGGGCGGGCACATCGCGCTGGTGTACTGCACGAAGCACGCGGCCAATATCCGCACGCTGATCCTCACCGGCAGCAGCGGTTTGTACGAGAACGCTTTCGGCGGTGGCTTCCCGCGGCGGGAGGACAAGGACTACCTCCGCGCCAAGATCGCGCTCACCTTCCACGACCCGAAGCACACCACCGATGCGCTGGTGGAGGAGTGCTACACCACGGTGAACGACAAGGCCAAGCTGATCCGCATCCTTTCATTGGCGAAGAGCGCGATCCGCCACAACATGGCCAAGGACCTGCCGAACCTGAAAATGCCCGTGGCGCTGATCTGGGGCAAGCAGGACACGATCACCCCGCCGCACGTGGCCGAAGAATTCCATTCACTTATCCCGCATAGCGAACTGTTCTGGATCGATGAATGCGGGCACGCCCCGATGATGGAGCATCCGGACACGTTCAACCGGTTGGTGGACGAGTGGTTGGCGAAGACGTTAAGCTGAAAATGCACGCGATGAGTTGCGAGTCGTGAGTGGTGAGTGCTGCACGTCGGAGGCAACACTCACCGCTCACAACTCACCACTCGCTACTCTCCCATGGAAACCCTGATCGCCGAACACCTCGGCAGCGGCCGCGAAGCCAAGCACTGGCCCAAGCCGACCTTGCCGGAGTACGCCTTCATCGGGCGCAGCAACGTGGGCAAGAGCTCGTTGGTGAACATGCTGGTGGGCATCAACAAGCTGGCGCGTGTGAGCAATACGCCGGGCAAGACGCGCAACGTGGAGCACTTCAAGGTGGAGAACGCATGGCTGCTCGCGGACCTTCCCGGATACGGATTCGCCAAGACGAGCCAGACCGAACGCGCCGCTTGGCGCGCGATGATCGACAACTACCTGCTGGAGCGCGAGAACCTGCAATGCGTCTTCGTGCTCATCGACGTGCGGCTCGAGCCTCAGAACAATGACCTCGGCATGATCCGCTGGCTCGGGGAGAAGGAGATCCCCTTCGTGCTCGTCTTCACCAAGGCGGACAAACTGAAGCAGCCGAGCATCGTCAGCAACATCGCGTTGTTCAAGCGCACGTTGAAGAAGAACTGGGACACATTGCCCACGATCTTCATCACATCATCGGAATCCAAGAAGGGTCGGGAGGACCTGCTGGAGTTCATCGCAGGGGTGAATGCGCAGTGGCAGAACAATGGTTGAACTGACGGGCTGCAGGCCATGAGCTTCGAGCCACGAGCTTTTGACCGCTCAAAAGCTCGTGGCTCATAGCTCGCGGCTCGTGGCCGCACTCACGACTTCTTCAGATCCGGCAGCATGTGCTCCGCGAAGTAGTGCCCGAAGTCGCGGAACTGCGCGGCCATCTTCCCTTCACCGGTGGCGCGTTCGAAGGTGTCCGCCATCGTCATGATGCTCTGGTGGTAGAAGGCCTTCATCTCGTCCGTGGTCATCTCCTTCGTCCACAGATCGATGCGCAGGGTGTTGTTCTCCCGCGCATCCCACAAACTGATCAATGTGGCCTTGCACTCGCTCTTCACGTTGCCGTCCTCGGCATCCCACGCGATGTGCTCGGGCACCTGGTTCTCGTCCAGCGTAACGGTGAAACGGATCTGGGAGGTCTTCATCAAGCTTCAGGTCTCAAGGTTCAAGTCTCAAGCTTCAAAGGTCTGACGAGCTCATGCTTTCAAGTGGGACTTGAAACTTGAGCCTTGGGACTTGAGGCTTGTTTATCGTGGCTTATAGCTCTTCAACACGCTTTGCGGATCGGTGTTCCGGAACAGTTGCGCCATGGGAACGTCGCTGTGGTCTTTCATGTAGCTCTTCACGAGGCGGTAGCCGATCCATTCGCCGATGTGGCCGGGGCTTTCGCGCGGGAAGCCGTTGGTGAAGGGGCCGTCGTTCAACAAGCGGTCGATGTCATCGGTCTTCTTGCTGTACAACTGCTGGTTCGCGATCAACTCCTTCCACACGTTGAATTCGTTGTCCTCGCACCACTTCAACTGTTCATCGGTGAAGGCGAAGGTGAGCGCCGGGTTGGTTTCGGGGAGCAGCGCGTCCAACAGGTACATCACCTTGCCGATCTCAACGAGGTTGGTGAGCAGGTCCTCGCCGCGCACGTCCTTCGTGTAGTGGACTTGCAACCAGCCTTTCACGGCGCTGGGCACGAGCATCTCGGGGCGCATACGGTCCTTCATGTACTGCGGGAACACGTCCGGTGCGAGCATGGACTCCACGCCGGAACCTCGCGCCACGAACCACTCGACCCCGATGCCGAGCACGCTGTCCGTGGGCGTTACGCCATAATTGAAGCCGCTGTTGAAGGCGATGAGGCGCGGTACCAAGCTGTCCGGGAAGAAGGTGATCAGCCGCTCGAAGGCGCGTTCGAACTCCGCGCGCTGCGGCTCCATGTCGCCCAGCACGCTGTCGGCGCGCTGCTGCAGCGCCTTCCAATCCGGGTTCAGGGTGAATTGGGTGAGGGCGATCGGTAAACGCGGATCGTCGACGGGTGCGGCCTGCAGGATGCGCTCCACGTACTCCTTGTAGAAGGGACCGTAGGTGGCGTACAGCTTCAGATTGAAGTTGCCGGTGGTGTCGTTCGCGCTGTTGAACAGGTCCTGGTCCAGGCGCTCGATGCGCAGGTCGAGATCCACAGAAGGATCGACGGCGGTGTGACTTCCATCGCCACAGGCCGTCACCAGCAGGATCGTTGAAAGGTAAATGACCGTTGCCGGGCATCGTGGGCACGGCAGATTACTTTTGGCCATCGTAAAAAACGACGCGAAACTATGAAGAAGGCTTCCGCGCTGACGGTGCTCGCCCTGATGGGCAGCATGCTCACGAACGCACAGGACACGCAGAGCACCAAGAAATTCCGCTTGGGTCTGGAGGTTTGCCCGAACATGGGCTGGATCACCACGGATGCGAAGGGACTGGAGAGTGACGGCTCCCGGTTGGGCTTCCGCTTCGGGCTGCTGGGTGATGTGCAGTTGGGTGACAACGCCAACTATTTCTTCAGCACGGGCCTCTTCCTGAACAACGTGGGTTTCAAGACGAAGTCGTCGTTTTCGACCACGGACAGTTCGGGTACCGTCCGGACCACCACGCTCACAGGGGAGAACAAGCTGCAGTACGTGGAACTGCCCATCTCCGTGAAATTGAAGACCAACGAGATCGGGTACATGACCTACTTCGGCCAGATCGGTTTCGACGTCGGCGTGCTGACAGCGGCCAAAGGGAAGTCCGGGGATGGTGATTTCGAGGACGTCAGTGACTTCGTAAGCCCCATCCGCGTGGCATTGGCCGTCGGTGGAGGCCTGGAGTACAATTTCAGTGGCAACACCTCCGCACTGGTCGGCATCAAGTACAGCAATGGCTTCACCAATGTGAACAAGGACAAGGTTTCCGTAGGTGGGGTCGATGTCGATCAACCCAAGGCGAAGCTGCACTACTTCGAACTGACCTTGGGGGCGTTGTTCTGAGGAACCGATGAACATTCCGGGGCCCCGTTCGCCAATGGTGAACGGGGCTTCGCATTTTTGGCCCGCGGCCTTCGCACAAGCATTGGCCGGTGAAGCCCCGCTCCGGCGGGATGTAACACATGAAGACGGAAAAGGTCATCGAGCACATCGTCAACTGGTTGCGCGACTATTGCGTTGCGAACAAGCAGAAGGGATTCGTCATCGGCGTCAGCGGTGGTATCGACAGCGCGGTCACCAGCGCGCTGTGCGCACGAACGGGCCTGCCCGTGCTCTGCGTGGAGATGCCCATCCATCAGGCCCCTTCCCAGGTGCAACGGGCGCAGGAGCACATCGCGGCCATGCGGAAGGCGTATGCGCCGGTGTCGATGGAAGTCGTGCAGCTCACCCCGGTCTTCGACCAGATGGTCGCGGCCTTCCCCAAGCACGAGGACAAGGCCATCATGGAACTGGCCTTGGCGAACACCCGGGCGCGCTTGCGGATGACGACGCTGTACTATTTCGCAGGGCTGCGACAGTTCCTGGTAGCCGGCACGGGGAACAAAGTGGAGGATTTCGGTGTGGGCTTCTTCACCAAATACGGAGATGGGGGCGTGGACCTTTCACCCATCGCGGACCTCACCAAGAGCGAGGTGTACGAGGTGGCCCGCGCGCTCGGCATCGTGGAGAGCATCATGCGGGCGAAGCCCACGGACGGCCTATGGGGAGATGACCGCAGCGACGAGGACCAGATCGGAGCGAGCTACCCCGAACTGGAATGGGCCATGGACCTGCGCGACCGGGGCATGGATGTGGGAACGCTGGGCCTGTCCGAACGCCAGCGGAAGGTGCTGGCCATCTTCGACCGCAGACGCGCGGCGAACCGGCACAAGATGGTGCCCATTCCGCTCTGCACCATCCCTGCGGAGCTTCGCTGAGCGGCGCTCGGCGTATCGGCGGGTCACCTTTCCGCGTTGGGTACATCAAGGGGTAGCTTCCCCACGGGATGAGTGATTCGGACATCCTCGAACTGATCCGCCAGGGCCGCGACGAACGGGCCTTCGCCAAGCTCTACACGCACTTCCCGAAGGTGCGCAAGCTGGTGCGCGACAACAGCGGCTCAAGCGACGATGCCAAGGACGTGTTCCAGGACGCGCTCATCATCTTCCACAGGAAAGCGCGCTCATCGGATTTCACGCTCACGAGTGCCATCAGCACCTACCTCTTCAGCGTGTGCAGGAACCTGTGGCGCGAAGAGTTGCGCCGGCGGAACAAGTCGCTCTCGAAATGGGATGTGGAGGATGTGCCCGAGGAGCCGGTGGAACTGGCCGCGATGCTCGCGCGGGAAGGGGAGTATTCCACCGCTGAGCAGGCCTTGCGCACGCTCGGAGACAAATGCCTGGAGGTGCTCAAGCGCTTCTACATCGCGAAGGAATCGCTCATCGACATCGCTCGTTCGTTGGGCTTCGCCGGGGAAGGCGCGGCGAAAACGCGCAAGTACAAATGCCTGGAAGAGGCCCGTAAGCGCTTCCGCGAACTGGCGCACCATACCGATCCGATCCACCACCATCATGCGTGACGAACTGCACCTCATGGAACTGGTGGACCGCTACCTCGATGGGGGGATGGGCGAGACCGAACGCGCGGCCTTCGAGGAGCGCATCGTCGCCAACAGCGATCTGCGAACGTTGGTGGATGATCAGCGCGCCTTGCGTGAAGGACTTCATCGCGTGCAACTGCGGCACACGCTCGCCTCGGCCCATCGGCATTGGAGCATCACGCGCTGGGTGCCTTGGTTGGTCGCGGGCCTGGTCGTCCTGGTCGCCGGGGCTTGGCTGGTGCGGCTGCCCGAAGAGCAGGTTGAGCATATCGGAACACCGCATGTTGCAGAAGTCGCAGAACAAGCGACACCGGAGCCGACCGTTGCCAAGAGCGACTCGCTTGTGGAACCATTGGATCTGGACACACGCGTCGAGACCATGTTCACCCATGTGCCGGCAAAGGCCGGGAAGTGGGCGGATACGACCTGTGGTGAAGGCCACATTGTCACTCACCTGATCACCGAAGTAGGACGCCGGATCGATGAGCCACCGTCGGTATCTCCACAAGTTGAACCTTCAGAGATGTCGGGTACTTATTCTCCCTCAACCGGGCAGCTTGACGTGCGTTCCGGACCCTACGAAGTGTCCCGGGCTGATTCGGTCAGTTCGACCGATGCGGAACTGGATCCGGAGAAGACGGTGCTAGCAACGGTGGAGCGCTTCGAGAACGCCACGAAGCCGGAATTCCCCGGAGGCATGGAGGAGATGCAGCACTTCATCCAGGAGAACCTCAAGCAGCCGCGCGGAACGAAGAAGTCCGGTACGGTCACGGTCGGCTTCACGGTGAACAAGAAGGGTGAAGTGGCGAACGTGGAAGTCGTGCGCAGCCTGGGACGGGCCTTCGATGCCGAAGCAGTGCGTGTGGTCACCTCTATGCCGCGATGGGAGCCTTCGCGGCTCGGTGACAGGCCGGTGAAGAGCAAGCTTGAAGTGCATGTGCGGTTCGATGGGACACCACGGAAGGGTGTGGTGAAGGAGGGTCGCCGCTAGCCCGTGACGAGGCGCACATACTGCGCTGTGGATATCGTCGTTCAAGCCAATGCCAACGGGTGGCTCTGGGCTACCTTCGGCCGACCAACACCACCCGCATGAAGATCCACGCCGTTCTTTCCGGTCCGCTCATGGTCATGCTCATGTGCATGATGTCGACGCAGGTCCGCTCACAAGACTCGCTGTTCTATACCAACGGGAGCGTGATCGTTGGTCAGGTGGATGAGATCGGGCTTGACCAGATCCGCTATCACACGAACTCATCCGGCAACCAAGTTCTCATCGTGGTGGACAAGCGCGACCTCTCGAGCGTGAAGCTGAAGGGCGGCCAGACTTACACGTTCGGACCCGGTTCTTCGGAAGGACCTTACAGCGCGGAATTCCTGAGCCGAAAGCATGAGTTGTCGCTGGATGTGCTCTCTCCCGCGCTCGACCATGTGACCGTCGGCTACGAACAGGCGCTCGGCCATCACGTGAGCCTCGTGGCGAAGGCCGGCTACATCGGGCTCTGGGAGACGAACAGCTATGATGACGTCTTCAACAGCAAGGGGGGCCTCCTGACCGCGGGCGTGAAGTTCACGTTGCCGTATTCTACCAAGCGCATACCATCAGCGCGGGATGCTCATCCATTGTCGGGTTGGTACCTGCGTCCGGAACTGGTGCTTAGCGCATGGACGAGGACGCGCTACTCCTATTACTACTACGACCCGTATTTTCCTTCTTCCCAGCAGCAGAAGACGACGTACGACTATACGAGCGCTGCGCTTGTCCTGTCGATAGGTCGGCAGGTGCTGTTGGGCGAGCGATTCACCTTCGACATCAGCGGCGGTTTCGGCTATGGTGCGCAATGGCGTGATGGCAAAGCGACCAACAGCGGGTTCAACGACCCGGGCCGACAGGAGTACTCATTCAGTCATGCCTTCATCGGCGGCTCCTCGCCGCTCGTGGTAAGCGGGGGTGTGCGTTTCGGCTACATTTTCTGAGCGGCCTTCACTTCAGGACCTCCTCGAGTATCCGGTCCAGGATGCTCTGGCCGAACATGACGTTCACGCCCACCATGCACGAAAGGCCGGGTTGCAATACGGTGGAGGAGAGGTGGTCATTGCCGTCGCCGATCCGCACACGGTGCGCCGCCATGTAGCCGACCTCCGCGCGCAGCCCGAAGTACTTGCTCAGGTTGTGCCGTGCCGAAGCGAAGGCGCGCAGACCTCCGTAGTTCATGTTGTAGCGGTGGTCATCCAGTTCGATGCCGCTACGACTGGCTTCAAGACCGGCACCGAAGTTCAAGCGCGTGGAGCCGCTCACCTTCCAACCGAACGAAGCCTGTAGCGGAAGCACATAGTTGAAGGACCACTTCCGGCCGATGGGAGCGGACCCGCCGACGAACGGTACGGGCAGCGTGAGCCCGTCCGTGAAGCTCGCTGCGAGGCCATAGAAGAACTGGCGGCGGAGGCCCTTCACCTTCATCTTGCCGATCACCCCGCCAAAGCGCGGAACGGCCCTGTCCACCGTGCGGTCCTCCTCGCTCACGTTCGCGTTCAGGCTCCAGAACAGGATGCGGTATTTTTTCGTCAGGCTTACGCCGAGTGCGCCGATGGAGGCCGTATGCAAGGTGCGGGTTCTACCCAACGCTTCATCGAAGAGCACCTGTCGCGTGCCGTAGCGGACATTGCCCATCACCTGCGAAGCGCGCATGCGCACACCGTTCTTCAGGAGTTCGACGATGTTGTCCGCGGAGAGGTCCAACTTCGCGTTCACGTTGAACGTGCTGTGGATGGGGAATGTGAGGATCGCGAGCCCCGACCGGTCCTCGTAGGTGGCGGGCCCCTTCTCCGCACCCACCGGCGGAAGCCAACGGCCTTCCATGCGCAGGCGCGGCCGGAAGAGCTGGTCGAACTGGTCGAGGTCGAATGTCTGGGCGGAAAGGCCGACAGCGCTGCAGAACGAAGCGATCAACAGGGCGATTCGAGGACGTGGCATGAGGGCTTGGCGGACAGCGTGCGAAGGTCGCATGGAGACGGGCACGCGGCGTAGGGGTCACCTTTCGTTCTTTGTTGCACATAGGCAAAAGACCACCCCGATGAACGACGCCGAACTGATCGCAGCGATGCGCGAGGGCAGGGCCGAACAGGCCTTCACCCAGCTCTACCGGCAACTGCCCGATGTGATGACATTGGTGCGCACGCACGGTGGATCCCGCACCGAAGCGCGTGACCTGTTCCAGGACGCACTCGTCATCATCCATGAGAAGGCGCAGGATGCCGGCTTCCTGTTCACGGGTTCATTGGCCGCCTATCTCTACGGCATCTGTCGCAACCTCTGGCTAACGGAGTTACGTGCGAAGGGCAAGGCGGAGAAGCACATTGCCGCTCTCACTTCCGATGTCACGTCTAGCGCGGTCGAGACGCAACCAACATCCGAGAACGAACCCCTGACCCAACTCGCCGAGCGCGCCTTCGCTGCTCTTGGCGAGAAGTGCCGCGAGCTCCTCACGCGCTTCTACCTGAACAACGAGCCGCTCGCCGCCATCGCACAGGCGTTCGGCTACGCGGGCGAGGGCGCTGCGAAGACCCGCAAGTACAAGTGCCTCGAACAGGTCCGAGAGAAGTACCGCGTTCTGCTGTCACACACCAACACCATCTGAGCCATGCGCGACCAACTGCATCTGATGGAACTGGTGGACCACTACCTGGACGGCACGATGAACCCCACCGACCGCATAGCCTTCGAAGAGCGCGTGCGCGACAGCGAGGAGCTGCGTTCGCTGGTGGAGGACCAGAAACGCTTGCGTCAAGCCGCGCGTCGTTCACCCGCGCGCGCTGCGGCGAAGCAGGCGTACCGCAACTACCGCTGGGGCAAGTCACTGCCGGGCATGGCTGCGGGCGCGGTGGTGCTGATCGCTGCAACGGCTGCCTTGTTCTTGTGGAAGTCGCCCATGGCCGGTGGCGGATCCGAGAATACGCCGATCAGTGAGAGCGAGTACCGCACGCTCACGGATACCACAGGCACGCATCTGGATCCCCTTGTCCTCACCATAGATCCGAAGAAGGACACCACGCTCGTCACGCCGAACGGCATCGTGCTTGACATTCCGCAAGGCGCGTTCGTGGACAGTCTCGGCGCGCCTATCACCACGCCGGTACGCCTCACCTTGCTGGAAGCGCTGGATCCGCTGGACATCATGAAGGCGGGACTTTCCACGATGAGTGGTGACATGCTGCTGGAGACCGGCGGCATGTTCTACCTCGATGCGCAGGCGAACGGGAAGGCGGTGAAGATCGATCCCGCGAAACCATTGACGGCGATGGTGCCGGCAGAGGAGCGGCAAGAAGGGATGCAGCTCTATCAAGGTGTAAAGACGTCGGACGGCACGATCGACTGGCAGAACCCGAAGCCCCTGAAGAAATCACTGGTACCGGTGGACATTACCACCTTGAACTTCTACCCGCCGGGGTATGAGGCCAAGCTCGCGGAACTGGGGCAGGATGTGACGAACAAGGCGTTCAAGGATAGTTTGTACTACTCGATGCGTTGCCCTGTGCGGAACATGCCGATGGGAGAAGACGGAGCATCGCAGAAGGAGTATGTCGAGCCAATGGCTTTTAACGGCCACGGTGCTGCCTTAGCGATGGTACCTCAGGCGCAGAGCGAACAGAGCTTCCCTGATCCTGTCATCTTCTCCTACGACACGGTCCAATGCGGCATCGACCCCGCCAAGATCAAGGCCATCTGGAACGCGCGCTTCAACAACACCAACCTGGCCACCAAGGAATTCGAGGAACGACTGGCGTATGTCTTCCGCACCTGCGACAATGCGTTGCTGGACGTGTATGTGAACAACCTCGACAAGGATCTCTACTGGTGCGATTCGGTAGCCACGCTCATGCACTCGGAGCCGATGCGTATGTTCCTGCGCCCCGCCTACGGCCGTGTCGATCTTCCTGCTCACGCGGCAGATCGTCTGCGCACCTTTTACGAGAACAACAGCCGCGCTGAAGCGGAGGCCATCCGCAAGACCCAGGAGAAGTTCTGGAAAGAGCAATGGAAGGAGGATGTGAATAGCGATGTGAAACGCGCGGACCATGCCATGGCCGAGAGTGTGCGGGAGGGTGCGCTGTTCCAGAAGGAGCTTGACGCGAACATGGACACCGTGTACAAGCAGCTCGGCTACAAGCGCGTGCCGATGCCCCGCGCAGCTTGGGTGGTTCCAGTGACAAGTCCCGGTTGGTGGAACGTGGACAAGGCGGTGATCCAAGCCACGACCACGCGCAGCAGCATGAAGTACACGGACGATAAGACCGGAAAGTCGGCCACGCTCACCTACACGCCACTGATCGTGGAAGTCGCGGAGCGTGCGAGCTATAATGAACTGGTGGTGTACCTCATTCCGAACCAGCTGAACAGCTACCAACGGATGAAGGAGGGCACTAGCGGATTCACGGAGCGGCTGAACAGCATTTTCACCTACAACTTGTTCTGCTTGGGGATGAAGGGTAAGGAACAGTTCGCGTTCAAGACCGGGTTGAACGGACAAGCGGAGATCAATGCCGCGCTGACGCCTGTGGATGAAGGGGCGTTACGTCGAATGATCGGGTCGAAGAACGGCTTGCAGCAGGAGCTGGTTGATGAGGCCAAGCACCTCGGATGGCTGGTGGGTGACAAGCAACGCAGGAAGAGCAATGCCGACAGGCAAGCGCTGAAAGCTGCACTCTTGCCCGTGGTATTTCCTTGTGCGGTTCAGGACATGCCATGGGGCGAGGGCGAACCTTTCCCTGCGGAGAGTTCCGAATGACCTCTACTGCCCGATCGTCCACGTATGCTCGCCCTTGAGCAACGTATACCGGGACACCAGCTTCCAGCCGGTGACTGATGCGGCACCGACTGGAAGCCGGTGTCCCGATCATCCTTCGAAGAGATCACGTTGCTCCACGAGTGCCCCTTGCTGAGCGTGCGTGGCGATATAGTCCTCAATGCGTTCCAGATGCGCGTGATCCCGTACCAGCTTGTCGAAGTACTCATCCATCCAAAGTCGTCCGGTGCGACCGAGCGCCTTGTTGATCGCGTTCGCGGTAAAGGACTTCCAGCTGTGCAGTATGCCAGAGATCGTCGATCCAGGCAACGGTGCCGCCAGGACATGCACGTGGTTTCCCGCTACGGCAAAACTCCCCAATATGTAGCGCTGGCCGTGGAAATGATGCAGCGCATCGGCCATGATGCGCTGGGCTTCGGGCCTGCGCAAGGCACAGGAGCCATGGCCCGCGTCCAGCCAATTCTGTACGCGGTGATGGAACAGACTGTACCATTAATGCTTCAACGGAAGCGCCAATTCGCCAAGTGGTTTGTCCCCATGTCGACGGGTCCAAGCATCACGATCTGCAACGAGTTGATCGAGCATTTCTTGGGGCAGGCTGTCGGCCAACCTCCATGTGAGGAAGTAGAGCTTTCCATCTTGATTCCAGTGAGGCAGGTTGCGACGCGTCTCCGTGATCTCACTGTCGTCCTCAAAGAAGGGGTCGTCGAGAACGTACTGGATGGGGTCCATGACCTGGCTCAGCCACAAAGTTGTCACACGGAATGGCACCGGCTGGAAGCCGGTGTCCCGGTCAGATCGTCCACGTATGCTCGCCCTTGAGCAACGCGTCCAGATCACCGGGGCCCTTCACATCCTTGGCCTTCTTCACCTGCGCCTGCAGCTTCTCCTCGTGCGTGGGCCTATCGTTCACGTAGAACACGCCGAAGGGCCGGGGCATCGCGCCCTCGAAGCGCGGGTCATCGAACAGGCGCACGAGGATCGACGCTTTGAAATTGTCGCGTTCGTCGTGGATCCAGCAGTCGTTGGGTGAGAAGTCCGGGCCGATGTCGATGATGCGCGGCTTCATCTCCTTGATGCAGATGCCCTTCGTTCCGTTCGCGAACGTGAGGGGTTTGCCGTGTTCCACGAAGAGGGTATGCACAGGCTTGTTGGCCTTCTCGGTGAAGACCTCGAAAGCGCCGTCGTTGAAGACGTTGCAGTTCTGGTAGATCTCGATCAATGAGGTTCCGCGGTGAGCATCGGCGCGGGCGAGCACTTCGCGCATGTGCTTGGGGTCGCGGTCCATGCTCCGGGCGATGAAGGTGCCATCGGCGCCTTTCACCAATGCGAGCGGATTGAAGGGATGGTCCGTGCTGCCCATGGGCGTGCTGCGCGTCACCGCACCTTCTGGACTGGTCGGCGAGTATTGCCCTTTCGTAAGCCCGTAGATCTCGTTGTTGAAGAGCAGCACGTTCACGTCCACGTTGCGGCGCAGGAGGTGGATGATGTGGTTGCCGCCGATGCTCAGCGCGTCACCATCGCCGGTGATCATCCACACGCTCAGTTCTGGGCGCACGCTGCGGAGTCCGCTGACGATGGCGGGTGCGCGGCCATGGATACCGTGCAGGCCGTAGGTGTCGAGGTAATACGGGAAGCGCGAAGAGCAGCCGATACCGCTGATGAAGACCACGTCCTCCTTCTTCTTGCCGCTCTGTTCGAGCAGCGTTTGCACTTGCTTCAGGATGCTGTAGTCGCCGCAACCGGGGCACCAGCGCACTTCCTGGTCGCTGGAGAAATCCACTTTCTCCGGAGCCGTGATCGTGCCGTTCGTCGTGCTCATGCCTCGGTCGCCGAAGCCTTCGGCACAGGTGACAACAGGTTGAGCGCACCGGCGCGGATCTCATCGCTCGTGAACGGCATGCCTTGGATCTTGTTCAAGCCTTGGGCGTCCACCAGGAATTCGCCGCGCAGCATTTGGCGCAGTTGGCCGCTGTTCATCTCGGGCACGAGCACCTTTTTGTACTTCTTCATCAGTGGTCCCAATCCCTTGTTGAACGGGAACATGTGGCGGACATGCACGTGCGCCACGCTCTGTCCTTCTTGTTGGAGTTGAAGCGCGGCCGTGCGGATCGCGCCGTACGTGGAGCCCCAGCCGACGATCAGCAACTCACCTTCCGCAGGACCGCTATCCAAGCGGATCGGCTTGAAACGGTCGGCGATGCGCGCGACTTTCTCCGCCCGCAGCCGCACCATCTTCTCGTGGTTCGCGGGGTCGTAGCTGATGTTGCCGGTCTTGTCCTGCTTCTCGATGCCACCGATGCGGTGCTGCAAACCGGGTTGGCCGGGCAAGGCCCACGGACGCACGCCACGCTCATCGCGCAGATAGGGGAGGAATTTGTCCCCGTCGTTCGGTGCCTTGATGTACGGAGGAGTGATCTCCGACAGGTCCTTCGCGTTCGGGAAGCGCCACGGCTCCGAACCGTTCGCGATGTAACCGTCGGTGAGCAGGATCACGGGTGTCATGTGCTCCACGGCGATCTGCACGGCTTCGAAGGCCATCTCGAAGCAATCGATCGGCGTGCTGGCGGCGAGCACGGGGATCGGTGCTTCACCGTTGCGGCCGTGCACGGCTTGCCAGAGGTCGGCTTGTTCGGTCTTGGTGGGCAGTCCGGTACTCGGTCCGCCGCGCTGCACGTTCACGATCACGAGCGGGATCTCCAGCATGAAAGCCAAGCCCATGGCTTCGGTCTTCAGCGCGATGCCGGGTCCGCTGCTCGCTGTGATGCCGAGCGCACCGCCGTAGCTCGCGCCGATGGCGGAGCTGATCGCGGCGATCTCGTCTTCCGCCTGGAAAGTGACGACGCCGAAATTCTTGTGGCGGCTGAGCTCGTGCAGGATATCGCTCGCCGGGGTGATGGGATAACTACCGTAGAAGAGGTCGAGCTTGGACTTCTGCGCACCGGCGATCAGGCCGAGCGCCGTGCCCTGGTTACCGGTGATGCTGCGGTAGGTGCCTTTCGGCATCGGCGCGGCCTTCACCTCGAAGCGTGTGGTGAAGGTCTCACTCGTGTCGCCGTAATGGTAACCGGCCACCAGCGCCTTCATGTTGGCATCGAGCAGTTCGGGCTTCTTGCCGAATTTCTTCTGGAGGAAACCTTCCGTGAGGGCGTTCTCCCGGCTGTACATCCAGTTGATGAAGCCGAGCACGAACATGTTCTTGCAGCGGTCCTTCTCCTTCATGCCGAGGGTGGTGCCCTCGAGCGCCGTGCGCGTGAGCTTCGTCACGTCCACGCTGTGCAGGTGGAAGTTCGCGAGCGAACCGTCCGTCAGTGGATCCGCCTCATCGATGTAACCGGCCAGGCGCAGGTTCTTCTTATCGAAGCCGTCGCTATTGGCGATGATGGTGCCGCCGGGTTTCAGCTTGCTGAGGTTGGCCTTCAGCGCCGCGGCGTTCATCACCACCAGCACGTCGCACTGGTCGCCGGGCGTGAAGATCTCCACGCTGCCGAAGTGCAATTGGTAGCCGCTCACACCGGCGAGGGTGCCTTGCGGGGCGCGGATCTCGGCCGGGAAATTCGGGAAGGTGCTGACGTCGTTGCCGAACAGCGCGTTGGTATCGGTGAACTGGCTGCCGGTGAGCTGGATGCCGTCGCCGCTGTCGCCCGCGAAGAGGATCACCACGTTCTGGCGGGTCTCTACGGGCTTTTTCTGGAGGGTGGTGGACATTGAAATGTGGCGCGAAGGTAGGCCGACGCACTGGGCCTTTCGTGAGCTTCGTCACGTGGCGAAGAACGACGGAAACGGTGAAATGTTCTGTGCTCAGACCACCACCCCGATGTTCACCGCTTCCACGCTGCGGATCTCCGGGGCCACGCGCTTGATGGCTTCTTCCACGCCGGCCTTCATCGTCATCGGGCTCATGGCGCAGCCGCTGCATGCGCCGTGCAGTTTCACGCGGGCGATGCCGTCGGCGGTCACTTCCTCCAAGGAGATGTCACCGCCATCCGCTTCGAGGAAAGGGCGCAGGTCATCGAGCGCTTTCTGGGCACGTAGGGTAACGGAATCGCGCTGTTCGCGGGTCAACTTCATGGATGGGCCGAAGCTACGGGCTTCACGGGAGAACCGATAGGCGAAGCGGTGGTCATGAGCACGCGCACCACAGCCTCCACCAAGGGGCGGAAGGCATCGGCTGCAGGGGTATCGCCTTGGAGTACGGCCGGGCGCCCCACGTCAGCGGCTTCGCGGATGCTCTGCACAAGCGGAACTTCCGCGAGGAAGGGCACCTTCAATTCCTCGGCGAGCCCGCGCGCACCGCCCTGCCCGAAGATGTAGTACTTGTTGTTCGGCAGCTCGGCGGGGGTGAACCAGGCCATGTTCTCCACGATGCCGAGCACGGGCACATGCACGCTGGGCAGTTGGAAGAAGCCCACGCCCTTGCGCGCATCAGCCACGGCCACGGGTTGCGGCGTGCTCACGATGATCGCGCCGGTGAGTGGGATCGCTTGCACGAGCGAAAGGTGGATGTCGCCCGTTCCCGGAGGGAGATCCACGAGCATCACGTCCAATTCGCCCCAATCGGCGTCCTTGAAGAGCTGGTCGAGCGCCTTGCTGGCCATGGGGCCGCGCCACACGATGGCCTGGTTGGGGTCGGCGAAGAAGCCGATGCTGAGCAGCTTCACGCCGTGGCTCTCGACGGGAACGATCCAGTTCTTTCCCTCGCCCGCTGAAGCGCCGGGCGAAGGCGGGGCCTCCTTCCGCACGTTCGGGCGCTCATGCACCATGTCGAACATCAGGGGCATGCTGGGTCCGTAGATGTCGGCGTCCACCAAACCCACGCTGAAACCGCGCTGCGCGAGCCCTGCCGCGAGGTTCGCGGTGATCGTGCTCTTGCCCACGCCGCCCTTGCCGCTGGCGATAGCGATGATGTGCTTCACCTTCGGCAACACCTTGCGCACGTTCGCGCGGTCGCCGCTGAGCGGGTTCACCGTAACCACCACGCCCACGTCGTTGCCGAGCTCCTTCTTCAGTTGGAAGGTAGCGGTCGTTGCCGACTTCGTAACCACCGCCTCCGATGATGTGCTTCACGCCCGCCCTTGCCGCTGGCGATAGCGATGATGTGCTTCACCTTCGGCAACACCTTGCGCACGTTCGCGCGGTCGCCGCTGAGCGGGTTCACCGTAACCACCACGCCCACGTCGTTGCCGAGCTCCTTCTTCAGTTGGAAGGTCACCGCCTCCTCCATGCGCTTGCGGCTGTGCATGGCCGGGTTGCTCACCTCCACGGTCACGTGTATCGTATTCTCGTCGACCACCACCTCGCGCACGAGGTCGAGTTCCACGATGTCTTTCTTCAGGTCGGGCTCCACCACGCGGGAAAGCGCGGTGCCGATGGCTTCTTGTGTGATGGGCATGGTTTCGGATCCTCCTTCGCCAAGTCCATGGCGGATGAGAAAGGAGCGCGAAATTAGGCCCATGTACCGCACAGCCAGCCGAGGTATGTTGCTTCTCGTTTCTTGTTGGTTCTTGTCAGCCGATACGGCCGCTCAGCTGCCGTCGACCGATACCTCGCATTGGAGTAGTGAGAATGGGAAGATCCTTCTGGATCTGGTTCTTAGCGATTCTAGTTTCGTTAACGTGGAGAAGAACAGCAGGCACAACAGCGTGGGTGCCTTCGGAGGAATGGGGGAATTCAGGATCGTCGATGGTACGCTGATCCTGCCAGGAGAACAACGACGTCTTCGCAGGAGATTCCACATGCAAGACAAGGAAGGGAGGGCAACGAATGATATCACCTTGGTATGGCAACTATTGAGCAAGGAGCAACCGGGGCAGGTTCTCAAGAAGTAGACATCAATCTTGTCGAAAGGGCCGACTGCCTTAGATGGCCAACTCCACCGCCGGGTCCCAGAACTTCTTCTTGAAGTCCACCACTTGGTCGTCCTTCACCTTCACGCCTTCCTTCTTCAGCAGGCTGGCCATGCGTGTAGGCGTGGCAAAGTGGTGCTTGCCGGTAAGCAATCCGCTGC